>CAWDQK010000068.1:0-85134 GCA_963804395.1 uncultured Verrucomicrobiae bacterium | reverse complement strand
TCGAGTCGTTCACTCATTTCCAGGGTGTCGCGAACTGAACGCGAGAACCTGGATAGGCTGTACACGACAAGAATTCCCCGGAGCTTGCACGCCAGGCTGACCGCCTTGTTCAGCTCAGGCCGGTTGTCCATGCGCCCGGCGCTCATCGTTTCCACAAAGACATCGGCCAAGTCGTACCCGTTCCCGCGGCACCAGGCATCAATCCGGTCTTTCTGCATCGCGAGTGAAACTCCATCCTGACTCTGACCGACCGTTGACACACGGCAGTAACTGACTGCTTGCATGATAGCCCACAGGATAGCTCTAACCTAACGATTGTCAAAGAAAGACGCTAGCCGTAGGGATAGCAGGTCGTTTTTAGCCGTAAACAACTGACCGGTCGTTTACGGCCAAAACCGTGTTTCCCGAGTACCGGACCCGGTGTTCACCGGCTGTCTGAGGACTATCTGCCTCTTACAGCTGATGCGCCTGTCGCTGTGGGCAGCTGCGGAAACACCATTCCGCTTCAAGGATCGGCATGTGGGCATTTTGCCGTAAGAGGTGATGCCTATGTGGCTCATCGAAGCGGCTGGCGGGGCAGGCCGTCGTCAACGATCCGTCGGATAACTGTCCAACACCGAATGCATGAACTGGCCGCTGTCAGCGAAGAGAGGCGAGGGTTCAGGCCCGAAGTAATATGGCCGAATAGGACTGCCTGTTGAATCGCGCCAGCCGATCCCTTTTACCCAGACGGCCCACGTGCTACTTTCCTGTTCACGTTGACGAGCCAGGTATGTGGCGACACAGATAACTTCGTCCCAGCTTTTTCGCAGCATAGTAAACGCCAGTTTTGCAGTCCGTGCCTGACTTTTGGGCGCCACACAATCGATATTCTCACGGTCAATCCTATTGATGTCGTCTGGGTGAGAGCAAAAGAGATCATAGACGATGCTGAATTCAAGGTACGGCGCCCTGTTTAGCAGTGAACCCATGGGGCCGGCCCATCCCATTGCTGAAGAGCCCGTTTTTGATGTCAGACCACAGCAGGCCGTATCTCCTCCACAATACTCACCTTCGTCTCCTGGGTTGGGGTGAAGAAATACAAGGACGCAGTCGCACCAGCGCCGGGCTACGACGGCATGCGACACTTCTTCGATAGCCACCATCATCGGATCATAAATCGGCGGATTCACGGTGACATTTTTGGTCTTTGGGGCCTTTAAGCTTCTGGCCTTTGCTTTGATGACTGGACGAGTTCCAGTCCGTTTCTTTGACCCATTTAGAGCAACTGGCAATTTGTATCGTGTTGACATAGGTTGTATGGATTAACTGCCCACTCTACAAGAAAGCGCATGTGGCGACAATGTTTTCTTTGGCCATCGAAGCAAATTTGAACTATTGCCTGAGGATGAGTTATCTAATAACTTCCAGTCAGTTAATTCAGGCTATTCTCTAAGGCGGCATTGTTGCCATCGTCATATTTTGGATATAGTTGAAACACCGGGGTTGATACGTCGCCGTCCCGTGCACCATGCGATCATGCTAGACCGGTGCAACTTACAGCAGGTGTGTTTTCTCCAGTCTATCATGCGCTAATGTGCGCTGTAAGTCGTGTGAGTGTAGGGTGACACGTTTACTGGGTGGAATCGACTTCCTGGCAGATGAACCCAGGCTGAGGATGAAGCTGGCACTTTATTCTGGGGCGAAGCTGAACGGGGAGTGGTGGGCAGTTGTCGATTTGCTAGAACCCCGCCGTGACCGTCCTTTGGGCCAGGAAAGCGGACGAGCAGTCAGGTGATGGCCTCCCGCGGATCTGCTCTTTACCGTGGGTTTTTGACAGTGGCGTGGTGGGGCCAACACCGGCCCGGCCCGGCAATTCTCGTCAACGGCCTAGTCTTATTGAGCTTTCACTAAACAATGGATATTCATTCGGGCCTACTTCCAGGGCAGTTCCGACGCATCGATGCAACTCCAGAGAAGCCATGGCGAGCGCTGCAGGCGGGTATCCGCGCAAGGTGCGCGGTGTGAACGTCGAGGCCCGACGGGACAGCTTCTGCTGCGCGGAGCAAGGCTGTCGGCGGCGAGTGACGCCCGGTTCGGTGCGTTTCCTGGGCCGCCGGATCTACGCCGGATTTATCGTCGTACTGCTGAGCGCGCTGCGGCACGGCTTGTCGGCGGAACGCGTGGCGGTGCTTCAGGAACACCTGGGGGTGGATCGGCGCACGCTGGAACGGTGGCGGGACTGGTGGCTGCAAGATTTTGCCCGGGGCCGGCCGTGGCAGACGGCCCGGGGACTTTTCCTGCCGCCACCCGATGCGGCGACTCTGCCGTGGTCGTTGTGGCGGAGCTTTGGCCAGGAAGGGCAAAAACCACTCCTGGATCTGCTGCGCTTCCTGCGGCCGTGGACGATCCGCGCGGCGCCGGGAAACTGAGGGTCGAGCGGCCGCCCGCAGAGTATGCCGGTGGCGTCGGAAAACCGACCGGGTAAACCGCTGTCGGCATGGACCCGAACCCTCCTGTCGCCTGCACTCCGATTGCCTCCCCCGCCCGCTGGACGCACTTGCGTTTCAGCGTGGTGGGCCCGTTGTTGGCCTCGCCGCCGGGCAGAGGGCAACTGCACGACCGCTTGCGTGCCCTGGCCGACCAGGCATGGCGGCATCCGAGCAACGGGGAATGGGTTCACTTCGGAGTGTCGACCATCGAGCGATGGTATTACCGCGCGCTCGGGGCCAAGCAGGATCCGGTGGGCGTCTTGCGCCGCCAGGTTCGGCGGGACGCCGGCGCCTTCCCCGCGATGCCCGCCGCCCTGGGCGAGAAACTCGTCGCCCAGTCTCGCGCCCATCCGCAGTGGAGCTACCAACTGCACGCCGACAATCTGGCGGCGGTGGTGACGAAGGATCCGGCGTTGGGGCCGTGCCCGGGCTACGCCTGCGTGCGGCGATTCCTGAAGGCCCACGGCTTGTTCCCGCGACCGCGCCGGGGACCGCCCAACAGTGCCGGCGCACAGGCGGCCGAGGAGCGCTTCGCGGCGCGTGAGATCCGCAGCTACCAAAGCGAACAGGTCAACGCCCTGTGGCACCTCGACTTCCACCACGGCAAAGCGCGCGTGCTCTTGGCCGACGGCCAATGGGGATATCCGCTCCTGCTCGGGATCCTCGACGACCGTTCGCGCTTGTGCTGCCACCTGCAATGGTACCTGAGCGAAGGGGCCGAGGAACTTTGCCACGGTCTGTCGCAGGCGCTCCTGAAGCGGGCGCTGCCCCGGGCCCTCATGAGCGACAACGGCAGCGCCATGCTGGCCGCCGAGACCACCCAGGGGCTGGCGCGGCTGGGCATCCTCCACGAGACGACCCTGCCGTACTCGCCTTACCAAAACGGGAAGCAGGAACACTTCTGGGGTCAGATCGAGGGCCGGCTCCTGCCGATGCTCGAGGGCGTGGCCGACCTGTCGTTGCGCCAGCTCAACGACGCGACCCAGGCGTGGGTCGAGATGGAATACAACCGCAAGGAACACTCGGAACTGGGCCAGAGCCCCCTGGCGGCGTACCAGCAGACCCCGGATGTCGGTCGCCCGGCCCCGGAGGCAGCGGCGGTGGCCCTCGGCTTTACGGCGGAACTGGTCCGCACCCAGCGCCGCTCCGACGGCACGCTGAGCGTGGCCGGCGTCCGCTTCGAGGTGCCCTCGCGCTACGGGCACTTGGAAAGACTGCATCTGCGGGTCGCTTCCTGGGATCTGAGTCAGGTGCATCTGGTCGATCCGAAAACCGGCGTGCTCCTGTGCCGCCTGTTTCCTCTGGACAAGCACCGCAATGCCGACGGCCGACGGGCCACCCTGGTCGGGCCGGTGGATGCCGCGCCGCTCCCGCCGACGGGGATGGCGCCGCTCTTGGAGCAACTCATCGCGCAGTACGCCGCCACGGGCCTGCCGCCGGCGTATCTGCCCAAGGCGGAGCGGGAGGTGTCGTCATGAACCGCAAGCTGCTCACGCCCTACGGCCTGAAGTTCAATCCGTTCTCCGCCCAGATTCCAGTGGAGGCCCTGTGGAACTCGCCTGCCATCGGGCAGTTTTGCTGGCGACTGGAACAGCAGCTGGGAGAAGGCGGCTTCGCCTTGATCAGCGGCGTTTCCGGTTCGGGCAAAAGCGCCACCCTGCGCCTGCTGCAAGCGCGTCTGGCGAACCAGCGCGAGGTCACCGTCGGGATCTTGAGCCGCCCGCAGGCCGCCCTGGCCGACTTTTACCGGGAACTCGGCGACCTCTTCGGCGTGCCGCTTCGCCCGCACAACCGCTGGGCCAGCGCCAAGGCGCTGCGGGAACGCTGGCTCCAGCACATCGACACCGCGCTGGTGCGGCCCGTCCTGCTCGTCGATGAAGCCCAGGAAATGCACGCCACCGTCCTGTCCGAACTGCGGCTGCTCGCCAGCGCAGAGCTGGATTCCCGCTCCATCCTCACCGTGGTGCTCGCCGGTGACGACCGCCTCTGCGCCCAGCTGGAATCCCCGGAGCTGGTTCCCCTGGCCGGTCGCATCCGGACACGGCTGCGCACCGAGTCGCTGGCGGCGGCCGACCTGCTCAAGTGCCTGGAGCATCTGCTCGAAGCCGCCGGCAACACCCGGCTGCTGACCGCGGGCTTGCAGCAAACCCTCTGCGAGCACGCGGCGGGAAATTTGCGCCTGCTGATGAACATGGCCAACGACCTGCTCGTCACCGCCTGCAGCCAGAATCTCGATACGCTCGACGACAAACTCTACCTCCAGCTCTTCAGCCCCGAGCCCAAGCCGGCCCCGCGCCGCCTGCGCTCATGAACCCCGCCGCCCTGAACGGCGACGACACGCTGGTCGCCGCCACCGAAGAACTCCTCCTCGCCATCCGCCTGCGCTTCTACGTCCTGCGCCCCGCCGACTATCGGCGGGATCGTCCACGGCTGCTGCACGCTCTCACCTGGCCCGCCACCTGGCTGGACGAGCGCGGTTTGACCTGTTCCCCCTCGCGTTACCACACGCTCATCGAGGAGCGCCTGCAGGCCATCGCCGCGCACGGCAACCCCGCGCTCTACGGCGCGTACTTCCCGGCCTACCTGCTCAAGTGCCTCCAGGACTGGTTCGATCGCTACGGCGACGACCTCTACGGCGAGTTGAAACACGTCCGCAACGCCCTCGATCAACTCCTCGCCTCCGCCCGTTTCGCCGAGCGGGTCCAACGCCACGCCCGCCAGCTCGACCTGCTCGTCTCCACCCACCGTCTCCTCGCAGGGCGTCCCGCCAGCCCCGCGGACAGCGATGCCAATCAGCTCACCCTGTTCTGAGCCTCGCCCATCAAATAGCGTGATCACCCATCAACTATCGTGAAAAACCCGGAGTCATGACTCCGCTCCCATCAGTTATCTCGAAAAACAGTCCCTCGATTATCGAGATCACGCTCAATATGGATAATTCAGGCGTTTCCATCTACCTGCCCTATGGGCCCAACAGTTGGACAAATTTTGGCGCGCAATCCCATATCAAGTTCTCCGGAGGTTACGTGGCAGAAGGCTATATGGCCAATTCCGGCACTTCCGTTTACCTGCCCTATGGACCAAACGGTGGGACGCTCTTCGGCGCGCAATCCCACATCAAGTTCTCCGGAGGTTATGTATCCGAAGGCTTCATGGCCAACTCAGGTGCGTCCGTTTACCTCCCATACGGACCCGGTAGTTCAGCATATTTTGGCGCTCAATCCCATATCAAATTCTTGGGAGGCTATGTCTTCAATGGCTATCTTAATTATACGTCCGGCAGTTCCGTTGCTTTCAATTACGGAAGTCGCGGCCGGGTCAATATAGTCCCGACTTCTCATGTGACTTTTGCGAATGGGTATCTTGTCAGTGGTGAACTCTCCGATTCCGTTGATACGTTTAGTTATGGGTCGGGAAACGTCCAGATCGTGGGAGTCTCTGGCAGCCAAGTCTTGGCTCTTCCGCAGAATAATCCCAATGCGAACCAGACTCTAAAATCCGTTGCGAATTGCCTGAGTATGATAGCTGTGTGGCAGAACACCCTTTTCTATCTCGATTTCTTGGCCCCTGATGCCGGTCTTGGAACCTGGGGCGCAAGCTTGCAGCCAACTGTGGAATATCTGGAGGGATTGTATGAGATTCTCGCGAATTCCGACGGAAGCGTTGGGGTTTCCATAAATGATCCTGTTGTTGTATTCACGCCTGGTCCGGATGGGGGCGGATATGTTGCGCTTGGACAATTGGCTCAGAACTCAACTCTTGTGACGAGCACTGGATCGGTCACGGTGAACGCGGGGACGGTTTGCGCGTTTTCCAATGGTTATTATGTACCATGAGCCAGGAGTCTGTCGGACTTGCGTCGCGACAGACCCATCATGGCCTCACTTGGCGACCCGCAGGACAACGGCATCGCGATCTGCCTTGGAGACGTTGGAGAGGAACTGCCGAAGTTTGGAATAATGGCTCTATAGCAGAATCTGTGGGTGAAACGGCCGGATAGGCATCGGGTTTGGGCTGTGGCGAGCGGAGGGCGATGCCGTCGGGCAGTTGCACCGCCAGGCCGACCAGCGCCGGCGGCGCCATCATCGGCACCTCCGCAAAGCGCACCTGGCGACCTCGCTTGCCGACAAACCGCCGGCCCTGAACCCAAGACGTGAACGTGCTGAACTTGATTCCTTCCCGCTCCGCGAACGCCCGCTGCGTCAGGCCACTGTCGCGGTACTGCGCGATCAGCGCCACCCGTTCCGCGGGCGTCGCGATCCGCCGCCCACGTCCGTCTCGTTTTGCTCCGGTCTCGACCAGTTCCGTCGTAATACTCGCCATGGCGACAGATTACCCTGTCGCATGACTCGTGTGTATCCGTCTGGCCGGGTGCCCTCCGGTCGGACTTGATTGTGAGTAACGCGGTGTCGGAATGATGACTATTGCGACATCGCAATGGTTACCATTCCGACAGGTGCTTCCGACCGATTACGACACCGGCTTCCAGCGAGCTGGGGTGAGGGCGGCGAGATCGTCTTGGTTGGTCATCGCCGGCAAGCGGCTGAGCACGTCTTTGAGGTAAGCGAAGGGGTCCAGGCCGTGGCGCTGGCAGGAGCCGACGATCGAGTAGATGATGGCCGAGCGCTGCCCCGCCTCGGGGCGGCCGATGAACAGCCAGTTCTTCTTGCCCAGCGCCGAGGGCCGGATGGCGTTCTCGACCAAGTTCGTGTCGAGGCGGCTTTGCCCGTGATCGCAGTGCGCGGCCAGCACGTCCCAGTGCCGCAGCAAGTAGGCGCAGGCCTGACCCAGCAGCGAGCGGGGCAGCACCTGGCTCGCCAGGTGCGTGGCCGTGCGCTTGAGCAGGCTGAGCGTCGTCGCGAAGTCGCGCCGGCGCAGGTGGGCTCGCTGCGCCGGCTCAACGACGCCCTCCTCGTCCCACTGTTTCTCCATGCCGTACAGGTGTCCGATCAGGCGCAGGATGAAGCCGGCGCGGATCGGGGCCTCGGCGAGCGCTTCGTGGAAGTGCCGGCGCGCATGGGACCAGCAGCCCAGATGCACGAGACCTTCGCGCGCGGCGACAAAGCGGGCATAGGCCTCATAGCCATCCGATTGCAGCAACCCTTGGAAGCCGGCCAGCAACGTCGACACTTCATCGTGCCGACGGCTCATGCGCCACTCGAAGACCACGTCGCCACCGGGGCGGCTGATGACCCACAGCCAGCCCTGCACAGTCTTGCCGGGCACATCGGGATCCTGGCAACGCACCGGGGTTTCGTCGACCTGCAGGTAGCCTCCCGCCAGCAGGTCCTTCTGCATCTGTCGGTAAATGCTCTCCAACCAGATCGCGCCCAGGGCGACCCATTCGCACATCGTCTGGCGGCTGATCGGGGCGCCCCAACGCGCCGATTGCTTCTCCTGCCGGTAGAGCGGCTGATGGTCGACGTATTTGGCCAGCAGGATCCACGCGATCAGTCCCGCCGAAGCGTACCCGCCCGGGGCGGGCCGCGGCGGGGCCGGGGCCAAGGTCAGCGGCCGGGCGCGGTCCAGGCGGTGCCGAAACTTCGGCCGGACGATCTCGCGCTTGAACAGTTTCGGGGGCGTCACATCCACCTCGAAGGTGCGTTCCTCGCCGACTTTTTCGTAAAGCTCCGGGTCCTTCAGCACCGCTTCGGGGATGATCTCGATGGTCTCCTTGACCGGCAGTTTGGCAAAGAGCTGCTCGGGGACCGGGCGGGGTTCGGGCCGGGCGCGCTCGTGTGCGACCACCGGGCGCGGCGTTGGGGCCGGCGCCAGGAGTTTCTCCAGTTCCTCCAGCCGCAGCAGCAACTGTTGCCAACCGCACTGCCGTCGTAGGAAGGGCCGTGTTTGTGCCGAGGTGACGTCGTAGTCCCGAACGACATTGCGGTTGGAGCGTGGTCAGAGTGCCGTTCGCGCCGTCAGTGCCGTCTCCTCCTCCATTGATCCGCCCCACCGGAACCGAGTCCCGCCGTCGGGAGCGCCGTTCAGAAAAGGCTCGGCTGGCGGGCGGGCGTTCGGGCATCAATCGCGGCATGCCCCTTTCCTGCATTCGTTTCGTGCGCGATGACCCGGCGTTGCAAAGAGAGCTTTTTCGCTCAAGCAGCAGTGCTGCCCCCACTGCGGCAGAAGCGGCACGCTGAACCGCCACAGCCGGATTCTGGGCAACGATCCCGACCAGGCAGACGCGCAGCGCACGCGAGGCCAACGCGCCTTCTGCTCCGACCGCGGTCAACGCGGCGGCTGCGGGCGCACGGTGGCCCTCTATTTCGCCGAGGTGCTGCCGCGGCACAGTGTCCGGGCGCCCATCCTGGCGCGACTGCTGTGCGGTCTTCTGGCCGGCGCCGCACTGAAAGCGGCCGCCGAATCGCTGCATACGCTCTTCGCCGTGGAGACGTTCTATCGGCTGCGGCAGCGATTGCGCCGCCAGCTCGATCGGGTGCGGGCGTGCCTGCATGGGGAGCAAGCAGCCCCCGTCAGCGGGCAATCCGATCCGCTCCTGCAAACCGTGGAGCACTGCCAGCAGATTTTTCCTCGGGAGTCTGACCCGGTCACGGCGTTTCAACTGCATTTCCAGCGTCCGTTGTTGGGCTGAAGGTCGCCGCCGGGCACCGCTCTTCGACCGAATTGCCGCCCCAAACGCCGGCCGGTGGATTTTCCCAGGTGGGCGACAACGCCACATTCCAATCCGCCTTTGCCGCCGCTGGTCTCCAGTGTGCCCGGCGATGAAAAATCCGACTTCCTACCTGAAAATGCGTGTGCTTGGCGCCATCGACATGGCCGAGGGCAACTCGATCCAGGCCCGGATCAAGGCCGTGGCGCAGATGACGTTCACCGACGAGGACGGTCACGTCCGGCAGTTCACCTGGCGTACGATCCAGACCTGGTACTCGCGCTATCAAAAGCATGGCTTGACCGCCCTGGAAATCTCCCCGCGCTGCGACAAGGGCACGGTCCGCAAGGTCAGCGCGGAGACGCTCCTGGAGGCGGTGCAGACGGTCCTGCCCAAACTTCATGGCCAATCGCCCAAACGGGCGACCCTCTACCGGCTGTGCATCGAGCAGGGGGTCCTCACCCGCACGCAAGTGGCGCCAACCACGTTCTCCCGGCTGGTCAAACACTTTGAAATGCTCAAGCCCGACCGCGACTGCGAGGGCAAGCACCGGCTGGCCTTCGCCAAAGCCCATGCCAACGAGATGTGGCAGGCGGACACCCTCTATGGACCGCATGTTCAGCACGAAGGTTCGCCGGTGCAGACCCGGCTGATCGCGTTCCTGGACGACGCCTCGCGGGTGTGCTGCCACGGCCAGTTCTTCGTGGCCGAAAACGTCGACACCTTGATCGAGGCGATTCGCGCCGCCTTTTATAAACGAGGCGTGCCGCAGTCGCTCTATGTCGACAACGGTTCGATCTACTCCTCCAAGGAAATCGTCCAGATCTGCGCCCGCGTCGGCTGCCTCCTGCATCACACGCCGGTGCGCGACGGCGCCGCCAAGGGGAAAGTCGAACGCTTCTTCCGCACCGTTCGCGACCAGTTCCTGTCGCGCTCGCTCGACTTGTCCTCCCTGGAGGCGCTGAACCGTCAGTTCATCGCCTGGGTCGAGGAGCTCTACAACGCCCAGACCCATTCCGTGCTCGGAATGAGCCCGTTGGACCGGTTCGCCCTGGACCGCAGCCGCGTGCGGTTCCTCCCTCCCAACGAGGCCAACGACGAGTTCTTCTATGTCGAGGAGGAGCGCCACGTGCGGGCGGACAACACCTTTTCGTTCAAGGCGCTTCGCTTCGAGGCCCCGCGCCACCTGCCCGACCGCACGATTCAAATCCGCTTCGAACGCCGACGCCCGGCCGGCCGGGTTGTCGTCTATTACAAGGGCGAACGCATGGGCGAGGCCCGGCCGCTCGACCCGGTCGCCAACGACCGCAAACCGCAGAGCGAACTCCAAGTCCAGGTTCAGGAACCGGCCGACTCCAACCTCAAATCGCAGGACGGCGCCGCTGCCGGCGCGCAATCGCAAATCGTAAATCGCAATTCCCAAATCCCATGATCCGCGCCCATTTTGGTCTCCAGAAGAACCCCTTCGATGTGGACTCGCTCGCGCTGCTTGCCCACCAGCAGGAGGTCTTCGATATCTTGAAGGTCCATGCCCAGCAGGGCGGTTTGTGCCTGGTCCTGGGCGAACCTGGCACCGGCAAGAGCGTCTTAAAGCAGGCCATGCTCGCCTATGATCCGAAGAGGGTCATCACCCCGGTCGTCAACCGCACGCTCCACACCTACCACAACACCCTGCGCATCCTCTGCGAAGCCTTCCAGATCGAATTCGAGGGCCACGACCATCGCTGCGAACGGCTGCTGGTCCAGGAGGCCTTTCGGGTCCATCGCTCGGGAAAGATGCTCGTCCCGATCATCGACGACGCCCACCTCATGCAGGCCGAGTGCCTGCGCAAGCTCCGGCTTTTGTTCGAGGATTTTCCCCGCTCGCACAACCTGGTGTTGATCGCCCAGCCGCCGCTGCTGCAAATGCTCGCGCTCTCCCAAAACGAGGAGATCCGCTCCCGCGTGACGTACTCGGTCGTGCTCCCGCGGCTCGCGCCCGAGACGATCGAAAAGTTCATCCTGGGCGAACTCGACCGCGCCGGCCTCGGCCACAACACCTTCTCGGTGGAAGCGCTCGCCCTGATCGTGCGCTCGGGCGAAGGTCTCTTGCGCCGCACCAGGAACCTCTGCGTGTCGTCGCTCATCGAGGCCGTCCGTGACCAGACCCGCATCGTCGATTTGAAACAGGTCAACCGGGTCCTCATTCAACCCCATTGGAGAAAAGACTGTGACCAACCCCTTGGTTAGCGACCGTCAGCCGGCCCCATGGACGCGTGAGCAGATTCGCGCCGCCCGCATGGCGCTGCTCGTGCCTCTCCTCGAAAAACGCGGGCTCCAGCTCGTCGAATCCGGCGGCGGCAACTTCCTCGTGCGCGAGTACGCCGGCTTGATCGTCAAAGACTCCTACTGGCGCTGGCCTGCCGCGCCGAAGCCGGGCGGAGGCGGGCCCGAGCGCGACCTGGGCGGCAACACGATCGACTTCTTCGTCCAGGTGCTCGGCCTGTCTTTCCATGACGCCATGAAAGCGATCACCGCGTCGTAGCCGCGTCCGTTCATCCTCGGCCAAACCTTCCGTCGCAGTCGTAGCCTTACGACCACAGTCCGGTCCAAAACCATACGACGGCAGCGGTCAGAACACTTACGATCAGAAATCGGTTAAGGCGAAAAACTGCGATCTCATCGTAAGATCGCACCCAGAAACGACCCGTACGACCGCAGCCCGGTTCAAAACCATACTGTGTCGCGCCGTAGCCTTGGCGAAGGCCGACGACGCCACGGGTCGGAATGCCTACGATGAACAATCGGCGGAGCGGGAAATCCACGCTCTCATCGTATGCAAACATGCCCGGTTCTCCGGTTCCGCTCGAATCCATCGTACACCTACGACCAGAGCGCGGCAATTGGGTCGCGAATTACGATGCCAGTCCGAGCGGTTGTAAAAAATCCCTACGATCCCAATTCGGCAGATCTTACGACCACAAAAAAGTCGGTAACAGTTAGCGACCGTCAGCCGGCCCCATGGACGCGTGAGCAGATTCGCGCCGCCCGCATGGCGCTGCTCGTGCCTCTCCTCGAAAAACGCGGGCTCCAGCTCGTCGAATCCGGCGGCGGCAACTTCCTCGTGCGCGAGTACGCCGGCTTGATCGTCAAAGACTCCTACTGGCGCTGGCCTGCCGCGCCGAAGCCGGGCGGAGGCGGGCCCGAGCGCGACCTGGGCGGCAACACGATCGACTTCTTCGTCCAGGTGCTCGGCCTGTCTTTCCATGACGCCATGAAAGCGATCACCGCGTCGTAGCCGCGTCCGTTCATCCTCGGCCAAACCTTCCGTCGCAGTCGTAGCCTTACGACCACAGTCCGGTCCAAAACCATACGACGGCAGCGGTCAGAACACTTACGATCAGAAATCGGTTAAGGCGAAAAACTGCGATCTCATCGTAAGATCGCACCCAGAAACGACCCGTACGACCGCAGCCCGGTTCAAAACCATACTGTGTCGCGCCGTAGCCTTGGCGAAGGCCGACGACGCCACGGGTCGGAATGCCTACGATGAACAATCGGCGGAGCGGGAAATCCACGCTCTCATCGTATGCAAACATGCCCGGTTCTCCGGTTCCGCTCGAATCCATCGTACACCTACGACCAGAGCGCGGCAATTGGGTCGCGAATTACGATGCCAGTCCGAGCGGTTGTAAAAAATCCCTACGATCCCAATTCGGCAGATCTTACGACCACAAAAAAGTCGGTAACAATTCAGCCGTGTCTGCTGGTTGAATCAGCCCGACCAAACGGCCTGTTCTGATCCGGCCGCCAGGATCGTAGGATTGTTCCCGTCTACGATCCCACGGGCAAATTGCGGTCTACTCCCTGGTATTCTCGGGCGGGCTACGATCCCGCCGGTCGCTTCCCCGCCAATCCCTCCACCGCCAGCAGCACCAAGTATCCGTCCGGCCGGCGACCTCCTATTCATGAGCCATGCGACAGGGTAATCTGTCGCCATGGCGAGCAATACGACGCGGCGGGCCGACCGATTACGACACCGGCTTCCAGCGAGCAGGGGTGAGGGCGGCGAGCCCGTTGGCCTCAAATGCGCTGCGCGTCTGCCTGGTCGGGATCGTTGCCCAGAATCCGGCTGTGGCGGTTCAGCGTGCCGCGCCGGCCGCAGTGGGGGCAGCACTGCTGCTTGAGCAAAAAAGCTCCGTTTGCAACGCCGGGTCATCGCGCACGGAACGAACGCAGGAAAAGGGCATGCGGCGATTGATGCCCGAACGATAGGCCGCCAGCCGAGCCTTTTCTCACGGCGCTGCCAACGGCGGGACTCGGTTCCGGTGGGGGAGAAGTCAAGAAACAAGGAACGGCACTGACGGCGCAAACGGCGCTCAAACCACGCTCAAACCGTATCAGCCTTCGGACTTACGTCGTCACCTTGGCACAAACACGGCACTTCCTACGACGGCACTGTGGTCGGCAACATCCAAGAATGAGAGCGGGGCGCAATGTCGCCCTAGCTCTGAGGCCCCATTCTTCCTCTAGGAAGTTCGAACGTGAGGCCTTCAGCGACATTGATTGAATCCAGCGTTCCCGAAAACACATATTCAACAGTCAATTCCTTCCGCGTGCCGAATGCGGGATCTTGATCCTTCCCTAGAAGACCCAGATTCTCATTTAGAACCTTCATTTCTATTCTGTCGTTCGCGATACGCGAACGGACCGCGGCCGTCACGTCTTTGATGCGTTGTCCAACTCCCCATCGGGCGCGCAGAATATAGAGCCCACTCGCCTTCGGAATGAGCCGCACTGACCTAACATTCATCAAAGCTTCACGGATGCTCATCGGTGTGATTCGCAATGAGTATTGCCCTTCATCGGCGAAATAGACAGTGCCTAACCAAACTTCCTCGAAATGCCCCCAAGAACCTGTATCAGTCGCCTTCCCTTTTATCAGTTCCGGCCCGATGCTTAATTCGAACTCCCCTCCGGCATTCGATTTGCATGCTTGATCAATCCAGACGTCAAAGACTCTGACCTCGTTGACGACGATTCCGCTCCACGTCACCGAGTCTTCGCAAGAACTCCAATAGCCGACGTTTTGTATGCCGTCAAAAGCTTCCAATTTGATTCCGTTCGACGTCAGCAGAGCAATCTCGGCACGAAGGCGGATGGTCTGAGCTATTTCCGGGGGCGGGACCACCGAATCACCAGTACGTGCAGTCGAAATAATGTGCCGCACTACAGGGCGAAGAAGGAACGCAAGAAGCCGAACGTAGGCGGAAAAAACGACACGGGTACTGCCCCGAATCCATCCCATCACTGTCGTGCGCTTCCAAATTACTAGCGCAACCAACAGCAGTATTGCAAAGTAGCGAGAACCAACAACAGCAACATTCCATACTTTGCTAATCGGACCAGACAATTGATCGGGCTCAATCTTCAGGTACTCCAAGATCTTCACGATGACACCAATCACACCGAGCCCACCGAAGACTAGCGTCAACCACCCGTACCATCTCTTATGTTGCGGAAGCGGGCCACCTCGCGGGGTATCGTTCATATTCGACTCAGCTATATTCTGAACATCGGACGCCTGTTGCGAGCAAATTCAGAAATTAGACAAGAACCTCGACTGGTGATTTGGGTGTGCGGGGAGAGATGCACCACAGGATGCAAACGGTCGCCCGGGGGTACGGCGATCAACCGGGCTCCGGCAAATTGGATTAGAGGATACGCACTGTGGAGCGTAGTCACGTTGGTCGCGAACAAGCCGAAGGGGAAAAGCTTGTCATTGCTGATGCCAAAAATGAGGCGCTTGGAGTCCATGCGACAGGGTAATTTGTCGCAATGGTGAGCTACACGACGTGGGGGGCCGACCGATTACGACACCGGTTTCCAGCGAGCTGGGGTGAGGGCGGCGAGATCGTCTTGGTTGGTCTTCGCCGGCAAGCGGCTGTTCACTTTGCGCAAGGTCGCTCCTGAATCCACCGGTCAAATTGTACTTCCGGCGGAAATGCGTTGGCGATCTGCGCGAGGTGTGCCGGGGCAATCGCCACATTGTGCGGGCCCCTGACGTCTTCGATCTGCCAGCCCTCTTGGTCTTGGCTGGAAAGGGCGACCGTGGCACGTACTGGCGCGGTTACCCGGTAAATGGCTACATGGCCACACGCAGCGCGCAGGACGTATGGCATGGAGCCGATGCACTGGGCCATCTCCTCGCCCTCGCGAATCTGTTCGGCCAGTGACTGGAGCCGTTCAATGCCTGAGGCGGTCGGCGCGGGTGCACCTGGCAGCGAGTGTGACATCAAGTACGGCAGCATCCATTTTGCGCTGCGTCGGTCTGGCGTGCACCTCGAAAGCTGGCGGGCTGCATCTAGGTCAATCACCCCGGCACCCAGGAGGATATTGATGGGTTCAAATAGAAAACCAATGTGTTCACAAAGACGGCGGGGGCCGATTTCCTTCAGCCGCCGGGGCTCCAGCCATTGGCGTGTCAGGGGATTGGCCAGACAATCGACCACTGCCTGGTTGACAAGTGGCAGATGCTGCAAGGCCGGGCCAAAGACTGGATCGTTCAAGACGGCCACGCCGCGCTGGATTGCTTCCGCAACATTGGTGCCATCGATCCAAATCCGTTCCAGGTTGTTGGCCATGGCATCCGTCGCTGGGTAACCGAGCCAGCCGGTGATGTCGCGCCGCCGGTGGCGCACCTGCTGGCGCACCGCAGCCCAGTCAACCCGGCCAACAGCTGGAAACTCCCAGTGCCGGGCCAGCGCCGCCGCCAACATAGGATTGTGGCGGGTGAGATCCATCGCGGCGGGCACTTGCTGAAACAGCTCCAACGCAGAAAAGAAGCCACAACGTAGCCGGGCGGCATGTTTTCCAAGGGCAACGGGCAGGGTAGCCAGAAACTGCCGCCAGTGGTAGCACCCGTACGCGTGACGCCGCCCCTCGGTGGGCACGATCCATGGCATGCACAGCTGGCCGGATGCGGCCTCCTGGAACGTGTTGCCGTTGGGGATAAGCACTAGATCACTGGGTGGGCGCTGGCCGTTCCAGAACCGATCGATTAGCCGGTCACGCGAGGCAAGGTCTATCGGGTGCCACCCGGCACTGGGGTCGCGGTACTCGGCGTCTAGCTGCGGCCAGCCGCGAAAGCGAAAGAGCCCTTCTTGATCGCAAAAATAGATCCAGCCGGCGCGAAAACCGAAGCGGTTGTGCCGCTGGGCGACATCGAGACCTGGTTTATCATTTGCCATAGGTCGTTTCGTCACCGGGCAGGTGGCACCTGCTCGAGCGCCGGGTTGAAGATGCGCACACTCTTGTTGTCAACGAGGGCTACCTGCCGCAGTCCGGAATCAAGGTTCCAGTTCAAGCTTTGCCATGGCCGACGGCGCGCACCAGGGACATCCCGGATAACAGCCGCCTGGCGCACTTCAACTTTCACACCGGTACCATTAGGATCGAGATGTCGTCCCCGCGCAAATTTACCTGGTGTATGGCCCACAACCTGGTGTAGGCCGGACACTGGCCAGAATTCCGAATTCCAATCGAGCCAGTCGATCCCGCCCACGAGTTCGGATCCACCGCACGCAACACCTGGGACCAGCCAGGGCTCATGATGCCCTTCAGCCAGGTGGGTGAGCAGCTTATTGGCCTGGGCAGCCAGCGACTCGGGTGTTTCACCTTCGGCAAACCGCCCAGCGAAGCCGGCATGGGTGAAAAGCCATCCGTGGCCGCAGTGGGCAAGTTGAAGCCGGTCGCAAGGCGCTTTGCGCAGCTGGTGCTCGATCTCACGTTGTTTTTCAGCGGTGAATCCTGGGCAGAATAGCCAGGCGTTTCCCGGGTAGAGGTACGGCAGGTCATGGTTGCCGAGGAGGTGAATCCGCTCCGGCTGGCGCAGGGAATACGCGAGCCAGTACGCGGTCTCAGATAACGTCCGGATTCTTGCGCACATTTTTTGATCGGGTAGTACGGAGGAAGGTCTCACTCCCATGAACGAAGGCACTCCCTCCGACGCTGCGGCGCCAGCCGCGGACAGCGCAACGAAGCCCCTTGGTGACGTGATCGCCATCAACGAAGGCCTGATCAAGGACCACCTCAACAAAATCGTCGTAACGACCGTGGAAGAGACGCTGAACGCCATGCTGGACGCCGAAGCGGACCAGCTCTGCGGGGCGAAGCGCTACGAGCATTCGCCGGAGCGGGTCGACACCCGGGCCGGCCATTACGAGCGCCAGCTCCACACCAAGGCCGGCGAGGTGACGCTGAAGGTGCCGAAGCTGCGCAAGCTGCCCTTCGAGACGCGCGATCATCGAGCGGTACAAGCGCCGGGAGATCAGCGTCGAGGAGGCGCTGGTGGAGATGTACCTGGCCGGCGTCTCCGTCCGCCGGGTCGAGGACATCACCCAGGCCCTCTGGGGCACGCGGGTGAGCCCGAGCACGGTCAGCGAGCTCAACCAGAAGATCGCCGTCCAGATCGAGGAGTGGCGCAACCGGCCGATCACGCGGCGAGCACCCCTACGTTTTTCTCGACGGGATCTGGCTCAAGCGCTCCTGGGGCGGCGAGGTGAAGAACGTGAGCATCCTGGTCGCGATCGGCGTCAACCAGGACGGCTACCGCGAGGTTCTGGGCGTCATGGAGGGGGCGAAGGAGGACAAGGCCTCGTGGGTCAACTTCCTGCGGCACCTGAAGGAGCGCGGTCTTGCCGGCGTGCGGCTCGTTCGTCAGCGACAAGTGCCTCGGACTGGTGGAGAGCCTGGCCGAGTTCTATCCCGGAGGCCCTCTGGCAGCGCTGCGCGGTCCATTTCTATCGCAACGTCTGGACCGCCGTGCCGACGACGAAGGTGCGCGAGGTGGCGGCGATGCTGAAGGCGATCCACGCCCAGGAGGACCTCGCAGGCGGCGCAGGCAAAGGCGGTGCTGGTCGTCGCCAAGCTGCGCGAGATGAAGCTCGCCAGCGCGGCCGACCTCGTCGCCACGGGCATCGAGGAGACGCTCCAGTACTTCCATTTCCCCTCGGAGCACTGGCGCAGCCTGCGCACGAACAATCCGCTCGAGCGCCTCATGCGCGAGATCCGCCGCCGCACCCGCGTCGTCGGCGCCTTTCCCGACGGCAACAGCGCCCTCATCCTCGTCTCGCGCCCGGCTGCGCCACGTCGTCGGCACGCTGTGGGGCCGCAAACGCTACATGGACATGGGCCGGCTCGACGGCCTCCCGATCACCACGCCGCGCCGTCGACAAGGTCGTGGCGGGGCAGTTCGCATGACGCCTACGGCATATCGTCGCCAGGCGCCATCTGCTCGGCGATCAGCCCGCGCACCTGCACCCGGCGGGTCTCCGACGCCCAGTACCGGTCGCGCAAGGCTCTCGTACTGCCGAAAGGCCGCGGCAGTCGGAGCGCCCAGCACATCTTGCGTTCGACGTACTCCTGCTCCTGCGCCCCAAGTCTCGCCCCAGCAGACTTCGTGCCGCGCTTTTGCAGACGCGGCCAACTCGCTCTTCAGGACCTTCAGCGACTGCTCGGCCTCGACTATCTCTCCGGACTCCAAGCGAAGTCATGTCCCACGTCATGGCCAAATCGCTGCGCTTGTCCAGTCCAACGCCGCGGTCCCACAACCGGTCAGAGGTGGGGGCACGCGGTGGCTTCGCCCCCGCTTTCCCCCACGCCCCCTTTCACCCCCGATCCTTTTTGGATCTCTCCCAAACCCGCAAGCGTTAGCCCAACTCCCAACCCATATCCTTCCTCCGACCTACCCAGATCGAAATGTGCGAAACTTGACGGACACTACCCGGTCTCAGCCGCCAGCCGGGGGGTGTCACCAAAGTCATCGAAGTAATCACCCAACAGGACAGCCTGGTCATAGTGTGACTCCAGGTCCGACAGGATCTTTTCAGCTTCCACCCACTTGTTGTGGACGTCGCCGAGCACCAGAATGCGCTTACTCCCAAGCATCGATGCTAACTGATGTTATGGGACGTGGGCGCGGCTGGCAACCCGGAACCGCGCTGTTCTGGCCGATACCGCTGCAGCCATGATCGGAAAAACTCCAAGGATTGCCGAGTATCAGAAGGAGTAGCTCCGTACCCTCGAATGAAAACGAGCGATCGCCTAACTCCCCTAACTCAACCACAGCCTAGTTGGAAACGATGCATTTAGGACCCGAATTCCCCGAAATCAAAGCATTTCCTAGTACTATTCCTCCTTCCTTTTTACTTGTAAAAGGAATCATGCCTTTCTTTGACCATCTCACGTCTGAAACCACAAAGTAACCCCCTAGCGGAACATTATTGAAGACAGCTTCCCCAGCTGAATCAGCCTGAACTTTCATCACATAGTCCTCATGCAAGCTAACGGAATCAACGCTCATGTCTGACCTAACCACTTTCCTTATGTATTCTTTAGCGCTCTCCGTAGCATGAAGAAGAAAAACAAATGAACCAGCGCCCATCTTAACTTGGCCGTCGGCAGTTCTGAAGAACACCGAGCAACGTAACGACTGCCCTGCTTTGGATCCATCGCTTCCTTGCGCAATGGCTAGTGGGTCCACTACCAGTCCAAGAACAGCCAGTATGAGCAACCGGAAGACATTCCTAACGACGCACATAGACTTTGATTGTCTGTTGACTGAAGGCATATTGGCCATCGTCTTCCAGCCAAACAACTATGTTGTATAGGCCTTCCGACGGCGGGTTCAAAACGAAATCTGCCGGGAAGTCATGCCCCGCCAAAGATTCATTGGATAGTATGAGCTTTGGATCCATTTCTTTGATCCGACTCACAGCGTCATAGGCCGCGCCACCGACCGCGAACCTCACATTCTTCAAATCATATGAACCCTGAACTTCTGGATTCGCGTCAAACGTACCCAGCTCACCTCCGTCTCCCTTCTTCGAGTCCGAAACGTTTGCTTTGTATATGACCATGAACGCTCTTGCTTTATCGCGCAGCTTCTTGGCTTCGGGATTGTTGATCCTTATTTTGATCGCACTATCCTTATAAAAAATTGCAGGGCTCAATTTATTTTGGAAAACTTCACTGTATGCTCCAGGCAACTCAATTGCCAAGGGTTCAATCACTACACCCACAGTCTCGGTCACGATCACCTCTTGGCCCCGGGAGATGTCGATCGATTTCTCCCATCTAAAAGGATAGCTGTCATCGGCGTACTGGAGCGCCAGATGCAGTGACGTTCCGTTTAAGGCTGACTTAGGAAACCAGATTGGGAGTTTAATGACCGTTGGTTTATCGAAGTCGATCGTTTGTTGTAAGATTTCTGGATTTGTGGTAGCGTTTGCTTCGGGACTCGCACTGGCGTTCGTTAGAACCAAGACTGCGGTGTGGTGCTTGTCGCCGTAGGTTCTGGGAGCTTTGAGACTGATTTGAAGTTTTGCATCGGGTACCTTAACGATCACTAGTAGTGGAAGGCTGGTGACAAGTTCGGCACCGTTTCTTACTGACACGGTGTAGGTGCCTGCCGTTGCGACAGATGCAGAAGGTACTTCGTATCTTGAATCAAGAGCCCCTGAAATAGCTTTGCCGTTCAGATACCACTGGTAAATGAGAGGGGCTGTTCCTTTTGCGATTATGCTCAAATTGAAACCGACACCTTCGGGTACAGTCTGCGATGCCAATGCGGTGCCGATCGTAGGTGCAAGGGTTAGTGTAGGGAGATTAGTGACAAGTTTCGCAGCCTCGAAAGGGGGATTGGGTAGATCGTTCGTTTGCTTCGGCGCTTCGGTTGTTATCGGAGAAACAAACAACTTGTTCGTGATATCAGGGGCGGATTTGCATCCCACTAGGGTGACTAACGTTATAACGGTAAATATCTGTCGGATAGTTTTGGGATTCATTAGTTAAAAGAGTGGAAGATTTTTAGCACAATCTGATGTATGTGGAATAGGGGAGGCTGCGTCATCGCGGCGTTCGGTCGCGATCGGATGGCAATTCACACGGGCGGGCCTCTCGCATTATGCACACATTAAGATTGAAGATGGACGCTTCAGGGAGCATGGTGGTGAAGCTTCAGTAGGCATTGATCTTGCCGGCGACCATAAAAGGAGCCTTGCGGTGGGCATGACGAGATCGGATCAGGATCAAATCGGTCTGCCATCTGCCTCTCTATGCCCGGGCTCACACTTTTCCTCGCCATGCTGCCAGCAGTGCCCTGGCCAGCGTAATACTCAACTCAATGTTTTCTCGCTCAAGCTCCTTTAGCCGTTCCGTCGTCTGGGCCTCCATCTCGTTGAAATGCTTCTTCCACCGGTTGAACGTCTCATCCGAGACGTTTTTCTCCTGGCAAAGATACTCGTTTCTCTCCTGGCAAAGACCCTCGATTCTCTTGAGGGTTTTTGCATCCTGCAGGATCCGGATCTTCCCCTTAGTCGTGGATTGCATCTTGTCGATGAGCTGGGTCCATTCTGGCGACGAATTGAGTTCGAGGACTTCAGGCATGTAATTGAGGACTTCAGCCATGTAATCCCGGGCTTCATCAGGGCGGTTGTCTTCCGTTTTCTCATTGTAGCACTTGGTGTATTTCAAGTTGAGTTCTGGAAGGCGGTCTAGGGTGAACAGGATGCAATACGCGAGGACTTTGCTGTAGCACGAATGACATTTGCTGTGGGTTTCCCGCATGCTGTCGATCAGCGGCATCCATCCGGCGAGCTGCTCTGGTGGAAGGTTTTGCATCACGGGGTAGAGTTTACTGAAATCGCTCATGCCAACCCTACCGGATGCAAAGGAGCAATGGGCGTGTTCTTCCCGTTGGTTGGTGATAAGGCGGCGGATGTTGTCGGCGGACATGTCTGTGTTCATGGTAAGTGGAAGTGCGCTCGTGGTTTTTTCGGGTTCGTCTGGGAGGATCGAGTTGGATGCAGGACCGCCTTTTCCTCCATCAGCTCCATGATCCTCGGGGCGCGGTTGTAACCGACGGGGTCCGCTTGATATCTCCCTTTTGAGAGTGACAGCCAGCCCCTGTGCAATGAGGTCGACCGTGTGCAGGCCAAGGTGGTCATTCCATCCTACAAGATTAGCTGGGCCGTCCAATTTGAAGTGCACATCCGTGGGCAAATCGTTGACTGCAAAGTATGCGTGCTGCTCTCCCGCGAGGGACTTGCGTTCAAGCGAGATAATGTGGCCAGGAATCATTTCCTGAACTCGTGCCAGGATTTGTTCAGAGAAGTCGTAACTCATATTCTGGGTAGTTTGGATCCGATGTCTATTCCTGGACGAATGCCACAGCCGAGATTGCGTCCACACGCCGGACTGGGTGATTTTCAACTTCAGGACATTGGTCGGATTGATGGCTTTGATGCGAATATGGTTCACAATCCGGGTGCGTAGGGCGGACCGACGGTTGCTGCCAAATCGGACAGCTTCGTGCGGCCATCCTAGCTCGGATGACGAGCTTCGGTTTCATGCTTCCGTTGATCCTAACTGCTGCGGCTCTATCTGAACGCCAAGCTTCCTGAGAGCGGCTAGATCGGTGACCTTCCTAGCGATCGTGGCGTGTTTGGCCATTTCAGCTTCGCCAGCCAGGAGCTTCTCCACCGTCTGGGGCAAGACCACCGAAGGCATCAGAGTAAGGATGCGGGATCCTTTGGAACTCGTGGCAAAGAAGTAACCCAAGCCATTCGCAAGGCCGACGTGGGTCCGTAAGGTACCCGATCCGTCCTTGTAAACATGCGTCTGCACGAACAACTCATGCCGCTGCAGCGCCCCGTAGACTAATTCGGCCACGTTACAGTCGTTGATCTCAGAAAGTGCGCTATTCCCGAGGAAGGCCCTATAAGCGGCGAAAGCTAGAACATCACACGCCTCAACAGTCTCTCCACCGTCCTTCACAAACACGGTAAGCGGCAGCGTTTCGCCCTCTGATTCAACATTCGGGAACGCCAGAAGAATACTTCGACGAGTGTCGAAGCTAAACCCATACTCCTCGGCGCAACGCACCCATCGCAATATCGCAGTGACCCCGGGCCAATGATCTAAAGAAATAAACAGGCCACCAGGGCTAAGCATGCTATGAATCGCCTCTAACGCAGGAACCTTGCACTGATTTTGGCGCCACCTGTCCTCGTGATCAAATAACGAAAAATTGGGATCTGGTGTGGCAGTGAGGCCCTCGTCTTCCCAGACACCGTCCTTTGCCATCATCTCAGCGGCAAACGTGCTGGTCAGCATCTCATGGATGACCGCAAGGGCGATTATGAGACCGAAGTGGCGTCCATCTGCATTGGATGAATAACTTTCCACAGTTCCGGTCTTGAACTCGACATTGCCGAGCTTGTGTTTTGCCGCGCGCTCCTTGGCGATTGCGATGGCTTCCTTACAAGGATCGATGCCCAGAAATTGAGTCTTCGGATACCGTTTGGCCAGCAAGCACAGCAGTATCCCGTTATCGCACCCGAGTTCCAACACCGGCTGATCCAGCGGCAGATTCTCTTGGAGGAACCAAAACGCGAAAGCGCCCAACCTGGCTGTGTCGAATTGCGAGGCGACCGCGTTGGCAAATTCCAGGTTGCGATTTTTCGTCCGACATGGATCTACTATGATACCAGCTTCGCGAGCCTGGACGGCTTTCGCAAATTCAGCAGCCGCTTCTCCAAAACGCTGCAAAAGCGTATTCCAAAAGCGCTCCGGTTTCACCTGTCCTTTGAGACCGGCTCTTCTGAAGAAGGCATCAATAAAGCGGTTGGTCGGGTTTGTCGTCATCGGTTTTTGGCTATGAAGAAAGACCAGTCAGCAATGAACGCGTTCACAATTTGTCGAGGTCCACCAGGATCTCACGCGGCTGCGCGCCATCCTCTGGGCCGACTATCCCTTTCTCTTCCATCAGTTCCATGATCCTCGCGGCGCGGTTATAGCCGATGCGGAGCTGGCCCTGGAGTATCGAAGTGGAGGCACAGCGGGTGGTCCTGATAATATCTACCGCCTGCTGGTACAACTCCTCGTCGTCGCCCATCTCGCTCTCGGTGTCATCCTCCTCGTTTGTCTCTGCAGAAGCATTGTCAGACTCCGCTGCCTGAACCTTGCCCTCATCTACTTCCAGCGTGCCCGCGATGGTGATCCCGCCAACGGTGACGCCGTCGAGGTCGGGTGGGATATTGTCAGCGATCCTCAACACCTCCTTGATCAGGGCAGCCCGCTCTTCGAATATCTTGCGATAGTCGGCGCTGGAGAGGTTATCCCCAAACTTCTTCCGCAAGCTGTTGGGTAAAGAGGTTTCGATTCGTGCTTGGACAGCGACGATTCTTGTCAATCGCTCGGTTCGGGCTGCAAGGCGTTCTCTCAGCTGGTCGATTCGGCCTGCGCGGGCCGTGATTTCCAGGTCCCGTTTCTCCCGGAGGAGACCTCGGTTCACTGAGTTCGCATCTGCGAACCAGATGATACCGATAAAAAAGGCGATGCCCAGAACGCATCCGATCGAGGTGAAGACGATCGCTGTATGATCGCTCGGATCCGCAGGATAGCTTAAGCATACTCCAACGGCAATGCCGGCCGCCGCCATGCCGAGACCCACTAGAAATACCCGGGATTTTCGTCGGTCTTCGCGGTTGATCAATGCCCCATCCGCTTGTTTGGGGCTTTGCAGTCCCGAGGATTGATTCTCCAACTCAGCATTGAACTTCGCTGTTTCCTCCTTCAACTCAGCATCGAGCTTCGCATGCTGATCGGCTGCGTGTTCCTTTCTGCGGGCGTACCCGATGAGCCACATGAGTTCCGCCTGGCCGCACAGGTAGTCGAGGCAGGTCTTTGCCGCCTGCTGTTCGGCATCATCCAGCCGCCCTTCGCACTCATGGACGAAGGCGGCAAGGTCGTCCTGCAGGGCCTGTGCACGCTCCTTATCCTGGTAGTCCTCCAAGTCCGTGGTCGGCGGCGGGTGCACGCTGATCAGGGCGACCACAAGCGCCCGGCGCGGGTTTGACGCCAGGGCAACAGCACGGATCTTCTTCAACCGTTGTACGCCCTGGAAGATCTGGTCTCGAAGGCGCAGTTGCGTTTCTTTCGCCTGGTCTTCCAGCTCTTGCTTTCGGTCCTCCAGTTCTTGCTTCCGAAGCTCTCGATCTAGCTCTCGCCCCTCCCGCTCCAGCTCTTGCCATTTCCGGTCCCGGTCGGCTCGAGCAATCTCGCTCTTGATTTGGTCGAGCTGGACATTCTGTCCAACCTGCGAAATCAGGTTGGCGTAGTCCATCCAATCGCGATCCTTTGGCATGGCTGAGACGTTGACCGGTTTGGCGGAAAGCCGATTGTCCGGAAAACCAGACATATAGAGCCCCAGAAACAGGTAAGGTGCAAGTCCGGAAATCCGGACAATGCGCCCGCGAACGACACAACCTCGAAACCTTGTCGGACCTTCGGTTCAAAAACGTCGGACTGAGCTGGGCTGGTCTCAGTCAACCCTCGCGGCCAAGTGCCAGCTCGTAGGGTGGGACGTCTCGCGCAGCATCGTCGCGGCCATTGAGGGGCGGGTCAGGTGGGTCGGCGATTTTGAGGTCGTGCTCTTGGCAACTGTGCTCGGGCTCAAGGCTGCAGATCTCATTCCGTCTGGCGTTGACTGGGACGAGATAGGCCTGCCGGGCGTAAAGCAGGTTCCACGGAGACGATAGAGTGGGCGGCTGCATCCGACGGGCCGCTGCGTTTTAGGATTTTCCATTGAAGGTGTGGCGCCCATCCGCCAGCATCCGGGTATGGCCGACGATGACCCCACTCGGCATGTGCCTGCAGAAGAGCCCGGCGAAAGTTCAACCCGTCGCGTGGGCCAGGATGATTTTGCAACTGTGCGCGGGCTAGCTGCGGGGCAGCGACTGTTTGGCCGCTATGCACTTGATGCCGAAGTGGGCCGGGGCGGCATGGGTGTCGTGTGGAGGGCGCGTGATCTGGAATTGGAACGGGTGGTGGCATTGAAGTTCCTGCCGGAGGCGGTGGCGCGAGATGCCGAGGCGGTGGCCGATCTCAAGCGTGAGACCAGCGCCTGCCTGGAACTGACCCACCCGAATATTGTCCGCGTGCACCACTTCGAGCGCGACGAGTCCGCGGCGGCAATCGTAATGGAATTCATAGACGGTCCGACCTTGCAGGCATTGCGGAGCGCCCAGCCGCAGCGGTGTTTCTCGCCGGAGGAGATCGCGGACTGGGTGCGGCAGTTGTGCAACGCGCTCGAATATGCCCATGGCCAGGCGCACGTGGTGCACCGGGACCTTAAGCCGCAGAACCTGATGTTGAATCGGGCGGGACACCTGAAGGTGACCGACTTTGGCATTGCTGGAAGCCTGTCGGAGACAAAGACGCGGCTCACAGGTCGCTCGGCCTTTACTCCGTCCTACGCCAGTCCGCAGCAGGTGCGTGGGTTCCTGCCCACTGTGGCGGACGATGTCTACGCGCTCGGGGCGACGCTCTATGACCTGCTCACGGGCAAACCCCCATTTTTTCGCGGTGATCTAGCCTACCAGACCTTGCATGAGCAGCCAACACCTCTAGCGGTGCGCCGGGCGGAATTGGGCGTGCAGGGTTTGCCGCCGGTGCCACGCCACTGGGAGGAGACGATTCTTGCCTGTCTGGCGAAGGATCCGCAGAACCGCCCAAAATCAGTGGGCGAGATCGCTACGAAATTGCAGCTTGGCGATGGTATTGCTGGGGTGAAACCCCAAGCGGTGTTGTTGCGGCAAGGACTCTCTGACTTGCGGCGACGCGAATTCACGGTTGTGGTTGATCCGGCCAACGCCGGGGCGCGAGTCTGGCTTGGTCCGGCCTCAAACGTGGAGGTCAAGGATGGCCGGGCGGTGGTGGATGACGTTCCCGACGGCGACCAAGAACTCACCGTGCAGGCGGATGGCTACCAACCATTCACCACCCTAGTCGCCGTGAAGGATGGCCGTGGCAGAGCCGAAGTGCGGTTGATCGCAGTGAAGGGAGCCATCGCGATCAAGGCGCGCCCTGGCACGGTCGTGACTGCCATTGACGGGCGCGGCAGCCAGATCGAGTTGGGTGCAGTGCCCGCGGGCGGCGTGCTCACGAGCAACAATCTGCTCACGGTCGGCGGTTACACGCTGAAGCTTGCCCACGCTGATTGTGCACCGGTGGAGATGGCCGGCGTCGAGTTGGTCATCGGACGTGCGGTCAGGGTTGCCCCGGCGCAGACGCTGCTGCCCGGGGAATTGCGCGTCTTCTCGATGCCGACCGGCGCGGAAGTGCGGGTGAATGGAGTGGTGTCCGGATCGACTCCGGCAACGATCAAGAGCCAGCCTAGCGAGCAGGCGCTGCGGCTGGAGGTCTCACAGCGCGGCTATCGGCGGGTGGAGAAAACGGTATCGCTCAAGCCCAAGGAAGTCCGCAGTGTGAACGTGGGCACGCTGACGCCGGAAAATGGCGGCATCGATTTGCGGGTTTCGAGTTCAGATTTTGAATTTGGGCAGGCGCAAGTGAGTATTGATGGAAAACTGGTCAAGGTGGAGCAGGTGTCTGATGTAGCCTCCGGCTCGGTAGTCCCCAACGCGCCGTTTGTAGTCAAGGGTCTCGAAGTCGGATCCCGCACTGTGGAGATTACCCATCCCGACTACGAACCCTGGAAGCAAGCAGTGGCTGTGCGTGACCAGGAGGCGACCGCGGTGAACGTGGAGTTGAAGCCCAAGCCTGGCATCGTGGCGTGCAAGACGACGCCTGCCGGAGCACGAGTGGTGATCGGCGGCGGGGATCAGCATGAAACCATGTTCAGTGACGAGCGGTCGCAGGCTGAGAGCCTGACTCCGCTGCGGGGCTCGTTGCCACCAGGCAGGTACACGTTGCGATTCGAGCTCAAGGGCTTCAAGACGGTCACACGGTCCGTGACGGTGGAAGCAAGTCGTACGGTGGATGTGTCAGCAGCACTGGAGAAACTTCGCGCCCCAGAGGAGGAGCAGGCCTGGACTGTCCCGGGGCTGGATCTTGAAATGGAGTTTATCCAACCGGGCACCTTCATAATGGGCAGCGAAGGCACGGGCAGCGAGAGCCCAAGAATGCAGGTGACAATCACTAAAGGCTATTGGCTGGGACGGACCGAGGTGACGCAGGGCCAATGGGAGATGCTTTTTCGGCGCGATCAGTCGAGTGCCATTGGCAGGGTCAGACGATTATTGATGGAGCCAATGACGAGTTCCACCCAATCAAAATTCAAGGGGGTGTACCGGCCAATGGAGGAGGTTTCGAGGGTTGAAGCCGTGGAGTTCTGCCAGAAGCTGACGGAGCGGGAGCGTCAAGCCGGTCGTTTGCGGGAAGGCTACGAGTATATGCTGCCGACGGAGGCGCAGTGGGAACATGCGTGCCGGGCGGGGACGACGGGAGACTACGCAGGCAATCTGGATAAAATGGCGTGGTACAACAAGAACAGCGGCCACACAACGCATCCTGTGGCACAGAAGCAGGCGAATGTGTGGAGACTCTATGACATGAAAGGCAACGTCTGGGAATGGTGCCGCGACTGGTATGGCCAATATCCAGGTGGTAGCGTCACGGATCCGACCGGTCCGCCTTCAGGCTCGATCCGCGTTGTTCGTGGCGGCAGTTGGAACAGTCCCGCGCAGCGTTGCCGCTCGGCCAGCCGCGTTGGGCTCGCGCCGGACAAACGCTTCGATGATGTCGGCTTCCGCCTCGCCCTCAGTTCGGTCTCGTAACACCTTTAACTGAAAACAGAGGCATCTCATGAATCTGTTCTCTGGATTGTTCCCAGGTAAGCCGACGTGGCATCAATCACTACCGGCTCATGTCCAATTCAAGAACTCTGCTCTGATTAATGCTTTGGAGGCACTGCGTAGGGAATTGGACCTCGACGAAAACATCTTCGTGATCGTCTTCCTATCCTCAAAGACGGTGATGATTCGTAATCTCATTCTTTCCTACAATGAATTACGACGGCTTCAACCCGGTTAACCCGAGCAGGAATACTTTCAGGCGGTAATTGTTGACCGGCTTGGAAAAAAGGCGATGTTGTACGATCCAGTCCAGAATCCCAATAGCTTGCCGCCAGAGAGACTCCAGTTCTTCCTGAACAACGCGGATCGGTTTGCGGCACAGTGCGCAACATTCAATGACGTGGTCTATTTCCTAGTCGGGATCGATACAACTGAGCATCGTTTTGACGATTCGTTCGGCTATGTTGCGCGGTTTGACGCAGTCTGTGATAGGTACAAAGCCGTGAAAGATGGATGACCGGTTATGCTGTTCGCCGTGGATAACACCTTCACCATGCGGCTCGGCTCCCTTTCCGCGAGCAACCCGCTCTCCCAGGGACCAGCACATTTTGTGTCGGCGGCGCGCCTCACGCAGCTATCGCATCTATGCATGGAATCGTCATGGAGTTTGTTGAGGGCTCGACGCTGCAGGCATTGCGGAGCGCTCAGCCACAGCGGTGTTTCTCGCCGGAGGAGATCGCGGATTGGGTACGGCAGTTGTGCAGCGCGCTCGAGTATGCCCATGGCGAAGCGCACGTAGTGCACCGCGACCTTAAACCGCAAAACCTGATGGTGAATCGGGCGGGACACATGAAGGTGACCGACTTCGGCATTGCAGGAAGCTTGGCGGAAGCAAAGACGCGGCTCACTGGCCGCTCGGCGTTTACGCCGTCCTATGCCAGTCCGCAGCAGGTGCGCGGCTTCCTACCCACCGTGGCGGACAATGTCTACGCGCTGGGGGCGACGCTCTATGACCTGCTCACGGGCAAGCCACCATTCTTTCGTGGCGATCTGGCCTACCAGACCTTGCATGAGCAGCCAGCGCCCCTGGCGGCACGCCGGGCGGAATTGGGCGTGCAGGGTTTGCCGCCGGTGCCGCACGAATGGGAAGAGACGATTCTGGCATGTCTGGCAAAGAATCCGCAGGACCGGCCCCAGTCGGTGAGCGAGGTTGTAGGACGATTGGTGCTCGCTGGCAATGGAGCGCGAGAGAAACGCCAAGCTGCAGCGCCAGGACACAAATCCTCTGAATTGTTGCCGCGCCAGTTTACGATCGCCGTTGACCCGGTCGATGCCGGGGCCCGAGTCTGGCTCGGTCCGGTTTCGAACGTGGAGGTCAAAGATGGCTGGGCGGTGGTCGAGAATCTGCCCGACGGCGAGCAGGAACTCATTGTGCAGGTGGAGGGCTACCAGCCGTTCACCACGCGAGTCACTGTGAAAGATGACCACGGTCCCCTTTGCGCCGCCTGAACGTGAGGGGCTGGCGGAGGACGTGCGGTTGAAGTGGTAGGGTTCTTTGGGAACAAAGATGGACGAAGCCGTCGCTGCCAGGCCACCCCTTACCCCCGGCCATGAGCGGGCGCGCCAGCTATCTTGTGGACATCAGGTCCAACATCTCGTTGAAGTTTCTGCATGTGCTGGTCTCCATGGTTGGTGGTCTTGACTAACACTTCCACCTGGCGGATAGGCTCGCGGTTGGCGAGTAACCCGCGCTCCCGGGGACCAGCACATCCGCTGTCTGCGACTCGCCTCATGCAGCTATAGTATCTGGGCAAAAATGAAAGCTGTCATCGCCATATTGCTTTTGATCGCCGCCGCCTGTGCCATCGCGGCGATCTCAGGCATTCAGCACATTTCGTTTTCTGGCGGCACCACCGTGATGACTTACCACCCAGTATCGAGTCGCGTCGCAGCAGCACTGGTAGGAGTTGCCGCGCTCTTTGCCGCCTACGGATGTTTCAAGAGGAAGAAGTATGGTTGGTACATGGTGGCGATCATGCTTCTTGTGATGTTTCTGGGGGCGATCTGGAACGTCATCTACGGGTTGGTTACCTACGATCTTCCGCTCGCCGGATTGCTTCTCGGCTCTATTGGCGAGGGCGTGAAGGTTGGTTTGATCGGCTGGGTTCTATTCGGGTTCTGGAGGAAGAAACGAAAAGAATTCCAGACCCCCAACCCGCCGCTGCGAATGCCGGCCAGCGGCACGCCGGCTGCCAGTGCACCATAAGTCTGGCGCCTGGTGCCGATGGTCAATAGGACATCATGCCATCAAGGAACCCCCGATGATCAGCCCAACCCTTCTGCGTGCGCGCTCTCTTGACGAGCCGGGTGCGGGAATACCGCACCCGGGATCAGCGAGGGGGCCGTCGGGCAACCGGAGGTCCTACCTTAATGGCGAAGAAACGTGTCCATGAACGGTCTCGCTCCATTTAGAAAGCCTGAGAGTTGTCCGAAGTGCGGAGCAAGAGAAGTTCGCCGTATTATTGGCGGGCGGCCAGATGAAGAAGGCTGGCGCATGATAGAGCGCGGAGAAGCAGTACCTGGCAGTTGTTTTCTTCGACCTGATTGGCCGGATTGGCAGTGTCAGCATTGTCGTCACGAGTGGTTCGTGAAGGACGATCCGGCAAGAATCGAGACGGAGAGACTCCTTGCCGACATCCTCGCAAAATACGGAAGAAGTTGGCCGAACAAGCCCCCGCTGCCGACACCGGCCAGCGACACGCCGGCTGCGGAGGCACCCGTCGCGCCGCCGGCCGGCGCGGCAGGTCGGTAGCGTTGATGCGAATAAAGATCACAATGTCCAACGATCCCATCATCCCCGGCGCCAAACTCATCGAGCAAGGGCTCGCGGCGCTGCCATCTCAGGCGCGCTTGGAAGTCGAGAACCGCGAGCTTCGCAGTAAGTTGAGTGGCGCAGAGAAAATGATAGCCGAGCTTGAAGCGAAGGTCGCATCTCTTCAGCCACCGAAAGGAATAGATGCTGAAGCCGGGCTGGTCTTGAAGAAGTTCGCCGAGCATGGTCCGGAACTTAGCGCGGACCAAGTTGCACACATTACCGGGGTCAACCGAGCACGCGTTATTCATCATTTTGGCAGTCTGCGACAGTTAGGTTTTATCCGGCAGTCGCGTGCGCGCATGAGCAGCACAGAGCCACCGCACCGAATCACCCACGAGGGAAGTTCGTTTTTGATGGAGCACGGAATGCTTTGAAACGGACACACCAGTCGCCGGCCCCCAACGGCCTTGGCCGTCACGCCTCGTGCGTGCGCACCCGTCGCGCCGCCGTACAGTGCGAGACGCTAAGGGCAGTCTGCCCGATAATGTAGCTGTGAAATCTACCCGGCCCGCCCTAGCCAATGCCGCCAGATCATGACCATGGCGGCTGTGTCCAGGCCGCAGTACTGCAGGAGTAGCTGGCGGCGGTTTGCCTGTTCATCGGGCGCAGGGTTGGTGGCAAAGATGAAGTCCTGGTAGACACGCATCGCACCGACGCCCTCCTGTACGACGTCCTCACCAGCCTCACCGCTACCGAAGGGCAGGGCGGGTAACGTCTGATAAGGATCCAGTGACCGGCCAGTTGAATCCACCTGGTTGTAGGCTGCGAACCATGGGTGCTGGCGTAGCGTTGCATCGGTTACCCAGACCGCCGGCAGCACAACTTTGATCGAGGTGCGCCCGCCCATGCGCGGGTGGAAATAGTACTGGAGCGCCAGCTGATGCAGGTCGCGGATGCGCGGAGAGTGTCTGCGCCCGTGCTGGTCCACCGGGCCGAGCAGGCGGTTCAGCCAAGTGGCCAGATCCTCCAGTGCCGCTAGGTCTGGCAGGCCTGCCACCCGGACCGCCTCAACGGGGTCGTGCTGGATCCATTCTTCGATTTGCAGTAGCACGCGCTGGAGCGTCGTCTGTTCATATGGCGAGCCAAGATCATTTACATCGAGGTCCAGCCTGGATGCGCTGCCCCGGTGAAGCAGAGCGGCTACAGGGTCAGGTGCGTTCTTCCCGGCGATCCGGCCAACCTGGTACAAATCGAGGATGTTCGGGTCGGCGTCGGCCAGCGGGCCCCAACACTCGTGGAAGCCATGATTGATCTACTGCGCCGCTTGAAGATCTCCGTTCAGCTTAGCGATTCACGACACTATCTTCGGTTGCCCGGCCTCGTCGCCCATCGGCAGAACCACTTCAACCCGCTTCTTTTTGTCCACGTAGTGTGCGGATGTCGTGCTAATATCCCTATGACCTAGGTGCTGGCGCGCAGCTTCAATGCCGAAGTCGGACGCGATGAGGGAGCCGCTTTCCTTGCGCAATGCGTGAATCGCCTTCGTCTGTCGAATACCTTTGCGTCGCAACCATGTGGTGAGATCGCGCCACGTGCGATCGGCCCTATAATAGGCATATGTCGCGGCGAGGTTAGGCTCCCCGCCTTCCAAGACGAACTCGGATCGGACGCCAGCTTTGAACCTGCGCAGTACATCGAGCGCATCAGGGGCAAGGTCAATTACGCGCTGACTTTCCTCGGTCTTCGGTTCAAAGCAAGTCGTGCGGCGGACTTGAATCTGGCCCTTCTCAAAGTCGATTTGCTCCCACATCAGTAGGTCGGCCTCTTTGCGGCGTAGGCCACCCCACAAACAGAGGAGGAGTGCCAGGTACTGCTGAGACTTTTTCGGCCTCAGCTCGCGTTCCGCACAAACCCATAACCACTCCGGGTTCACATCGGAGTGATAGCGCTGCGGCCCGGGGTCCTTGAGTTTCACGCCAGCAAAAGGGTTCGCTGGCAGCTTAACCTTGAGCACTGATGTCACGTCCGTCGCGAAAAGTGCCCGAGCACAGCGCAGGCATGACGCAGCTGAACGCTCTGCCGACTTACGCTTGACGGGATCAGTGCCTGCCTTGGTGACGTATGCGTTGCGCCAAGCGTTCACGGTTTCAGGCGTGAGCACGTCCAGACGCTGCCCATCTACTCTAGCGAGCCATGCTGCGTGCCCACCACTGATGTAGTCGAATTTCGCTCGTTTGGCCTTCTCCCCCTTCATTCCCGATTCCACCTTGGCGATGTCAGCGACTATCTTGCGGAGCTTTATTGCATACCGGCGCACCGTCATGGCGCTGAGATGGCTGTGCTCCTTAACGTCGGCCAGGAACTCGCCCACGCTACACATCTCAACCTGAACGAGGGAGTCAGGCTTGTACTTTGCAAGGGTCGCATCCCAGCCGTTTGCTTGCAGGTGTGTCGCGATTTCTTTCGCTTTGACCGCAGCAGCATTGGCATTGGCTGTGTCTAGCGAGAATGCTTCCCGATGGCCAAGGTGCTGCAACCGCACCGACCACCCGGGTACCTCGCGTCTCACTCTGCTGCGCAAGTAGACTTTGTGGAAGAGTCGCCGCCGCCAATAGTCCACGCGAAACCGGGTTAGTGGTGCTTGGCCACTTTGCTTGGCCACTTCTTGGCCACTTTTTCTGCTCTCAGGAGTCATTTGCTGTCTTCCTATGTCCCCAATTATTTGTATACAAAACACTCAGAGCTAAGCATTAAACAGTGTCAGATGCGGACATTGACGGAAAATGGGTGACAAGGAAAGTAAATAACTCATAATCCTTTGGTTGTGGGTTCGAATCCCACAGGGCCCACCACTGGCCGCAACGCATGGCGGAGTGGCTCGCCGACCGAGGATTCCTCAACGTTGCCGCGGTCGAGTCGTCGGCGACCGCCACAAAGTGACCGGCGCCACGCTCGCAGGCGCCGTCATTTCCTTGGTTTCTTGTAGTTGGCTAACCGATGTCAGCTGGCGCTTCGCAGCTGCGTCAGCACCCAGCGCACATGGGTGCGGAGCTGCTCGCGGCTGTGGAAGGCCAGGCCGAAGTCGCGCTCGATGGCCGACAGGTCGTAGAGCAGGGGCGGGCCGTAGCCGCGGTCCTCGAATTCGATCGGGACTTCGCGACCCTGCGCCTCCATCGCCATCCGGGCCAGGTCCGCCCAGGAAACCCAGTCCTTCGCGAGCGCAAAATGGGTCGAGAATCCGACGTCGTGGGTCAACAGCGCTTCATACACTTTCGCCAGGTTGCTGGCGTGCAGGAACTGCGTGCCGTCGTTTTGGATCAGGTGCACGGGGCGGCCTTCGCAGACCGCCCGGGCGATGTTGCGGAAGCGCGTGTCGGAGTAGATGCTGGCGCCGTCAACCACCGGCTCGCCGAAGATGTATCCAGGCCGGATGACGTGTGTCTGCACCTTGGTCTTGCGGGCAAACGCGCGGGCAAACATCTCCGTCGAGGCCTTGGTCGCGCCGTAATAGTCGGTCGGCCGCAGCTGGCAGTCCTCCCGGTCGTCGCCGCGCTGTTCGCCGACCGCCGCCGTGGAGCTGGTGTAGATGATCTTTTTGACGCCGGCGGCGTGGGCGGCTTCAAACAAGCCCACCGAGGCGGCGGTGTCGGCCTGCAACATCAGCAGACCGCCTTCGCCCCATCCCAGCGCCACGTGCACAAGCACATCGGCGCCCGCCATGGCCGGCGCCCAGCTTGCTGGATCACCGAGTTCGAGCCGGGCCAGGGTGATGCCCGGCACCGCGCCGAGCGCCGGGACTTTTTGCGGGTTTCGCCCGGTCGCTACGACCTCGTGGCCCGCGCGTGCCAGCCGCACCGCGACGTGACTTCCGATGAACCCCGTGGCTCCGGTGATGATGATTTTCATGGATGACGTGCAATGATGGCTTTTCTTACGTCGTTGTCCATGGCGGTGAGGGAAAGGCATCCAAGCGGAGTGTATCTCCCAATTGAAGTTGCAGCAGCAAGCTCGGCAATTCCGTAGCGGAGCCGTGTGCCGAGCCGGAGCTTCAGCGAAGGCTGGCGTCCGGCTCCGGCGGCGCGGAACGCCGCGCCGCCACCGATAACTCGGAGACGCTCCTCTTTTTCCGGACACCTTGCCGCTCACCTCCAGGGTGAAAAGATCACCCGTTTTGACATTAGATGGAATAAAGCTGCATTTAGTGGTTCTTATGGATGTTGACGCTCTTCCATGCGCCCGATCCGGACGCGGTGCTCAACATAGTCCCTCCAGCCACGATCCTCCATCATGACCAAATATACGAAGACCCTCCTCACGTGTGCCGCCGTCGCCGGCCTCTATGCCGGTGCCGGCCGGACTCTGCTCGCCGACGATGCGTCCGGACAGCCGGCGCCTTCGGGAAACACCGCCGACAAAGCCTCCTGCAGCGGGAAGGACGGCTGCAAGGGCAAGGCTGACACGAAGGTGAAGGACGCCACCGACAAGGCGTCCTGCAGCGGAAAGGATGGCTGCAAGGGCAAGGCCGACACCAAGGCCAAGGATGCCACCGACAAGGCGTCCTGCACGACCAAGGCCTCGTGCAAGAGCAAGGACAGCTGCACCGCCAAGACAGACGACAAGACGGACGACAAGACCAAGACCTCCAGTTGAGCGATTGTTTCAAGCAAGAGACCCGGGAAGGCCGGCTGGGCCCGGTTTTCTCGGTGCGATTAGGCGGTTCAAGTCGAACTGTGGCCCAAGACGAGAAGGCAGCTGCGTGCGCCAGCAGGCGGACGGTTAGGGATCTTGCTCGTGTCAAATGGGCGGGCGGCCGGCTGAACGGGGGTAGCTGCGAGCGCCAGCGAGCGGGTGATCGATGTTGGATCCGCTCGCTGGCGCTCGTGGCTACCTCTTCTAGAATCGATCGAGTCACTGTTTCCGCGCGCTAGTTGCATCATGCCGGCCAACCGTTTCAACGGCTTCACCGATTACGGCATTGGCATTGGCCTGCGCGTGCCGCACTACCAGCACATCCTGACGCAGAAGCCGACGGTCGACTGGTTCGAAATCATCTCGGAGAACTTCCTGGTCGACGGCGGCCGGCCGCTGGAGGTGCTCGACCAGATTCTGGAGCAATACCGGGTCGTCCAGCACGGCGTTTCGCTGTATTTCGGTTCGGCCGACCGGCTCAACCGCGACCATCTCCGCCGGCTCAAGGCTCTGGTGCGGCGCACCGGCACTCCCTGGCTGACGGATCATCTCTGCTGGGGCAGCGTCAACGGCACGTACACCCACGACCTGCTGCCGATGCCGTACACGTTTGCCGCGGCGAAACACACTGCGGAAAAAATCCGCCAGGTGCGCGACTTCATCGGCATTCCAGTCTGTGTGGAGAATGTCAGCAGCTACACCGAGTACCACGTGTCCGAGATGACGGAATGGGAGTTCCTTTCCGAGGTCGTGGAGCGGGCCGACTGCGGAATTCTGCTGGACGTAAACAACATCTACGTGTCCTCGCGCAACCACGGCTTCGACCCGTACGATTACGTCGAACGGCATTCCCCACGACCGCGTGGCCCAGATGCACATCGCCGGGCACACCCGGTTCGAAAAGTACATCCTCGATACGCACGATCACCCGGTGCTTGATCCGGTCTGGAAACTCTATGCCCATGCCATCCGGCGCTGCGGCGTCACGGCCACGCTGCTCGAATGGGACGACCGCATCCCTTCCTTCGAGGAAGTGCACGCCGAGGCGTTGAAGGCGAAGCAGTACCTGGCCGGCGCCCGCGACGACACCACGAAACGGCGGGGCGCGCACCGTGCTGCCGGGCGCCAGGTGAGCATCGCCGCATCATGAGCGCACTCCGGATTCCGCCTCCGCCGACCCACGCGCCCCGGCGCCTGCGCAATTCGGGCGATCTGCGGGCGCTCCAGCGGCTCATGGGAGCGGCGATCTTCCGTCCGCTGACCCGCTCCGACGGCATGAAGCCCCGCTGGATCGACGGGCGCCCGATGACGCGGGTTGCTGCGGAATTCATGAAGGCCAACGACCGGTTGTCGGCGTTTGAACGGCTGGAAATCTACAACCGCATCTACTGGTTCCGGCTGCTCGACTCGATCCACGACGACTACCCCGGGTTGCGCGCGTTCCTCGGGCCTCGCCGGTTCTGGCGTCTCGTGCAAGCCTATCTCGCGAAGCATCCGTCGCGCTCCTACACGCTGCGCAATCTCGGTTCCCGCCTGGCGCGGTTCATCGCCGCGGAGCCGTCATGGGCCGCGCCGCGGACCGCTGGCGCCCGGGATCTCGCGCGCTTCGAATGGGCGCAAATCGTGGCGTTCGATGGCGCCGCGCGGCCTCCGCTCCCGGCGGCGGGGTTGCGCAGATCGGATCCTGGCCGCCTGCGTCTGGCCCTGCAGCCGCATTTGAGCCTGCTGGCCTCCCACCACGCCACCGACGACTACGTGCTTGCGGTGAAACAGCGCGACCATGCGTTGCGCGCCGCGGCCAGCAACGCCGTCAGCCGCAAAGCGGCGGCGGAGCCGGCTCCGCGATCGCCCCGCCTGGAGCCGGAGCGCGTGTACCTTGCCGTCCACCGTTTCGACAACCAGATTTATTACAAACGTCTTTCGCTTCCTGAATACCGCCTGCTGCGCGCCTTGTCGGCCGGTCGCACGCTGGGCGACGCATGCGCCGCCGCGTTTCGCGGCTCCCGCCTCGCTCCGGTGGAACAGGCGGCCAGCATCCGGTCGTGGTTCACGCTCTGGCGTCGGCTGGGCTGGATCTGCGCCCGGGAATAATCATTGGATCCGGCACTCTTATCTTCCATGAAGCTTTCAGCCCTTTACGCCCGGTATGCGAATCTGGCCGGCTGCCTGCAATCGCCATTGCTGTTCGTCATCCGCCTTTATTGGGGCGGGCAGTTCATTCAAACCGGCTGGGGCAAGCTGGCGCACCTCGAGCGCACCGCGGGATACTTTGCCGGCCTGCACCTCCCGTTGCCGTTCGTGAACGCGACCCTTGCCGGATGCACCGAGTTTCTTGGCGGCCTGGCGCTGGTGCTCGGTCTCGGCGCGCGCCTGGCGGCACTACCGCTGGTCTTTACCATGGCCGTTGCCTACGCGACTGCGGAGCGCGCGGCGCTTTCCGCCATCGGCAGCGATCCCGACAAGTTTACCGGCGCCACGCCCTTTCTCTTTCTGTATGCGGCGCTGGTGGTCCTGGCGTTCGGGCCGGGCAAATGGTCGCTCGACCACTGGTTTGGCCGGCGGGCGGCGGCCGATTAGCCGGAACCCATCGCATGGATACGACCGGGCAGTCCGCGGGTTCTCGTGCCAGCGTGGGCGACGGCGCCTTTGCGCTCCTGGTCGATCATTATTATGCCGCGCTCTATCGATTCGCGCTGAGCCTGGCGCGCAACCAGGCCGACGCCTGCGATCTCACCCAGCAGACCTACTACGTCTGGGCGACCAAGGGTCACATGCTGCGCGACACGGCCAAGGTGAAGACCTGGCTGTTTACCACGCTTTATCGCGAGTTTCTCCGCGGACGGCGGCGCGACCTCCGCCTGTCATCGCTCGACGACCTGCCCCCGGGTGGCAGCGAGCTGGCCGACGATGAGGTCGACCGCGTGCTCCAGCTCGACGGCGCGATTGTGCTGGAGGCGCTCGGCGCGGTGGCGGAAAAGTTCCGGGCGCCGCTGACGCTGTTTTATCTCGAAGACCTGTCCTACCAGGAGATCGCGGAGACGCTGGGCGTGCCCATCGGCACGGTGATGTCGCGTCTGTCGCGCGGCAAGGACCTGTTGCGTGCGGCGCTGGCCAGGCAGGCCAATCGTGCGCAAATTGTGCCGTTTCCGGAGGAGCAGAGGAGGCAGACCCCATGAACAACGACGAGGCGAAATTCCGGCTTCGGGCTTACCGGCCAGGCGGGCAGGATGCCGGCGAGACGACGTTTGCTGAGGCGCTCGCGCAGGCGGAACGCGATCCGGCGTTGCGGGCGTGGTTTGCGCGGGAACAGGAGTTCGATGCGGTGGTGGCGGCCAAGGTGCGGGCGGTGCAGCCGCCGGCGGGGTTGCGCGAGGCGATTCTCGCGGGAGCACGGATGGCGCCGCTCCGCCGCCGCTGGTTTCAACCGGCCTGGTGGGCGATCGCGGCGGCGGTCGTCTTTGCGGTCACGTTGGGCACGGTCTGGCGGCTGCGGAGTCCGCCGGCGCCGCTCGCGGAGTTTGCCCGGTTCGCGATCGATGATTTGCGTCACGGGCAGCATGGAGGCCATGGCGCGGCCCTGGGCGCCTTGCAGGCGGCGCTGGCGAATCCCGCCACGCATCTGGCAGGCGGCCTGCCGGCCGATTTTGCCCAATTGGAAGGCTCCGGCTGCCGGACGCTCCGCTTTGCCGGTCGGGAGGTGATCGAGATCTGCTTCCAGCGCGCCGGAGCCGAGTTCCATTTCTATGTTCTGCCGTGGGACGGACTCCGCGATGCGCCGGGACCGTATCGGCTCGAATTCAGCGGAGCCAGCGCGATTGCGTGGAACGACGCCCGGTACGTTTACGCGATTGTCAGTCAGACGGACGGGGATGCGATCCGGCGCCTGCTGTAGGGCGGTCTGGATTGAACTGTGGCCGGGAGCCGGACCGTAGCCGCGAGCGTGACCGAGCAGAAGGTTTGTCCACTTGCCCGTTCGACGGGCTCAGGGCACCGAGCCGTTTCGACAAGCTTAAGGCTCAAAGCCTGTCGAGGGGCTCACGTTCGCGGCCACACGTCTATTGAACCGCTCTAATTCAGCTCGAAGATCAGTGTGGGATCGACCGGATACCGGCCGAAGCGTTCGCCGTAGATTGCCAGGCCGCCGGGCAGCGCCGGGTCCACTTCCAGGCGCAGGACGATTTCCTTCGTTTGGGCAGCTGCGGCGAGCGCCTCGGATGGAACCAAGGCCTGCACCAGATACCCGTAGGAACCGGCCTCGCGGAGCCGCTTGTCGTGCGGCTGGGCGTGCCACGACAGGATGCCGCGATGATCGGCCGGATCGTCGGGCAGGTCGAAGGTGCGGGCGACGGACTGATTTCATGTTGGCCGCGAAACCGCCGAGGCTTCCAACACCACCGGATTGGTCAGGGCACCGATGTGCTCGATCTCGATGGTCACACTGTCGCCGGCCCGCAGGAACACGGGCGGCGTGCGCGCGAAACCGACGCCATGGGGCGTGCCGGTGAGGATCACGGTTCCGGGCAGCAGCGTTTTGCTGCCGCTCAGAAACTCGATGAGCGTTGGCACGTCGAAAATCATGTCGGCCGTGTTCCAGTCCTGCATCACCTGGCCGTTGAGCACGGTGCGGATCTGCAGGCGGTTCGGGTCGGGGATCTCGTCGCGGGTCACGAGCGCCGGACCCAGCGGACAGAAGGTGTCGAAGCTCTTGGCCTGGCACCACTGGCCGCCGCCCCAGGCCTTGCGCTGCCAGTCGCGGGCGGAGACGTCGTTGGCGCAGGTGTAGCCGAGGACGTAGTCGAGCGCGTTGGCGCGGGTGGCGTTTTTGCAGCGCCGGCCGATCACGACGGCGAGCTCGCATTCGTAGTCCACCTCCTGGCTGGCGAGGTGCTGCGGGATCTCGATCGGGTCGCCGGGATGCTGCACGGAGCTGGTGGCCTTGATGAACAGCACGGGCTTGTCCGGCGCGCCCCGGCCGCCCTCCTCGGCGTGCTTCCGGTAGTTGAGGCCGATGGCCAGCAGGCTGGCGGGCACGACCGGCGCGAGCCGCTTGCCGGGGGTGATGACGCGATCCGTCGCGCGAAAATCGCCGTAGATGTCGCCGGTGAGCTCGCGGGCGGTGCCGTCGGGCTGGAGCGCGGCGTAGGCTGGACCGGTGGGAGTGAGGTGGCGGATGAGTCGCATGAGGAAGGCAGTGTGGCTGGAGTGCCCAGCAAATCAATCGCGAGCGTGGCAATCCGCCGCGGACTCCTGGTTGCCCTGGACGGCGTTCACCTGGCTCGGTCTGGCCGATGAAACGCGGGGTTTGACCATGGGGTCTCCCGGCATAGCGTGAGCCCATGACCGCAAGCCAGATCATCGAGCAGATCGCGGCCCTCCCGCCGGAGGAGCAGGCGGAAGTCGTCCGATTTGCCTACCGACTGGATGCCGAGCGGCGGCTCACAGGAACGGAGCTGTCGGCACTGGCGGAACGCATGACTGCTTCCCGCGATCCTGCGGAGATGCTGGTGCTGCGGGAGGAGATTGCACGGGGCTTCTACGGCGGGAAACCGAATGCCTAGGGTCCGTCGCCAGAACCTTCCGCCGGCCCTGCTCCAACATCTGCTCGACCGCATCCAGCGGCGCAACATTTCCGCCGGTCAGCTCGGCCTGTTGGCCGATTGGCTTGATCAACAGCCCGAGGTGCCAGCTGCCAGATGGTACAAGCGTTTTTCTGGCATGACCGTTTGCGGCGAAGGCGAACTCATCAAGACGTTCCTGACTCCTGGGCAGGCCCCGGAGGGACAGGAGATTGTCTAGCTTGGGCATTTAAGGATGACGGTTCTGCCCATGCCGCGTCTTGTCCGGCTGCGGCCCTTGTGCACCCCGCGCTTGCGCCCGCCGGGCGATTCTGGCTTCACGCAGTTCGTTGAATCTGGAGGCAAACCCTCCTCTCCGAAAACCCATCGCCCCAGACCAGTAAAACAAACAACAATCCATTTCGCGTAGCGGAGCGGTCGCTCCTGCGCTATATTTGCGACCTATGCCGCATGAAACCGATGGCGGGCGGAAGCTCGTGGTGCTGATCGGCACCGTCAAAGGTGCTTTCTTTTATCAAACCGACCTGGACCGGCGCGACTGGCAGCTGACCGGTCCGCATCTGGCGGGCTGGGAGATCTACAGCCTGTGCGGCGATCCCCGCAACGGCCGGATCCTTGCGGGAACCTGCAGTTACACCTACGGGGCGACGCTCCGCGAGACGCACGACTTCGGGGCAACCTGGATGGAGGTGGAGCACGGTCCGGCCTACCCGGCTGAGTCGGGATTCAAGCTCAAACGCATCTGGCAAATCGTGCCCGGTCATCCATCGCAGGCTGGAACCTGGTATGCCGGCGTGGAAGAGGCGGGGTTGTTCGTGAGCCGGGACGACGGCCGCACGTGGAGCGAACTCGACGGGCTGACCCGGCATCCGACCCGGTCACAATGGTTTCCCGGAAACGGAGGAATGTGCCTGCACACCATCCTGCCCGACCCCTCCAATCCGCAGCGGTTATGGGTGGCGGCATCCGCCATCGGAGTCTTTCGCACCGACGATGCCGGTGCCACCTGGCGGACCTGCAACCGCGGCCTCCCATTGGTGCCGACCGGGCTGCCGGTCGAGACCGAGGTCAGCCGTTGCGTCCACAAGATGGTGCTCGATCCCGGGAAGCCCGGCGTGCTCTACCAGCAGTTTCACGGCGGCGTGTTCCGATCCGACGATGCCGGTGAGTCGTGGAATCCCATCGCGACAGGCCTGCCCAGCGACTTCGGCTTCCCGATGGCGGTGACAGGCCGGGGGGATTTGTTTGTGGTGCCATTGAGCAGCGACGAGCAGCGCTTTGTTCCCGGCGGCCTCCTCAAGGTTTACCGGTCGCGGGACCGAGGAAGGACGTGGCGATCGTTGGACCGGGGTCTGCCACCGGAACCGAATTACGTTGGGGTGCTGCGCGACGCGATGGCGGTCGATCCCCTTGATCCGGCGGGAATCTACTTCGGGACGACGATGGGTGACGTGTTCTGCTCGGCCGACAACGGCGACAGCTGGCGTCAGCTGCCCGGGCGGTTTCCGCGCATCACGACGATCAAGACCTGGCTGGTATGAAGGCGGTCATTTTACAGGAGCCAGACCCACAAGATATGGTCTTCCCGGCGACAACACGAGAATTGTAGCCGGGGGCGCACTCCTTCGCCAAGGCTTCGGAGCGCAGGCCGACCCCGGCGGGTTCGGCCGGCCTCAGCGCGGCCGGCTACAATCAAGCATTGTTTCCTCCAGTTTAAAAGCTTCCCCGTGCAGATCGAAGTGACCATCCCGGGCCTGCTGGCCGACTGCGCGGGCGGCCGGCGGCGGTTTCCGCTCGAAGCGGCCACCCTGGCCGGCGCGCTGGAGCGGCTACTGGTCGAATTTCCACGCCTGCGTCCCCATCTCTACGACGAGGAAATGAAGCTGCGCCGGCACCTGCTCATTTTCTTCAACGACGATAATCTGGCGAGGATCGCGGATCGCAGCCTTCCGCTCAAACCCGGGGACCGTCTGCTCGTGCTTCAGGCGGTGTCTGGCGGGTGAGCAAGCCTGCGGCCGCAGGCCGGGAGCGTCCGGAAGAATCGCCTGCGGACCGGGCTACGATGTAACGTATTACGTGACATATTCGTCAGGTTCGCGGCGCGGTTCCGGGCGCGTGCGGGGGCCGCCTTTCCGCGGGCGGATCCCCGGGCTGGCGGCAGTTCCACAGGTCAGCCGCGGGTGGCGCAGGATTCCCAGCCTGTTTGCCGGCCGGCGTAATCGACAAAATGTCAACTAATAGTTGACATGTTGGCCAGCCAGCCGCGCCTCGGCCGGTTCCGGCCGGCAAGGGCAGGGATTGCCCCGAAACGCGGAGCAGGAACGTTGTTGAGCAAGTGCGTTTGAAGGGGAATGGTTGCCGGCGGTGTTCAACTCTGACAGGCCCGCCCATCAAACTCGCTGCAATTCCGACACGGGGCATACGGACGGAAAGAAGGTGGAGGGATGGGTGCGGCCTCTTGTCATGACCGAATCGCTGCGGGCGAGTTTCGCCTCATTTTACAGCGCGACCCTGATCCCGCTGAGGCGCTATCTCGCGCGGATGCTCGGAGATTACAACGACGCGGAGGATCTGGCGCACGATGCCTACATCCGCGTCTACGAAGCGATGGACGGCCGGCCCGTGGAGCGGCCGGAGGCTTTCCTTTTCGTCACCGCCCGACGGCTTGCGCTCAACCAGATCAAGAGGCGGCAAGGCGCGCCGGTTCAGACTGACGACGGAGGGAAGATCATTGAATTCGCGGCGGCGGGCGGCCCGGGGGTTGAGCGGGTGGTGATGGCCCGTCAGGAGTGGGCGCGGCTCGAAGCGGCGATTGCGGAGCTGCCGGTGGGCTGTCGAACCGTGCTCGTGCTGCGCAAGCGCGATCAACTTTCACACGAGGAAATCGGCCGGCGGCTCGGCATTGCCGTTAGCACCGTTGAAAAACAGCACGCCCGGGCACTGCGGCTTTTGCGGGCAGCGTTGCGAGACGAGAGCCTGGCGGACAGCAGCAACAACCCGGCGACCGACCGTTGTGCTGCCGGCCGATGACGATCATGGAAGACAACCTGCCAAACGAACGAATCGAGGAGGAAGCGTCGCTCTGGGCGGCGCGGATCGATGGCAGCGGCCTGGGCGACCGCGACCGCGCCGAGCTGGCGGCGTGGCTTGCGGCCGACCCCGAGCACCGCCGGATCCTGGCGAGCTTTTGTGTGCTGTCGGCCCAACTCGAGGCGCAACTTGGACCGGCGGACGGGCCCATGGCCGGCGCGCGCCGGCGCTGGCGGGTGGCCGTGGGCGCGCTGGTCGCGGTGGCTGCGGCCGTTGTGCTTGTCGCCGTGCTGGCTGGCCGGCCGCGCGAACTCGCCACGAAGACCGCGGAGCGCCAGACCATCGCGCTGGACGACGGCACCCGGGTGGAACTCAACGCCAAAACCTCGCTGGCCGTGGGTTTCCGCCGGGACGAGCGCCGGGTGAAGCTCGCGCATGGCGAGGCTTGGTTTAGCGTCTCGAAGGATCCCGCGCGGCCGTTTGTCGTGGAGACGCCGGCGGGCGTGGTGCGGGTGACCGGCACGGAATTCGATGTGCGCGCGGCATCCAACGAGAAGGCCGAGGTGACCGTGCTGGCAGGAATCGTGCACGTGCGGGCTTCCGGCGCCGCTGCGACGGATGAGGCGGTTACGCCGGGACGGCAGGCCGTGATCAGGAGCGGACAGGTGGCGGTGCGGCCGCTGCCCCAGGGCGCGGCACAAGACGCAGTAGCCTGGCGGCAGGGGCAAATCGTCTTTGACGACACACCGTTGGCCGACGCGATCGAGCGGTTTGCGGCCTACCACGCCCGGACGATTACCGTTGATCCGGCGGTGGCGGAATTGCGACTGGGCGGACGGTTCAGCCTCAATGATCTCGACGGAATGCTTGAATCAGTTGAAAGCGTGCTGCCCGTGCAGGTGCTCCGCGAGTCGGGAGGGGAAGTACGGATTGTCGCAGCCCGGAAATCGGGCCGATGAATTCTACCCGCCTGAATAGCGGGTTTGGTCGGTTCGATTGTCGTAATAAGTGGATGCGATCAATCAAGATACCCCTTCTGGCCGCGCTGTGCATTGTGGTGGTGACGGCGGCAAGCGCGAAACCGGTGAACTTCGAACTGCCCGCCCAGCAGGCAGCCACGGCCCTCCTGGCTTTTGCCAAACAGGCGGGCGTGGAGGTGCTGTTTTCTTATGACGACTTGAAGAAGGTGCAGTCGACGTCGGTCGCTGGCTCCTACGAACCCGGCGTGGCGCTGGCGCTCCTGCTGCGCGGAACCGGTTTTGCCGCGACGCTCAAGGCGCCGGGCAAGTTTGTCGTCAAACGGGATTCGACGTTACAAAGAACGTCCGAGATCCGCGATTCTGCAGTCCCGGCAACGGGCGGCGGTGAGGCGCTGTCGCAGAAAGGCCCTGAAGGCAACGCCGATCCAGGGCGGGTGATTGCGTTGGATCGGGTCGTCGTGACCCCGAGCCAGTTCGGCGTGGCCAACGAACGAGGCACCACAGATGTCACCCTAACGAGTGAGGAACTGGCCGCCCTGCCTCAGCTGGGCGAGGATCTTTACCGCACGATCAGCCGGCTGCCAGGGCTCGCAGCGGATGATATCTCTGCCGCGTTCTGGGTGCGCGGTGCTCCCAATAGCCAGGTGCTCTCCCGGCTCGACGGCGTTGATCTGATTGAGCCCTTCCACTTGAAAGACTGGGACGGTACCCTCTCCATCATCGATCTGCAGACAATTCAGAGTGTCGATCTGATGACCGGCGGATTCACCGTTGACTACGGCGACCGGCTGACCGGCGTACTCTCGATGGAAACCCAGAGTTTCACGGGGTCGCAACCGCTCACGACGCTGGGCCTCAGCGTGACCAATGTTCGCGCCACCAATCAAGGCGGCTTCGCCCAGGGCGACGGCCAGTGGATGGTTGCGGCCCGGCGCGGCTACCTCGATCTCGCGGAGGACCTCGCCAGGGTCTCCAACCCGCTCCGCCCGACCTACTACGATCTGTCGGGCAAGCTCCAATACAAATTGAATCCCGACCAGACCATCTCCCTGCACGTTTTGTATGCCGACGACTCCTTACAAACATCGAACCGCGGCGACCTGCTCAACTACAACAGTTCCTATACAAGCGGCTACGTCTGGGGACGCTGGCAGGGATCGCTGGGCACTCAATTGTCAGGCGAGACCGTCCTTTCCCTGTCCCACCTCACCTGGCATGCCGACGGCAATGGCGTGTACGATGGAGTCAATCCGGTGACGGTGAACAACAATCGCAGCCTGACTCTCACCGGCCTGCGCCAGGACTGGACCTATACCCTGACCGACCACGCTCTGCTCCGTGGCGGATTCGAGGCCCAATCGGGTGGCGCGCACTACGACTACGCGCGCACGTACGCCCCGTACGTTATCCAGAACGGTTACTGGGTGCGAGAGCCGGACAACGCTGCCGTCACGCTAGATCCAAGCGGTGACTATACCGCCGCCTTTCTCGCCTTGCGCCTGCAACCAGTTTCAGCGCTTGTCATTGAACCAGGAATTCGATGGGAGCGACATAGTTACACCGACGACTCTGGCTGGAGTCCGCGCCTTAACGCCGCGCTTACGTTGGGTGCGCGCACGACCGTGCGCGCCGCCTGGGGCCTCTACCAGCAGGCGCAAGGTTTGCAGGACCTCGCGGTGCCGGACGGCCAGACCTCGTTCTTCCGTTCCGAGCGGGCTGAACAGCGGGTTCTGAGCATCGAGCATCGCCTGGAATCCGGCGTCAATCTGCGGGCTGAAGCCTACGAACGTCTGAGCTCAGATCTGCATCCTTACTATCTCAATGTCACCGATCCGTACTTTGTGGCTCCTGAAACCCGATCTGACTTGATGGAGATTGACCCGACCAGAGGCCGCGCGCGCGGAATCGAACTCGTGGCGGAAAGTCGAAGTGGACGCCGCTTTGGATGGACGGCCAGCTACGCATTGGCGCGATCCGAGGAACTGGTCGACGACCGCTGGGTGCCGGTCGAGCACGACCAAACCCAGACGTTTTATGCCGACATCAGCTACGTTCCTGCGCCAAACTGGCAACTCAGCTGCTCGTGGCAGTATCATACCGGCTGGCCGACCACCGACGTCAGCTACTCCTTGGCGCACTTGGCCGACGGTTCCGTTGCTCCAGTCACTAACTACGGCCCACTCCAAGCCGACCGTTTGCCGGCCTATAACCGCCTGGATTTTCGCGCCACGCGTCGCTACCGGCTCCGCCACGGCGAACTAACGGTCTTCTTGGATCTATTTAACATCTATGGCCGCAAGAACGTCGAAGGTTTCGGCTACACTCCAATCATACAGGGTAACACGGTCACGGCCTTGAAGAGCCCAGATACGGGGTTTCCGTTTTTGCCCAGCGCGGGCCTGAGCTGGGAGTTTTGATTTTTGCCCATGAGAACGACGTTTCGCCATGATGAATTGAGAGACCTGGAAGAAAACATGACAGGGCAAGAGCACATGTTGCCGCCATTAGCGTCCAAACCCCGGTCGACATCAGGCTGTGTTGCCATGGCCATTTACCGGGCCCTGTTTTTCGGCCTTGTCGCCGCAGGCGTGGTTTCGCCGGCTCGGGCGTGCACAACGTTTGATCTGGTTGGCAACGGAAGCATTGTCTATGGAAGAAACTACGATTACTACGCCGCCGATGGTCGCGTCTTTGTGAACCGGCGCGGTCTCAAAAAGACCGCCTTTTGGACCAACTCGGGTTTGCAATGGGTTTCACATTTCGGCAGCCTCACGTTCAGCCAATGGGGCCGGGAGTTTCCGTGCGGGGGAATCAACGAGGCCGGCCTCGTCATTGAGCTCATGCAGCTGGAGGGGACCCAATACCCGAATGATTCGCGGCCGAGCCTTATCGAACTGCAATGGATCCAATATCAGCTGGATTGCTCCGGCTCCGTGACAGACGTACTGGCAAGCGATCAGCGGGTCCGGATTCAGCCGGGCTCTGATCCGAACCATTTCCTGGTCGCAGACCGAACGGGCCACTGCGCGACCGTCGAGTTTCTCGGCGGGCAGATGGTCTGCCACACGGGCTCGTCGCTGCCGGTGGCGGCGTTGACCAACGATACCTACGATTCCTCGCTCGCGTACGCGGCCATCACGACCCCTGCTCAAGCTGATCACGTTTCCTCTCTCGGACGGTTTGTGCAGGCGGCGGCCTCCGTCAGAAACTTCACCCAGTCACAGGTCGCAGATCCGATTTCCTATGCGTTTGCCGCACTCGACAATGTGAATCAACCCAACTGGACGCGGTGGAGCATTGTGTACGATATCGGCAACATGTCGGTATACTTCCGCACCCAGCCGGTTCCGTTGGTCAAGCGGATCCAGATCGCAGGGCTCGATTTCCGGCCCAGCGCGCCGATCCTGATGATGGATATCAATGCGAATACCTCAGGTCTGGTCACCCCGCAGACGGTGTATTCCGAAGCCGATAATCTCGCAGTGCTCAGGTCGGTGTACCGACAGACCACGCCCGTGGCGTGGATATCTGATTCTTACATCCAGCTCCGTGCCGCTTATCCTGATTCGGTTGTCCCGATTTCGCCCCCTTTCATCGGCGCGCAGCCGGCCAGCCAGACCGTGATAGCGGGCGCACGGGTTACGTTCAACGGCACTGCGACTGGCGACGGAGCCTTGACCTACCAATGGTGCAAGGATGGCGTCATCTTGGTCAACGGCGGCACGGTTTCCGGCGCGACCAGCCCTGCGCTTACTAATGCCAACGCGTTAGTCGGCGATGCAGGCAACTACACCTTTGTAGCCACCAATGAAGCCGGCAGTGTCATCAGCAGCTCAGCAGCGCTGACGGTCAACATCGGAACCGCAACGGTGACCTTGGGCGGCCTGGAGGGGGTCTATACGGGCGGGCCGCACCCTGCCACAGCAACAACTTCGCCCGGCGGGCTCGCGCTGACCTATATCTACGACGGCGGAGGAATAGTGCCGGTCAACGCGGGCAGCCATTCGGTCATCGCCTCGGTTACTGACCCAAGCTTCCAGGGCACGGCTTCAGGCACGCTGGAGATTCTCAAAGCACCGCTGACTGCCATGGCTGACGACCTGTGCAAGCTGCCAGGCACGGCCAACCCGGCATTGACTATCTCCTACACGGGCTTCGTCAACGGCGAGACGACCGCGGTCCTCGAAGCGACCCCCACCGCCCGCACGACGGCCACCGCCGACAGCCCGGCGGGAACTTATCCGATCTCGCTGACAGGAGGAACGGCCCACAATTACGCCCTCACGTTGCTGGATGGAACGCTGATTGTGGGCTGGATGCCCGTGGCCGGCGCGGCTGGCAGCGTGGTCGGCGACCGGTTTACGGCCACGTGGGGTGGCATAAGCGGAGCGACGGGCTACCGGCTCGACGTGTCAACCGACAGTTCGTTTGGCAGCTTCGTCAGCGGATTTCAGGATCTTGATGTCGGCAATGTCACGAGCAAGGCCGTCAGCGGCCTGAGCGCGAACACGACCTACTACTACCGAATCCGCGCCTACGACAGCACGGGCACCGGCGCCGACTCGAACGCCGTTGCGGCGACCACCAGCCCGACCGTCGTTATCACTACACCCCTGATCGTCAGCACCCTTGCGGGCCAACTCCTGGGCAGTGGCAGCAGCGACGGCACCGGCACTGCCGCCCGGTTCAGCTCACTGACTGGCTTGGCGGCGGACAGCGCTGGAAACCTCTATGTCGCTGACACCGACAACCACACGATCCGCAAGATCGCCGTCTCAACCGGCGCAGTAAGCACGCTTGCGGGCCTGGCGGGGAGTTCCGGCAGCTCAGACGGCACAGGCACGGCGGCCCGTTTCGACAATCCTTCGGGTGTGGCCGTTGATGGCGCAGGCAACGTCTATGTCGCCGATACCCTGAATCACACGCTGCGGAAGATCACGTCTTTCGGTGTAGTCACGACGCTTGCCGGATCTCCGGGGATTGTGGGCAGCATCGATGGCACGGGTAGCGAGGCACGCTTCCAAGGGCCGCAGGGCCTCGCGATTGATGGCAGCGGAAGACTTTATGTTGCCGATACCAACAACCATACGGTTCGGAAACTTGTCCTTTCAACCGGGGTAGCGACCACGGTGGCGGGCTTGGCCGGGAACTCCGGAAGCGCTGACGGCCCGGGCGGCCTGGCCCGGTTCGACTTCCCCTCGGGGGTGGCGGTTGACGGCGCGGGCAACCTTCTCATTGCCGATACTGAGAACCATACCATCCGTCAGATTCTGCCATCTGGGCTTGTCAGCACGGTGGCCGGCCTGGCTGGAGCGAGCGGTGGGGCTGACGGCACTGGCAGCGCCGCGCGATTCGATGCGCCATCGGGCGTGGCGGCAGCCCCGTCCGGCGACCTCTGCGTTGCCGACACGGACAATCACACGATTCGCAAGGTGGTGCCGTCGACCGGCACGGTGACCACACTGGCCGGGCTGGCGGGAACTCCTGGGAGCAGCGACGGATTGGGATCAGCAGTCCGGTTCTTCAGCCCAACCGGCATCGCCGCAGACAACAGCGGTAATCTCTACATCGCCGACACGAATAACGACACATTGCGGGCCGGACTGTTGGCGGCCGTACCGTCCATCCAGGTTCAGCCGCAAAGCCTGATGGTTGCGGAAGGAGCCAACGTTCAGTTCTCCGTCACGGCTTCCGGGCATCCGGCGATCGCCTATCAATGGTACTTCAATGGCGCGGCGATCAGCGGCGCGACGAGCAATACGTATGACCTGCCATACGCCCAGCCAGCCAATGCTGGGAACTACGCGGTGGCAGTTTCCAACTCCATGGGCAGCAGGACCAGCGACACGGCGACGCTTACCGTGAACACCGACACGCCTCCTCCGCCTCCATCTGGTGGCAGTGGGGGCGGCGGCGCGCCCGGCAACTGGTTCTGCGGCGCGTTGCTCGCACTCGCCGCAGTTCGCACGCTCCGGCGGCGAAGGAAATGACCCCGATCCGCTCGCTTTCGCTCGCAGCCACGGAAATTGGGTGAAGGGACGGTGGGACACTCGCCCGTTCGACAAGCTCAGGGCCCCGAGGTCGAGGGGCTCACGCTCGCAGCTACTGGATTCAAGCGGTGCGTACGCGGCCGGATATTTTCCCCTTGCGCATTTAGGGGAAAGGGTCACGATCCCTAAACGCATTAGGGAACAAACCATGGCCAACATCGAATTACTCCAAGGAACACTCGACTTGCTGATTCTACGCGTATTGCACGGTGGTCCGCAGCACGGCTGGGGAATCGCCCAGCGAATCCACTTGTTGTCGGAAAAGACGCTCTCGGTGGAGGAAGGGGCGCTTTATCCGGCGCTTCACCGCATGGAGCGGAAGGGCTGGATCGAGGCCGAATGGCGCCCGTCGGAGAACAACCGCCGCGCCAAATACTACGAGCTGACCAGTTCGGGCCGGAAACAACTGGCGGCGGAGCGCGAGGGCTGGAAACGGCTCACAACGGTCATGGCGCAGGTCCTGGAAGCGCCCCAGTAAGGGGCACCCCCATGCTTCTGCATCCGCGAATTCTGGCTGCAGTCGGTGGCGCCTCCCGCATTTCGGCGATGTGCGAGTCTCGCCGAGAATGGCACAGGCAGCCTGCCGGCCGCAGCGCCCGGGCGAAGGCTGGGCCCCGCCCGCCGATCGGGCAAACATCCGGACACGGGCGCGGCGCTCAGGCCAGGCCCGACCGGGACTCGTTGCCATGACCGGTCCGTTCCGCGAGTTATTCTGCCGTTCGCGCGATCTTTTCCGGCGTCGCCGCCTCGAGGCGGAACTGGCCGAGGAATTGCGGGCGCATCTGGAGATGCAGGAGGCGGCCAACCGTGCCGCCGGGGTGCCCGAGGATGAGGCCGGCCCGGGCGCGAGGCGGCAGTTGGGCCGCATGGACCAGTTCAAGGAGGAATGCCGCGATGAATGGAGCTTCGTCTGGCTTGAGCAATTGAAGCGGGATGCCGCCCTCGCGTGCCGCGCGCTTGCGAAAGCGCCGGGCTTCGTCGTGGCCGTGGTGGGTACGCTGGCCGTCGCGATCGGCGCCACCGCCGCCATTGTCAACGTCGCCCTCCAGGTGCTGGATCCGTCGCTGCCTTTTGCCGATCCGCGCACGCTGCTGGTCGTCCAGGAGCATAATACGCGAACCAATGAAACGGCGCTGATGACCGCCGCGCAGTTCGCCAGTTTCCGGGCGCGCACGACGGCATTCGACCGGCTTGCGGCCCAACACCAGGAGCAGATGAACCTGGTCGTCGAAGGCCGGCCGGCGGCGGTCAAGGTCGTCTGGGTCACGCCGGATTTCTTCGGCGCGTTCGGAGTAGCGCCGGCCCGCGGACGGACGTTTGCGGCCGACGAGCACTTCTCCGCCGGCGGCGGATCCGTCGCGGTCCTGACGCACCGCGTTTGGGTGACGGCTTTTGGCGGCGATCCCGCCGTGCTCGGCCGCACGTTTCTTCTCGGCGGCCGGCAGTGCCGGGTGATTGGAGTCTTGCCCGAGTCGTTTCTCAGTCCCATCGGGTTTCCAGCCTGGGAGGTCTTTCTGCCGACCACGGAACAGGCGCTCACGCAGGGCGCATGGTGGCAGACGCTGGTGTGGTCGGTGGGCCGGTTGAAGCCGGGGGTGTCGCCGGCGCAAGCCGAGGCGGAGTTGGCCGCGATCCAGCCGCCCGACGGCCTTCCGCCCGAGGTCTCTGCGGGTGTCGTGCCGCGGCTTGTGCCGATACGCACGCTATACCGATCGGATCGGGACCGGGTCATTGCCGTTCTGTTCGGAGCCGCTGGTTTCCTGTATGCCATGGCCTGCGCCAACGCCTTCAATCTTGTCCTGATGCGCACCGTCGGCCGCCGGCTTGAGCTCGGAGTGCGGGTGGCACTGGGTGGCTGCCGCCTACGGTTGTTCCAACTGCTTGTCATCGAAAACTTCCTTTTGATCGGAGCCACCGGTGTGGCGGCGGGTCTGCTCGCCTGGTGGTTCTGTTCCCTGCTGGTCGGCTCCGTATATTTCTGGTGGCAAACCGTGGGCCCGATCAGTGTCAGGGGAGGCACGTTGTTGTTGCTGGTGGGTTTGGCAACGCTCGGCGCATTCGTCGTCGTCGGAATCGTGCCCGCCTGCCGCGCGATGTGGGCTGCCGGGCCGGGAACCATGGCGAGGCAAACCGGCTGGTTGAGTGCCAGCCGCCAGTTTCGGCGCTGGCGGGCAGCCTCGGTGGTGGCTCAGGCGGCGCTGGCGGTGATCCTGCTGGTGGGGGCAGCACTGTGCGTCCAGACCCTGGTGCACTTGCGGAAGGCCGGCGTGGGTTTCGACCCGGAGCGGCGGGTTGCAGTGGTCGGACAACTGCCCCAGCCGTCGTTCACGGATCCGCCGCCGACTGAAGCCTACCTTGCCCTGGCGGGGCGGCTCCGGGAGGAATTCGCCCGCCTTCCCGGGGTCGAACACAGCGCCCTGGTCAGCCGGGTTCCCCTCCTCAATCAGAACGAATTTGGCATGGTGCGGATCGCGGGCCGGTCAGCACCAGCCGATATCCGTTGTCTGTTTAACCGCGTATCCGCCGACTATTTCACCACGCTGGGGCAGCGCGTCCTGCGAGGGCGGGGATTCGCCGGAATGCAGCGCGGCGATCCGGGGGTCGTGGTCATCAACGAAACGATGGCGCGGAGGTGCTTCCCGGGCGAAAATCCCCTCGGATGCCGGCTCGACATGGGTTTTCGGGGACAGTGGCACGCCAGCGACTGGCGGGATGCGGCGGAACGGGAGACTTGGGAAATCGTCGGGGTCGTGGCCGACGTGCGCGATGAGGGCCAGCGCTTCACGCCCCGGCCGCAATGCTACATGCCGTTCTGGCAGCGGAATCCTTACGACGTCCAGTCGGTGGCGGTATTGCTGCAAGTGCACGGCCCGGCCGCGCCCGGTTTTGCAGCGGCAGTCCGGCAGGCCGCGTTTGCCGTGGATCCGCACGTCGTCATTTCCGACGTGGAGGCACTGGCGGAACGCGCGAAGATTTCGCTTCAGCTCGAACGCTGCGCTTCGGCGACCCTAGGCTTCGTGTCCGCCATCGCCCTCGTTCTGGCCGGAATGGGACTGTTCTCAGTGTTGTCCCGTCTTGTGTCGGAACGGCAGCAGGAATTCGGTGTGCGGATGGCCCTCGGGGCCACGCCGGGCGGACTGCAATGGTCGATGCTGCGCCGGGGGCTCCGATGGACGGGCCTGGGCGTCGCGATCGGACTCGGTGCGTCGTGGGCGTTCGCCCGGATTCTGGAGGTCCTGCTTTATGCCACGAGCCCGCACGATCCCGCGGTCTTTGCCGGCGTCGCCCTGTTTGTCTTCGCGGTCGCCGGCTTCGCCTGCTGGTTGCCGGCCCGTCGCGTGGCGAGAATCGATCCGATGCTCGCGCTGCGATCCGAGTGACGTCGCTGCCAGAACCATTACGTCCGTTCCACGAAATCGTTCTGATGAATACCCACCTCTGTCGGTTTTTCGCGTGGCTGGCTTTCGCCGAAGTTGCGGCGACGGCGCTGGCCACAACCTACTGCGTGTCGCCCTCTGGCAGCGATGGCGCTGCCGGCACCCAGGCCGCGCCGTTCGCCACCGTCCAATTCGGCGTGGGCCAGCTCAACCCCGGGGACGTGCTCATGCTCCGTGGCGGCGACTACCATGAATCGGTCACCATGAATCAGTCCGGCACCTCCGCCGCGCCGATCCTGATCCAGAGCTATCCGGGGGAGACGGCCGTCCTGGTGGGATCCCGGCCCGTGGCCGGGCCCTGGACCGTCTACTCTGGCTCAATCTACAGCGCTGCCTGGCCCACCCAACCCGTCCAGGTCTTCTGCGACGGGCAGTTGCTCAACGAGGCGCGCTGGCCCAACACACCGTTGCCGGACGATCTTTCCGCGCAGACGTGCGCGTTTGCCGATGACGGGTCGCCCAACGATATGGTCTATGCGAACCTCCCCGCGGTCGACCTCACCGGCGCCTGGGTGCAGATCATGGCGGGCGAGGCGTGGGTCGGTTACAGCCGGCAGATTGCTGCGCACGACCGCGCCACCGGCCGTCTGACTTTCGCTTCGCCCATCAACCAGAGCTCATTCCTGCTGCCACGGCGGAACAACCGGTTCTTCGTCTTCGGGAAACTGGAGCTGTTGGATGCGCCGGGCGAGTGGTTCTGGGATCCGGCGGGACAGCAGTTGTATGTCTGGACGCCGGACGGCGCGCCGCCGGCGAACCGGGTGGAGGCGGGCACAGCGGACTCCGTGCTGAGTCTGAGCGGCCGGTCCCACGTCACGGTCATGGGCCTGGGTGCGCGGGGCGGATGGTTCAACCTGCAGGATTGCACGGGGTGCGTGGTGAACGACTGCAACCTGGTCGCGCCGACGTGGATCCGGACTTTCGACGGATGGACGATCTGGCCGACGCCGTATTTGGGCGGCGTTGACGTCTCGGGATCCGGCAATGTCGTGCAGGGCGGTTCGGTGCGCCTGGCGGGCCGCAGCAGCGTCCATGTGGCGGGCAGTGACAACACCGTCCGCCAGATTCTGGTCGAAGATGGCGGGTGGAACTGGACCAACAACGCCGGCATCGACACCGTGTCTTGCGTCCGGGCCACGGTCGAGAATTGCACCATTCGCCGGACGTCCGGCACCGGTCTGACCATGGGCCCCGCCTCGCGGTTTCTGCGCAACCTGGTCGACACGACCTCCATTGACTTCGAGGATAACGGCGACGTCGGGGCCTGGTCCCTGGACGGGCAGGGCTCGGAGGTCGCCTACAACGAAATCCACGGCAATAACTGCCGCTGGAGCGCCGGCATCTACCTGGATGCGGGCACCAAAAACTTCTACGTGCACGACAACTATGTGCACGACGTGCTGTGGAACGGAATCAACATCACCGGGCCGATGCGCGTCGAGCACAACACGTTCGTGGCGGTGCAGCACCAGGGCCTCGCCCTCGTTCCCCAAAGTTCGACCTACGGGGTCGACATGTCCTCGGGCATCCTGGCCCACAACCTGGCGGCGGAGCCGTTCCCGATCGACGTGGCGATCGGCCAGCCTCTGTCGCTGGTTCCTGAAGGCGCAAGTTTCGGCACCAACTTCCCGCTGGCCCCGGGCCCGCGCCGGGTGGAAATCCTGTGTTCCCAACTGGTCCAGCCGGGCTGGAGCCAGCGGGAGGTTCCCCTCGACCTGTCAGTGGTAAACTCCGTTGTTTTCAACTTCGAATCTCCGGCCACCTCCTACACCTATTCCATCGCGAACCTGCGCCTCCTGCCGACCGGTGGGACCGGTGACGACGGCGCGGTTCCGGTCACCGGCGCCACCGTCCAGGCCGGCGCCAGCGGCGGATCCACCTGCACGTTGTCCACCCCCGATGCCGCCACCTGGAGCGCTTCCGGGGCGAACGCATTTAGCGGCGTCAACAACCTGACTGTTTCGTTGCCGTCCGGCATCACTGACTGGAGGGCGTACCGCGGGTTCGCCTTCGAACTCGTGGGCACCGCCACGCGCGACTACAGGTTTCAAGGCTACCAAGACATCGATAACGGTCCCGACGCCGTTCCCGGGCGAGGAGCCACTTTGTCCGCAAACATCGGCGCCCCGGCGGCCGGCCTCGGGCCGATCGCTGCGCCGGTGGTCACCACCCAGCCGGCATCCAACTCCAGCGCATCCGGAGGAACCGTGAGCTTTACGGTTGATGCGAGCGGCAATCCCGCGCCGACCTGTCAATGGCAGCGGCTGGCGGCTGGCTCAACGGTCTGGACCGATCTCACCGAAGGTGGCAGTTATAGTGGCGTGCTCGGCGCGACCCTCTCGGTCACTGCGCCAACCGCCGCGATGTCGGGCGACCAGTTCCGCTGCGTGACCACCAGTGCGGTCGGCTCGGCCATCAGCAACGCCGCCACGCTGACGGTCCGCGGCGCTTCTGCCGTTCCGGCGCCGATGCCGATCATCAGCGAGGGCGTTCCCGCCTATTGTTCCGACACCTCGGGCACGGCGACCAATGCCAACAGCACCAACTATGACCTCAGCTGGCGGTCGACCAACACCCCTTCTGTCAGCCAGCCGGCTTGGCTCGCCTATGACTTGTCATCGAAAGCCCCGAAGCAGGTCGTGGTGACGTGGTACAACCCGTCCTCCTACGAATACGACTATGCCTTTTACGCCGGGACCGCTACCTACAATCTGCCCAACAATCTGCCGCAGGACTACACCATCGACGTCAACGCGGCGCCGGGCGGGAGCGTCCCAGCCTCCGGATGGGTGACGATGGTTACCGTGACGGGGAACGTCTACCACTCGCGCTCGGCCGCGTTCGACCTGACGGGCTACAACTGGGTCCGCCTCAATTGCACCGCCATCGCCGGCTCCACCTGGAACTACAACGCCTCCTGCCATCTGGATGTTTACGACGCCAGTAATGGTACGGAGGATACGTGGCTGTTCCTCGGCGACAGCATCACGGCCGGGGGCATGAACCTGAGCGGGACGGCATTTGCGCAGACCGTCAACGCAGGCGACGGCATCCACTATCCCAGCCAGGAGAACGGTGGCATGGCCGGATGGACGACCGGGCTCATGGCAACCGACCTCAGCCAGTTCCTCGGCGTATCGCCCGCGCATTACGTAACGCTCAGCCTTGGCACCAATGACATCAACACCTATCCCGGCGACGCCGCCTCGATTGACAGCGCCTGCAACAACCTGGTTTCGATGGCCAACGCCGTGATTGCGGCCGGCCGCGTCCCGATCATCCCACACGTGCCGTGGGCCAACACGGCGGCGATCCAGGCCAACGCGCCGCTGCTGAACGCGAGAATCGATGCCCTGTGTGCGGCCAACCCCGGCTTCCTGCTCGGGCCCGATCTTTTCGGCTATTACAACGACAACCGCAACCTGATCAGTTCGGACAACGTGCATCCGACCAGCCCGGACGGCTTCCAGGCGTACCGGTCATACTGGGCGAAATGGGCGCTCTGGTCGGTCTATGCTCCGGTGGCGGTCACCGAGCCGGCCTCCCAGACCGTGTGGAGCGGCCAGGATGCGTCCTTCACATTCAGCGTCTCGGGCGAACCGTCGCCGGCTGCGACGACGTACCAGTGGTATCTAAACGGGACGGCGATCCCGTCGGCCAACCAACCCACCCTGGTCATCACCGCAGCGACCACGGCTTCCGCGGGGGATTACACTTGTACCGCGATCAATTCCACAGGCGTGAAGACCAGTTACACGGCGACGCTTTCCGTGGAAGGGGGCGCCCAGCCGTCCAACCAGACGGTCGCACCCGGCGGCACGGTCACATTTAGCGTCTCCGGCGCCGGAACGCCCCCACCCACCTACCAGTGGCAGGTCTCGACTGATGGCGGGAGCACGTGGGCCAACCTTTCCGAGACCGCGCCATACGGTGGAACTACGACCGCGACCCTGACCCTGACCGGCGCAACGACGGCCATGAACGGTTGTCAATTCCGCTGCGTGGAGACCAATGCCGGCGGCAGTACGACCACCTCGGCAGGAACCCTGGTTGTGGAGACTCCGCTGACGGTCGCCACCTTCGCCGGGTTGGCCGGGACCAGCGGCAACACCGATGGCGCCGGTTCTGTCGCCCGATTTGCGGGTCTGTCAGACGTCGCCGTCGACTCCGCCGGCAACGTTTATGTCGCTGATACCGAAAACCACACGCTGCGAAAGGTCACTCCAGCTGGGATTGTGACGACCCTCGCCGGACGGGCCGGAGTCAGCGGCAGCAGCGATGGCGCCGGATCCGCCACCTTCAACCGTCCGACAGGCGTTGCCGTTGATGCGGGCGGCAACGTGTATGTGGCCGATACCAACAACAATGAGATCCGGAAGGTGACCGCTGCCGGGGCTGTCTCCACCATCGCGGGCCTGGCCGGAGTCAGCGGCAGCAGCGACGGCACCGGATCCACGGCCAGTTTCAACGGTCCATCGGGCATCGTCGCAGACCCGGCCGGCAATCTTTATGTTGCTGACACCTTGAACCACACCATCCGGGAAGTGACGCCAAACGGTGTTGTCACCACGATCGCAGGCTTGGCGGGGGTTGGCGGCCTGGTTGATGCCACCGGATCGGCCGCGCGGTTCCATGGACCTCAGGGCTTGGCCTTGAGTGCTTTGGGCCGTCTGTTCGTTGCCGATACGAACAACAATGCGATTCGCGAGATCGCCACGTCAGACGGAGCCGTAACAACGCTGGCGGGGCAGGCGGGAGTTGTTGGGAATGCCGACGGTACCAACAGCCAGGCGCAGTTCTATTATCCTTCGGGCGTTGCGGTTGACTCAAGCGGCAATCTCTACGTCGCGGACACGGACAATCACACCCTGCGTGAAATCACGCCCTTGGGCGCGGTCAGCACGCTCGCCGGCCTGGCCGGATCAGGCGGTAGCGCCGACGGAGTGGGCAGCCTGGCGCGCTTCAATTTTCCAACGGGCGTCGCAGTCGATGGCGCTGGCGATGTCTACGTTGCGGACACGGACAACGATACCGTCCGGGTCGCGTTTGCCCCGGTGGCTCCGGCGATCACGCAGCAGCCGCAAAGCCAGACGGTGACCGCCGGCGACAGCGTCCAATTCTCAGTCAACGCCACGGGGCGGCCGGCGGTGACGTATCAATGGTACTTTGGCAGCGCGGCGATCAACGGCGCCACGGGCAGCACGTGCACAGTCTCAAATGCCCAGTCGGCCAACACGGGAGGCTACAGCGTCGTGGTCACAAATTCCGTGGGCAGCACGACGAGCAACCCGGCGAACCTTACCGTCTCCCAACCCACGCCGACCACCACGATCCCCCAAGGAGGCGGCGGTGGCGGTGGTGCGCCCAGCGACTGGTTCTGCGGCGCGCTGGCTGCACTCGCCGTCGCACGCGCGCTTCAGCGGCGAAAGGAATGATGCAAGTCCACTCGCCCGTTCGACGGGCTCATCCGTTCGACAGGCTCAGGATGACCCTGAGCGGAGCCGAATGGGTCAGGGCCCCGAGCCTGCTTGCGGTGAGCCTGTCGAACCCGTCGAGGGGCTTACGCTCGCGGCCACTGAGTTCGATTGAAACTGAACCACTCGCTCACGCTCGCGGCCACTGAACCCAAGTAGCTGCGAGCGTGAGCGAGTGGCCTTGGAATCTGGTAGCTGCGAGCGTGAGCGAGTGACCGTGGAATCTGGTAGCTGCGAGCGTGAGCGAGTGGCGCGCCGGAGGCAGATCCTAGCGTTTCAGCCTTTTCCCCGTAGCTGCGAGCGTGAGCGAGTGGCATTGCGGACTTACGAGTCGGCCATAAATTCTCCAGAACAACTCCCAGTAGTCGGCCGCGCAAACGTCCAAATCCGGATATCCCGGCACGCAACAGTCGAGAAAGGGATACTCGGCAAAGAACCGGGCCAACCCCGCCCGAACTGGATTCTCGAAGATGTAATTTGCGGCGTTGGCGAAGGCGTCGCACGCTCGCTCTTCGTCGTTGAGCACATGATCGTGCGCCTGACGCTGCCAGACAGCCGGCAAGAGCGCCGCACCGAGGTGGTTGCGGAGGAATTCGATGGCCGGGAGCTGATTGGAGTCTTCGCGAAATCCAAGCCAGACCAGGTGCAGATGGTCTGGCATCAGCACATAGGCAGGGCAGGCGAGGTGGTAGCGTGCGGAAGCATGCAGCAGGCAGATCTGCCAATCCTGATGAAACGATTCGGTCAGCCAGCCGGTGGCGCGGTGTTCGATCGTGAGTGTCCAGTGCACAAAGGCCGCCCCGCGATAGAACTCGGGCGCGAGGCGCGGCAGGTGGCCTTTGAGTCGGTTTCGGGCCACTCGCTCACGCTCGCAGCCACGGGAATTGGGTGGGGTACCGTCCGCGTAGCTGCGAGCGCCAGCGAGTGGACCGTGGAAATCGGCTGGTGGGCTCATGGAATGTGCCCGGGAATTGGAGCCTTTGACCGCGAAGGCAAAGAGAATTTCTCCACCCGCTTACACTCGCAGCTTCCCGGAACCACTCGCTCACGCTCGCGGCCACTGAACCCAGGTAGCTGCGAGCATAAGCGAGTGGCGCTGCGCTGGGAAACCCGTAGCTGCGAGCGTAAGCGAGTGGCGCTGCGCTGGGAAACCCGTAGCTGCGAGCGTAAGCGAGTGGCGCTGAGCTGGGAAACCGGTAGCTGCGAGCATAAGCGAGTGGCGTTGCGCAGGAGTCTGCGTTCAGCCTTTCAGCCTTCAGTCCTTCAGCCTTTTCCCCCGCCGTAGTTCTCCATCCCGGCGCAGGAGCACACAAGATTCCGGTCGCCGTAGACGTTGTCCACGCGGCCGACCGCCGGCCAGAACTTGCTGTCGCGCGTCCACGGGTCGGGAAACGCCGCGAGTTCGCGCCCATAGGTATGACTCCAGGCGTCGGCACAGACCGCGCGGGCGGTGTGCGGGGCTCCCTTGAGTGGGTTGTCAATTCGGCCCAGCCTGCCGTCCGCGACCTGCTGCATTTCCCCGTGGATCGCAATGAGCGTGTCGCAGAAGCGGTCGAGCTCGCGCTTCGATTCGCTCTCGGTGGGCTCGACCATGAGCGTGCCGGGCACCGGGAACGACATCGTCGGGGCGTGGTAGCCGTAATCCATGAGTCGCTTGGCCACGTCCTCCACCTCAAGGCCGTGTTTCTTCCACGGCCGGAACTCGAGGATGCATTCGTGCGCGACCAGGCCGCCCGCGCCCCGGTAGAGTACCGGAAAATGGTCCTCAAGGCGCCCGGCCACGTAGTTGGCATTGAGAATCGCGTACTGCGTGGCGGCGATGAGTCCGTCCGGGCCCATCATGCGGATGTAGAGCCAGGGAATGACGAGGATCGAGGCCGAGCCGTACGGCGCGGAGGACACCGCCCCGCACTCTGTCTTTGGAGTTTGGGATTTGGAGTTTGGGATTTCCGATTGCGACACCGGATGTCCTGGCAGGTAGGGCACGAGGTGCTTCGCGACACCGATCGGCCCCACGCCAGGTCCGCCGCCGCCGTGGGGAATGGCAAAGGTCTTGTGCAGATTCAGATGACAGACATCGGCGCCAATGTCGCCGGGCGACGTGAGGCCGACCTGGGCATTCATGTTCGCACCGTCCATGTAAACCTGCCCGCCATGCTGGTGGACAATCGCGCAGATGTCCTTGATCGCCGCTTCAAACACCCCGTGCGTCGAAGGGTAGGTGACCATCAGCGCGGCGAGGTTCGCAGCGTGGGCGGCGGCCTTGGCGCGGAGGTCGGCAACGTCGATGTTGCCCTGGGCATCGCAGGCAACCGGCACCACCGTGAATCCGCCCATCGCCGCACTGGCGGGATTGGTGCCGTGGGCGCGACGTCGGGAATCAGGCAAATGTTGCGATGGCCTTCGCCGCGCGCGGTGTGGTGCGCTCGGATGACGAGCAACCCGGCGTATTCGCCCTGCGAGCCGGCGTTGGGCTGTAGCGAGACCGCGGCGAACCCGGTGATCTCGGCCAGCCAGGTCTCAAGATCGTCGAACAGCTTTTGATAGCCGCGCGTCTGCGTTGAGGGCGCGAAGGGATGCATCCGGCCGAACTCGGGCCAGGTCACCGGCAGCATCTCGGTCGTGGCATTGAGCTTCATCGTGCACGAGCCGAGCGAGATCATCGAGTGGCAGAGCGACAGATCGCGCGCCTCGAGGCGCTTGAGATAGCGCAGCATCTCATGCTCGGTGTGATAGGAATTGAAGACGGGGTGGCGGAGAAAGTCGGAGGTTCGCGCGTGGGGTGCAGGGAGGGCGGCAAACTCCAAATCCCAAACGCCAGGTTCCAAGGAGGAATTGCCAAGTTCCAAGTTGCCGGCAACGCCGGCCGCGGCGGGCGGGGCAAACTGTCCCGGGGGATCGTCGTGGCTGCGAGCGCCAGCGGGCGGATCAGTTTCGACCGGCCGGCGTTCATTTTCCACTCGCTGGCGCTCGTGGCCACCAATCAAGAATGCAAGCGCCTGGACGTCCTCAAGCGTCGTCGTCTCGTCGAGGGAGATTCCGACCGTGTGCGCGTCGATGGGGCGCAGGTTCATCCGCGCGGCGGCGGCGGCGGCGTGCACGCGGCCGGCATCAATGTTGCCCACGGTGAGCGTATCAAAAACCGGTCCGGAATTCACGCTCGCGCCGGATGCGGCCAGCGCCTTTGCCAGCAACTGGGTGAGGGCGCGGACGCGCGCTGCGATCCGGCGCAATCCTTCGGGACCGTGGTACACTGCGTACATCGAGGCCATGACGGCTAGCAGGACCTGCGCGGTGCAGATGTTGGACGTGGCCTTCTCGCGGCGGATGTGTTGTTCGCGGGTGCCGAGGGCCAGGCGCAGCGCGGGATTGCCCTGGGCATCCTTGGAAACCCCGACCAGCCGGCCGGGCATCTGGCGTTTGAAGGCGTCGCGCGTGGCGAGATAACCGGCGTGCGGTCCGCCAAAACCCATCGGCACGCCGAAGCGCTGGGTGGAGCCCACCGTGACATCCGCGCCGAACTCGCCCGGGGGACGCAGCAGCGTCAGCGCGAGCAGATCGGCCGCCACGACACAGTGCGCACCGGCAGCGTGAACCCGCGCAAAGAACACAGCGTAGTCAAGGATGTCGCCGCGGGTGTCGGGGTATTGCACGAGGACGCCTGCGAGGTCGCCGGCCGGCTCGTACGTCTTGTGGTCGCCCACCACGATCTCGATTCCCAGCGAATGCGCGCGGGTTTGGACGATGTCGATGGTTTGCGGATGACAGGTCTCCGAGACGAAGAAGCGGTGCGCGGTGCCTTCCTTGAGACGATGGCAGAGCATCATCGCCTCCGCGGCCGCGGTGCCTTCGTCGAGCATGGAGGCATTGGCGATCTCCAGCCCGGTGAGGTCGCAGATCATCGTCTGGAAATTGAGCAGCGCCTCCAGCCTGCCCTGGGAAATCTCGGCCTGATAGGGTGTATACGCCGTGTACCAGCCGGGATTCTCGAGGACATTCCGCTGGATGACCGTCGGCGTGAAAGTGTCGTAGTACCCCATTCCAATGAAGCTGCGAAACACCTGGTTCTGGCCCGCGATGGCGCGCAATTCCGCCAGCGCGGCGCTCTCGCCGGCCGCTGCCGGCAGGTTCAGCGCCCGGGACCTCCGGATTTGGGGCGGCACGGCGGCATCCGCCAGGGCCTCGAGGGACGGCTGACCCAGCAACTGCAGCATGGTGGCAGTGTCAGCGGAATCGGAACCGAGATGACGGCGGGCAAATGTATCGAGCGGTGCAGCCAGGTCGCAATTCGAAGACATATCCGCGGACGGTAGGCCGGGGCCGCGGCGGCGCAATAGCGATTTGAACAAGCAGCTCACCGGGATTCGCCCTGCGCGGCGCCTTTTCAAAAATGGCCCCGGCGGCGAAGGGCCCTCCATCTTGGGTTGCGGACGTTGCTGCGTTAAGAAGAAATATGGCCAGGGTGTTGCCACAAAAGTGTGGCCGCGAGCGTGAGCGAGTGGACGCGCCTTCCGCTCGCTGGCGCTCGCAGCTACGTTTGCGTTCTTAGCTGCAGTTCAGTTTAAATGCTCCAGATGACGACCGCCGCCCATCCCTTTTCCACCAAAACCGCCCGCGCGGCTTACATCGACCGGCGCCTGGCGGAGTTGTATCCGGAGACTCCGATCCCGCTGCAGCATGCCGACGCATTCACACTGCTCATCGCAGTGGTGCTGTCGGCGCAGTGCACCGACGTGCGGGTGAATCAGATCACGCCGGCCCTTTGGGCGCGCGCCAGCACGCCCGAAGCCATGAGCCGCGTGTCGGTGGCAGAGGTCGAGGCGATCATCCGGTCATGCGGGCTCGCGCCGCAGAAGGCGCGGGCGATCGTCGAATTGTCGAGGCTGCTCGTGGAACGGCATGGCGGACAGGTGCCGCGCAGTTTCGGCGAACTCGAAGCGTTGCCCGGCGTCGGGCACAAAACCGCGTCGGTCGTCATGACGCAGGCATTCGGGGAGGCGGCCTTTCCGGTGGACACCCACATTCACCGGCTGGCGCAGCGTTGGAAGCTGAGCAACGGACGGAGCGTCGAGCAGACGGAGCGCGACTTGAAACGGTTGTTCCCGCCCGATCGCTGGCACCAGCTCCATTTGCGGATGATCTTCTACGGTCGCCAGCATTGCACCGCGCGCGGCTGCGACGGCACGGTGTGCGAGATCTGCCGGACGCTATTTTCCCGCCGCGCGGCGGGAAAACAGCATCCGCAACTCAGGTTTTGAAGGGGCGCCTCGCCAGTTTACAGGGTTGCCAATCCGGCGGAAACGAGGAAGCTGTCGGGCTTTTATCTGACATGCTACGTAAAATTATTGCGTCGATCCGCAAGACATTGACGCCCAAAACGGCCGGCACCGCAGCAAAACCGGCGGCAAAAACTCTCTCAAAGCCCGCCGGCCACGAGCATTCGCCGGTTTCCCGGCCGCATCCGTCGGGCGGATCTGATCAGGACCGCGGAGGCGGTCGAGGGCGAGGCCGCGGTCGTGGTCGCGGCCAAGGCCAGGGTCAGGGACAAGGCTACGGACGAGCGCAGGATCGTGGCTCGGGGTATCGCGAGCGTTCCGGCTACGAGCAGAGATCCGAGGCGAGAACCGATTCCAGGCCGACTCTGCGGCCTCCGTCGCATGGCGGACAACACCCGGCCCACACGGAGGCGAGCCCCCATCACGCGGCTGCGACGCCCCACGTCCCGCCGCACGCTCCGCACGCGTCGGAGCACACTCCGCCGGAGGCGGTGCCGCCGATGGACAGTGTGTTCTCCAAACTCGGGCTGACGGACCCGTTCGCCTACGCCGCCGAAAAGATGGGCTATACCGAGCCGACGCCCATTCAAACGCAGGCGATTCCGGTGGTCCTGGCGGGACGCGACGTCATTGGGTCCGCCCAGACCGGCACGGGGAAAACCGCGGCCTTTGCCCTTCCGATTCTCCAACGGCTCGGTGCACACGGGCCAATCCGGTGCCTGATTCTCGAGCCCACGCGCGAGCTGGCGTTGCAAGTCGAGGAGGCGTTTCGCGATTTCGGCCGGTATTGCGAGTTGCGCGCCACCGTGATTTACGGGGGCGTCGGCTACGGCCGCCAGCGCGAGGATCTCAAGCGCGGGGTTGACGTGGTCGTCGCCACGCCGGGCCGGTTGCTCGACCTCCTGGAACAGCGCGATCTCACGCTGCGCAACATCAACGTCGTCGTGCTCGACGAGGTCGACCGCATGCTCGACATGGGTTTTCTGCCCGACGTCAAACGAATCATGCAGCAGGTTCCCCGGGAGCGGCAGACGCTGCTTTTCACCGCCACGCTTCCGCCGGAGATCGAGTCGCTGGCGGCCTGGGTGCTGCATGACCCGGTAACGGTCGCGGTGGGCCGGCGCCGGGCGCCCGCCGAAACCGTGTCGCACGCCTTTTATCCGGTGGTCGGCTCGCAGAAAGTGGCCCTCCTGAGCACGCTGCTGGAGCGGACAAAGTTTGAGAGCGTGCTGATCTTCTGCCGCACCAAGATCGGTGCCGACCGGGTCGCCGCCCGGCTGAAGACGCAGAAACATACCGTTGCGGTGATGCATGCCGACCGCAACCAGGGCGAGCGTCAGGAAGCGCTGCAGGGATTCAAGGCCGGCCGCTATGAAGTGCTGGTCGCGACCGATCTCGCGGCCCGCGGCCTCGACATCGCCGGCGTGACGCATGTCATCAACTACGACGTGCCGGAGAATCCCGAGGATTATGTGCACCGCATCGGGCGCACGGGGCGCGCGCACCATCTGGGCGACGCCTTCACTCTGGTGAGCGAGGAGAGCGTGCGCGATGCACGGAGCATCGAACGGTTCATCGGCCGCGCCATCGAGTGGAAGCGGCTCGACGATTTTCCGTACATTTACTCGGCGCTGTTCGACGAGCGCGACCAGATCGCCGATGACACCGCGAAGCCGGTGAGCCGGCTGCACCGCGGCATGCGCCGGTAGAGGAAACCGGCGGACTTCGTCCTTCGGTTTCCTTGGCAAAATGGCGGCGCCATTTTGCGCGGCTGCGAACTCTGTCGGAATGTAGCTGCGAGCGCCAGCCCCTCGACAGGCTCGGGGCGGGCGAGTGGCTCCGCGCAGGGTGCGGTTTCAGCTTTCAGCCCTTCAGCTTTTCCGCCCGTGGCTGCGAGCGTGAGCGAGCGGATGGATCCGGAGGGTACCTGCGGCCCGATGCGCAAGAGCAATTGCTCGCCACACCCAAGTCCTGCCTCGCCGTGATCGAGCTGACCGTGAACTGGGAGGCCGAAAAACTCTACGGCGTGGAAGGCCTGGGGCCTTTTGACGAGTTCTGACCGGCGCAGACGATGACTCACGCCTCGAGCTTGCGGGACAGAGAATCCAGTGCTTGCCCCAGATTTGCCTGGAATTCCTGGAAAGCCGGGAGGTACAGCAACGGGCTGAAATCCGAGATCCGGTCTGCAACGAGTGTGAAGCGGACGTTCATTCCTCCGTCATACGCTGACTTTTTTTGCCCTGGTCAGCCCTTCCCGCGAGACCTTGGCTTAATGGCGGGAAGCGCGGACAGCTTGATCCGCTGATAGGCACCGCGTTTCTGGTCTTCCGGATGCGGTTCGATGGCCAGCACGGTAATCTCCCCGTGGTCCGGCCCGTAGGCCCAGAACAGGCGTCCGGCCGCCGGAGTATTATTCTCCAAATACGACTGAAAAACCTTCAGCCCGTATTTGCGGGTTAGGTCGTCGATCTCATGGGACGCGAGGCTGTTGTGGCGCGGGTTCTCCTGCAGATAGCTGAGGGCCTTGACGAGCATTTTGAAAAACTTTCTCTCGTCCTTGTCCAGATCCCCGTTCAGTTTTCGCGTCGAGAGATCGTTCCAAACGGCTTCCATCTCCGGCACCCCCATGCGGATCTTGAAAGCCTTGTCCGTTATTCCTCCGCGAATGCCGACAGGTCAACGGGCGGCGAAGCCAGCCCCGTTTTCAGGCTGGCCGCGGACTGGTCCAGCAGCTTCAGCGATCGGGCGGAGATGGCGTCTGGCGGCACCAGCAACCGGGGTTCCAGAAGGTAGCCGCCGTTGGAGAGCGCCTTCACGTGGAAATACTTCGTCTTGGCGCCCCGCAGGCTGATGCGCCGCTTGTCGTCGACCGCCACGTCATAGTGGTTCAGGACGGCGATGCCGCCCTTTTGCCTGGAGTGTGTGAGTGTCGAGGTTGACATGGACTCTGCATGGTGGGATATCCCACCTCCGTCAACGCCGATCTTTCGGAGTGCTTCGCTTCCGGATCCCCTCCATCTCTGAAATCCGCCGCTGCTTCGCCCCGGCGCTAGGCGCGCTTGCGTCCGGTGCGACGGGAGTGCGAGTCTGGAAGGGTTCCGCATGAACGACGCCGATTCTCTTCCCGCCTGTTGCCGCCCGCCATCATGAGCCGCGAGCGTTGTTATCGTTGTTTCTGGCCGAAGGAGTTGTGCTGGTGCGATTCCATCCAGCCGATGCCGACGCGCACGCGGTTCGTGTTCCTGATGCACCCGAAGGAGTACAAGGATCAGCGCACCGGCACCGGCCGGCTCACCCACCTGTGTCTGGCGGGCAGCGAACTGCACATGGGAATCGGCTTCGAAGAACATGAGGCGGTGCAGGCCCTGATCCGCGATCCCGCGAATTTCCCCGTGCTGCTGTATCCCGGGCCGCAGGCGCGGGTCCTGCCCGGCGGGCTGGAACCGGCGGAACTCGCAGGACGGCGGCTGGTCGTGTTTCTGCTCGATGGCACATGGGCGTGCGCCGCGAAGATGCTCCGGCTCAGCCCGAGCCTGCGGCGCCTGCCCCGGATCATGTTCCCGCCGGCCGCGCCGAGCCGCTTCGTTATCAAGCAGCAGCCGGCCGTCGGCTGCCTTTCGACGCTGGAGGCGACGCATGAATTGCTGCTCGGGCTGGAGCGCGCGGGGCTCGACCGTTATTCACTGCCTGAACAGCTGCCCGGGCTGTTCCACCGGATGCAAGATCTGTTGATCCGCTATGCGCAGGATCCTTCGCGGCCCGGTTACCGGCGGCAGCCCTATGGCACGCCTGGCGAGCGCCGGGTGACGCGCGGACCGGACACGGCGCGACCGCTGAAGCTGTTTCCAGCCGGACCGGCCGCGAATGGACGTTGACTGCGGTCGTGCCGGCTCTCCTTCCTCCGAGGAAACAGCGTCGCATTGTAGCCGGCCGCGTTGAGGCCGGCATGATCTTCGCGCGGGCAACCCTGCATCTGCCGGGGTCAACGCCCCCGGCTACAGGAAACAGGTCCGTTGTAGCCGGCCGCGTTGAGGCCGGCATGATCTTCGCGCGGGCAACCCTGCATCTGCCGGGGTCAACGCCCCCGGCTACAGGAAACAGGTCCGTTGTAGCCGGCCGCGTTGAGGCCGGCTCCGGGGTCAGCCGCCTTCGCGCGAGGCTACGGCGGGCCAAGGCGTCCCCGGCTACAGGAAACCGCCCGTCGCCGGATCGTAACAATATTCCGATTGAGGAATATACCTTTCGGGACAGGTTGATTGCATGGAGCTCGTCCGGATCTATGAATGCCTGTGCGACCGCACCCGCCTGCGCATCCTGAACGTGCTGCTACGCGGGCCGCTGTGCGTCTGCCATTTCCAGGCGGTGCTGCAGGAACCGCAGGTCAAGATCTCCAAGCACCTGGCCTATCTGAGGACGCGGGGACTGGTCAAGGTGCGGCGCGAGGGCAACTGGATGATCTATGCGCTGCCGTCGCGGCGGCCGCAGTCGCTCGCGGCCAATCTTGCCTGCCTCCAGGACTGCGCGGCCGGGGATCCGGTCTTCCGGCGCGACCACGACCGGCTCGACCGGCTGGCGCCGGCGGTGCCGGGAAGCAATGGGTGCGGCTGTGTGCATAGCGGCGCGGCCAGCCTTTTTTGAAACCGTCTTAGCCGTGTCTATTCAATATGCCTCGCTCTCGCTCGTGAACAACAACGCGGTCCGGTGGTCGATGTAGGAGCCTGCTTGCAGGCGATTTCGTCCTCTGTATCGCGAGCAAGCTCGCTCCTACAGCTTGCATCGATCCGCCTTAGATTTCCCATGACCTCACGTCCTCCGTTCAAGGTGTTGATTCTCTGCACGGGCAACTCCGCCCGGTCTATTTTTGGCGAATATCTGCTGCGGGCCATCGGCCACGGCCGGTTCGAAACTTACAGCGCCGGTTCGAATCCGGCCGGGCGGGTGAATCCGCTGGCGATCCACGTGCTCCGCGAGCGCTACGGCCTCGACGCCACGGGCGCGCGTTCCAAGTCGTGGGCTGAGTTCAAGGACGTGCAGTTCGATTTTGTGATCACGGTGTGCGATCACGCCCGGGAGTCGTGTCCGTTCTGGCCGGGACAGCCGGTGATCGGGCACTGGGGTTCGCCGGATCCGGCGGCGGTGACGGGGTCCGAGGAGGTGAGACTCCGGGCCTTCGTCGATGTTGCCTCGCAGATCGCCCGCCGGGTTGAGCTGTTCTGCGCGTTCTCGGACGAACAGCTGGCGGCCTTCCGGGCGGCCGACCTTGAGAAGATCGCGCGGAGCGACGGGGCTGGTGGCGCGAAGGAGGTGGCGCCGTGAACCCCGGGAATCATCCCCTCTTGGCCCGGCTCTCGTTTCTCGACCGCTTTCTGACTCTCTGGATCTTCCTTGCGATGGCGGCCGGGCTGCTCGCCGGGCGGTATGTGCCGGAGATCCCCCGAATGCTCACGGCCTGGAGCGTCGGCACGACCTCGGTGCCGATCGCAATCGGGCTGATCCTGATGATGTATCCGCCACTGGCGAAGGTGCACTACGAGGAGCTGGGGGACGTGTTTCGCGACCGGCGGGTGCTTGGTCTCTCTCTACTGCAGAACTGGCTGGTCGGACCGGTGCTGATGTTCGCGCTGGCGGTGTTGTTCCTCCGGCATCATCCGGCGTATTTCGCGGGCCTCGTGCTTATCGGGCTCGCGCGATGCATCGCAATGGTGATCGTGTGGAACGACCTGGCGCAGGGCAGCCGCGAATATTGCGCCGGCCTGGTGGCGTTCAACGCGCTCTTCCAGGTCTTCTGCTATGCGCCCCTGGCATGGTTCTTCCTCAAGGTGCTGCCCCCGATCATCGGCGTGGAGTTGGGCGAGCTCGACCTCTCGAGCGTCACGATCGCCGCGGTGGCGAAGAGTGTGTTCATCTACCTTGGGATCCCGTTTCTGGCCGGCTGGCTCGGCCGCCGGGCGCTGCGGCGCGGGCCGGCGGGAATCGCGTGGTACGACGGCAAATTTCTGCCGTTCATCAGTCCGCTGACGCTGGCTGCGCTGCTGTTCACGATCTTTGTCATGTTCAGTCTGAAGGGCGACACGGTCCTGCGGATCCCGCTCGACGTGCTGCGCATCGCGCTGCCGCTGCTGGTCTATTTCGTGATCATGTTCGCGGCCACATTCTGGATGAGCGTGCGCGCCGGGGCGGATTATCCGCGGGCGGCCACGCTGGCGTTCACGGCGTCGGGCAACAATTTCGAGCTGGCGATCGCCGTGGCGGTGGGCGTGTTCGGCATCCAGTCGGGCGCCGCATTTGCCGCCGTGGTCGGGCCGCTGGTGGAGGTGCCGGCGTTGATCGGCCTGGTGACGGTCGCGTTGCGCTGGAAGAGGATGCTGGAGCGGCGGGCGGAACGGCAAAGCGTGACAGCGTGAAACCTCGAAACTGGGAAATCGGGAAAGCGTGAAACCGGGAAAGCGTGAAACCGGGAAAGCGGTGCTCGGCCGGTTTCGATTGCAAGGTGGAACGGGGTTTGCTCTCTTGCGCGGCTTCATGAAGCTCGTGATTCCAGCAGGCGATTTCGCCGGATATTTGTTCGATCTCGACGGCACGCTCGTCAACACCATGCCGCTGCACTTTGTGGCGTGGCGGCAGGCCCTGTGGCAGTGCGGGCTCGGGCGGGAGCTGGACGAGGATTTTTTCTATTCGCTGGGAGGGGTGCCGACGCTGCTGGTCGCGCAACGCATCGGGGAACATTACGGCGTCAAACTTGATCCGGTGGAGGTGGAGCGGGTGAAGGAAAAGATCTACCTTGAGCACCTGGGGGAGGCGAAACTCATCAAGCCGGTGGTGGATTTCGCGCGACGGGTAGCGCGGACGCACCCCGTGGCCATTGTGACCGGCGGGATGCCGGAGGTGGCGCAGGGTTCGCTCAAAGCCACCGGCCTCGACGGCTTGTTTCACATCGTGGTCACGCCTGCCGACGTGCCCGCCGGGCGCGGCAAGCCGGCGCCAGACATGTTCTTGCTCGCGGCCAGACGGATGCTGGTGCCGCCGGAGCGGTGCCTGGTGTTTGAAGATGCCGAGCCCGGCGTCGCAGGCGCGCGCGCGGCCGGTATGCAGGTCGTGCGCGTGCCGAGCCGCGAACTCGGGCGGGCGAAGGCGGTTTGGTCTGATCGGAGACCGGGAGTGCAGCCGTAGCTGCGAGCGTGAGCGAGTGGAGGCCGGTGCGCTATTCTCTGCGCAAAAAGTGCGCTGGGGAGCCCGGTAGCTGCGAGCGTGAGCGAGTGGAGGCGGTGCGCCCGCACCGTAGCCCGGGCCGCGCAGCCACTTCTCCCTTGTAACGTAATACGTGGCAAAGCCCCGGGCCGGAGTGGGTTTTTTGTAACGTAATCCGTTACATGATGCGGAGGAGGCCGACGACTTCCGCAGGTCAGGGGAGAGCAGCGGAGGACTCCTCCGGGGCGGACTCGGCCGAAAGGCGGTGGATCACAATGGGATCGCCGGACTGGAGGCCGGCGATGGTGGCGGCGTTGGCGTGGCTGCACGCGAGGCAGAGAAGACCATCGGCATCCGGAAATCCGATCCACCCTCCGCGCGGGACTCCGGTGAGGTCGCGACCGTAGATGACCCGGAAGGTCCGGCCTCCGGCGACGATTTCAAACGTTGTGCCGGGGGCGATGTCCGCCCGCTCGAAATCCGACGGCTGCGCATTGAGGACAACATTGCCGGAATCCGTGAGCACCTCCGTGACGCGGGCCTCGAATCCCCCCTCGTTGAGCATGCGGACCTGCGGGGGGCCCGGCTCCGGCTCCTCGGTGGCATCGAAGCAGGCCGGGATCCCGTCCACCTTCGGGAGGTTGATGGGCTCATGATCGATCAGATTGAGCAGGGTGCGCAGGGCCGCGAGGCGTTCACGCTGGTTGACATCTCCGTGGCCGCTGCGGGCCACCTCGAGGACGATCGGGGCGACCGGCCGGTCAAACGGTGCGGCAACGTATTTGCGCGGCCCGGCGAGTTCGTTCTGATTGCAGAGGAAGACCAGCGGGATCTGCGGCTGGAGATTATACGCGAGGGAGTCGACGGGGTCGTGGGCCTGGAGGGCAACGCCGACGGCCACGGCGCCCTGGTAGCGATCGGCGGGTTGTTCCGCCATCAAGGTAACGATGGCGCCGCCCATCGCGTCGCCTTCCAGGATGACCCGCCGCGGCTCGCCGCAGGCAGCCGCGATTTGGGCGCGGAGGTTATTCAGGTCGGCGATGGCGTCCCGGACGATCATGCCGTTGCGGCGGTAGCTCGTCGTGGCTACGATCCAGCCTTCGTCGAGCAGCGTGCGGCAGGCGGGCTGCGCGGGGTTCAGATCGGCAACCAACGGCGCGCTCGGCTCGCGAAACCCGTGGGCGAGGAGCAGGACGGAACCATTCCAATGAACCGGCCTGGCGATCGCGAATTTCGCGCCGTCGATCTCGCCGCGCTCGAGGGTGATGCCGGCCGGGGCGGTTGGTTTCGGCGGCGCGGACGGCGGAACTCGCGAGCAACAAGAGTGCGGATAGGACCAGAAGGGCGCGAGGAAGCGTGGAGAAGAGGCCGGAACCATTCCAGGGGCCAGACAGGGGTGGAGGGCCAAGCTCAGCGTCCAGGGAATGGTGTTTGTAGCCGGCCGCGTTGAGGCCGGCCTCACTTTCGCCGAGGCTGGGGTGCACCTGCCGGGGTCGGCGCCCCCGGCTACAAGCGTCTTCTCTTCCAAAGCAGAATACGTTTTGCCGTGAAGGCTGCATGGGTCCGAAGACGGAGATCATTTCCGGCACCCGGCTGAAGCCCTCCGCAACCGGTCGTTGATCGCCAGGCCCGCGCCTTCCGGAGGTGCGAGCTCGGCATGGAGTTGGGTCCAGGCCCGCTGGTCAAGCTGGCGGAGCAGGGCGAAGAGCCGGCGGCCTGCCTGGCGGATACCGCCCCGCGCGCTAAGCCAGAAAACATTCTTGGAGCGGCCGGCCCACTCCGGCCGGCGAAAGCAGATCCAGGCTTCATCAGAACCGGAGCGGGCGACCATCGCAGCGCTGATGCGCCGGTGCGTGCGCAGCGGACGCTGCGGACTGTAATGGCGGGCCAGGAGCCCGGGAGCCAGGACGGGAGCTCCGGCGGTCGGTTGCCGGGCTCCGCTGCGGACCCGCACGCCGAGCACCCGCTCGATCTCCGCGGCGTGGATCACTCCCGGGCGCAAGAGCACGGGCCGCAGCGGATCGCGGAGGTCGACAATCGTTGACTCGAGACCATGGCGGCACGGGCCTCCGTCGAGAATGTGGGCGATCGATGATCCGAGGCCGTCCCGCACGTGCCGGGCGGTTGTCGGACTGATGTAGCCGAAGGGGTTGGCGCTGGGCGCGGCCAGCGGCAGACCGCAGAGCCGCAGCAGCCGGCGCAGCAGGGGATGAGCCGGCATGCGCACCGCGACGCTGGGCAGGCCGGCGGTCACGACGTCGGGAACGACGGCGCGGCGATTGAGCACAAGCGTGAGCGGTCCGGGCCAGAACGCGCGGGCCAGCGCAGACACTGCCTCGTTGGGCTCGGCGATCGTTTCGAGCATGCGCAGATCGGCGACATGCACGATCAAGGGGTCATTGGCGGGGCGGCGCTTGGCGCGGAAGATCTGGCGGCACGCTTTGGCGTCGAGCGCGTTGGCGGCGAGGCCATAGACCGTTTCCGTGGGCACCGCGACCAGCCCGCCGCGCTGGAGCACCCGGGCGAGCCGGCGGAGGTTGCCCGGCGTTCCCTGATGGATCCGAGCCAGCGGCTTCATCGACGGACGGCGCGGAAAGGCATCGGGCGCAAATCGGGTTGAGGCGGCGGCATGGGAACCGATGAAATGGCACCCGGACATTTGCGGCGACAAAAAAGCCGGAGCGCGTGCTCCGGCTCGAAGATGACCCAGGCGGCCGCCGCGCTTCAGGGCGCCAGCAACATGTGGCGGGCGCGCTTGAGGGTCTTGGTGACCGCGCGCTGATCCTTGGAGGCGAGCCCGGTGTATTTCCGCGGCAGGATCTTGCCGGTGTCGGTGACACAGCGGTTGAACATATGGGAGCTGGTAAACGGAATCTCGGAAGGAGTCAGGCTGCGTGGCTTCGATTCAGGCGTGGTCATGGCGGGAGAAAGACGGGGAGCGGAAGAAGGTGGGGCGAGGGTTGACGTTGTCAACCTGCATTTTCCCGCAGCGGACGCTGCGGGAGGTCAGACCTTGACGGCGGCCCGTTCGCCGGCGAGGAGCTTTTCGGCCTTTTCCACCATCTCCTTCAGGGTATCGGTGGCGATAGGCTTGTGCAGACAGCCCACCACCTTCGGGTGGTCCTTGTAATGGTCGGGATTGAAAAAACCCGACATGATGATGAAGCGGGTGTTGCACTTCGTCCAGTTGGCGTAGGTCTTCATGATCTGATCCCCGCCGAGCCGCGGCAGATTCAGATCCAAAATCACGAGATCGATGCTGTTGTTCTTCTCATCCAGCAATGCGACCGCATGCAGCGCGTCCGACACGGCGAGCATGTCGTGCCCCATGGAATGGAGCAGTTCATAGAGCAGCGCTCGGTAATTGCGGTCATCTTCGACAAGGAGGATCTTCATGGCTGGTGGTCCGTGAAAAAGGAATTCGGTCGGCGTCCGCCCGGGGACTAGGGTGTTTTTCCAGTATTGGCGGACGTTTCTTCTTCGCAATGCTTAACGCTCCCAGTTGCGTAAAGATTGTGCGAACGGTCCGATACGAGGAAAATCCCAGTGGCGGCCCGGCCTTTGCCGGACGTAGCGCAGGCTTCCCAGCCTGCCCTGACGAAAATCGGCAGCTGATCTGATTTGCCCCCGGGGAAGCGACCCGGTAGAGCTCTTGGTCGATCCTCCCGGATTCATGGGCAGCCGGGCCGTCAATCTCCCGCTGCCGCGAGTCCCCGTAGCTCAACTGGATAGAGCAGCGGTTTCCTATTTTGAGAAGGATCAATGGCTCGGAATATCCATGGCCGTCCGCAGGCATCGAATGACGCTTCTCCAGTTACTTCTGCCTTTTGTTCGCTAGCCTCGCCCGTCCCCAAATAGCCCGAATTGCGGCACCGGGTTACAAAATCGGGTTACATTCCCCCAGCAGCATCGGTCAGGCATTGGCTTTGGCGTCTGAACTCGACCGACGGGGTTAGTGATGAGGCTATCGTTGGGTTCGATCCTGCTTTGAGTGGAGAGGCGAAAGGCATACTTCGCCCGGCCGGTGCCTTCAATTGTCCACTCACTGCCGACTGGTTGCGTAGCAAGGACACTCGGAGGAAGTTTCACCCGATAACGACGCGAATAGACAACATCCCCAAGATTACCGGGCCGAGGAAGCTTCAGGGCCTTTGCTGTAGCCACAATGTCCTCGCGAGTGAATGGTATTTCAACCGCGCTAGGGCGGTAGCGATCCAAGAAAATGCGCTCAAGGATCGGCGCATAAAGAGGGGCCCTGCGGCTAGTAGATTTAGGCATAGGCAGTCTCCTTGATCTTCTCGTTTTCGATCTCCACTTGTCTGCGCTTGCGCTTCCCGCTCTTGCGATCGCGTTGAACCAATGGCTACGGGGACACCGTGGAAGGCGGCCGCGATGCTCATGTCGAACTCAAGCAGGCGTCGCTCGCCAAGTACGAGCGCGCGACGCGGCCTTATTGGCTTGAGCCCGAGGGAACGAAGGACGGCGCCTGCAACGGCACGGGCGAGCGGCGGGGGGACCGAGTTTCCAATTTGCCGTCCGCCGTGCCATTTGGTGACGTGAAAGCGAAACCAGTCTGGAAAGCCGTGCAAACGTGCCATCTCTCGCACTGTTATACAGCGGGGATAACGATAGTGGATCGGGCGTGGGCTGGTAAAGGCCCCTCTGGCGGAATCGGTGCCTGCGCGCAAAGTGTTGCAAAGGCCGTCGGGCGGAAGTTTAAAGAACCGCGAAATAGGTTCGATTTCGCCAGGTCGAGTTTCTTGGAAACGCCGTTGAGAAATGGCAGTGTGATCGGTGCGATTACTGGAGGTTAACAGATGTGGATTCCAAAAGCGGCGGTAACCGTAGAACCAACCTCTATCCTCAACGCAGCGCGCCCGCTTCGCGAACTCACTAGGAGGATTCCATGCAGTTATGCGTACCTCGTCACTCGCTATCAGTTCCGGGTAGTCGTCGGCATTGGGCAAGTCCCCTATCGCATCGGCACAACTCGGACCGAACGGCAATCCGGCATCCGGCGCCTTTCGATCACAGGGTTGGCAGCACGGTGCCGGGTAGTCGGGTAGCGTTTCTCCTTCGCGAGCTCCCAGCAGAAACAGGCGTTCCCGGGATTGGGGGACCCCGAAATCGGCTGCGTTCAAGACGAGCTAGGGCAGGCGAACAACGTAGCCTTTCTGCCGAAAGGCGGCGATTAACTCATCGAGAAAGGCGCGATGCCTGCCGATCGTGAGTCCTTTGACGTTTTCGAAGACAAATCGGCGTGCTCCTAATTCTCCGACCAAGCGCACAAACTCCCGCACGAGCGAATTGCGCGGGTCGTCGAGCGCACGCTGCCCGATCAAAGAGAAACCCTGGCACGGCGCACCGCCGTAAACGACATCGACCGGTCGATCACCGATCCCCGCCGCGGCTCTGATGGCGCGTCCGGTGAGGCCTACGACTGACCTCGCAACGACCGCCGTCTCAGGGAAGTTGAACCGATGAACGCAAGCGTGGATCGGATCGATTTCGACCGGAGCGACGTTGTCGATCCCGGCTTGTTCAAAGCCGAGACTGAGCCCGCCGGCTCCGGCGAATAGGTCGATTCCAATCGGTCTTGGCATAAGGGGACTAGTGTTGTCGGAGGTTGATGAATGGCACCCTTCGTGTCCATCGTTTCGATTCACCTAGGAATCGAACGGCTCTCCGGAGTGCATCTTCAGGGTCCCGCAATTCGCATTGCCAGATTTCGATAGCACGCCATCCCAGGCGGCGCAATGCCGTAAGATTGCGACGGTCCCGCAATCGATTGCGATGGCGCTTGTCGATCCAGAAGGTCTGCCGGCTTTTGGGCGGCCTGCCCCAATTACAGCCGTGGCCATGCCAGAAACAACCATGCACAAAAATGACCTTCTTCCGGGCCGGAAAAACGATGTCGGGCGACCCGGGCAACGAGCGTACGTTAACCTTGTATCGGTATCCGAGCCGATGAAGGGCGTGACGCAAAAGGAGTTCGGGACCGGTGCCTTCGCTGTGCACGGACGCCATAATGTGGCTGCGGACTCTGCGTGACACGCGATCTGCCATGATCTCCGTTTAGCATCTAACCGCGTCCGATGCAACGGATGCGCTGCGTCAATTTGAGGCGGGCTCTTGTCCATGATTCGCTGAAACCTCGGTGTCGTCTTGGCGCCAGAGGCTGATACGCCTATTTGAGGAACTGGGGCAGACGGTCAACTTTCCCACGACCTAAGGGATGCCGGATTGCGTCAACATCGCACACTGACCAAATGAAGAGTTGCCGGATGGAAATGTTCGCGCCCCTTGACCCGAAATTCTATCTTGCCGTGGCGTCGGATATAAGAAGATCTGCACTTTGGTTGCCTTCGGCATATCGGATTGCGGTCAATCGAATTGAGATAGGCGAGTGGAACGTGAATGACGGAACGAGCCACGCGAAACGAATCAAGCCATTGGATCGAGTAATCGTCTACGTAGCTGGAAGTCGAGAATTCGGGCAGCACTTTATCGCCGAGTTGAAAGTGACTTCCGCGATCAAGCCGCTTCCAAAAGAGAGGCGGCGTTTAGTTGAGGGGGCGGGAATGGAGGCGCACATGCAATCCCCATGGGCATTCGAGTTTGAGCCTGTTGCATTGTTTGCCCAGCCGCTAAACATAAGGCCATTAATTTCGCGCCTTGCCTTTATCAAAAATAAGCAACGTTTCTCGTTATCTCTTCAACGAGGGCTCATCCTATTGCCGGAGCACGATTACGACATAATTGTTCGATCGGCGGCGAAGCAGACGGAGCGCGGCAAGCTCCGAAGTACAGTGAAACCGTGATCTGTGCGCCGATTTCCGAGTCCGACTTTGCTTAGGCGTTCTAGGACTCGGAATCGGCGTCGGGTTCGATCTAGCGCAGGTTCTTCCCCTCGATGCGGAGATGCTTGGCGAACCGGCCGGTTTGGCTGAGTGCATCGTAAGCGACGCTTTTAGAACACCCCAACGGGTCCAATGAACGCCTAGGCTGGTAACGATGCGGGCAACGACGACAACGAACCAGGCTAGCGGGACAGTTATTGACCATAGGTAACAAGGAAAAGGGGCGGCGGGTGCCGGCGCGCGCTGGCGCGCGCATCCGGCAACCCTGCCGCCCCGGTTTCCCCGGCACTCGATGTGCCTAGCCGATCCGCTCGGCTCCCGTGATGAACAGCTTTTCGTCAAACACGCGGTATCTCTCCACTCGCAGGGTGAGGGTCTCGAAGTCGCGCAGCTTGGGAAAGCTGACGACCTCCTCGCCTTGCAGCTTGACCTCCGGGTCCTTGCCGGGATCAAAAAAGCGCTCGTAGGTGACTGTCTCGAAGCTTCGCAGCTTGAGGATGCCGATGTATCGCCTGGTTTCTTGACATGCACGACATTTGCACGACACTCGAGGACATGAAGACAAGGTGGCTCGCGTCGCGGGAACTCTCCGCCCACCCGGGCCGGGCGCTGGCTGTTGTCGGGCGTTCCGGCCGCGTCCTGGTCACGGCCAACGGCAAGCCGAAGGCGATCATGATTCCGACCTCGGAAGCGACCTTCTCCCGCGACCTGGAAATGCTGGACCGCGTGGCGTTGACGCAGGCCGTCGAGGCGATTCGAGCCGACTCCGTGGTGAACGGCACCGACGCCCTGTCGATGGATGCGATCAATGCCGAGGTTGCGGCGGTGCGGGCGGCCCGGCGCCGCCGGAAATGAGACGGTGGGTCATCGACACGAATGTGGTCGTGGCCGGTTTGCTGAACCCGCACGGGCCATCCGCGCGCGTGCTGGACGCAGTGCTCGATGGCCGGGTGAAGCTGGTTTTTGACGCCCGGATTCTGGCCGAATGCCGGGACGTGCTCCAGCGGCCGCGCCTCAAACTGGCACCAGACAAGATTACCGCCTTTCTGAACGGACTCCAGAGCCAGATGATCGTGACGCCCAGCCCGCTCGCTGCCGCCGGCCCTGATGCCGACGACATCATTTTTGTCGAGGCCGCTCTGGCGACGAGCGACCGGACAATTGTGACGGGAAATCTCGCGGATTATCCGCCGGAGATTCTGCATGGCGTGCGCGTGCTAACGCCGGCACAGGCGGCCGCGGAACTGGCGCAACCTGAATCCTTGAAGTCATGAGGACGCAAGCGAACCCCACGAACAACGTTCTTGCTCGGGAAGCATGATTATGCTCCTTTTGTGTCATGCCGAACACAGCCATCCTTCGCACCCGGGTTAACCCGCGGCGCAAAGCGCGGGTCGAACGGATTCTGGACCGGCTTGGAATGACACCGACCCAGGCGGTCAATATTTTTTTCGCGCAGATCGAGCGGCGGAAGGCCATCCCGTTTGCGATCGCGATGCAGGAGAACGTCGATGTCCTGCCGCCGATTGAGCAGGTGGCCCGCGGGTGGAGTGATCTGGACCGGGAGGACTTTTCGCATCTGGACCAGCGATGAATCCTGTCCCCGGTGAGTTGTATCTCGTTGACCTCGGGATCGTGGGCAAGGTTCGCCCGGCGGTGGTCGTTTCGCGAGAGGACAAGGACTGTCCCAGGGCCATCGCGATTTGCGCACCACTCACGACGCAGAACCGTGGATCGGCGTATGAGGTGGGCTTGGGCAGACTGAAGTTTCTCGACAAGGATTCGTGGGTGAACGTGCAGGGATTGATGAGCCTGGGCCACGAAAGGTTGATCCGCCGGCTCGGTCGAATCAGCGGCACTCAGCTGAGTCAGGTGAAGGCGGCGTTGCGCTTCGCGCTCGAACTATAGTGTGGCACAATGCCGATACCCGATGCAGGTCGTCGAACGCTTGCGCTGATCCATGGGCCAGGTAAAATGCCATCATGCTCAGCACCGAACTATCCCGCACAGCTTTGGGGTTGCCGCCGGAGGACCGCCTCGAACTCGCTCGACGCCTCGTGGAAAGTGTCGTCGAGCCCGCGTCTTTAACCGAGGCAGTCAAGGAAGGCATCCGCCGGATTGAAGACGTGGCGACCGGCCGCGTAGTGGGATTGTCGGAAGAGCAATATCGCGCCGCGGTGCAATGAAAGTACTGTTTCACCCGGAGTTTCCAAAGGATCAGCGGAGATTCCAGACGGACTATGGCTGCACGGGCGACATTTTGATTTTCGGTGCCATTATCCCGACGCGATCGGATCCGTTGAATTGGTTGACGCGCTTTCGCGCGCATTAAATAACTGCGGAGATCCTCCTTGATTCATGGGCGGCCGGGGGCGTCAATCTCCCGCCGCCGCGAGTCCCCGTAGCTCAACTGGATAGAGCAGCGGTTTCCTAATTTTAAAAGGCTCGCTGTCTCGGAATGTCGCCGACTGTCCAGAAGCGTCAACTAAGCTTCGGTCAGCTATTTCCGAGCTTTGAGCGCTATCCCAACCTGTCGCCGAACAGCCGGAATTTCGACACCGGGTGACAAGAATGGGTTACATTTTATCACATTACCGACTGCGAATGTGCACACCGGCTCCAGTGGCTAAGATTTGACGCCGAATTACAACGAATGGCTCAGCTCAACAACCGTGACGAGCGGAGCCACGCCGTTACGTGCCAACTTCACGTGGACTAATAACGGGAAAGGTTCATAAGAAGACTTTGGGCTCCACCACGCTAGACCATGACGCCTTTCGACAAAGGGGTAAACGCCGGGAAGTTTATTCCCGTTTGCGAATTGGCCGACAGATTATGGACGCTCCGGGAAGCCTTGATCGCATCCGACGCAATTTCCTCCCCGCCACAACCGAAAAATCGCCGCAAGCTGCGCGGCGTGAACCAGAAGACCGAAAGAGAAGCATGGCAGGCAATGCTCTTCGCTCATGCCTACTCCCACTACTACAGGCTGGACGGCATGAGCGTCAGGATGGAAGCGGAGGAGAACTTGCCTCACGACGCCACACTCCAATGGAATGACAAAGGTAACCTCATCCAGCTAAAGGTTCAACTGAAAGAATTTCCGCCAGAGAGCCTTAACGCTAGTATCTCGCTCAAACAGCTTCTCGCCAGAAGCGTCAAGAAGTACGCCCGATCATCGGACCTAACATTAGCGGTGTTCATAAGCAGGACGGGCTCTGGATACTCAATCGAAATCCCGGAACACAACCTCTCTGGATTGTGGATATTCGGCTTTACCGGCGTCACCAAAGCAGAATTCGTCTTCCTCGTCGGGAAGGACGCCAATGGGGAACATTCAAACTGCAAGAAACTCCTTAACCAATGAGCATCCCAAGATTCTCCAATCTCCCACTGTCGTTGCTGGCCGCACTAATCCTCCCAGCTTCCATCTTTTGCGCAGGATCCGCCTCCACCGTGCTGGCAGCCCCACAGCCAGACTCGGCCAGCTCGAAAGGCTCTCAGAGGCCACCACCCGTAACTACCGCTCCGAACCAGTTGACATCAAAAGTCGAGCCAACCTGGCTTGACCAGCATGCTGGGGAACCCGGCTTCGGCACAGTAACATATTTTATGTTGGGACTGAGTGAGATACAATACCATTCTAGAAATGAGAGCGAGCACTCTAGTGAATGGGGTGGTGGCGACACTGCGATCGGTTTGAAAACGCTTTATGAACTGTCCCCGCAAAAAGCTGTTTGGGTGAGTAAGTTTTGGAGGCTCAAGGCGAGGATTGCTGAACAAGATTATCTCGACGCATTAGCGACACGCTATTCAAAGATGGAGGACTTTAGCAAACGCAAGAAGGACCTCGATAGTGACCTCGAAGACGCTTTGAAAGCATATTACTATGACCACTGGCAAGAGATTGAGGACATGATCAGATTCAACTTACAAATGGCCGCCACCGAAAAGGATCAAAAGTAATCATCAATCTCGGAACGGTTTCCTGGCAAACGCCATCTTTTTGAGTGGAAGCCGCGTCGTGCCGGATCGAGCGATGTAAAACGGACCAGTAGGCGGGCGGGACAGTTATTGAGCATTGGTAACAAGGAAAAGGGGCGGCGGGTGCCGGCGCGCGCTGGCGCGCGCATCCGGCAACCCGTCCGCCCCGGTTTCCCCGGCACTCAATGTGCCTAGCCGATCCGCTCCGCTCCCGTGATGAACAGCTTTTCGTCAAACACGCGGTATCTCTCGACGCGCAGGGTGAGCGTTTCAAAGTCCCGCAGCTTGGGAAAGCTGACGACCTCCTCGCCCTGCAGCTTGACTTCCGGGTCCTTGCCGGGATCAAAAAAACGCTCGTAGGTGGCAACGCCTGGTTGAAGGGCGAGCTCCGTGAGCACTTTGACGCCAAGCCCCGTCCCGTCCTTCCGCTTGAAGGTCCGGGCCGTGTTGGAGATGACGACGCCTCGGACGTAGAGCCCGGTCTTCGGCAGCTTCACGTTGACTGATTCAGTTTTGTTATCCATTGTATGATGTCGGTTGTGTCGTTGATTTGAATACGCCCGTTGCCCAGGTAACGACCTTCCTGGGCGACGGGAAAAACGAGGTGGTCGAACAGCACGTTGAAAGGCTCCATGAGGATGCAGCGGCTGAAATGTTCCCCTTGCTTCAGAAGTGCGGATTTCTTCCACGTCTCCAGCCGCTCCCCGAGCGTGGTCACCCGCCGCTTGAATTTGCATTTCGTCGGGCCGGGTTGTTTCGCCTCGACCTCGATTCCATCCCGGCGGCGCAGAAATCCCCGCGCTGTCTGGAACACCCGCAGCCGCTTGCGGCCGAGGATCCATCCCGGCAGACCGCCGCCCTTCGTCACGTATTTGAGCAGGTAGCGGAAACGGTGGTTGCTGATCCGCTGGACATTGGTTCGACCCAGTCCCCAAAGCTGATTCAGGAGCGCGCCGGAAATGTACCGCCGCGAGAGAAAGACGACGTGGAAATGCGCCCATCCGCTCTTGTGGAACTCGACCTTGACGGCATAGGGTGCATCGACCTGGTAGAGTTT
>CAWDQK010000067.1:0-44519 GCA_963804395.1 uncultured Verrucomicrobiae bacterium | reverse complement strand
TTGCCGGCAGAAAAAATCTCGTCCATCTCCCAGACCAAGGACGGCTATCTCTGGCTGGGAACCCAGAACGGACTGGTCCGCTTTGACGGACTGGATTTCAAGGCGGTCCCGATCGAGCTTCCCCAAGCCCAGGGCCAGGAAGTGAGAAGCCTGGTTCAGGCCCGTGATGGCGGCCTGTGGTTTTCGATCGACAACGGTGGATTCGGGCACTTCGACGGCCGGAAGTTCTCTCCGGTCGGCGACGAACGGTGGACGAAAACGGGGATGAACGCCGCGTCGATCATGGAAGCCCGGGACGGCACCGTCTGGACGGGTGCACTCGCCGGCCTGGGCCACTGGATGAATGGAAAGCCGGGTGATAGTTCGTTCGACGAAACAACCGGCCGCACGGTTCTGTCGTTCGCTCAAGACCCCTCGGGGCGCCTCTGGCTGGGAATGACGGAAGCCGGCTTGTTTCATCTGGAGGACGGAAAACTGGTCCAGTTTCCGGACGATTACCTAAAGGAACGAAATCTGTTCGCCCTGGCCTTCGATGCGGCTGGAGACCTCTTTGTGGGAACGGAACTCGGTTTGCGCTGTTATGACGCGCAGGGCCGCCTCCGGGAGATCCCGCTTCAAATCTCCCAAATCGAATCATTGTTGGTCGATCGCCACGACGTCCTCTGGATTGGAACCCATGGGATGGGACTGGCCCGGTACGCAAACGGCGCGTTCTCCTTCCTGCGAAAGGCCGATGGACTGGGCAGCGATTATGTCCAGTCGTTGTTTGAAGACGCCGAGGGGAGCCTGTGGGTCGGCACCCAGGACGGGTTGAGCCAGCTGACGGACCTGAAGTTCCCGATCTTTTCGAGCAGTGAAGGGCTCGCGTCCGATTCGACACTTGCGGTGGCCGCTTCCCGAAAGGGCGGGTTGTGGATCACCTCCAACATTGGCCTCACCTACTTCGACGGTCGGGCCGCGCAGAACTTCACCGGCAGCCTGGCGCTGGGCAACCACTACATCAAGCACGCGTTTGAAGCCGCAAACGGCGACGTCTATCTCGTCAACGGGAACAAGAACCTGGCGGTCTTTTCCGGCGGAACCATCGCTAAAGTGCAACCATGCCAACTCTGGCCGGACGCCCTGGCTGAGGATGCAGAGGGAATCCTGGTTGGGCTGGGCCCGGAACTGCATCGGTTTCGCGACGGTCAACTGCAACCCTACCGGTTCGAGAAAGAACCACCACCCGCCTTCTATTGGATCAATAACCTGCTTGTGTCCCGCGACGGAGCCATCTGGCTGGCCTCCAACAACGGCGTCTTTCGGATGCAGGGCGGGAATTGGGAACAGTGGTCAACCGCCAACGGACTGCCGTCCAACGGCGTCTACTTCATCACCGAGGACGAGGATGGCAGCATTTGGGCCGGATCAATTGCGGGCATTGTTCGCATCAAGGGGCATCGAGCCGCATCCGTCGGACTGAAACAGGGCCTGTACGACGACCGGATCTTCGCGCTGGTGCCCGACAAGCTCGGCGCGTTCTGGATCTCATCGGGGCGGGGCATTTTCCGAGTCGCGCGGCAGAGCCTGAACGACTGCGCTGACGGACGGACGGACCGGGTCCAATGCGAGGCGTTCGACGGACTGGAGTCGATGAAGTTCACTGATCGGACCGACCAAAGTCTCTCGGGCTGCCGGACGCTCGACGGGCGGATCCTGGTTCCCCAATCCCCACGGCGTCGTGATGATCGATCCCGGGAATTATTTCATCAACCGGCTCCCCCCGCCCGTCCACCTTTCGCAGGTGCGCATCGACGATGTGCCCCTGGCCGACTGGAAGACGCTGATCCGGCCGGCGAAGAACGGGCGGATCGAATTTTTCTTCACGGCGTTGAGCTACATCTCGCCGAAGAAAGTCCGGGTGCAATACCAGCTTGAGGGATTCGACCCGACCTGGCTGGACGCCGGCACGCGCCGCTCCGTCCTCTACAACAATCTTCCGTCAGGGCAGTATCACTTCCGGGTCCAGGCCTGCAACGCCGACGGGGTCTGGAATACGGACGGCGACGGGGTCCGCCTGGACTTGCCGCCGCCATATTACCAGACCCTGTGGTTCGAGCTATCGGCGGGCCTCATCGCTGCGCTGGCCTTGTTCGGCGCCTATCGGTGGAACGTCAGGCATATGGCCGCCCGCCAACGGCGCCTGCAGGCTGAAAATGACCTGCTCGAAGCCAAGGTCGCCAAGCGGACGGCGGAACTGGCCCGCGAGCACGCCCTGATGCAGGGGTTGATGGACAGTTCGCTCGACCACATCTACTTCAAGGACCGGGAATCTCGTTTCCTAAAATCCAGCAAGGCGCAGGCAACGGATTTCGGAGCGCTTTCTCCTGAAGACATGGTTGGCAAAACGGACTTCGATTACTTCACGAAGGAACACGCAACCCCCGCCTTCGAGGATGAACAGGAGATCATCCGTACCGGCCGTCCGATCGCTGACAAGATCGAGCGAGTAACGCGGAAAGACGGTCATGTTGGGTGGGTGATCACCAGCAAGATGCCGCTTCGCAACGACGCGGGCGAGATCATCGGCACGTTTGGCATCTCGAAGGACATCACCGCGATCAAACAGGCGGAGGCCAAACTGGAGGAGGTTCACAAAGAACTGCTGATCGCCTCCCGCGAGGCGGGCATGACCGAGGTGGCCACCAATGTGCTCCACAACGTCGGCAACGTCTTGAACAGCGTCAATGTCTCGGCGTCGCTGGTGATGCAGAAGGTTCGGCTCTCCAAAATCGCCAGCGTGGCCAGGGCAGGCGCCTTGCTGCGCGAGCACGAAACGGATCTCGCGGCCTTCCTGACCGACGATCCAAAGGGCAGGCAAATGCCCGCCTACCTCCAGATTCTCGGCGAGCATCTGGCCGCCGAACAGAAGGATATCCTCGCCGAACTGGAGTCGCTGGCCCGAAACGTCGATCACGTGAACGAGATCGTGGCAATGCAACAGAGCTACGGACGATCCATCGGAATCAGCGAAACGCTGCCGGTGACCGACCTCGTCGAGGACGCCCTGCGAATGAACGTTGATGCGCTGGCGCAAAGCGGCATCACCCTCCGCCGGGAATTTGACCACCGGCCGCCGATCACGATCGAGAAGCACAAGGTCCTGCAAATCCTCGTCAACCTGATCCGAAACGCGAAACATGCCTGTGTCGACTTCGACCGGCCGGACAAGACGATTGTGCTGCGGATCTCCGGCGATGAGCAGGTCGTCCAGATTTCAGTGATCGACAACGGCGTCGGGATTCCGCCGGAGAACCTGACCCGGATCTTCGCCCATGGATTTACGACCCGCAAGGGCGGGCACGGCTTCGGTCTGCACAGCGGAGCCCTGGCCGCCGCCGATCTCGGTGGATCCCTGCGCGCGGAGAGCGGAGGCATCGGCCAAGGGGCCACCTTCATCCTCGAACTGCCGGTCGAACCGCCCAAACACAAAGGATGATCCAGCCTGGTCGCCAGTGACCCCGGTCGTGCGCATTGGGTTTCTACTCATCGCAGGCTCAGGAAGGAATTGCCCTGTCAGCGCGAGGCACGCCAGGCAGGCCGACCTGTCCTCCGCAGGCCCGGCAAAGGAGGATGGCGATGCAGCGAGATGGATTGCATCGTCGTCCCATCGCGACGGGCCTCCTCGCACGACAAACTGACCCGCCAACCCGCCGCGGACCTTCTTGCAAAGAGCGGTTTGAAGAACCATGCTGCCTTTGCGGCGCTCTGCATTGTTCCCCACCCCAACCCGCTTCGACCCCTGCCATGCAATCGATCACCCGGCGAGATTTTATGAAAACCACCGCGGCCGGTGCCGCTGTTCTGGCCGCCGCGCCCTGGCTGCACTTGGGTGCCGCCCCCGCGGTCGCCGCTTCCGGCTATTTCCAGCGCGAATTCGGCATCACCGAGGACCTGTGCCGCAAAGTGCTGGCCCGCGCCCTCGCGAAGGGCGGCGATTTCGCCGACCTCTACTTCGAACACACGATCAGCAACTGGGTCGCGCTCGAAGACGGCAAGGTTGACCGCGCCTACGGCGACATCGCGCTCGGTGTCGGCATTCGCACCGTCAAGGGCGACCAGGTCGGCTATGGCTTCACCCAGGAACTCACCGAGGCGTCGATGCTAGCCGCCGCGGCCATCGCCGCAACCATCGCCGATGCGGCCCCGGGCCGGCCGGCCGGCCAGTTCGTCGCGCTGACGCTCGCCGACCGCTATCCGCTGCAGCGCCTGTTCACCTCCGTGCCGCTCGATGCCAAGGTCCCGCTGGTCCAGGCCGTCAACGACCGCTGTTTCGCTCTCTCGCCGCTGGTCATCAAGGTCAACGCCTCCTTGCATGATCAGCAAAAACGCATCCTCATCGTGTCGAGCGATGGCACCATGGCCGAGGATTTGCTTCCGCGAAGCTACCTCGGAGCAACGGTGACCGCCGAGAAGAACGGCAAGCGCGAGCGCGCGAGCTGGAACCGCGGTGGCCGCATCGGTTTCGCCGCGTACACTCCGGAAATCATCGAAGAGGTCGCCCGGACCCCCGTCGACCGGGTCCTGGTGCTATTCGATGCCGTGCAGCCGCCGGCCGGAGAGATGCCGGTCGTGCTCGGCCCCGGCATCACGGGCATCCTTCTCCATGAGGCAATCGGACACGGCATGGAGGCCGACTTCAACCGCAAGAAGATCTCCACCTATAGCACGATGATCGGCAAGAAGGTGGCCGACCCCGCCGTCACCATCCTCGACGACGCCACCAACCCCGGACTGCTCGGTTCGATCAACGTTGACGACGAGGGCACGCCCGGCCGCAAGACCACGCTTGTGGAAAACGGCATCCTCACGAGCTACATGCACGACAGGATCTCGGCCAGGTACTACGGCGTCGCGCCCACCGGCAACGGCCGGCGCGAGAGTTACCAACACTATATCATGCCGCGGATGCGCAACACCTACATGCTGGCCGGCACCCTGGCGCCCGACGAGATTGTGCGGAGCGTGCCCAAGGGCATCTACGTGGAGGACGTCGGCAACGGCCAGGTCAACATCGGCGAAGGCGACTTCGCGTTCTACGTCACGCAGGGCCGGTTGATCGAGGGCGGCAGGCTCACCGCGCCGATCAAGGATATCAACATCATGGGCAACGGCCCGAAAATGCTGACCAACGTCACCATGGTTGCCAACGACCTCGCCATGTACCACGGCGGCGCCGGCGCGTGCGGCAAGAACGGCCAGTCCGTGCCGGTCGGCTTCGGCCTCCCCACCGTGCTCGTCAAATCCATGACCGTCGGCGGCTCCAAAGCCTGAATCCGGGAGGAATCACGATGAACCAAGAACTGCTCGATCTCGCCACCTGGACCATCAAAGCCGCGAAGGCCGCCGGCGCCGATGACTGCCGCGCCTCCGTCTACCGCGAGCGCTCTGTCGAAATCAGTTATCGCGAGCGCAAACCGGAGACTATCAAGGAAGCCAGCACCCGGGGGCTCAACCTCGGACTTTTCATCAACCGCCGGTATTCGAGCCAGAGCACATCGGACCTGCGCCGCGAGGCCTTGAAGGATTTCATCGCCCAGGCCATTGCGTTGACCAAGCTGCTGGCCGAGGATCCGTTTCGCTCGCTGCCCGACCCGAAATACTACGCCGGGCGGGCCACCCTGGATCCTGGGTCTGGTTGATCCAACCTATCCCCAGCTCGCGCCCGAGGAGCGCCACCAGCAGGTCAAGATTCTGGAGGATGCCTGCCTCGCCGCCGGCGGCCCCAAGGTCATCTCGGTCACCGCCGATGTCGGCGACGGCTACGGCGAATCAGTGATGCTCACGAGCAACGGCTTCGAGGGCTACTCCGAGTTGACGAATTTCGGCGCGGGCGCCGAGATGTCGATCCAGGACGAGGGCGACCGGAAACCCAACGGCTGGGCCTACGCAAACACGGTAATGCGAAAGGATCTGCCGCCGATGGAAGAGCTCGGCGTTCGAGCTGCGAAACGCACCCTCGCTCTCCTCGGTGCGAAGAAGGTTTCGACGGCGACCCTGCCAATTATCGTCGAGAATCAGAATGTGCCGCGCCTGCTGAGCGGGCTGGTTGCCGCGATGTCGGGTCGCAATGTTCAGCAGAAGCAATCCTTCCTCGCCGACAAGAAGGGCCAGAAGATCGCCAGCGACCGGCTCACGCTGGTCGACGACCCGTTGCTGTTCGGCGGCCAGGGCAGCCGGTATTTTGACGGCGAAGGCCTGACAGCGAAGAAGCGGGTCATGATCGACGCTGGCGTGTTGCAGGACTTCTATGTCGACTGGTACTATGGGCGAAAGCTCGGCTGGGAGCCGACCACCGGCGGCTCCTCCAACCTGATCGTTCCGCCGGGCGCGCGATCGGTGGCGCAGATCATGAAGGATCTCGGAAAAGGGGTCCTGATCACCGGCTTCATCGGCGGGAACTCCAACTCCACCACTGGCGACACTTCGGTCGGCATCATTGGCACGCTCTTCGAGCACGGCGAACTGACGCAACCGGTCGCGGAGATGAACATCGCCGGCAACCATCTCCAGCTCTGGCAGAAGGTCGCCGAGATCGCCAACGATCCCTGGCCATACTCGGGCTGGCGCACGCCCAGCCTCGTGTTCACCGACATCGTCGTGTCGGGTGTCTGACGCAGGCCTTTCTGCCGGCATGCCGCGCCGTAGCCTTGGCGAAGGCGGGCCTCAACGCGGCCGGCTACAACCGCACGAACGGCGCTGGCAGCCTGCCATGCCGTAGCCTCGCGCGAAGGCTGGCGCACCGCCCTCTTATGGTCTTTCCGCCGTCCCGCTTTCCCGATTTCAAGCGTTTTCGCTTTCCCGATTTTCAGCTTTTCAGTTTTTCCGATCCGCCCTGGCGGTTCCCCGCCTATTCTGCGACATAGTCGCCCATTTCCACCCCGAAACGATTGTTGGGTGGAGCGGCCTTGATTTGGCAGTAGCGACCGTCGCGCCAGACATTGAGCACGAATGGAGTCTGTGGATCCATGTCACACACCGCCTTGTAGGCCTCAAAATTGCCCACCTTGTAGCCGCGGATGCCGACGATGACATCAGTGGGCTCCAGCCCGGCCTTCCGCGACTCGGGACTCTCCTGCTTGATTATGACCCCGGTCATCGGCGGTCCGCGCAGCTTTTCGTCCTCAATCTTTTCGAGTCCCTTGGGAAGAACCTTTGCGACCACCTGCCGCAGCGCAGGATCATCCGCAGTCTTTCCGGTGGCGCGCTGGTAGCGCAGCAGGCATCCGACCAGGTAGTTGGGGTTGTCATAGCGTTCGTACATCTTCCGTTGAAACTCGATGGCGCCGGCAAAATCGCCGCGCATTTCCAGGAGATCGGCCATCGTGCAGAGCCCGCTGCCGGAATACACCTCCGCCGCATCGGTTGCCAGCGAGGTCGCCTTTTCAGGCTGCCCATGGCGTTCGTAGTACTTGACGAGCCAATCGCACTTGTTGGACATGCGCACGGCGTCGGTATCGCTGAAAATGATGCGCTCATAGGCACGGGCCGTGTCCGCATCGCGGCCTGCTTCAGCATAGAACTTTCCCAGCCAGTAATTCCAGACGGGGGCGATTCCCGCCGCCCGGCTCATCCAATGCTCGTATCGCTCCGGCTCGGTCCGGTATGCCTCGGCGACTGCGGCGATTTCCATCGAGTTGAATTCCAGCACGGGACCGTAGGCTTTCTCCATCGCCGCCCCACTGGGCTTCGTCTGGCCGTCATGGCGGCCGCGCTGCCAAAGATAATGGTTCGTGACCGCAACGTCGTAGGGAGCCATCTCATGCAGCCGGGCGAGCAAGGCCGGATAGTCGGGTCGGTTTGTCATGCTGGGATGTCGATTCCGCGGATCGACGTCATAGGCCGTCCCGGGCGGCGGATTGAACCGGTGCCATTCGTTGACCTGGGGGTCGGGCGGAGGGCAGTAGACCGCGGCGAACGGCACTCTGTCACACATCTCGTTCCAGACCTCCACCGGCACTAAATGCGGACTGTGGCGGATCACTGCCATCTCGGCGTCCTGCGCTTGTCGATAATAGGCTTCCTCCGTCGCATTCTGCCGCCGCACGAACGGGTACAGCCGGAGCCGGCCAAACTGCTTGTCAACCGTTTCCCGGTATTTCCGCGCCTCTTCTGGCACGCCCCACTTCCATTGCAGGAAGGCGAAATCGCTCTGGACCGCGTGGCAAAGATGGCGCTGCAGAAACGCGGCCCAGTGCCCCCAGCCGATCACCCTGACCGCAGCCGGCCCGGCCGCCCGCCCGGAAACGCACGGTTCCGGCTCGATGTTCAACTTCTCCACATAGGCGACCTCAGTCAGATCTTCTCCCGTCGCCAGAAGATACACCTGCCGCGCCTCGTTGATTTCGCTTCCGACCGAACGACGAACAATCTCATGCCCCAATTCGACGCCGGCATTTCGTACATTCAGGATACGGGCCCAGTCGGTGGATTCCCGAAGTTCGTCGGTCTCGGCCAGCGCGCGATTGGCGGTCGAAACATCGATCGACGCTGCCTTCGCGACGAACTCCTCCCGCCGTTCCAGGAGCGTCGGATCGTTCACTCCGGCCAGGAGCCGATAGTCTCCGGTGATCCAGATCCGCAGGGCCCGAACCCAGGCTTCGACCGAAAGATCGCCCACCGGCAGGCCGTCGAGCTGCCGGAGGGCTGAGCGCTGGTCTCCGAAGAAAGCAAAAAGGGCCGCGGAGGCCAATTGTCCCTCCGGCGTGGCCGGGGCGCCGCGCCGCAAGGCCTGGGCAAAAGCCAGGTGCGCTGTTATCCGACACAATTCAGAGCGGATCTCGAAGAACTTCCCAGAGTGTTCCCGTAGGGTGAAGGCCGCCAACAGCAGCGCCGCCTGTTCGTGCCGGCAGGGAGAAAAGAAATCAGCCCCGAGGGCGCTCGAAATGGTCCCGTTCTCCCGCTCGATCACTCCCGCAGTGGCGCCGGTCAGCTCGCGAAGGGATTGATGTCCGGAATCGTCTGGCGATCGGGTTGTAACGTCGAGGCCCAGCTTGTCGAACAACAGCGTTGCAACGCCGCAATACATCTTCGGATCCCAGATCGAGCCCGCGACCGGCAACTTGGTTTCGCTTTGAAGTTCGGCCGGCGCGCGAATCTTGACCAGATACGCGGCCGGCTGTCCTCCCGAACCCGGGATCTCTCGAGCCTCGACCTGCAGCTGGCCGGCATCAACCGAACGGCCGTGTTGCGCGTAGTACGCCATCCCTGCCAGGTCGGTGACCGTCGATTCGACGATGAACTGGGTCTCAGTCTTCCAATGGGTTTCAAAGACCGAGGTTGGCGGGGGCTCAGACTTGGTGCAGGCACCAAGACCGGCCAACAGGAGGGCCAAGGCGATGAAAGAGAACGGTCGGAACATGGGCAAGAATGATGAACTACTTGGATTGCCGGCCGCCGCCACCCCGGATCACCTCGTTGATCAAAAGCTGCGGGAACGCCGGGTCCACATTAAGTTTCCTGGCCAGGGCATAGAAACCCTCGCGCTGCTCCGGGTAACGCAGCCCCATCGCCGCCAGCACGATCCCCTTCTCTTCAAAGTCCAGGTTCAGGTCGGCCACCGTCTGTAATGGAGGCTGGTCGGTTGCCCGCGTCAGGCTGGCAAGGAGGCGGCCCGCCCGCGATTCCCGACCGATGCGATTCATGGCTTCCGCAAAACAGTTCTCTGCAGCCGCATCATCTCCCCGCGTTTTTGCCAGCAGATAGCAGATGAGATAGTTGTTTCCGGATTTCAGGCCCTTGTTCTTTTCGATCAGCCTCGCCGCCTCCGCACAGTCCCCACGGCTGGCGGCGGCCTGAAACTGGCGTTCCGGCTTGTCCACCTTGCTGCACGCAACCTCAAAGGCCCCGACATCACCCCGGGCATAGGCCATGATTGGCAAAAGATAGGCATCAAGACTGGCGCGATCCGCCGGCTTGGTCGCGGGATTTCCAGCGAGTGCAGCCAGGTACGACGTCCTGATCCTCTCGGCCGCCGCCTGACCGTCCTTAAGCATCGGCGCGCACTTGATGGCCTCGACCACGGCGTCCATGTCCGCCGGAGCGGTCTGCAACCGGGTCACGGCTTCCTTGAACAGCGCGGCCGCGTCGCCGGCGCCAAGACGCGCCAGTCGCAGATAGTAGCTGAGACTTGAGATCGTCACGCCGCTTTGTTCAGCCAATCTGAAGAGTCGGACGGCCTCCACATAATCGCCCCGCTGCAAGGCGAGGTGACCCAGGCCCACGTACGCGTAAGCGCACGGCCGGGAGGCGGCGAGTGCCCGCTCGTAGGTCAGTTGGGCACTCCTGGCAGCTGGATCGATGCGCCCGAGAAGATAGATCCGGACGCCGTCATTTGGGTCCTCCCTGCACAGGCTTCCGTAGATGCCATCAAGATCGACCTCCGGCCGCAGGCGCTGGGCCAGATTCTGGTAACAGCGGTGCCAGTCCACGCGCAACGGGCGGTCGCCGAGGCGCGTTTCCACCAGGGCAAGCGCATCTTCCGGCTTCAACAATGACAGGGCGGAATCGAGCAGAGAATCATCGTCGGGCTGAACCGCGGCAATCCGCTGCAAATGGGTGCGCATCGTCTCGTAGCCGCCATGCTCCAGGAGGAGGCTGCACTGCCCGGCGGTCGAGCCCGGATTCAGTTTGTTGACATGGTTCTTGCGAACCCGGGTGGTGCCGGAGGGCACGGATGCCTGGGGCGGGGCGGCTTGGAAAAAGAAGTTCGGGGCCGAAAGGAAATAGGCGAATTCGTTGGTCCGCAGACTGAATTCCGGCTTGTCAGGCGTCTGGGGTCGGCTGCTCACATGATAATAGTAGACCGCCTCGTCGTAGATGACGGCCGTGCGGTCCGGATTCAAAACGAGCACCCGGCGATCGGTCAGGTGGGAGAAGAACGGGATCGAAAAATCGAACTTCAGCGCGGTCTTTGGGTCCGCACCCGGCGCCCCTCGCAGGACGAAATCGCCCTCCGGAAGGGTCAGCAGGAGCGTCGCCCCGGGCGCCAGGCGGTAGGACGTTCCATTGAGTTCGACGCTGTAGGGCGATTTCATTCCTGAAACCAGCGCCACGCTCATCCACTGGCTCCGAGCGAGACAGATCGCCGTGGGGATTCCGACAACCAGCGCGACCACGATTGCGACGCCAATCACGATCCTCCGCACCCGATTTTCGTCAACCGGTGCGACCGGGACCGCCGCTCCCGGCTGCGAAGTGCCGCCTGCCGGAGGCCTGGGCGCGAGGCCGGCCAGGATCTTGTCTGTCACATCAATGCCCCCCGTCAGATCGTTGGACAGGGCCTGAATCGTGTAGATGGGTCCCCAGGGAAATCCCCACCAGCCGAGCAACAACGAAACCAGGATGAACGGGAGACCCCTCCAGAGACGGCTTTCGCCGGCCTTCACCAAATAGGCGGGAGACGGCCGCTTCATCGACACCACGACCAGCGAAATGCTGTACTGGAAGAAAACGATGCGCGCACCGCGGTCGACCTCATCGCGGATGTTCTCAGGGCTCATTCCCTCAATGCCGTGGATCTTGATCGTCGTGCGCGAGGACGAGGAAAACATGGGGTAAGAAGATTAAGCGGGCACCGGGCACCCGGTTGGGGCAATCGAACTCGGAAAACTTAAATCCTGGAATCGGCCATCGGGCAAGCCCTGGGTTCATTGGAGCCGGCCGGGCTGAGGCCGGCCCCATGGTCGAGCCGCCGCCCCGGTTTTCCGAACGCCTTCTCCCGAATCGAAATGTCATCTATTAGTTGACATCGATCCCGGAGGCACCGGGCGCGGAGCACCCGCTCACAGACATACGTCCGTTGTCGCCAGCCGCGCTGAGGCCGGCCCCATGGTCGAGCCGCCGGGTCACTGCGATTCGCACCCCGGAACCGCCGTAGCGCAACCGGTTCCCCAGCGCACCGTGGCACAACTTCGCGTCACTGCGATTCGCACCGGGACAGTCGCAGCGCAGGCTTCCCAGCCTGCGTTGCCGATCATTGGGAGATGCGTCCGCGGAACTTCGATCCGCGTCTGCCGGTCATGTTTCAGTATCGTCTTTCGACTCATGAAAAAAACCATTGTCACCCTCGCCGCAGCGGCCTGCCTGCTGCTCTTCGGATGTAACACCCGGTCCATTTCCAATTCCGACTACAATCCCGGCAACCGCTACGGCGCGCCCGGAAATTACGCCGGCGAACTGTCGGAATTTGACGTTCTCGGCGTGGATTCCGCCGGTACCGTGACCAATGACGAAATTCAGGGTGCGCTCGATACCCGGACTCCCGCGCGTCTGGCCAGGACCAGCCACGTGTTGCTGATCCAGTCCGGGGCCGACTTTCCGGACAACGCAATGCAGGAAGCCCTGGGCGCGCGCTTCACAGTCGGCCCGTTCTCCGGCACGCCGCGCGCCGCCCGGGACGCCACCGCGTCGTACTCCAAATCCCTTCGCCTGGCAGCCGCCCGCGGCGGCTACGACAAGATCTTGTGCTACTGGGGCGTGCTCGAATCCACGCGCACCCGCGAGATCACCAAAGGCGTATCGTGGGTGCCGATCGTGGGCTATTTCGTCCCCGACGAGACGCAGTCGATGCGCATCCGCCTCAAGGCCGTGCTCATCGACACCGCGACGGGAAACTGGGTGATGCTGCAACCCGAGCCGGTCACCGACAAGCAGCTCAGCTCAATCGTCTCGCGCGAATCCACCGACCAGGGCCTGGTCGAACGGCTGAAGGAGCAGGGCTACCGGTCCCTCGTGAGCACCCTGATCAACGGCTATGCCGACTAGGAACATGGAGGGCGAAGCCCGACAGGTTCCTTTACTTGAAGATCTTGTCGTACAGCAGGCCGTTGATTTCCGCGCCGGAAAGCGCTCCAGTCCCGGCCATCAATCCGCCCCAGAAGGCCTCGATCGGCGGACTGTAAAGCACCAGCGTGACCGGCAGACCGACCTCTGGACCGAGCAGTTGCGCCGCCGCGGCGACCAGCGCCTTGGCCGCCTGCGCGCCGATCCAGCGGACGGTCGCCATCAGCGCCGCCGTGGCCACCATGAATGCCGCCTTGCCGTCGGTGACCGGCGGCAGTTCAGCGAGGAAAACAAAGTTCGTCAGAAGATCGGCCGGGAGCTCGGAACCCCACGATTCGGTCGGCCCCGGCATCGCCAGCACCACGTCGTGACCCGTCGGATGCAACGTCGCGAGGACGTCCCCGCTCCGCGCCACTGCGAAGCGGATCCGGCCGGTGGTCTGCGCGCGCTCGGTGAATCCGTTTGGCAATTCCGCCGCGATCTTCAGGTCGAAGGAAATCTCGCAGCGCGAGATGAGCCTCACCCGCCGCGCGATGTTCAGCAGACGCCCAAAGCGCAGCGTCAGCTTCTTCTCCAGCCGGACCGGTTCTCCCCGCAGCATTGCCTCCACGACCACCAGCGCGCCGGCGAATCCGGCGCGAGCGTTTGCCGGCACCGGGATGGGCACGCTGTACTCCGCCGCCTCCTGCGGGCCGAGGTGCGAACGGGTCACCGCGCCCGCATGGGAGGTCTCCCCCACCGTGACTTCAACCCGTTTGATTGCGATCACGTCGCCACCGGCATTCGAAAGCACGCAGACCAGCTGGCCGGTCTCGCCCGCAAAAAGAACCTCGCGCGGCTCGGGAAGCGACCCGTTGCTCCCCGGGGTGCCAGGTCCCCAAAGCGAGACCGTGCCGCCCAGCGGTCCGCTGGCGCCGAGGCTCGTCAACTTCATCTCCACTCCCGGCGTTTTGAGCTGCGCGCTGGCGGCCGGCTGGTAGAAATCGAAGCTGGTTTCGGTGATCGCGATCGTACCGCCAGCACCAAGGTGCCGGGAGGCCTGCGGCGCAAGCGCCTCGACCTCCCGCACGGCGCCGCGCACGCCCGTCTTGGTGAATCGCACCACTTTGGGCCGACGCCGGTCCCACGAAAGGCCGATCTCCTTCAATCCCCGCCGAAAGTCCGGCAAATCATCATTGCCCTGAGGTACAGTTTTCCTGCGAGTCGCCATGGTTGGTTCCGTGTTTGTCCGGCCGTCCTTTCGTCAGGCGGCACCGCGCGGCTCGGACGGTTTCTCTGCAAATGAGCAGTGGAATTCACGCCGGTCGTTCTGCTCGAAATTGATTGGCTCAAGATAATCGATTGGAGTTTCTGAAAAGCGGGCAACTGTAGCCGTTTTTTGGTCGCCCGCAAATGGCCCCACCAATTCTTCGGTCGAGCCTTGCTGGGACCCCGCCGGTTCCACCCGCGCCCCTCCTGCGTGAATCGGGGTTCATCGACCGGGACAGGCCGCAGCCAGCTCCACGGTCCAGCAACCCGCGTTGCTTGAGTCCGACGATTCCGTTCCCTCCGCGGCCCACTTAGCGGTCTCTATGCAAATTGTAGGAAGCGAGCTCGCTCGCGATTCCGAGGAGACAATCGCCCGCGAGCGGGCTTCCTACGCGGTCACCTGACTGAATCGTGTCCACGAGCGAGCGTCGCGATCTTTGCATGCTTACGGCTTAGAGATAGCACTTTCCCCGTGGCCACGAGCGCCAGCGAGTGGGTCCGGCACGAGCAGTCCGCTCCACACCCGGCTACCGGTTTCCTCCCGTCGCGAGCAAAACTGCGTTGTGCATTTTGGGCTTCTGCAAAATGGATTGCATCAGCTGCCCGGCAACCCCGCGATGAAGGCGTTCATCTCGCGCAAGACATCCGCCTCGTTCGACATGAAGATGACGTGGCTCGCGTGTGGGATCCGGATGACGTGCGCTGTCGGCACTCCTTTTTCAAAGGCATTCGCCTGGGTCCCGCTACGGGCAAAGTCCTCCGCCTCGGCGCGGGCGGCGGCGGCGGGATCCTTGGCCAGCGCCTCTCCGTCACCCAGATCGTTCAGATCGTGGGGCAGCGCATAAATGGCGAGGATCGGGACCGGGATGGCGCGAAACTTTTGCAGGCCGCCGTAGATCCCCCGGATTCCGACCGGAGCTCCCGGCCGCGGCTCTTGCGCGGCTTCCTTGGGCGGATCCGTCATCCCCTTCAACAGCATTTGCCGGTCCCGCAATTCCTTCTCGAGCTGTTCGACGCCTTGCAACAGCTCCTCGGTCAGCCGTTTCTGGTCCGGCCGACCTCCGGGCAACAGTTGCTCCAGCTTCTTCCGCAGCTCGATCGAGTCGATGAGCAGGTTCATGGTGTCTCCGCTCGATTCGTCGTAGAAGGCATACGAATACGCGGCTTCCAGATAGATCAATCCCGCGATCTTTTCCGGATGGCGGGATCCGACAGAGCTCAATTCCGAGCCTGCCATGGAATGCCCGACGAGGACCGGCCGGTCGAGCTTGAGGGCATCAATCACCGCCAGAACATCATCGCCCAGCCGGTCGGCCGAATAGCCGGACCGGGGGACGCTGGAGGCGCCAAAACCCCGCCGCGTGATACCGTAGACATGGTGTTTCCCAGTGAGCTTGGGCGCGAAGTCAGCATAGATATGCGCGTCGGCGCCGAGCGCAGCCAGCAGAACGAGCGGCCGGCCGGAGCCGCCCCAATCGACCACCTCCAGCTTCACGTCCGGCTCGACCGTGACGAACTGCACGGAGAATCTGGCCGGGACGGCGGTCTCCGCCGCGCCCAGGCCGGCCGCCATGAGGGAGGCCAGGGAAACGATGCACAGCATTTTGTATCTCATTGGATTTTCAGCACCGCCCACCTCATATCACCCGGTTGGCTCTAAGATTAAAGCTTTAAGCTTACAGCCGAATCGTCGGGTCGGTTTGTAGAATCCGTCCCATTCGTCGCAGGAATTCGTCCACATCGGAGTCCGTCCTATTCCGTCCGGAGGAGACGCGAGACGTCGGCGCGGGTCGCGCGGTGCGCCGGGACAATCGATGCCGCGACCGCCGCAACAATCAACAACACCGCCACGGTGCCGAGGAAACTTAACCTCAAAAACGTTGGCGAGAAGGACCGCCTGGTCGCGGCGCGTATGAATCCGGACGGCACCATTGCGCTTGCCCGGATCGAAGAAGGCATGGCTGGCAGCTCACGAACACATTTTCATTTTAGCTTCAGGCCGCTTTGAGCATCGCTCCGCTGAATCGGAAGAAGAATCGCCGTTCTGCACCAAACGGCGTCCGCCGTTTGTAAGGAGCGGGGAGGCGAAGCCCGACGCGCTCCTAGTGGAACAGTCCCTGGAGCGACTGCAGACTGGGAACGACCGCCTTGGCGGCGGCGCTCCCAACGATCTTCCACAGCTGGCTGGAGTCAGGATTCGCCAGCGTGCCTCCGATCACAAACGGCGAGTTCATGAGCGTGTAGCCCTTGTCGTCCTGCTGGTCGCCGAGCAGATTGAGCGAGCCGAGCAGTGTTGCCATATGATCCTTGCCGGCCAGCTGCACTTCGAGGTGGAGCGGCTGATTCGGCATTTCCACGCCTTTCTGGTGCTGGATCGATCCGTTTCCCGTGATGCGCGTCACCGGCGAGATGAACTCCAGCGAGGTCAGTTTCAGATTCAGGTCCGCACCCCGCTCCAAATGCATCGAAAAATGATCGAACGGCATTTCCTTCAGTTCGCCGGTGAACTGACCGAGCGCGACCGTGCCGCTCGATCCGGTCGCCGCGCCGAGCAGACCGATCAACGATGAGGCCGTGCCCGCCGTCTCGCCTTTCTTGCCCAGGGCTCGCAAGACGCCTTTCGAACCCGTGACATCGATCTGGCCGATCGCATTCTGGACGAGATCAGCCTCGGTTGCGCCCTGGCCGCCAAGCTTCGCGTTGATGGCGACTTTGGTTTCGATCGCCGGCGCTTCGTTCGGATTCGTCGCCCGCAAGAACGCGCCCACATCGAAGCCGGGCACCTTGACCAGGCCGCTCAGCGTGTACGGCTGGGGCGCCTTGGCGGCGAAATCGACACCCACCGTGATCTTGAATGCATTGTCCTTAAATTTGCCCTCGAGATTCTCCAGCGCCACATGGGTGTCGTCCACAACCGCCGCGCCATGGATGTCGCTGATCGTGTAATCACGGCCGTATTTCACAAGTTTCAGATCAGCGTCGAGACGGCCGCTCACCCCTTTCCAGAATGGTTGCGTGTCGCGGGCCGCCACCGCCGCCGCCGGAGCAGTCACACCACCCGGGTTTGCCGCCAACGATGCGACCGTGCCGCCCTGGCCAACCGCCGGCCTTGACGCCGTCTGGGTTCCTCCCGCTGGCGCGACCGCCGGAGGATTCGCCGCCGGGCTCTGCGGCGCAAGCGCCGCCAGCGCCTGGAGATCGTCAGCCACGAGTAGCTTGCTGCCCAGCCTTCCGGTGAACGACACATTGGCGGCGGTCCGCGCAAAACCCCCTTCAAGCGTCAGGTCTGAGCTGCGGCCGCCAGCCGTCAGGGTCAGCGGAATCTTTACCGTGCCGCCGCTGCCATCAGGCTTTAGGGTCGAGTCCACGGTAAGATCGATGTCGCCCAGCGGCTGGTCGCCCTGGCTCGCGACGAGATTGCGCAGCGTCGCCCCGGCCTTGACCAGGAGAGATTCACCCGCGTTGACATCGAAGTCCGCCGTGAGATTGCCACGGGAGAGCACTCCGAAACCGGCCAGCAGGGGTTGCTTCAGGATCGCGGCCACGTCCGCCTTGAGCCGGCCCTTGCCCGTGGCGGCAAATTTCGGACCGGGCACGGTCCCGCCGGTCGCGGTCAGATTCACCAACACGGATGAGCCCTGCCTCACTTCAAAGTTTCGCAGTTCGCCGGAAACCTCCTCGCCATGCCGGGTCGCCGCAAAATCGAGATCGAAATCGAGCCCTTTCGCCAAAGCCTGCCCGTCAAGCGCGACGCTCACTCCCCGCAACGAAATGGGGTTGGGCGTCTGCACGATAATCTTGTCCGGCACCGGCAGCATCACATCGAGTGTGACCGCTTTCAGCATGCCGGAAAAGCCTGACTTCGGCCTGAAGGCCTGCGCCAGGATCAGCGGCAGTTCGCAGACGCGGAGTCGGGCCGCCGGCGCCAGGACATTTGCCGGCACCACAAACTCGGTGGAAAAATCTGCCGTCAACGGCTGCAGAATCTCAACCGCCGCCACCAGTAGACCCCGGCCGTGGCTGAGGACCGCCGAGAACTTCGTCAGCTGCAATTTCTGGCCTTCGATCCGACCTTCGGCTGCAGAATCCACGGTCAATGGGGGAGGATTGAACGACAGGTACGGTTTCAACAGGCTGACGATCCGCTCCTGGAACTGCACCGAGAAAGCAACGGCCGGGCTTGTCGCGAAGTTGGTCACTTCAACGGAAACGCTGCCGCTGGCCGAGTCGCCCGCCGGGATGGCCAGCTTCAGGTCGGGAATCTGCGCGGCGATCTTCACCGGCGAATAGTCAATGCTCGGACTGAGAGTCAGGTTCGCCTGGTCAACCAGTCTCTTCCCGCCGTCGCGCAGCGTCACGCCCCCAAACGTCAACGGCTGGATCGCGCGCAGGTGTGCCTGGCTGCCGTCGGCTTCCGCCGTAATCGAGAAATCGGCCGACAGTTCGCCGCTTTCGATCGTCGGCGCTTTGACGACCGGCTGCGCCCAGGCGAGCGGAATGTGCTGCAACGTAATGCGTGCGAGCTCAGAACCGGGCATGGTCAGCGCCAGCCGCCGGCTGGCGGTGTCGTAGGAGACCGGCTGCCGGGTCACGATCTCAACCAGCTTGTGGGCGTCGGCCGTCGCCAGATCGACGTCGAGCTGGTTCAACCGGGCCACGTTGTCGGCATAGGCGCCGTCGAACACGGCCTGCAATTGGAGCGAGCCGACGGCAGCGAACTGCGGTCCGAGCTTTTCGAGCTTGGTGAGGCCCAGCCGGAGCTCCCCGCTGCCCAACGCGGACGGCAGGTCGGGCTGGACGGAGAACTTGCCCGCGCCGACGGCCTCGACTTCCGGCAGGCCCAGATCAGCGAGGACCGCGGCAAACTGCGCGCTGCGCACGGCCAGATCCCAGGTGCCGTCCAGCCGGTGGGCGGCAGCCACATACTCGGTCCGGGTATTGAACACCGGCTCCGCCTTGCCGTCGCGGACCAGTGCGAAATGGGCGGTGTAGATTTCGTTGGCGTCCGGCGCAACCTGCTCGGCCGTCAACTGGATTCGCACCGGGTCCGCCGGCAGTTTCGGCCCCTCGGCCGCCACCGTGTTCTCCAGCTCGATCCGGTCAATCCGGCGGTCCGGCGCAATATGCAGGCCCATCGTCCCGTTGGCATGGAGCGCCCGCAACGGCGCGCCTTTGGTGCGGTCGGAGAAATCGACCTTCCACGCAAGGTTTCCGCGTCGGCCGAGTTCGATTCCGCCGCCTTTGAGCGTGAAATCGACAACGCGATCGCCCGCCAACAGCATGCGCCCATCAACCGCCAGCTCGTCCAGGCGCACGTCGAGTGGCAGCTGCGCCAGGTGAAAAATGCCGGCGAAAACCGGGGCCCGGGGCGTCGGCGTCGCCCCCACCGGTGCCGCGGGAGGCGGCCGGGTCGTGGTCGTGACAGTCACGGGCATCTGCCGGGTGTTGACCACCAGGCCCTCGACTTCGAGTCCGTCGACATTGACCCGCTTGAACTTGTAGTAGTCCCAGGCGGAAAACCGCACGAGCATCCGCCGGGCCGAAACCACCAGCCCGTCCTGGGCAAACCGCAGATCGCGGATCTCCGCCGACGACGGGCCGACGGTCACCCGGCCAAATTCAAGCGTGAGACCCGGCTGCTTCGCGACGGCCTTGCGAACGGCCCACGTTTGCACGGCCGGGACAAAGGCCAGCCCGACCAGCAGGGCGGCCAGCAGCACGATGGCACCGAGGATCACACCGACAATTTTCAATGCTTTCATCGCTTGAGGTTCCAATGGCAGGCCTTCGCGGCTTGGCGGACAAGTCAAATCCACCAGGACATTTTTCCTCGCATTTGGGGTACCGGAGGCCAACCTTGCCGGGTTTATTTTGGGTCTTCAGCCGTCCGGCCGGATTCCCGGATCATTTCCGTTTCCGTTGCTTCAGGCTCCTGGCCAGTTTTCGCAGACATCAACCAACCATCAGTAGAAACCAGACAAAGGAGAATCAGACATGGCAATCATTGACTTCGGCGGTACGAAGGAAGAAGTCGTCACGCGGGACGAGTTCCCGATGGCGAAAGCACGCGCGGTGCTCGAAAAAGAAGTTATCGCCGTCATCGGATACGGTGTGCAAGGCCCGGCGCAGTCGTTGAACATGAAGGATAATGGCTTCAATGTCATCATCGGCCAGTCGAAGAAGTTTGAGCGGGACTGGAATCGCGCCGTCAACGATGGCTGGGTCCCAGGCGAGACGCTGTTCGACATGGAGGAGGCCGCCACGCGCGGAACCATCATTGAAATGCTCGTCTCTGACGCGGCCCAGCGGGCGATCTGGCCGGCCATCAAGAAATGCCTGAAACCCGGCAAGGCGCTCTATTTTTCCCACGGGTTCTCGATTGCCTACCAGGACCAGACCGGCGTCATCCCGCCCAAGAAGGTCGACGTCATCATGGTCGCGCCCAAGGGTTTCGGGCACCTCCGTGCGCCGCAATTTCCTGTCCGGCGCCGGCATCAACTCCAGCTTTGCCGTCGAACAGGACTACACCGGCCACGCCCGCGAGCGCTGCATCGCCCTGGGCATTGCGATCGGATCCGGGTATTTGTTCCCGACCACGTTTCAGCAGGAAGTCTTCAGCGATTTGACGGGCGAACGCGGCGTGCTGATGGGCGCGCTGGCCGGCGTCATGGAGGCCCAATATGAAGTCTTGCGGAAACACGGCCACACCCCGAGCGAGGCGTTCAACGAGACCGTTGAGGAGCTGACCGAGAGCCTGATCCGCTTGGTCGGCGAAAACGGCATGGACTGGATGTACTCCAATTGCTCGGCTACGGCCCAACGCGGGGCGCTCGACTGGAAGCCCAAGTTCAAGGCCGCGGTCCTGCCCGTCTTCCAGAATCTCTATCGGCGCGTGGCCACCGGCAAGGAATGCGCGCGGGTGCTCAAGGCCTGCGGCGCCCCGAACTACCAGGACGCGCTGGGCAAGGAACTGCATGAGCTGGGCAACTCGGAGATGTGGCTGGCCGGCAAGGCCACCCGCGCCCTTCGTCCCAAACTGCAGGCCGCTACGGTGCTGCCGGAATCGACGAAGGGGATTGGCGGCCGCGCGGAGAACTGAGCCGAATCCCAACGCCATGACCTGCGACGAAGCAATCTCTTCGGAGGTTGCTTCGTTTGTTTCGGAATCCCACACCAAGTTTCAACTACCAAACTGTAGGAGCCTGCTTACAGGCGAATTCTCCTAACGGCACTTCCCTTCGCCAAAGTCGCGGAGGCTAGATCGCGAGCACTTGTCTGCGGTGTTTTTCCGCGACATTGAAGTTCGTTCCTGCACACCCTCTTCCAACCCATCATTGACCCATGCGCAGCGACATCATCAAGAAAGGCTTTGAACGCGCCCCCCACCGCAGCCTGCTCCGCGCCGCCGGCGTGATCGAGTCCGAGGCTGACTTCGACAAGCCGTTCATCGCGATCTGCAACAGCTACACCGACTGCATTCCCGGCCATGCCCACCTCAACGAGGTCGGCGCGTTGGTCAAACGCCTGGTCCGCGCGGCCGGCGGCGTGCCCTTCATCTTCAATACGATCGGCATCGATGACGGCATCGCCATGGGCCATTCCGGCATGAAATACTCGCTGCCCTCGCGCGAGCTCATCGCCGACTGCGTGGAGTCGATGCTGCGCGCCCACTGTTTCGACGGGATGGTCTGCATCCCCAATTGCGACAAGATCGTCCCGGGCATGCTCATGGCCGCCATGCGGGTGAACATCCCCACGGTGTTCGTGTCCGGCGGGCCAATGGCCGCGGGCATCGCCCAGACCGATCCCGCCAGCGAGCTTCCGGAGCACCTCCGGCCGGCCTCGGTGAAGTCGGATCTCATCTCCGTTTTCAAGGGCGTGGGCGCCCTCCAGACCGGCAACCTGACCGCCGCCGAGCTCCTCAAATTGGAGCAGAGCGCCTGCCCGACCTGTGGTTCCTGCTCCGGCATGTTCACCGCCAACTCGATGAACTGCCTCTGCGAGGGCCTGGGCATGGCCCTGCCGGGCAACGGCAGCATCCTCGCCGTCTCGAAGGAGCGCGAACAACTGTACCGCCGCGCCGCCGCGCAGATCATCGACCTTGTCAAACGCGACATCAAACCGCGGGACATCGCCACGCTTGACGCCTTTGACAACGCGCTTTCGCTCGACGTGGCCATGGGCGGCTCGACCAACACCGTGCTCCATACCCTCGCCATCGCCCGCGAGGCCGGGATCGAATACGACATCGCCCGGATCGACGGCATTTCCCGCCGCATTCCCTGTCTCTGCAAGGTGTCGCCGTCGTCCGACTACCACATGCAGGACATCCACCGCGCCGGCGGCATCCATACCATCCTCGGCGAATTGAAACGGCTGGGCGCGCTCAAGACCGGCTGCATCACCGTCACCGGGAGGACCATCGGCGAGAATATCGACGCCTGGGACCTGCGCTCGCCCGCCTGCACCGCCGAGGCGCGCATCGTCCGCATCTCGGGCGCCTCGGCGCTCGTGCTCGATCCGAACGACCGGCTCGGCTCGGTCGCCCGCAGCGCCTCGGGCAACCTCGTGCCGAAACCCATGCTCTTCCATCCGGCCGACGACCGCGCCATCGCGCTCTGGCGTTTCGCCGCCGCCTTCAACGCCGGCGACGCCGCGTCCTGTGGCGCGCTCTTCGGCCCGAAGGGAGAACTCCAGGTCGATGATACGACCACCTGGCGCGGGGCCGCCGAGATCGAGGCGGGGCTCAAGCCGAAGTTTGCGGAATTCCGCGGCTTCGTCCGCGCCGAACTGGGGGAAGCGCGCGGCACGCCGGTGAACGTCATCTGGGAGTACGAGAAGACTGGCGCCAAGCGGATCGCCTGCCTCTGGCGGATCGAGCGCCTGCACGCCGCCGGCACGATCGCGCGCGCGACCCATGACCGCCGTCCCGCGGCGATCGCGACCGCCCGTCCGGCCGGCCTCATGCCGCACGATCCGGTGTTTCGCTTCGACCCGCAGCAGTGTATTCGTTCATCAGATACGGCTTACATGAAGGACGGCGGCCTCGCGATCCTCTACGGCAACCTCGCGCCCGAGGGCTCGGTGGTGAAAACCGCCGGCATCAGCGAGGCCTTCAAGGCCTACTGCGGCCCGGACTTCGTGTTCGCGGGGCCGGCGGTCATCTTCGAGAGCCAGGACGACGCCTGCGCCGGCATTCTCGCCGGCCGGGTCAAGGCCGGCGACATCGTCATCATCCGCAATGAGGGACCGCGCGGCGGACCGGGCATGCAGGAGATGCTCTCACCCACGAGTTATATCGTCGGCATGGGTCTTGGCGACCAAGTCGCCCTCATCACCGACGGCCGTTTCAGCGGCGGCACCGCGGGCGCGTGCATCGGGCACGTCTCGCCCGAGGCCGCCGAGGGCGGTCCGATCGGCCTGCTGCGCGAAGGCGACCGCCTGCGGATCGACTTCCCGAACCGCCGCATCGACATTCTCGTCGCCGACGCCGAGCTCGCCATCCGCCGCCAGGCCTGGAAGCCCGTCGAACTGCCGCTCAGCGGCTGGCTCGCCCGCTACCGCAAACAGGTGACCAACGCCAGCAAGGGCGCCACGCTGGCAATCTAGTGGTGGATCGATGCAGCCCCCACGGCAAAACGCGTTTTGCTTCGGACGGAAAGAAACCTTGGCTTGGAAGTAGCTGCGAGCGCCAGCGAGCGGACAGTTTGTGTCTTATCCACTCGCTGGCGCTCGTGGCCACGGGAAAGGCGTTGTTTCCCAGTCGGACCGCAACTTGCTCTGCGAACGCGCCCGCCGGGCCTCTGCGGCCAGCGACGCCGCCGCCTTTCGGTTGATCTTGCCCTGGGCGTTTCGCGGCCAGGCGATCGGCAGGAATTCTTTGGGCCGCTTGTACGGCGCCAAATCACGGGTCAAACAGCGCCCAATCTCCACCAGGTCCGGCAGCGTCGCTCCAGCCGGATAACAGGCGACCACGACCTCGCCCCACTCTGCGTCCGGCACCCCCACGACCACCACGTCGGCAAGACATCCGGTCCCCCGCAGGACTGCCTCAACCTCCGCCGGCTCAATTTTCTTGCCGCCGGAGATGATCATTGCGTCGCGCCGGCCGAGCACCTGCAGATCGCCGTGTTCGTCGAGACTGCCGAGATCCTCCGTTGACCAATACCCGCCGTCTTCGCGCCAGTCCGGATAATAGCCGCGGAACAGCGACTCCGCTTCAATTTGAATCCGCCCGTCGCCGCCCACCTGCACCCGCGCGTGCGGCAAAGCCCGGCCGCATCCCCGCTTTCCGGCCAAAAACTCCGCCGGTTGCAGGGCCGCGACCATCGCGGCGGTTTCCGTCATTCCATAGCCTGGTGCCAACGGGAGCCGCGCCTCGGCCGCGCGATCGAGCAGATCCGGCCACGCCGGTCCGCCACCGACCAGCACCGCCCGGAACCGCCGGAGCCGCTCGCTCGCACCCGGCCTGCTCAGCAGCCGCTGCAACTGGGTCGGCACGAGCGAGAGAAACCAGTTGCCGGTGCCGGTCTCCGGGAACCGCCCGGCTTCCAGATCCGCCCAATGCCACGGGAAATATCGGCCGCCCGTCAACGCACACCGCATCCACGCCATCAAGCCGCTCACGTGATGCAGCGGCAAGATCCCGACTGCATCAATCCGGTCGACGCCAAAGTGTTCGCAACAACCGCGCACTGCCGCCGCCATCGTGTCCTGATCGTGCCTGGCCAACCGCACCGCGCCACTCGATCCGCCGGTCGGCAGACAAAGCCAGCCTCGTTCGATTTCGGATCTTTGATTTTCGAATTCCGCTTGCCGATCGGCCATTGGCGATTGGGCATCGGCGTTTGGCCATCTGGCTTCGGCGATCTGCGATTGGCCATCGGCAGTTTGTGATTGGGGATCGGCGATCGGCGATTTGCCATCGGCTGTTTGTGATTGGCGATCGGCGATCGGCGATTGGCCATCGGCTGTTTGTGATTGGCGATCGGCGATCGGCGATTGGCCATTGGCCATTGGCAATTGGCAATTGCCGATTGGCTGCCTGACCAGCCCCGCAAACCGCTCCCGCTCCACCGCCCCCCACGACGGATCCATCACGAACACGGTCCCGCCCTCCGCCATCGCATCGCGAAACGCCTCCATGAACCGGGCCGGTTGCCCTTCATTGACGATCGCATCGCGCCTCCGGCCCGCCCGGCCTCCGGCCCCGAGTCGCTGGCTTAGATCAGCACGTTCCATAAGGTCTCCGCTTTCATTCGACCGACATCCTCCGGCGTCAAGAAGGCACCGGGCTCCTCCGTGTCAAATCGTTCGTCCGCGAACAACGGGCCGACCCCAAACCCGAGGGCCCGTGGTCGCGGGCCTTGGTAGGCGAACGCGATTCTCAATGCCGCCCGCCGGCCCAGGCTTGTTTCAAACGCCGACGAGAAGACCGCATCCGCCCGGCTTCGTTCCAGGAGGGAAAGCAGGCTCGCGGGATCTCCGGCCAGCGCCGGCTTGACCACCAGCACTCCGCGCCAACCGCGAGCCAGCCACGCCCGCAGGCTGGGAAGCCCCGTCACCGACTCGTCCAGTGCGATCGGCGTTGGATAATCGGCCGCCAGGCCCAGCAACGCGTCCTCGGAGCGGAGCTGGGCGGCCGCACCCTCAGCTGCCCCGGCGAAACAGGGCTGCTCCACGAATTCAATCGGCCGTTCCGCGCAGCATTCCAGCCACTTCATCGCGCGCCGCGGGGTCCAGGCTCCATTGGCGTCGAGCCGCAGCCGGGCGTGACCCGGCAACCGCGCCAGGAGATCGTCCAGGATCACCCGCTCGTCGGCATCGTCGAACACCCCGACCTTCCACTTGAACGCGACATGCCCGGTTTCCAGCGCCTGGTCGGCCGCCGCGCACGCCGCCCTGCCCGCGGGCAGCAGCGCCGCCACCGGCAGTCTTTGCCCGGCCGGCGCCGCACCGGGTTCGGGCCCGAGGGCGCAGGCCAGCGCGAACCGCAGGCAGCCGAAAGTTTCGTCAATTCGATCGAGAGCCCCGGCTTCCACCACACCGCCCAGTCCGGCCAACGCCGCCTCATCCTCCGCCACCGTCTCGCTGCCGAACCAAGGGATCGGCGCCGCCTCTCCGTAGCCGGTCCGGCCGGCTTCGTCCTCGGTGCGGACGAGAATCCCCTCGCGCGCCAGCCACGGGCCGTGGGCCGTCCGCACCGGACCGCGAAATGGCAGCGTGTAGCGACGGTATTCGAGACGACAACGCATGGCGGGGCGCGATCTCACATCCGGCTCACGGTCTTAGCCGCATCCATTCAAATTGTAGGAAGCGCGCTTGCGCGCGATTCCGAGGAAACAATCGCCCGCGAGCGGGCTTCCTACGCGGTCACCTGACGAAACCCGTTTCCCGGATGAGCGTGGCGATTTATGCATACTTACGCCTTAGCCGATCTTGAGGCTGGACGGCACCAAAGCCTGGCGGCGGCGCCCCGCCCGATGTCCGCGGCGCGGACCAGAAGGCAAAACTGCCGACCATCCTGGATCACCGAGAAATTCATTGGCTCAAAATGCGACCGGCAAACATGGCTATTGCCTACAGGAAGGATTCTAACGTCCCGTGGTCAACCTCCGATCCATTCATCGCGAATGACCCAGGCTCCACCGTCGAGATCCGCCGGTTGATTTGTCGCAGACAAATCTTCAGTTTCCCGCGCGCGGGGGATGCAGCTCCCGATTGCCGGTAGGGCAGGCAGCAAGCTCCGCCGCCACGGCGCGAGCCAGCCTGCAACCGATGCAGCCAGGGATGGCTTCGCTAAGTTCGGAATCGCGACAATCCAAAGATGCACCCCGGGACAACTGGGAGTAAAGGCCATGGATGACACGAGGTTTCCGGCCCCGCAGTCGGGGTCGCTAGACCCCGACACTTCAATTTCCGGCGCAGCCGGAAATTGGCGTTGAGATTTTCCGCCGCCGCGTTATGTCGTGCATGGCAACCATGACTCAGCCTGTCACGATTGCCTCCCCGGCCAGCCCCCAGTTCTACCCGACCGCCGACGAGTTTTTCTCCCGTCTTCTCCCGACGGCGCTGACGTACGACGACGTGTCGCTGGCCACGCTCTATTCGGAGATTCTGCCCAAGGATGCCGATCTCGCGACGAATCTCTCGGAAACCCTGCGCCTGCAGATTCCGATCATTTCGTCGGACATGGACACGGTGACCGAATCGCGCATGGCCATCGCCATGTCGCTGAATGGTGGCCTCGGCCTGATCCACTACAACATGCCTCCGAAGGAACAGGTCAAGGAGGTCGCGCGCGTCAAGCGCCACATTCATGGCCTGATCCAGGATCCGATCACCGTCTCCCTCAAGCTGTCGGTCGGCGATGTGCTCGCGATGATTGAACAGCGCCACTTCGCGTTCCGGACGTTTCCCGTCGTGGACGCCCAGGGCCGCCTGGTCGGCTTGCTTCCCGGCAGCATTGTCAAGGACCGCTACCGCGCCAAGAAGGTTACCGAGGCCATGACGCCGAGGGCCAGGCTGACGACCGTGCGCGAGCGCGACCTGGGCGGCGACCCGATCAAATACGCCGACACCTTCTTCAGCGAACACATCGGCATCAACAAAATGCTGGTGGTGGACGACCAGGATCGCCTGCGCGGCCTGGTCACCAGCACCGACGTCGAAGGCATCGTCGGCGAGGCCAAATCGCGCCGGAAGCCCAGTCGCGACACGCATTTCCGGCTGGTGGCGGGCGCGGCGGTCGCTCCGGTCCGCAAGCCGTCGGGCGAACTCGACCGCCACAAGGTCGTCGACCACGTCGGCGCGCTGGTCGACGAGGCGGTCGACGCCGTCGCCGTATCCACGGCTCACGGACACAGCGCCGGGGTCGGCGGCATGGTGAAACTGCTCCGCCAGGCCTTCCCCACCCTGACAATCATCGCCGGCAATGTCACCAGCGCCGCCGGCGCGGAGTACCTCGCGGGCTGCGGCGCCAACGCCATCAAGATCGGCCAGGGTCCCGGCTCGATCTGCACCACCCGCATGGTTGCCGGCGTGGGGATTCCGCAACTGACCGCGCTCTGGGCCGGCCGCAAGGGCATCGCCGGCAAGGGCCCGCGCCTCATTGCCGACGGCGGCATCGTCAAGTCGGGCGACATCGTCAAGGCGCTGACCCTGGCGGATGCCGTCATCTGCGGCGGCCTGTTTGCCGGCTGCCGCGAGGCGCCGGGCGAGATCCTCGAGATCAACGGCAAGCTGTACAAGCAATACCGCGGGATGGGCACCATCGCCGCGATGAAGGCCGGCTCCGCGGCGCGCTACGGCCAGGACAAGGACGACACCACGCGCAAGATCACGGCTGAGGGCATCGAGGCGTTGAAGGAGGTTTCCGGCTCGGTCGACAGCGTGCTGGCCGGCCTGATCGGAGGCCTGCAATCCGGCATGGGTTACCTCGGCGCGCGCGACCTCGCGCAACTGCGCGAGCGGGCCCGCTACGTGCACGTCACGCCCGCCGGCCAGAAGGAAGCCGCCCCGCACGACGTCATCGAAGTCTCGACCCGGAACCAGGTCTAGCGGGCGCATTCTGCGCGTTTTGTTCACCGTGCGGCGCGAGGCCATCCGGCCGATCTCGTGCCGCACCGCCAGTCGGAAGGAAAGAATGGCCTATGAAAAAGCTCTACGTGAAAGAGGATAAGAACCTTCGCCCGGCCGATCTCCGGAAAGGCCGGTTTGTCAACTTTCCCAGCCTCAAACCGACGACCGAGGCCATTTCGTTGCGGCTGCCAAGCTCCGTCCTGAGCCGTCTGCGCATACAGGCCCATCGGCGCGGAGTGCCCTACCAGTCCCATATCAAGGCGTTGCTGGCAGCGGCTGTCGATCGTTGAGGATTCAGGGACCAGGGCAGGCCCGCGTCCGGCGGAATCCTAAAATCTCCTTGCTCCGGATTTTCTCCTCCCCTTTCTCCTTTCTGGCAACAGGGGCTGGAATCTCTGGCTGCCACTTGCTTCATGTCCCTTACTCCATTCAGCAGCCAGATCATTGCCGATGTCGGCATCAGCTTCGGCGATGAAGGCAAAGGCCGGCTCATCCCGGAAGTCGCGGAGGAACTGCGGGCGTCCCCGGCGCCGGTTTCCGTCGTCCTCAAGGTCAACGGCGGCGCCAATTCGGGGCACACCGCCGGCGGCATCAAGCTCAACCTCCTGCCGGCCGGCGTGGCCGTCCCCTCCATCCCGCATCTGTGCATCGGCAGCGGGGTCGTGGCCGATCCGCGCAAAATCTGGTGGGAGACCCGGCCGCTGGAACAGAAGGGTTACTCCGTGCTGGCGCGATTGCTCATTGACGAACGCACGCTGGTCTCCGACCTCACCCACCGCCTGCTCGATCTCGCCGCGGAAGACTACCGTACCAACATTCTCGCCGAAGAGCCGCGCGGCTCCACCGGCCGCGGCATCACCCCCGCCTACCTCGACGAGGTCGGCCAGCGCCAGATCACCTTCTCCGATTTCCATGCGGGACCGAACTGGTTCGCGCGCAAGCTTGCCCAGCGCGCCGACCGCGCCCTGCGGATCATCCAGCACGTCTGCCGCGTCTCCCCCGAAACGTTCGCCGGGTTCTTCGACCGGCTCACCGCCGCCGAGCAGCGCGCGAACAGCGAGGCGGTCCAGCTCGGCGTCTTCGATTCCGCGGAATTCGATTTCGCGCAATTCCGCGGCCCGGAGCCGTTCACCCTCAACCTGCCGCGCCTGACCGAGGTCTACTGGCAGGCCGGCACCGCGCTGGCCGCCAACATCGGCGAGGTGCGGGAACTCATTTTGCGCGAACTGCGCGCCGGCCGCACGGTCATCGGTGAGTTCGGGCAGTCCTACTGGCTCGACAAACGCCAGGGCTATTCGCCCAACGTCACCGCCTCGCACACGTTTACGCCCGAGTTCTTCGAGAGCGCAGGCGTGCCGGTGCAGCGCATCCACACCTTCGGCGTGGCCAAGGCCTACGACACCAAGGTCGGAACGCACACGTTTCTCACCCGGATGGACGACGCCCATCCGCTGGCCACGAGGTTGAAACTCCTCGAATTCGGCACCAGCACCGGCCGCCAGCGAATGGTCGGCTGGTTCGATGCGGTGGAGAAAGGCGACGCCCTGCGCTACGGCGGCTACCAGGACGTGATGATCAACAAGTCCGACGCCCTCACCCACGCCGGCGACTGGCGCGGCGATCTGCTCATCTGCACCGCCTACGAGGATGCCGACGGCAAACGCTACGCCCACGTGCCGCGCAACGAGGCCGTCCGCAAGACTCTGCGCCCCATCTACACCACGCATCCCGGCTGGGATGAAGATATCTCCAGCGTGCGCCGGTTTGCCGACCTGCCCCGCAACGCCCGGTGTTATGTCGCGGCCATGATGAAGTCGGTGCTCGCGGTCGCCTACGCGGGCGAACCCTGGCCCGGCCCAGGCAAGCTGCCCAACCTCCGTTATCTCGGCGTCGGCCCCGGTCCGTCGCAGATCATCAAGGACGTCCCCTCCACCGCCGAGCTGGTGCGGCTGGCGTAGTTTCCAGCCGGGCTTGAGGCTGGAGCGAGCGGACAATCAGTGTCGGATCCGCTCGCTGACGCTCGTGGCCACCCGAAGCCGGCCTCAGCGCGGCCGGCTACAGGAAGAACTTCACATCGGTGCTCGTGAGGTTGTAGCCGGGGCGTCTAGGCTCGCCGTAGCCTCGCGCGAAGGCGGCCGACCCCGGCTTGTTTTTGTCGGCTAAGCCGTAACTATTCAATAATCCCGGGTTTCGCTCTGAGAAGACGTTGCGATCTGGTGACAGGTGTAGGAGCCTGCTTGCAGGCGACCTTCTCCTCGGAATCGCCTGCAAGCAGGCTCCTACAAATTGCATAGATACAGCTAAGCGCCGCCGGCTGCAACGCACCCTCTCGGCTGGGAGGCTGTTTCGCCCCTGAAGCCTGGGCCATAGGTTCCATTAGGCCAGCTATCGACTGCATCACGATCGAAGATCGGAATAGACCTGGCCTCCCAGGTTCCTGAAATTGAGCGGCGCCTCTGCGCCGCGCCTGCCGAACGGGCGGGCGTCCACCCCAAATTCCGCCAAACCCCGCATTGTTCATGAACGAAACCCCGACCCCGTCCACCAAGGTCAAATTCTTCAGCGGCGAGGACATCCCGCTGGAACTGCACAAGGTCCGTGTCGTGCAGAAGCTGCATTTGCGTCCGGTGGACGATCGCCTGAAGGCAATGCAGGCCGCCGGGTTCAACACGTTCCAGCTGACCACGATGGACGTGTTCCTGGACATGCTGACCGACTCCGGCACGAACGCGATGAGCGACAACCAGATCTCATCGATGCTCCGCGCCGATGACGCGTACGCCGGCTCGCAGAGCTTCACCCGGCATGGAGGCCGCAGTCCGCGAGGTGTTTGGCAAGCAGTACGTGATCCCGGTCCATCAGGGCCGTGCCGCCGAGAACGTGATCTCGCGCGCCTTCATCAAGCAGGGCGACGTGATCCCGATGAACTACCACTTCACGACCACCAAGGCGCACATGGAGATCAGCGGTGGCAAGATCTTCGAGATCTACACGGACGAGGCCCTGAAGATCAAGAGCAGCTTCCCGTTCAAGGGCAACATGGACATCGGCAAGCTGAAGGCCCTGATCAAGGAACACGGCGCGGCGCGCATCCCCTTCATCCGGCTCGAGGCCTCCACCAACCTCATCGGCGGCCAGCCGTTCTCGATCGCCAACATGCGCGAGGTGCGCAAGGTCGCGGACCAGCACGGCATCATGGTCCTGCTCGACGCCAGCCTCATCGGCGAAAACGCCTAGTTTATCAAGCAGCGCGAGCCGAAGTTTAAGAACACGTCAATCAAGGATATCCTGCTCACGATGTGCGGCCTGGTGGACATGATCTACTTCTCCAGCCGCAAGGTCAGTTCAACGCGCGGCGGCGGCATCTGCACCAGCAGCAAGGAACTTTTCCTCAAGGTGCGCGACCTCGTGGTCCTCTTCGAAGGCTTCGTCACCTACGGCGGCATGTCCGTCCGGGAGATCGAGGCCCTGGCGGTCGGGATGTATGAGACGACCGACGAAACCGTGATCAGCCAGTCGCCCTCCTTCATCGCCTATCTGGTCAACGAACTCGACAAGCGCGGCATCCCGGTGGTCACCCCGCCCGGCGCGCTCGGCTGCCACATCGATGCCATGGGCTTCCTGCCCCACGTCCCGCAAAAGGAGTATCCCGCCGGGGCGCTGGCCGCCGCGCTGTTCATCATCTCCGGCATCCGCGGAATGGAACGCGGCACCATCTCCAGCGTGCGCGACGACCAGGGCAACGACATCCTCGCCGACGTCGAACTGCTGCGGCTGGCCTTCCCCCGCCGCGTCTTCACGCTCTCGCAGACGATGTTCGCCCTCGACCGGATCACCTGGCTCTACAAGAATCGCGAACTCGTGGGCGGCCTGAAGTTCGTCGACGAACCGACGGTCCTCCGCTTCTTCATGGGCCGCCTCGCGCCGACGAGCGACTGGCCCGACCGCCTCGTGAAGCAGTTCAAGAAGGACTTCGGCGACAGCCTCTAATCCGCATCGCCTGCGATGCGGATTAGAAATCCTGCAGCCGGCCTTCGCCGGTGCCGCGGCCGGGTTCGAGGCGTTCAAACACTTCGCCAATCAGATAGATTGAGCCGGTGACGACCACGGTGTCTTCCCCGCCGCCGATCGTGCAGCGGTCGGGACTGGGAAACGCCTCCGCCACCGTCGTGTGGCTGACCCGGCCGCCGAAATTCGCCGGCAGGCAGTGCTCGAGCTCGGCAAAGCTGCAGGCCCGCGCCTGGTGGGGAATCGCCAGATGAATCTCGCGCGCGTGCCGGCCGATCACTTCAAGCAGGGCACGGGCGCGGAATTCCCCGAGCGCCCCGGTCACGATCACCGGCTTGCGGCCGGTTTCGGCCACGAGCCGGGCGAGGTTTGCATCCAGCACCTGCGCCCCTTCGGGATTGTGGGACGCATCGAGAATTAGCGGGCGCCCTCCGACTGCCATCTTCTGCCAGCGGCCCGGCCAGTTCGCCTGCATCAGGCCGCGGGCTATGGCCCCGTCGTCCAGTCGCCAGCGCGCAGGCAATTGGCGGGCGACCAGCGTCGCCGTCGCCGCATTCCAACGCTGATAGTCGCCCTCAAGAATTGTCCGCGGATAGCGGTCGATCGCCTCGCCGAACTCCGCTCGCACCGAGATTACCGGCGCATGGCGCTCCGCGGCGATCGCGCGGATGATCGCCTCGGCTTCCGCCGGCATCCGGCCGATTACGACCGGGCGGCCGGGCTTGATGATTCCCGCCTTCTCGGCTGCGATGAGCTCCAGCCGGTCGCCCAACATGTCGCAATGGTCGAATCCGATCGACGTGATTGCCGTCACCTCGGGCTGGACGACATTGGTGGCGTCAAGCCGCCCGCCGAGCCCGACTTCGACCACCGCCACATCGACCCGCCGGCGCGCGAACTGCAGAAACGCCATCGCCGTCATGAACTCAAAGAAACTGGGATGATCGTCGGCGGCCTCCCGCGCCACCTGCGCGGCAACCGGGCGCAGTTCGTCAACGTAGGCAGTAATCTCGGCCTCGGTCAGCAACTGGCGGTTCACCTGCACCCGTTCTCCCAGCTTCACGAGATGGGGCGAGGTGTACAGGCCGGTCTGCCAGCCGCCGGCGTGAAGGATGGCATCGAGCATCGCCGAGACCGAACCTTTGCCGTTGGTCCCGGCAATATGCAGGACCGGGTAATGTCGCTCGGGATGCCCCAGCGCCTCCCCCAGGACGCGCATCCGGTCGATGCCGAACTTCAGTCCTTTAGCCTTGAGGCTGAATAGATATTCCTGAACCGCAGCATAAGCGGTGAACGGCCCGGTGTCTTCCATGAAAAGGCGCCAGTTGAACAGGACCGCGTGCCGGCGTCACGCTTTTGATTCAGCAGGCCGCCGGCCGTCGAATCGTGGCAACGCGGTCTCTCGACCTCGCCCCTCGACCGGCTCGGAGCCTTGAGCCTGCCGCGGCGAACCTGTGGCACCTGTTGAACGGACGCTCCGACCGCGTGTTTCCAGCGACCGATGTCAACTAATAGATGACATTTCGATCTGGGCGGGGCGTTCGGGGTTTTCCGTAGCGGCGCGGCCAGCCTTCGCGCAAGGCTACGGCATGGCAGGCGTTCCGCGCCGCCGGAGCCGGACGCCAGCCTTCGCTGAAGCTCCGGCTCGGCACGCGCCTCCGTTACACTTAGCCACCAAGCTTCCGGACCCACCGGCAATCTTCCAAGCCGCCCGCGTGAATCCACCTCACGCCGTCTTCGCCGGCGCCGGCAGCTTCTTCACATACAGCGCCTGCAGGATGTCGCGCAGCCGGTCGCGCATCTCCAGCCGGCTGACAATCTGGTCGATCAGCCCGTGCTTGAGCAGGAACTCGGCCCGTTGAAATCCGGCCGGAAGCGTCTGTTTGGTTGTCTGCTTGATGACGACCGCCCCGGCAAATCCGATCAATGCGCCAGGCTCGGCGAGAATCACGTCGCCCAGCGTCGCAAAGCTCGCCGTGACTCCGCCGGTCGTCGGATCGGTAAGAATGGATATGAACGGCAGCCGGGCGGCCGCGAGCCGTCCCAAAGCGGCGCTGGTCTTCGCCATCTGCATCAGCGAGAATATCCCTTCCTGCATCCGGGCTCCGCCGGCGGCGCTGATGATGATGCAGGGAATCCTCTCGTGCAGCGCCAATTCGATCGCCCGGGTGATCTTTTCGCCGGTCCCGCTGCCCATCGAACCGCCGCAAAAACGAAAATCCATCACCGCAATGGAAATCGGGATTCCGTGAATCGTGCCCCACCCGCAGACCACCGCCTCGGCCAGACCGCTTTCCTTTTCGTATTTCTTCAGTCGGTCGGGATACGGCTGGGAGTCGACAAACGACAGCGGATTGGCCGCCCGCACGTCCGTCCCGAACTCCTGGAACGTCCCCGGATCAATCAGGCATTTCAGTCGCTCGCGCGAACCGATGCGAAAATGGTAGCCGCTCTTGGGCACCACCATCTGGTTCGCCTCCAGGTCCTTGTTGAAGACAATCTCGCCCGAGAGCGGGCATTTCACCCACACGCCTTTGGGGATGTCCTTCTTCTTCGCGACAATCGTGGGATACTGCGGCTTGTTGAAATGCGCCATGGGAACTCAGCCGTGACCGAAGGTGACAACGTCTACATTTACGCCGCCAGCGCGACGAAGCGCAATCGCGCAGGCATTGAGGGTGGAACCCGTCGTGAAAACATCGTCAATGAGAACGTATCGTTCGGCCGCGTTTATGGCAGCGCCCTTCCGCAAGGCAAAGGCATTCTTTAGATTCTCCTGGCGGGTCCGCCGGTCGAGCGCGGTTTGCGTCGGCGTGTCGACGACCCGCCGGATCGGTTCTTCAACCCGGGTGCCCGGGCCCCCGGCCGCCGCAAAGATCCCGGCCAGGAGCCGGCTCTGATTGTAGGTGCGCTCCCGCTCCTTCCGGGGATGCAGCGGCACCGGCACCAGCACCGCCCCGCGGAGATAGTTGACGAGACCGGGCGTCGCCCGGACCAGAACCGCCATGTCTTCCAGCACATACAGGGCGCGGTGGTATTTGAGGGCGTGGACGAGCGCCCGGCCCGGGCCCCTGAGGAGAACACACGTCCGCCCCTCGCCAAACACGGGGCCAAGTTCCGCGCAATGATCGCAATTCCGTTCGCCGTGAACGTCCCCGTAGAACGGGTGTCCGCACGTGTGGCAGCAGGGCGGTCGCACCAGGGAAAACAACGGGGCGCATTTCGCGCACACGTGACGGAACCGGCCCTCCTCGACCAGCCCGGCGCAATGCACGCAGACCGGCGGAAACAGTAGATCGCCGGCGGCCCGCCAGAACTGGTTCAGTGCGCGGCGTGTTGCCATGGCGGGTTCAAGTGTTTCCGGGGGACGCGGCACCCTCGCCGCGACTGATGTCCCGTCCGCGTGATCCACGGTGAATGGATTGTTTGGAAGCCATCGAGTTCATTCTTTCCGTTTGCTCCGTTGCCTCCTAGGAAAAAGCCCACGTTGTAGCCGGCCGCGCTGAGGCCGGCCGCACCCCGCCGGGGTCGGCGCCCCCGGCTACACTTTTCCTCCTGTCGCGAACAAAACCGCGTTTCGCATTTTGGGCTCCTGTAAGACTGATTGGGGTTGGTGGTGTCTCCAGTGCGACGGAAAACGTTCCGGTTTAGTACAACACCCTCGCCAAAAACAGGCCCTGGGCCGGCGCCGTCTGGACGGCATGCGTCCGGCGCCCCGAGCGCAAAATCGCCTCCAACTGCGCCGGCGTCAGCTTGCCTTCGCCCACCGCCACCAGCGCGCCGACGAGGCTGCGCACCATCTTGTACAGGAACCCGTCGGCTTCGGCGGTGACCCGCACGCGCGCGCCCCGCCCCGTGATTTCGAGCCGCCGCAGTTCCCGGACGGCGTCCCCTTCCTCCGCGCCGTTCAAGGCCGAGAATGCCCGGAAGTTGTGTCGGCCCGTGAGCTGGTTCGCTCCCGCGCGCATGCGCTCCAGATCCAGCTGCTGAAAGACCGACCAGCAGAATGGATTCAGAAACGGATCGGCCTGGCCGCCCTGGTGGAGTTGATAGCGGTAGATCTTTCCCCGGGCTGAAAAACGCGCGTGAAAGTCCGGCGCCACCGGGCGCACCGACCGGATCTGGATGGTCCGCGGCAGTCCGCTCTGCAGGGCCGCGAGCAGCTTCGCGGCTCCGTGCTGCCAGGCGGCGTCGAAATGAAACACCTGCGCCAGCGCATGCACGCCCGCGTCGGTGCGCCCGCTGCCGTGGATGCGCACCTCCCGGCGGAACATCGCTCGTAATTGCCGTTCAATTACGTCTTGCACCGCCCGGCCGCCAGGCTGGCTTTGCCAGCCGCTGAAGCCGCCGCCGTCATAGGCACAGGCACACTTCCAGCGTTGGAGGGCGGACCGGGATGGGACGGGCGCAGTCATACAGGGCCGGAGTCTGCGCCCCGACGACCGTCCTGCAAGTCACGTCCTTCCTCCTCCTGGGGACGCGACGCCCCCGTCGCGTTCCCGAGGCCGAACCCCGGCGGCGGGGGCGCCGCCGCTCCACGGCAAACGACTTGAGAGGCGGCCGGCCTCAACGCGGCCGGCTACAACGGACGGTCAGCTGTAGCCGGGGGCGTCGACCCCGGCACGTACATTCGAAAATCCTGACCGGCCTCAACGCGGCCGGCTACAACGGACGGTCACCTGTAGCCGGGGGCGTCAACCCCGGCACGTACATTCGAAAATCCTGACCGGCCTCAACGCGGCCGGCTACAACTCGGGCGGACTCTCCCGCGGCAACCTTCGCTCCAGAAAGTCCTGCAGGATGAGACAGGCGGCGCGTGAATCGACCAAACCTGATGCCCGCACTGCCCGTCGCCGGTGCTTCGGAATTGTCTGTTCCGCCTCGTAGGAAGTGAGCCGCTCGTCCACCAGATGCACCGGCAGGCCAAACTGTTTCTCCAAGCGCGCCGCATAGGCCTCGGCCTCCTTCGCCTTGAACCCGGCCGAGTCATTCATGTTGAGCGGGTGACCGAGGACCAGATCGGTGATCCGACGCTGGCCCACCAGGGCGGCCAGCTTCTCCAATCGCACCGCCGCGGAAGCATCAGTCAGGGCCGGCAGCGGCGTCGCCACCCCGAGATCATCGCCATAGCTGAGGCCGATGCGTTTCTCACCGAAGTCGATGCCAAGACAGCGCATTGAGGACAGATCTTAGACCGGATGTTTCCTAGCCTTTGCCTGCCAGGCGCCTTCGTCGAGGCGCAAATCCAGTTGCGAAAAACGGCGTTTTGAACGCATTACTGTTTCGCGACAGGATTTGCTTCGCATTCATTCGCATCCGTGGCCGCGAGCGCCAGCGAGCGGCAGACGTTGAACCGCTCGCTGGCGCTCGCAGCCACAGACGGTTGTCCTCACCAATTTCCAGATGTCTTCAAGCCTTCCCTGTCTTTCGCCCGAGGAACTGAGCCGGTACAGCCGGCACATTCTGCTTGAGGAGGTCGGGCTCGAAGGCCAACGAAAGCTCGCGGCATCGCGGGTGCTCGTGGTCGGGGCGGGCGGCCTGGGCAGTCCGGCAGCACTCTACCTGGCCGCCGCGGGCGTCGGGGTTGTCGGCCTGGCAGATCTCGACCGAGTGGAAGCGCACAACCTGCAGCGGCAGATCATCCACGACACCCCAAATGTCGGCCAGCCAAAGGTTGAATCGGCTGCCCGCCGGCTGACCGCCCTGAATCCGCACGTCAAACTGCGGCTTCATGAAGGAGGTGTCACGCCGGCAAACGCGTTGGACCTGTTCTCAACGTATGATCTGATCGTTGACGGCTCGGACAATTTCCCGACGCGTTTTCTGAACACCGACGCCGCCTTCCTGACCAGACGGCCCTTGGTTTACGGCAGCATCCTTAAATTCGAAGGCCAGGTGTCGGTCTTTGATCCCGCCGCCGGCGGGCCATGTTATCGCTGTCTTTTCCCGGAGCCCCCGCCGCCCGGAAGCGTCCCGGCTTGCGGTGAAGCCGGCGTTTTGGGTGCGCTGTGCGGGGTCATCGGCAGCCTTCAGGCGATCGAGGCCGTCAAATACCTGCTCGGCATCGGCGAATCATTGCGCGGGCGGCTGTTGGTGTTCGACGCGCTCGCCGCCCAGTTCCGCGTGTTGAACCTGCCCCGCGACCCGGGCTGCCCGCTTTGCGGCCCGGCGCCCCGGATCCGTCGGATCGATCCCGCTGAGTACGGATCCCCGTGTGCTCCGCCGGGAGACGGCGGCGCCAGACCGGACGCGACGGAGGTCCCGGCGGAGATATCTGTTGAGGAAGCCAACCGCCTCCTGGTGGCAGCTCCAGACCGGGTCTTTCTTTTGGATGTGCGGGAGCCGAACGAACTGGCGATTTGCCGGATCGATGGCAGCCAGCACATCGCCATGGGCCAGATCGCAGCGCGGATGAGTGAACTGCCGCGCGACCGGCGGATTCTCGTCCTTTGTCACCATGGCAGCCGGAGCCGCCAGGCGGCCCGCCAGCTCCGCGCCCAGGGTTTTGCCGCGGTCAACAACATCGCCGGCGGCATCGCCGAATGGGCCCGTCGGATCGACCCGGCCATGCGGCGTTATTGAGCGATCGCATAAGAAGTGTAGCCGCGAGCGTGAGCCCCTCGACAGGCCCGTTCGACAAGCTCAGGGTCCCGAGCGAAGTCGAGGGACTCGGGGCCTTGAGCTTGTCGAAACGGCGAGTGGATGAACCTTCCGCTCGCTCACGCTCGCAGCTACGTTCGCGCTCCCGGTTACAGTTCAAGGCAAGACCGCAGTAGACGCACACGGATGCGGTGGGGCTGTGTCTCGCGTCGTTGGTATGATGGAGGCGCCGCGCCGTTGGCGCCTTCTATGTTCCCTCGCGGGGACAACGCGCCGACCCGGTAGCGGAGCCGCTCCCGGCTCCGCCGACGCTTTCCCGTCCAGCACCCGAGTTAGACCCGGCAATCATTCTCGGTGCGCACATTCGTATCTATTCTAGCACCACTTTCAATTCCGGGTGCCCCCGCGCATATTCGCGGGCATAGTTCGCGAACGCCGCCTTCAGTTTCATCGCCATCGAATCCGGCTGCACCGCGAAGTGCTGCGCATCGACCGCCGCCACCGGCACCACGTCCCGGGTCGTCGAACTGAGAAAACATTCCTGCATCCGCCCAATATCCGCCGGCCGCAGGACCGTTTCCCGCAACTCGATCCCCGCCGCCGGCGCGACCTGGTCAATCAACAGCCGTCGCGTGATGCCGCCGAGCAAGCCGCTTTCCATTCCCGGCGTGAACACCACTCCGTCACGGACAAAATAGATGTTTGAAACCGCGGCTTCCGTGATTTCGCCGGCAAGATTTGTAATGACTACCTCGTCGGCTCCGCGCGATTTTGCCTCCCGCAGGCACAGCAGATTGTTCAGGTAGTTTCCGGTCTTCCACGCCGGATTGAGCGTATGCCGGTCGTTGCGGTGGAGCCCGCGGGCCAGTGACAGACGGAGGCCGCCCTGAAGCTGCGCGGGGGTCAGGTCCTGATTGGCGCGAACGAGCAGCACAAAATCCGGCCGGTCCGCCAGCGCGGGATCCAGGCCGATCGGTCCCCCGCCGCGCGTGATTTGCAGGCGGATGTAGACCTCCGCGCGCAGCCCGCTCCGGGCGTTGAATTCCGCCACGGTGCGCTGGATTTCCCTCAAGATCTCGTCGCGCGACCACGGCAACTCAAGGGCGAGCGCGCGGGCCGAGCCTTCGAGCCGCGCCCAGTGTTCCTCCCAGGCAAAGACCACACCGTGATACGTGCGCCAAACCTCGTAGATGGCATCTCCGTATAGAAAGCCGCGGTTGAGCGGCGCAATTGACGGCTCCCGGGCGTCATGTAGCCGTCCGTTCGTGTTGGCCTGGACGTACTGGTCATCCATGATTGTTACCCCGCTCATGCGTGTCGCAAAACCCGCCTGTCGCAGCGAGGCGGGTGAAGCGCGCCGTGGCGATTCAGCTCCTCTGCTTCCCAGTCTGCGCAGCGCGCCTTCTCACAATGAAAGATCGGAAGACACCACCAGGCTGGAGCCCGCCGACAGCGATACAAAAAGGCCTCCGCCGCGCGGAGGCCAAGATTATCATCCGGCGGTTCAATCGCTATTTCTTCTTCCGCGCCTTCACCATGCCGAATTCCTTCTTGATGTTGTAAACGCTCGGCAACGAAATACTAAACTCCTCCGCGATTTGCGCGCCCGACTTGCCGCCCTCCAGGGCGACTTTGATCTTCTCCTTCATCTCCGCCGTAATGCGCGAATGCTTCCGGTGGCGCGTTCCCGCGCGGCTCCGGGTGGCGACTCCGATGCCTGCCGCCGCCCGGATCGCCTTGATCAATTCCGCCGGAGACTCAAAGCCGAATTTCTCGTGAAGATGCGCCAGTTCGTTCTTACGTTCCTGGTCTATCTCGTTTCGCAATTCCTCAACTTTGGTCTGATATTCAGATAGTTGCTTCAGTTTGTCGGTAACCATATGCATAATACAATAGATTCGGATGGTCCGTCCGACAAGGATTATTTATAGATTCTGCCGCGGCCGTTTTCCGGTCTGGAAAGTAGTGTCCTAATTTGTCATCGCGGGGAGTCCCGTCTGGTCGGGACGCCTGGCGGATTGGCCAAACGGCGTCCGCCGTTTGTAAGGAGCGGGCGGGCGAAACCCGGCACGCGCCTAGATCGTCATCGCGTGGTAGCCGCCGTCGACGACAAGCTCGTCACCGGTGATGAATGAGCCGGCGTCGCTCGCCAGCAGCAAGGTGGCTCCGATCAACTCCTGCGCCTGGCCAAAACGCTTCATCGGCGTGTGGCCCAGGATGCTGCTGACGCGGTCGGGAGTCAGCACCGCGCGGTTCTGCTCCGCCGGGAAGAAGCCCGGCACGAGAACGTTCACCCGCACCTTGTTCGGCGCCCATTCCCGGGCAAGATTCTTGCTCAGGTTGTGTATCGCCGCCTTCGTCGCCGAGTAGGTGAAGACCCGCGAGAGCGGCACCACCCCGGACATCGATCCAAGATTGATGATCGATCCGCCCTCGCCGCGCGCGACGAGGTGTTCTCCGAAAACCTGGCAGCCGAGAAACACGCTCTTCAGGTTCACCCGCACGATCCGGTCGAACTCCTCCTCGGAGATTTCGAGGAACGGCGTGGCCGAGTTGATCCCCGCGCCGTTCACCACCACATCCACCCGACCCGAACGCTGGAGCACCGCTTCCAGCAAACCCTTGAGCTGCGAACGGTCGGCGCCGTCCGCCGCGTGAAACCAGCCCTTCCCGCCGAGCGCAGCGATCCTCGCCAGGCGCGCGTTCGCCTTCTCCTCGTTCCGGCCGACGAGCACGACCTCCGCGCCGGCTCCGGCCAGTCCCTCGGCCATTGCCCCGCAGAGTTCGCCCGTGCCGCCGATAACGACCGCCACACGGCCGGCCAGCGAGAACAGGGTGTTGAGATATTCCTGGCTGCTCATGGTGAGAATTGAGCCAACACCAAGCCCGGTTCCGCCGGCCGGCGCAACGGCAAAACCAGGGCCAGGCGCCCGTGCATCATCTGGGGACGCGACGCCCTCGGCGCGTTCCGCGCTCCGGACCCGGGCCATGCTTGCAGCGGCGGCCGGACCGGCTTCTCTTGTCTGCATGCCGCGCATTCCGCTCGAGGACAATTTTGACGATGTGATCAAGAAGGCGCAGCGGGGGCTGCGCTGGAGCGACAGCGAGCTCGCGCAGCGCGCCGGCGTCACTCCCGCGGAACTGCGGGCGCTCCGGGGCGGCGCCTTCGATGAACGGGTCGTCCGCGCGGTGGCTCCGGTTCTCCGACTGGGCACCGACCAACTCGTGACCCTGGCGCAAAAAGGCTGGTATCCGGAGCCGGTGGTCCTGCCGCGCGGCTTTGCGATGTTCAACACACCCTACGAGGACATGACCGTGAACAGCTACCTCGTGTGGGATCCGCGATCCCGCCTGGCCGCGGCCTTTGACACCGGCGCCACGTGCGAAGGCATGCTCACGATCATCGCGAGCGAGCAACTGACGGTCCGCTACCTGTTTCTCACCCACACGCACGAAGATCACGTGGCGGACGCCGCCCGGCTGGTTGCGGCCACGGGGGCGGACATTTACTCCTCGGAACTCGAGCCCTTCGCCGGAGGGAAGACGTTTCGCGAGAACCAGACGTTTCACCTCGACAGCCTCGCCATCAAGACGCTGCTCACGTCGGGCCATTCCCCCGGGCAGACGACCTACCTCGTTTCCGGTCTGGCGTGGCCGCTGGCCATCTGCGGCGACTCCATGTTTGCCAGCTCGATGGGCGGCGGCCTGGTATCCTACGAGGACCAGTACCGCAACAACGTGGAAAAGATCTTCACCCTCCCCCGCGACACAGTCATCGCCCCCGGCCACGGCCCGCTCACCACGCTGGCGCAGGAACGGAAGCATAATCCCTTCTTCGCGCATTAAGCCGCCGCGCGGACGCACGGCGGCTGCCCCGGCAGTCTGTCATGGCGCCGGCTCTCGATGATGATCAGAAGGGGTTGGTCACGTTTTTGTCACGATCGTACCAAGAAAGTGACCACCTCCCGAGCGTCGGATAAGAGGCCGTCCCGCAGTTGCCGGTAGTCTATTTCCAAACTTGCGCGACCGGAGCAATTCGCCCAACGTGCACGCTCGGCATTTTCGGGCGCGGTAGCCAAGTGGTAAGGCCGAGGTCTGCAAAAACGAACGGGCGTTTTCCGCCTGAATCGGCCTGCATCCGCTTGTGTATTCAAACGGCTGATTCGGCGGCTGTTATGCGGATTTCTCGTAAACTTGCATTATCCTGAAAAGTCCTGTTTTCTCGAGTCGGGTGACAACAAGGGTGACAACTTTTCGGGGGCTCTCGGAATTCGATGCGCGATTCGTCGAGGTGGTGGGTCTTTGGCTGGATTCAATGTTGGACGCCATGTCGCTGACCACCGATGCCCTCTGGAACGAGTCAACGGCATCACCGGACATTCCCGCCTGGGTGCGGGTGGCCAATGCACGGGTGGACAGGACCCTTTTCGCGCCGGTCACCAATACCCTCGATGAGCTCAAACTCACTCCTTTCCGGACGGGCGCCGCGATGGGCATGGTAAAATGGAGCGCCATGGCGATCCAGTCAGATGTGCCGCCGGAAGTGAAAAGAGCGCTCAAGCGCATACGAATTTCACCACGGGCGAGACGGAAGGCAGGCAAGCTGTTTGACGTGTTCCTGCTCAAAGGCGGTTTCGTCACAAAGGCCGAGCTTCGGCAGAGTCGATTCATCCCGACCCGGGCCATCAGATATGAAGCGCGCTTGCAGCATGGCCCAATCGAGGAACTCGCAGAGTATCACCGCGGGATGTCGCTTGGACTTCGCGGTATCGGTCCGGACGCTCCTGGTGACCGGAGTGACCTGGCGACCGAAATTCTCTGTTTCCTCGTGATGCAGTGGCGCCTGGTCGTCCGGTTAAAAAGCGTGACGGAGTTGCACCTTTGGCTGACCCGAATGCTTGGCGCGCAGCGAGTCGGCGAGAAGAAACGTGTTGAAAAGATTTGCGAGCGGATCGGTTTGACCCTGCGCGAACCGGGACGACCAAAAGAAATACCGACACTGGCCCTCCCTGCCTGACGGTATTTCCGGCCGGCATTGGCTGCTACTCTGGCGGCATGGAAACACCAGAGAATGTCAAGGTACTGCCGCCGAAGCTGGCTCTGACGAGAGAAGAGGCCGCGGAGGCGCTCGGAGTAAGTGCAATCACGGTCAACCGGCTCGCCAAGCGCGGGCTGCTCCATCCGTCGCGGGCCACACGCCGGCCGCTTTATCCCGTTTGGGAGATCGAGCGATTCTTGAGGGAAACCACCGCCAGCCTCAC
>CAWDQK010000066.1:0-7233 GCA_963804395.1 uncultured Verrucomicrobiae bacterium | reverse complement strand
GATGAGATCCTTGCGCATGAGTGAAAACGCTCCGGTTAGAAAAGTGGTTTCCGGGTTACTTGCCCGTCGGCCGCGTGCGGGTCTCCATTGAAAGTTTGGAAATGTGGGCCTTGCGGATCTCGTCGAGCACCTTCACGGTGACTGCCCATTTTGCGCGGTCATCTCCAGCGACCAGAACCCGCGCCGCATCGGCGCCACCCGAAGTGTTTTTCAGGAATGTCTCCAAGCGAGCAGGCAGTTCATCAATATCGATCAGCTCCTTGTTCCAGTAAAGGTTGCCCTGGTCGGAGACCTGAAGCGTGACCAAGTCCTTGTTCTCTGGCGGAGTAATGTCGTGATTTTGCTGCGAAAACGGCAGGTCAACCGGCACGGATTGAATCCGGTTCAGGGAGAGCGTGAACAGCACGAAGGTCGCGAGCAGGAAGAAGATGACGTCGATCAGCGGAATGATCTCGATGCGCGCCTTCTTGCGGTGTCGGAGTTTGATGCGGGTACCTTCCATGAAGAATCTTGGTTCGCCAGCGTCTCAGCTACCAGTATGACGATGATCCGGCGGGTTTCTTAGGGGACGTGGCGCGGGCGGCTATTTGCTCTGGAAAATGCGGGTCTCGATGTAGATCTTCGGGATCTGCGCGATGCGGACCTGGTCGACCACGTAGACGACCTGGGCAAAAAGCGCGCGCTCGTCAGCGTTGATCAGGACGCGCGGATCGGCCTCCTCAAGCTTGTATCGCTGGATGCGCTCAAGGAATTCGTCGAGCGTGATCAAATCCTTGTTCCAGGCGAGCGTCCCTTCCGCCGTGACGGAGAGCGTCACAGTGCCGGCGGTGTCGCGCGGGATGCTGGTCTCCGAAGTCGGCAGGAGGACGGACAATCCGCCGGTCTTGTTCAGCGACAGCGTAAAGAGAACGAAGGTTGCGAGCAGGAAGAAGATGACGTCGATCAGCGGGATGATCTCAATACGCGCTCTTTTCTTTTCGCCAGGGCCGGATCCACCACCACCATGCATGATTTCGGATGGGTTGGTTGTTGCTCAATCGACAGGTTGACGTGAGGCTGCGGGCAGCCCCGCGGGTCACTCGCTGGCGGAGAGATCGGCTTCCGATTTCTTGATGATCAACTCAAGGGCGTTCGAGACGTCCTCCACTTCATGACGGGCTTCTTCCAGACGGGCGTTCAGAATGTTGAACGGGAAGAGAGAGCAGACCGCAACGAGCAGACCGCAGGCGGTGGCGATCAGCGCTTCGGCGACACCGCCGGTGATGCCGGCAGCCTTGGAGGCAATGTCGCCGCCAGAGCCGAGCGAACCGAACGTGCCCATCATTCCGGTCACCGTGCCGAACAGGCCGAGCAGCGGGGCGGCCGTGATCACGGTATCGAGTGTCGCCAGGCCCTGCTGGAAGCGGGCGAGCTCCTGGTTGGAGGCGCGGATGAAGGCATTGGACAGGGAGGTGTCCTTGTTCGACAGGGCGTAGACCAGCACCCGGGCGACGAAGTCCTTGCTCTTCTTGCCAAGGGCGACGGCGCCATCGATGTCGCGGACCTCAACCTTCTCCAGCATCTTCTCGACCAGTTCGTGATCGCGGGATGCGTTCTCGCGGACGATGAACAGAACCCGCTCCAGAACGACGGTCAGTCCGACGAACGAGAGGGTGATCATGGGCCACATCACGAAGTGTCCCGCTTTGAACAACTCCATTGGAGTTTTTCCCATGAGTAACTCGAAGGCCAGAGGCAGATGCATTGTGATCATGATCGAATGGTGGATGAATCTAAGGTTGGTGGACGGTCAGTTAGAAAGGGGAGCGCCCGAAGGAGCGGGCGGCAGGGCAATGTGTGTTACGGATTGGAGTCGGGAATTCAATCTTCAAAAAAGGGACACCAATAGCACCGACCTCGCGATTGGGGAGGAAAAAGCGCGCCGGCGCGTGATTATTAGCTGGGGAGGATGATCCGAGGTAGGTAGATAATACGAGTCAGATCACTTCGCAAACAGTCGTGCCATTTGCGCACAGAAAAACAGCCGGCTGGCTGGCAGGGCGTCTGTGCAGTGTCTTTGGGGCGAAATTCAAGGGGGGAGGAAAAAAGTTCCAACTGGCTGATGCTGTCAAATCTCTTTCGCGGACAACCGGCTGGCGGGGCGGTTGGCGGTGGCTGCCCGACTAGGAGTCGAACCTAGACAAACGGAGTCAGAGTCCGTTGTGCTACCATTACACCATCGGGCAGTGAAACCCTTCAGGTCCGGCGAAACAAAGCTGCGTTTCGTGCGTGAGGGCGCCGCGTCAGCCTGATCAAGGGCAGAAATGGAGCCGGCGATGGGATTCGAACCCGCAACCGCCTGTTTACAAAACAGGTGCTCTGCCATTGAGCTACGCCGGCGTGGGTCATCGACAGCGGAAAAAGGATGTGCAAATAACAAATCCACCGTGGCCAACCCGGGTTCGCAGGCAGCAGTTGGTGGCTCCCCGGGGACTCGAACCCCGAACCTACTGATTAAGAGTCAGCTGCTCTACCATTGAGCTAGGAAGCCGCAGCGGAAGGGGCAACGCTCAACATCACGGCTGAGTTGTCAACCCGTTTTCCATTCCCGCAGGACGAAAAGAGCACGGAGCCCTTCTCGTAAGAAAACGTGTGAGCGAAAATCCTTGGACCGACCGGCGCGAGTTCGCTGGTGCCGGAGGGCCGCATCTGCCGAATTACGGTGATTCCGAACGTTGGCCGAACGTAGCGCAGCCATCCCTGGCTGCACCGGTTGCAGACTGGAAGCCTGCGCCCAAATTGGCCAGACGCCAGTTGCAGGCTGGAAGCCTGCGCTACGAAGAGCAACCGCTCGTTCATCACCGGTGGCGCAGGCTTGCTCGCGCCGCGTCTGCGGAGCATACTGCCGGCTTACCGTCAAACCGCAGATGCGCCTCTGCCGGAGGGGTGGTCCACTTTCCCCTTGCCAAGGCCGGGGGCGTCTCTTGTTCTGACCGGCTCCGCTCGTCGGAATCATCACATGCAAAAGACCAAGAAGTCAGTTGCGAAACGCTTCAAGCTGTCCTCCCGGGGAAAGCTGATCCGCCGCACTCCGGGCTTTCGGCACCTGCTGGCCGCGAAGACAAAGAAACAGAAACGTCGTGCTTCGAAGGACAAGCTGGTTGCCCCGGGCCATGCCGCGGCGCTCAAGCGCTGCCTCCCGTTCGGCCTCTGAGCGCGCCTCAATCCCAACTTCGCCCGGCGGGTGAATTCTCAGGCGACCTGCCGGCGACCAAAACCACACTAATCCAACATGCCTCGTGTCACCAACTCCCCCGCGTCGCGCAAGCGCCGCAAGAAGACGCTGAAATACGCCAAAGGCTATTTCGGCAGCAAGTCCAAGCTGTTTCGCTACGCCAAGGAAGCCGTCCAGCACGCCTGGCAGTATTCCTACGCGGCGCGGAAGAAGAAGAAGGGCGACCGCCGCAGCCTCTGGATCATCCGCGTCAACGCCGCCTGCCGCAATGCCGGTATCAGCTACAGCCGGTTTGTCGAAGGCCTGAAGGCCGCCGGCATCGAGCTCGACCGCAAGGTGCTCGCTGATCTCGCGATTCGCGATGAAGTGGCCTTCACCAGCCTGGTGCAAAAGGCGAAGGTCGCGCTGAAGGCCAAGGCTGCGGTCAGGGCTGTGTAACGCACGGGTTCCGTTGCGGTCGGGACCGTGGACGTGGCAGGGCACTTCACCCTTGTCCGGCGGTCTGACCCAGGACCACGGACTGGCAGCCCGTACCACGGCGGAGATCGAGAAGCCGCCGGATTCGGAAGACGCGCGGTTGATCGACCCGCGCCGCAGGTTCCGCTCGCCTTCCGCATTTCGAGTCATTTCACTGGACGAAGGGCTGCGGTGACAGCCCGTCTGTTTCCTTTTCGACGATGCAAGACCAACTCTCAGTCCTGCTGAACAAGGCCCGCGGCGAATTTGCCGCCATCCGCGCCCGTCCGGAATTCGAGGCCGCCAAGGCCCGGTTCGTCGGCCCCAATGGCGAGCTGACCGCGCTGATGAAACAGATGGGCACCGTGTCCAAGGACCAGCGGCCGGCGCTCGGCAAGGCCATCAACGAAACCAAGGCGCAGTTGCAGACGCTCTTCGATGCCACGCTGCGCGCGATCGAGGGCGCCGAGATTGCCGCCCAGCTGGGACCGGCCGTCGATCCGTCGCTACCGTCGCCCGATGGCGGTCCAGGCACGTACCATCCGCTCACGCAGGTGCGCGAGGAGATGTGCCGCATCCTGCGCAAGGTTGGGTTTGCGGTCGCCGACGGCCCGGAGGTCGAGACGGAGTTCTACTGTTTTGACGCGCTGAACACCCCGCTCGATCATCCGTCGCGCGACGTCACCGACACCTTCTACTTCCCGGACAACGCCCGTTTTGGGAATGTCTCGCGGCGGGTCGATGGCGAGAAATACCTCCTGCGGACCCACACGTCCTCGGTGCAGATCCGCACCATGCTGAAACGGCCGCCGCCGGTGAGGATCGTTTCGCCCGGCCGCACCTTCCGGCGCGATACCACCGATGCCACGCACAGCGCCAACTTCCACCAGCTCGAATGCCTGGCCGTTGACCGCAATGTCACCGTGCGGGACCTCAAGGCGCTGCTCGATTACATCTTTGCCTCGCTTCTCGGCCCGGAGACGAAGACCCGGTTCCGCCCGCACTACTTCGGATACACCGAGCCAAGCTTCGAGGTCGACCTGTCGGCGAAGCACCTGCCCAAGGTGAACAAGGAATGGATCGAGATCGGCGGTTGCGGCCTGGTCGATCCCTCGGTCTTCGAGGCCGTCGGCTACGATCCAAACATCTGGACCGGCTACGCCTTCGGCATGGGCCTCGAGCGCCTCGCCATGATGCTCTACGGCATCGATGACATCCGCTATTTCTACCAGAACGACCTGCGGTTCCTGAAGCAGTTTGCCTGAGCAGACTGCAGGGAAGCAAGGAGCGAGAAGCGGGAATCGAGGAGCGAGAAGCGAGTATGGAACAGTCGGCGAAATCCTTTCGCGATCTAATCGTCTGGCAGAAGGCGCACGCATTCGTATTGGAGATCTATCGCGTATCGGAAGCGTTCCCGTCAACGGAGCGTTATGGTATTACTTCTCAACTCCGCCGAGCTGCGGTGAGCATCGCGGCCAATGTGGTCGAGGGTTTCAGCAAACGGGGACCCGCCGACAAGCTTCGCTATTTCAACATCGCCCAGGGCTCAGCGGACGAAAGCCTCTACTACCTCGTCCTCGTGCAGGATCTGAAATTGGCCGACACCGCAGCGCTCCAACGCCTCCTCGACGAGGTTTCCCGTCTTCTCCAAGCCTATATGAATGCAATGGAGCGATGATATTCCCGCTCCTCGCTCCTCAATTCTCGCTCCTTCTCGATGAAAGTTTCCCTCAACTGGCTCAAGTCGTATGTTCCCCTCGAGGCCTCGGTTGACGAGATCACCCATGCGATCACGTTTCTCGGTTTTGAAGTCGAGCAGGTCATCCGCACCGGATTGCCGCCGCTGCCGCAGGTCGTCGTCGGCGAGGTCCTGACGCGCGACAAGCATCCCCAGGCCGACCGGCTCACGGTCTGTCGCGTTGACGTCGGTCCCGCCGGCGGGGTGAAGACGATCGTCTGCGGCGCACCCAACCACCAGGTCGGCGACCGCGTGCCGGTGGCGCTGCCCGGGGCCGTCCTGCCCGGAAATTTTGCCATCAAACAGTCGCGGATCCGCGGCCAGCTCTCCGACGGCATGATGTGCTCGCCCGACGAACTCGGCCTCGGGGGCGCGCATGAGGGCCTGCTCATCCTCGACGGGCGGCCGCCGCTGGGCGTGTCGATCAACGACGTGCTTCCGGCTTGCGACGTCGTGTTTGACATCGAGATCACTCCGAACCGGCCCGACGGGCTTTGTCACCTGGGCGTGGCCCGGGAACTCGCTGCGTGGTTCCGCCATGACCTCATCTACCCGCCGTTGAAGTTCGCCGGGCTGACCCCGGGTGAACCGGAGCGGCGCGATCTCCTCGCCGGCGTGACGGTGGAATCAGGCGAGGATTGTCCGCTCTACACGGCCCACGCGATTGCCGGCGTCAAGATCGGTCCGAGTCCGTCGTGGCTGCAGGAGCGCCTGAAGGCCGTCGGTCTGCGTCCGATCAACAACGTCGTCGATGTCGGCAACTACGTCATGCTGGAGACCGGCCAGCCGGTGCATGCCTTCGACGCGAAGAAGATCGGCGGGGGCCGGATCGTGGTCCGCCGGGCCTTCGACGGCGAAAAGCTGGTCACCCTCGATGGCAAGGAGCGCCTGCTCAACAGCCGGATGCTTGTCATTGCCGATGCCGCCAAGCCGCTGGTCATCGCCGGCATCATGGGTGGCGCGAACGCCGAGGTTGACGACACGACCACGGATCTCGTGCTGGAGGTTGCTTACTTCAAGCCGTCGTCCATCCGCTGGACCTCGCGAAAACTGGGTTTGTCCACGGACAGTTCCTACCGGTACGAGCGGGGCGTCGACCCGCACACGCTGCTGGAAGACGCGCACCGCACGATCGATCTCATTCTTGCAACCGCCGGCGGGCAGGTCGTCGGGCCGGTCTGCAAGGTGGGCGAGGAGCGCCCGTGGGAGAGCGAGATCAGCCTCACCCCGGAGTTCGTCCGCCGGCAGATTGGTTTCGACATCCCGAATGACGAGATGAAGGCGGCGCTCGCGGCGCTGGAGCTGCGCATCGTGCGGGAAGAGCCGGCTGCCGACGGGCAGCCGCAATGGACCGTGTCGGTTCCAAGCTGGCGGGGCGACCTCGACCGGCCCATCGATCTCGTGGAGGAGATCCTGCGGCTCCACGGCACCGACCGCATCCCGCCCAGCACGGTCCTGGCGCCGGGTCTCCTCGGAGACGACGATCCGGTCGTCCTTTTCAACCGGAAGGCCACCGAGTATCTCGTCGGCCAGCATTTTCATGAATGCGTGAATTACACCCTGCGCTCGGCGGCGGAGGTCGGCCAATGGCTGTCCGCCACTTCGGTGCAGGAACTGGCCCTGGCCAATCCCTTTGTGGAAGACCAGTCCCACCTGCGCTCGACGCTGCTCATCGGGCTGCTGCAGTCGCTCAAGCTCAACCAGTCGCGTGGCACCGGAGCCACCCGGCTGTGCGAGATCGGACGGGTCTTCATCGAAAGCAACGGGCAGACCTTTGAATGTGCGGCCGTCGGCTTCATCGAGGCGCGGACGAAGTTTTTTTTTT
>CAWDQK010000065.1:0-20183 GCA_963804395.1 uncultured Verrucomicrobiae bacterium | reverse complement strand
CGCGGCATTCCCCTGGGCAAGGTTCTGGAGTGCGTCTCGATCATCAACACCGGCGCCAAATACGACTCCGAGACGTTCAAGAAGGCGGTCGGCCTCAACGGCATCGGCCAGAAGGCGGTCAACGCGCTTTCGTCTGCTTACCGGGCGCAGGCGTTTCGCGAGGGCCAGACCAAGGTGGTCGACTTTGAACGTGGCAAGCTGAAGAAGGATTACAAGGTGGTGGGGACCACCGAGCGAAACGGCACGCTGATTGAGTTTACGCCCGACGAGGAGCTGTTCGGGCCGGACTTCAAGTTCCACGCCGAGTTCATCGAGGACCTGCTTTGGAAGTACGCCTTTCTCAACCGCGGTCTGACGCTCACCTTCAACGGCAAGCCGTTCAAGTCGGATCACGGGCTCAAGGATTTACTGGAGAAGAATCTGAGCGGAGAGATCCTTTATCCGATTGTCCACCTCGAAGGCGAGGACATCGAAATCGCCTTTACGCACGGCTCGCACTACGGCGAGGAATACTACTCGTTCGTCAACGGCCAGCATACGACGATGGGCGGCACCCACCAGCAGGCGTTCCGCGAGGCCGTGGTCGAGGTGCTGCGCAACTTTTTCAAGAAGGATTTCGATGCCGCGGACGTGCGCCAGTCGATCGTTGCGGCGGTCTCGGTGCGCGTGGTCGAGCCGGTCTTCGAATCGCAGACCAAGACCAAGCTGGGCTCGTCCGACATGGCGCCAGGCGGGCCGTCGGTCCGGCAGTTCGTCGGGACGTTTGTCCAGCAGCAGCTCGATGCCTGGCTCAATCGCAATCGCGAGGCGGCCGACGCGCTCAAGCGCAAGCTCGAGGACAGCGAGCGCGAACGCAAGGAACTGGCTGGCATCCGCAGCCTGGCCCGCGAGCGGGCCAAGAAGGCCTCGCTGCACAACCGCAAGCTGCGCGACTGCCGTCTCCATCTGGGCGACCGGAATGAGCGGGCCGACGAAAGCACGCTGTTCATTGTGGAAGGCGATTCGGCCGCCGGTTCTCTGACCGCCTGCCGGGATGTGCAGACCCAGGCGGTTTTCGCCCTCAAGGGCAAACCGCTCAACACCTACGGCCTGTCGAAGAAGGTGATCTACGAAAACGAGGAATTCCACCTGCTCCAGTCGGCGCTCAACATCGAGGAGGGGCTCGACGGCGTGCGCTATGCGCGCATCGTCATTGCCACCGATGCGGACGTGGACGGGATGCACATCCGCCTGCTGCTGATCTCATTCTTCCTCCAGTATTTTCCGGACCTTCTGGCGCGCGGCCACCTGTTCATCCTCGATACACCGCTGTTCCGCGTGCGCAACAAAAAGGAGACGGCATACTGCTACTCGGAGGCCGAGAAACAGTCGGCGATGTTTCGGTTCAAGGGGGGAGCCGAGATCACGCGTTTCAAGGGCCTCGGCGAGGTTTCGCCCGAGGAATTCAAGGACTTCATCGGGGCGGGCATCCGGCTGGAGCCGGTGACGCTCGCGCACCTCCACAACACCGACGAACTGTTGTCGTTCTTCATGGGGAAAAACACCCCCGAGCGCCAGGAGTTCATCATTGGCAACCTGAAGGTCGAAAAGGACCTGGTCGAAGCGTGAACGTGGTCTGTTTCGATCGCCGGGAAAGTGGCAGGGGCGTCGGGCTCAAGCTTGGGGACGGGGCGCCCTCGCCGCGTAGGTCCTTTGGGAACGCGACGAGGGCGTCGCGTCCCCAAGAACCATCCGGGCTGGCGGTCCTGATCGTGGCCGGCGCCGTGCTGCTGCTGGCCGGTTGCGTCACGCCGCGCTCCCCGGCGCCGCGGGTCGCCACGGCCGGGCTGTCGCCGGCGCAAGTGGAACGGGCGACGCGCAATCTGCGTTGCTTCGACACGGTCTGGTCCACAGTGGCGGAACGATACTATGATCCGCGGTTGCATGGCCTGGACTGGAAGACGGCGGCGGTCACCTACGGGCCGCAGGCGACGGCGGCGGTCGACGACACGGCACTTTACGGAGCGATCAACGGGCTGCTCGGCCTGCTTGGTGACGGCCACACCGGTGCCATCACGCCGGCTCAGACGAGGGCTTTCCTGGCCCAGCAGCGCGCGATGACGGGTTTCCGGATTTTGCGCGTCGGCGACCGGTGGGCGGTCTACGAGGTGCTGCGCGGCAGCCCGGCGGAATCGGCCGGCGTGAAGCCGGGCTGGATCGTGCGCTTGCGCGATGGGCAGCCGTTGGGGGACCATCTGCAACTGCCCGTGCTGCGGGAGGGCGAGGTGGTTCGCTGGGACTTCCTCGATGGCCGCGACCAGCCGGTGGCGCTCACGCTCACGGCCACCCGGGTGTCCGTTGCCCGTCAGGAAGCGCGGGTCTTGCCGGGAGGCTTCGTTTACGTGCGCTTTGATGGATTCGACTGGAAGCAGATGCGCTGGTTCAGCCGGCAGCTCAAGGCGCATCGCGCCGCGCCCGGGGTCGTGGTCGATCTGCGCAAAAACTCAGGCGGCACACTGCTGTCACTCGGGTTGATGATCGGAGAGTTTTTCGACCGGGGATTTGACTATGCTGAATCGTTCGACCGGGAAGGCGGCCGGCACGAGTTGCGCACGCTGACCTTTGGGTCGGCGCACTATGCCGGCCGGGTCGCAGTCCTGGTGGACCATGTTTCTGCCAGCGCGGCGGAGATTTTCGCCGCAACGATCCAGGAACGGCGCCGGGGCACGGTGATCGGCCATCCGACGGCGGGGAATGTGCTGGCAGCCCGGATGCGGTCGCTGCCGGACGGCGGGATGTTCGAGTACAGTGATCGCGATCTGCATCTGAAGGGTGGCCGGCGCCTCGAAGGCAGCGGAGTCACCCCCGACGTCGTGTCGCCGGCATTCACCCTGGACGACCTGCGGACGGGCCGCGATCCTGACCTGGATGCGGCCGTGCGCGCCCTGAAACAATCCTGAACGGTTCTCCCATGCCTAGACGCAAGAAAGACAGCAGTCAGATCGAACTTCCTCTCAATGGAGAGTCCTCTCCCGGACCGGAGGAGGCGGCCAGGGGACAGAATCCAGACCCCAAACGCCAAACGCCAAATCCCAAATCTCAAACGCCAAATCCCGAGGAGGCAGAAGGTGCGCTTCCAGACCCGGAGCCGGCCGGCGCCGCGGACCCGGATGGGGCGCCGAAAGCCAAGGCCAAGAATCCCGGGGAGGCGCCGCTCGCGCAGAGCTATCGGAACTGGTTTCTTGAATACGCGAGCTACGTCATTCTCGACCGCGCGGTCCCGCACATCGACGACGGCCTGAAGCCCGTGCAGCGGCGGATTCTGCACACGCTGTGGGAGATGGACGACGGCCGTTTCCACAAGGTGGCCAACATCGTCGGGGCCGCCATGCGGTTCCATCCGCATGGCGACGCCTCGATCGAGGCGGCGCTCGTCGGCATGGCCCAGCGCGGCCTGCTGGTTGAGCCCCAGGGCAACTTCGGCAATGTTCTCATCGGCGACGGCGCGGCGGCGGCCCGCTACATCGAGGCGCGCCTGACGTCCTTTGCGCGGGAAGTCGTGTTCAATCCCAAGACGACGGTCTGGCAGCTCAGCTATGACGGGCGGGCCAGGGAGCCGGTCACCCTGCCGGTCAAGTTTCCGCTCGTGCTGGCGGAAGGGGCGGAGGGCATCGCGGTCGGGCTGGCGACGAAGATCCTGCCGCACAACTTCAACGACCTCTGCCACGCGGCGATCAATCATCTCCAGGGAAAGACCTTCCGGATCGTCCCTGATTTTCCCACTGGCGGCATCGCCGATTTCTCGGAATACAACGATGGCGAGCGCGGCGGGAAGGTGAAGGTCCGGGCGCGCATCGAGCAGCGGAGCAAATACCTGCTGGCGGTGACCGAGATTCCCCACGGCACGACGACCACCTCGCTGATTGAGTCCATCCTCGCGGCAAACGCCAAGGGCCGGACCAAGGTCAAGCACGTTGACGACAATACCGCCGACAAGGTCGAGATCCTGATCGAGCTGCCGCAGGGATCCGATGCCGAGCAGGTCATCCAGCAACTCTACGTCTTTACCGACTGCCAGGTGGCGATTTCACCGGCGGCGTGCGTGATTGAGCAGGACAAGCCGGTGTTCCTCGGCGTCCGCGAAATCCTCCGGCGGAGCGTCGACCGGACCAGGGCGCTCCTGAAGGCGGAGCTGGAAATCAAGCTTGGCGAGCTCGAACAGCAATGGCATTGGGATTCGCTCGAGCGGATTTTCATCGAGGAGCGCATCTACCGGCGGATCGAGAAATCGAAGACTTGGGAGAGCGTCCTGGCGGAAATCCGCGAAGGCTTGCAGCCGTTCGTCAAACAGCTCCGCCGCGCCGTGACCGACGACGACATTGTGCGCCTGACCGAGATCCGCATCAAACGAATTTCCGCCTACAACCGTTTTCAGGCCGACGAGGAGATCAAGAAGATCGAGGCGGGCATCAAGGAGGTTAAAGTCAATCTGAAGAACCTGACGCCGTACGCGATCATGTGGTTTGAGTCCCTCCAGGAGAAATACGGCAAGGGCCGGAAGCGCCGCACCGAGTACGAGGAAATCGAGCAGATCAGCGCGGCGGCGGTGGTGTCGGCCAACCAGCGCCTCTACGTCAACCGGGATGAGGGCTTCATCGGCCTCAACTGGCGGCAGCACGAGTTTGTGCAGGAGTGTTCGATCCTGGACGACGTGCTCTGCATCATGGCCGACGGCTCGATGCGGGTCGCGCGGGTGGGGGACAAGGTGTTCATGGGGCCGAGCATCCTCCATTGCGCCCTGATTCCGAAGGACGGGGACAGGGCATTCTACACCATGGTCTACCAGGACAAGGCCACCGGGAAGGCGTTTGCGAAGAAATTCCAGATCGGCGGAGTCACCCGCGACAAACTTTATCCACTGGTGAAGACGCCGGGCTCCCGGGTTGTCTATCTCGAGGTCACCCCGGGCGAAAAGGAGATCGCGCAGACCCTCCATGTCTTCCTCGACGGTCGCAGCCGCGCCCGCGTGCGCGAGTTCGATTTCGACCTCACGCGCGTGCCCGTCAGCCACCGTTCGGCCAAGGGCCTGACGGTCACCCGCTGGCCGGTGAAGGAGATCAAGCGCGCGGATCTGACGCTGTCGGCGTAGGAACGTCTCGGACTTCGTCCTCCACGTTCCTGAACCAAAATGGCTGGGCCATTTTGGGCGGGAGGGAAACAGGCACAGGCCTTTTGCGCAGGGGCGCAGGCGTGATGCGCCCTGCACTGGCGATTGGCGCGGACAGCGCAGCGCCCTCCAGCAAGGAAATACGCTTGCGTGGAGGGCGGACCTCTGTGTCCGCCGCTCAAGAGGTTCAGCGAAGGAAGATTGGCGCTGACAGCGCAGCGCCCTCCAAGCATTGCGCCCCGCCAGCGGGAATCCGTTGCCTCTGCCCGCGGATCGGCCAAGATCGCGTGCTGTCTCCATGAAACCCCTACTCCTCCTGCTTATGCTCTGCGTCGCGACGCCGGTTTCCCGGGCGGATGATCCCGCTCCGCCAATCAATCCCGATTTGTTGAAACGCGCGTGGCCCGCTTCGTGGATCGCTCATCCCACGGCGTCGCCGTACGACTACGGGGTCTACCATTTCCGCAAGACCTTTCGCCTGGACGGGAAGCCCGCCCGATTCGTGGTCCACGTCTCGGCGGACAACCGCTACCGGATGTTCGTCAATGGCACTTCGGTCTGCTTCGGGCCGGCCCGCGGAGAGCTGTTTCACTGGCGCTTCGAAACGGTGGATCTAGCTCCGTGGCTCCACCCGGGGGACAACGTCGTGGCGGTTGTCGTCTGGAATTTCGGTTACCTCAAGCCGTTTGCCCAGGTCAGCCTGCGCACCGGGCTGATCGTGGCGGGCGACTCGCCGGCGGAAAAAGCCGTTAACACTGATGGAAGTTGGAAGGTGCTCAGGGACGAGGCCTACGCCCCGTCGGGGACCGCACCCAGGTCGGTGAATACGTTCATGGTCGTGGGTCCGGGTGACCGGATTGACGGCCAGGCCTATCCGTGGGGCTGGCAGGAGCCGGGGTTTGACGACAAGGCGTGGCAGCAACCGCAGGTCATCTCGGAGGGGTTTCCCTACGGCGTGGGAACCGATGTCACGTGGTGGTTGGTTCCGCGCACCATCCCGCTCATGGAGGAGCGTGCGCAGCGTATCCCCACCGTCCGCCGCGCGCAGGGCATCACCGTCGAGCCGGCATTTCTGGTCGGCCAGGCGCCGCTGACCGTGCCCGCTCACACGAAGGCGGTCATCCTGTTCGACCAGTCTTTCGAAACCAACGCCTTCCCGCAGCTCCGGGTCGGCGGTGGGAAAGGCAGCACGGTCCGGTTGATCTACAGCGAAGCCCTGGTCGACGAGAAGGGCGAGAAAGGCAACCGCAACGAGATTGCCGGGCGTCAGATCGTCGGCGCGAGCGACGTTTTTCTTCCGGATGGTGGCGCGGACCGATGGTTCACCACGCTCTGGTTCAGAACTTATCGCTATGTCGAGATGACGGTCGAGACGGCGGACGAGCCGCTCGTCGTGCGTGACTTCCTGGGCAACTTCACCGCCTATCCGTTCATGGAGCGCGGCGCATTCTCGTGTGACGATGCCCGGCTCTCCGACATCTGGACGGTGGGCTGGCGCACCGCCCGGCTGTGCGCCTACGAGACGTATTTCGATTGTCCCTACTACGAGCAGATGCAGTACGTGGGCGACACTCGCATCCAGTCCCTCGTGTCACTTTATGTGGCAGGCGACGACCGGCTGATGCGAAATGCCATCGAACTGTACGACCGGTCCCGGATCCCCGAGGGGCTGACCCAAAGCCGGGTCCCGACCTCATCGCCCCAGGTCATCACCACCTTCTCGCTGTTCTGGATCGATATGGTGCACGATTACTGGATGCACCGGGACGACCGGGCGTTCGTCGAGGCAAGATTGATGGGCGTCCAGGCGGTGCTCGACTGGTTCGAGCAGCGCATCGATCCGAAGACCGGGATGCTTGGCGGCCTGCCCTTCTGGAGTTTTGTCAACTGGCCGGACGAATGGCCCTGGGACAACGGCAAGCACCTCGGCGGGCAGCCGGACGGCGCGGCCGAGGGCGGCTCGTCGATCGTCACTCTGCAGCTGGCATGTTCACTGGAGCACGCGGCGGAGTTGTTTGACTCGTATGGCCGGCAGACCCAGGCGGCGCATTGCCGCGATCTGGCGAAGAGGCTGCGGGCGGCGGCCACACAACAATGTTGGGACGAGTCAAGGCAGCTGTTCGCCGACACGCCCGAGCGGAAGGCGTTCAGCCAGCATGCCAACGTGCTGGCCGTGCTGTCCGGATGCGTGGCCGGGGAAAACGCCCGGGCGCTTGTTACGCGAATCAACACGGAGCCGGGACTGACCCAGTGCACGCAGTATTTCCGGTTCTATTTGCTGCGGGCGATTAAGGCCGCCGGTCTGGGCGATCAGTATGTTTCGATGTTGCAGCCCTGGCACGCGATGCTGGCGAAAGGATTGACGACCTTTGCCGAGCGTCCGGATCCAACCCGGAGCGATTGTCACGCCTGGAGCGCTTCGCCCCTCTATGAATTCCTCGCCACCGTTTGCGGAATCGAGCCGGCGACGCCCGGCTTTCACACGGTCAGGATCGAGCCGCATCCCGGATACCTGACCCGGATCCAGGGCACGATGCCGCATCCCGCTGGGGACATCCGGGTCGCGTTGCACAGGGTGGGAGACGGTATTGAAGGGGAAATCACGCTGCCTCCCGGCCTGAGCGGCGAATTCCTTTGGCCTGGCAGCACGCTTGCGCTCCATCCGGGAAGCCAGGCGGTGAAGATCGGAGGCGGCGCTTCTGGTCGGGCGGTTCGGTAGGCGAACCCCTGTTAGCAATCGTAGCGTACCGTCAGGCTACCTTTTGAGTGCTGCGCAATAGCGTTTCTCAAAGTCGGCTGAGGTTGCCGATCCGAATTCTTGTTTCTTCAGCAAACCCCGCCTGCCCAGTCCCAAGATCAATTCGTTCACGCTGTGCACACGAGCCAGCCTCTCGCTGGAAAGGCGAGTGCACTCGGCGGCTACTACTTGCTCAAGTCGGCTCACAACACCGTCAGAAGTAACAGCGGCTATGGAGGAAGAACTTGAAGTCATTTCGGGCGATGTAGTCGGTAAGCAGGCCATTGTATGCCAAAACCTTGTCACGCAAGATCGTGTCTGTCGAGTAGCCTAGCTGTCGGTCACAGAGTATTGTGCAGCTTCCTCCAGGACCTTCCCAAAGTCGGCTTGCCCGTCGGGGCTAAACGGCTCAAGCGAGAAGCCGGCTTGGAGCTTAATAGCACGAAGATTGAGATGCCCTTGCCGACGCAGTTCCTCGCAATAGCGAAACATCGTGTCCGCGTCGTCGGTGATGAGGCAGCCAAAGTTCCGGGCGCGGGCGTGGCCGATGATCTTGAAATCGTCCTTCAGCGCCTGGCGTTCGGCGCCGGGTTGCTGGAAGGCTTTAAAATCGAGTGAAGCGACGACCACGGCGTCTTCGTGCGTGAAGGGGAGTAGAATCAGTTGCCCCAGCGGCAGCGTCGCCAGTTCCTGCTTGACGCAGAACTCGGCGACGACAATCGCCGAAACAGCCATCGGCATTTTCGCCGAAAGAAAGTGCTGGTAAAAAAGCTTGGCGACGCTATGCCGCTCTCGTCGCGGATCGGCGAGGGTGATGAGAAAGCTCGTATCGAGAAAAACGCCGTTACGCACCGGAACCTCCGCGATGCTCACGCACCCACTGGGCCGCATCCGGCACATCCTGCCACGCGATTGAGCCGGCCGCGGTCATTCGCGCAAAGGCGGACTCGTCGAACTCCGGCCGGTACGGTAGGAATTCGATGAGTCGGAGCTTGCGCAATTGCTTGGTGCGCTCGTTGCGCTCGGCGGAAACCCGAAGCAGTTTGTCCCCGGCGAACGGATAGGCTTCATCGCGGAGTTGCTCGCGGTTGACCGAAACGATGATTGGCTTGGGCTGTTCCGGGAGCACGACGTGAATGTTGGCTTTTTCGCCGCCCGCCTCGCGCAATTCCCCCAGCAGCATCAGTTCGACTGGAATCCAGCGATCTGCGCTCGGGCGCCGCAACGTGGTTTGAGCATCGATGCGCAACGGCTGGAACCGCGCATCGGGCGTTTGAGGCCGGACGGAATAGGCGACGTTCGGCTCGAAGGCGGCGCGCTTCTGCCAGGCGTAGAGTATGCTGAGGCGCGCAGCATCGGGATTCCCCGTGCCGTCGGTCTCCACGGCCATCGCCATGTCGAGTTCGAAGCTCTCGCGAACGTTCTCTGGAATCGGAACCACGAGGCCATAGGAGCCCTCCCGCACTTGCACCACCGCCTCACTGAGCGAGCCTTGGTTGGAGCCGAGCACGAGTCGCTCCACCTCCTCGTGAAACCTGTGCATCAAGCCGAACGGCACATGCGCCGGTGAGATCGGCGTGCCGTTCACTTCGCCCTCGAGCGCAAATTCGACTGGTCCGGGGGAGGACATGTTACGGGATCAACAATCGCCGAAGAGGCTGACGCATGCAAGCGCGGTGCTTCCACCATTGCCGATCGGCAGTGAGCGCGTCTAGCCGCCTTCGCGCCGCTTCGCCGGGCCAGGCCTGCTTCTGCGCCGTCGCCAGCCGCGCCTCGATCCGGCCGCCAGCGCGATAAGGTTATTGCCGCGGCATTCGACCGCATCCGACTCCGGTCTTCACGGCTACGTTCCTGCAATGACAAGTTCGGGTTCTGAGGCCGGGGATGTTGCTGGCATCTGGTCCCAAGTGCGTCCTTCCAGAAGGCGTCCAGCGCGCTTCTTGAAGACGCCACCCCACTGCTTGAAGTAGAACGCGACGCCGGCATTGCGGCACTGGTCACGAATGTCGAGCACCCATTCCTCTCGCATTGGACGTGCTCCGGGGCCGGACTCGCCACCGACGATTACCCAGTCAATACCGCTCAGCTTCAATCGGGGCATTGGTGCCAGCAGTGGTTCAAGAGAGAGGAACTTCACAAACGCGCCCGTTTTTCGGAGTATCTCGATGCGGTCAGCGAAATCGGGATGCTCGACCGTCACGCCCTGCCAGATGTGCTGAGCCCAAGGGAGATCCGGGTCCAGCTCTGCCAGACGCTCTGCCCGCTTCGTGAGGATCTGATATCGATGCCAGTCCGCGCGATGCATGGTAGCGAAGACATCCAGAATGAAAGCCAGCGGAACGTCGCGATGGAAAAGGTCGCTCATCGAGTTTACGAAGATCATCTGCGCGCGTTTCCAGCGCAACGGAAGCGCCAAGGCGGCAGGATGAAGCGTGACCCGGAAGCCGTTTCTGTAGTTGGCCTGCCCCATCGCCTGCAGGCGGAGCGCCATGCGCTCGGCGTAGCAGTGCTTGCAGCCGGGGCTGACCTTGGAACACCCGGTAACTGGATTCCAGGTCGCTTCGGTCCACTCAATGGAGGATTGAAGAGCCATGTGTCTGGCAGAGTTTACAGGAGTTCCCGCTGGTTATCCGGCGCTATCCGGCATGACTTGTCCCAGAACTCCAAGCCTTTTCGGCTCTTCGAGGCGAAGATCAGTTGGTAGTAGTGTTTCACGGGCCTGACAGCTGTATGCGCGTACCCTTCGCCGCGAAGCTGTCCTCTGTAGGTTTCGGCAAAACTGCGCCGAAGGTCGTCATGGTCGGCTCGCTTCGCGAGCTCGATAATCTCGGGTCTCGCGCAGAAACCAGGAACACCGAGAAAGCGCTCATATTTCTCGCGGACATTCGAATGGCTGGGCGAAAGAATCGCAGATACAATGTTCCGATTCACGTCGGTGCCAAGGGCGACGTTGATAATCAGGTTGAACATGCCGGAGACGGGCGACGATTTGCCGGATGGTGGCGAACGGCACGTCACACTCGGTGGGGTCAATGAAAACCAAGTTCAGGCAATCGTCCGGCAGGCGATCGAGGATGGAGCAGATGCCAGCTCCGTCTTCGTAGTTGCCGACGACTGCGGCGGCGGTTTCTGCGGCGCCCAGGACTTTGATTCGCTGGTTCAGGATGTCCACGACACGGGAGCTGGCATCGATGAAGACGGCCCTCTTCAAAACGGAGAACTGCCTGTGGCCGACAATGGCGAGCGCCGTGCCAACCATTTCCGTGCGATCATTGCGAGCTATGCAGCGCCCCGGACCGCTGCATGTCTCCACGTAACTGAGGCCCCGCCACTGGGCCTTCATGCCGCTCGCGAAGATGCCGAAGTATTGGACAAGCCGGTAAATCTTGTCGTAGGCCCATTCACCCACGCACCGCACCGGCAGCCCGTCGAACACTGAAACCGTGTTAACGCAAAGACCGTCGGCGTCTATGCTCGCCCGCTCGGCGCGATCACAACTGCGACACTGCGGATGGGGAACCTGCCGGAGATCGATACGGTGGCTCATGTTGCAGGGATCTCTCAAACTTGGGGTACTGGAAAACCACCTGCTGTCTTGCCACCGCTGGGTCAATGTTGTCCAGCCGCCAGATTCCTCCTTTCGATGCGATCGAGCAGCGTGGCGTCCGGTTCGTCGGCGGGGTCCTGGGGGACGAGCCAGCCGGCGAACGCGCGGGCGAAACGCCGCCTTACTCCACGTCCGTGCGGAAGGGGAAGGCGGGGAGGCCGGCGGCGTTGAACAAATTGCCTACGGGTACGTTGGCCCAGCCGTAGCGCACTGCAACCGGCTGCGCCACCTCTGGTGAGGAAACCACAACTGTGTCGCCCTGGATCTCGGCCGCGGCGGGATGAAAGACCTTGTCCGGCCCCGCGAGGGTGAAGCCGGTCAACGGGCCGGCTTTCGCGACCAGTCCGCCCCCAAGATGGGTGAACGACAGGACGGCGCGGCCGCCCTCCGGCTTCATCGACTTGAACGCCGGCCTGGCGATTCAAGCTGGGTTGGGCGCCGGGTCATTGGTCTGGAGCGGCGGCGCCCTCGCCGCCGGGAAAAGCCCATGGAAACGCGACGCGGGCGTCGCTCCTCCAGGGACAGTCTGCTCCGGATTGTCATTTCCTGTGCGGCGCATCGGGTCCATGATTTGATGTGAGGGCGGTGCTCGCGCAGCCTGGTCAATGTCACAACAGAAATGAAGAAGCCGACGAAGGAGCAACAGCAGCGCATGTGCACGCGCAAGCGGCGGTTTCGCAGCCAGGGGGACGCCCTTGACGCGGCGCTCGTTGCCGGGGTTGAGCGCCGGCGCAAAGCCTATCTCTGCCCGCTCTGTGGGCGGTGGCACTTGACTTCAGGGTAGCGAGGCGCCCCCTCAGACCATTCCGGGTTCTTGACGCGGCAAGGAGGTTGGAGGCTGATAACTTGGCCTGATCGAGACATGTTTCTGAGTTCATGGACTCAGTGCGGGTTCTTCCTAACGCGGTGCCTGTCGCGACGAATTGACCGGAGCCATTCTTCGTGAGGGCGGTAATGCGTCGGTTGCTTCTTCATGGTAGAAGAAAAACTGTTAGCCGAAAAATACAGTTTCCCGGCGCCTGGTTTTCGCTCATCAAGACACGTCCCGCCTACCCCCTTCGCCGCCACCCCATGACCACGCATCATTCCCGCGTAGCCTCTGTTTTGTTGTTTTTGGTCGGCTGTCTGACGATCGCCTCCGGTCAGACTCCGGGCCCGGCCGCTTCGGCGACTGTGAGCTCATCCCCTGCGCAGGCGCCGCAGCTCCCTCCGGTTGAACTGGATTCTGTGCCGTGGTTCACCTGGGGCGGCGATGTGAGGGTGCGCAACGAGTACTTCGACAACGCCCTCTCGCTCACCGAAACGAGTCCCACCCACGAGCAGGATCTCTTCCGGGTTCGCGCCCGGTTGTGGAGCACCGTGACTTTCATGCCGGATCTTACGTTTAACCTCCGGCTGGCCGCCGAGCCCCGCGTGTGGGAGAGACCGGCGTTTGCCAAGCAGCACGCCGGCACCGGAGCTGAAGACCGGTACGCCATCCCGGACAACTTCAACCTGAAATGGACGCATGCGTTCGGGCTGCCTCTCACGATTACGGCCGGGCGGCAGGATGTACAGTTTGGGGACCCGTTGAACTGGTGGCTGGTCGGTGACGGCACGCCAGTTGACGGCTCGTGGTCCTTTTTCCTGGACAGCGTCCGGGCCGCGCTCGACGTGCCGCAGATCAAGACGAAGTTCGATGTGGTTTGCATCGACCAGCACGCGAAGCCGGATACCTGGCTGCCGATCCTCGGACAGCAGGGCACCTACAGTCTGGTGGAACAGAATGAGCGCGGATTGATCCTGTACGCATCGAACAAGTCGCTGCCCGACACCCAGGTGGATGGCTATTTCATCTACAAACGGGACGAGGCGGTGTTCGCCTACAGCGACAGCGGAGACATCTATACGCTGGGCGGGAAAATCACCGGCACGCCGACGCCGCACCTGGGATTCTCCGCTGAAGGCGCGTGGCAGTGGGGCTGGAAACAGGATTCAAGTGTTCCGGGGTTCACCACGGTCCACCGAGACATCCAGGCCTATGGCGGGAACGCGAAGCTCAGCTACCTGTGCAAGGACCCAATGGACAACCAGGTAAGCCTTGCGGCCGAATACTTGTCTGGCGACGACCCCGGCACGCCAGGGAAAGATGAAATGTTCGACGTCCTTTGGGGCCGCTGGCCGCGCTTCAGCGAACTCTACATCTATTCGTATCCGATGGAGACTGCCGGAAAGGTTGCCCAGCTCAACAACCTCTTCCGTCTCGGGCCCACCTGGAGCTTTGTCCCGGCGAAGGACACGACAGTAAGCCTGACCTATAATGCGTTGTTTGCGCCTGAGAGCGTGCCGACGCGCACGGTGAAGGCTTCCTTGTTCAGTGAAACCGGTCACTTCCGGGGGAATTTTGTCCAATTGTGGGTGAAGCACCAGTTCAGCAAACATCTGAGCGGGCAAGTCTGGGCCGAGGTCATGCGGGAGGGCGACTACTACGCGCGCCGGGATCTCCTGAGCTATTTGCGGGCGGAGATGCAGGTGAGCTTTTAGCAGCCTGTCGGGCTCGCCCTCCAGGCTGCCAAACAAACGGCGGACGCCGTTTGGGTGAAAAACCAAATGGTGTAAGAATTTTCTTCAAATTGTATAGAAAGGGGCGTCCTGCTGGCAGGTCAGGACTGAAAAATCTGGCGTTGCGCGCCGTCGGACGCCAAAAACGACGGCATCGTCAATCGTTTGATCAGCCCATGAAACTTGATGCCGCCAGATCGCTTGTCGCCGACGCGCTTCAGCGCATGGACACCCTGTACAACGGGTCCGTGTTCGACGAATGGGTGGTGGTCTCATTCCAGGCCGGCCGCGGCGGGATCCTGGCGTACAGCGGGCCGCGGGCGGAATCCTATCAGCGGAGTTTTGCTGCGGACGTTTCTCCATTGCGCAGCGACATGGCGGGGCGGCATCTGGAGGTGGGCGACTTCGAATTTGTCTCCGGGGCGACCGGCACGCATTACGACGCGTGCCTGCGCGTCGGCCAGGCGAGCTACCTGATCTGCAACAACACCGCCAAGTCGATGGCGCAGATCCGGGGAAGCCAGGATTGGCTGCGGGCGCAGAAACCGTTCGTGGAATTGAGCGAACAGTTTCGCGGCGATCCGCTGGGGTAGGCGTTCGAAGCCTTCCGGGTAGTCTGGGAGGAATTGTACGGGCTACGCCCCAAGGCCGGCTTGCATGGTGGCGGACCTCCGCTCTCGTTGCCGGTGCCGGAACTGAAAACAACGCGCCCCGGGGGCGGCGCGTCCCCAGGAGGCAACGATGGAGCGGCCGGCGCCCTCGCCGCCGGGGCCGGGACCCGCCTCTTCAGGCCAGGCCTTGATAGACAAACCATCCGTACGCGGCGACGAAGAGCCACCCGGCCCAGCGGGGCAATCCGCCGTGGGCGAAGACGAAGATCGCGTGCACGAGCGCGGCGCCAAGCAGCACCAAAAGGCCCGTGAGGAAGAATCCGGGCACCGCCATCGGAATAAAAATGGCACAGAGTCCGAGCGCCAGGGGAATGCAGATGTGGCCGTCGCCCACCTGCGAGCTGTAGACGATGTCGGGACGCCCTTTCCAGCCCCAGTAGAATGCGAGCAATGCGTTCGGCAGCACCATGAGCCAGCCGCTGAGCCAGCCGAGATGGCTCGCATTGACGAAGGCGCCCTGTTGGTGCGAGAGCCAGTTCACCAACCAGTCGATGCTGACATACATTCCGTAGGCGCAGACCATGACAACAACGGCATCGAGATAAAATAGTGCGCCGAAGGAGGTGCGCTGTCGGACGTTGTGCTTGAGCACATCGAATACCTGGAAGCACTGCCAGAACAGGAACAGGCCGGTAAGGATCAATCCGTCGCGGCGGCCAAGGTGACCGCCTTTACAGAGCACCCAGGTGGCGCCGGTGAAGAACAGGACCGCAGCGAGGGTCAGGAGCACCGCGAGCCGGTTGACTTGCGGGGCGGTGTCGTCTTTGGCCTTCCTAGTCCGTCCTCCACGAGCGCTGTCGCCGGTCGGCTTCGGGGGCACGACGGCGAGCCCCCAGATGAGCGCCGGCAGCCCGAGGACCAGCGTGAGGTTGGTGACGTTGTTGACGAGGCAGTTCGTCAGCACGTCATTCGTCGAACCACCCCTCGATATCATGAGCCCGACAAAGATCAGATTACCAAGGCCCGAACAATAGGGCATGATGATCGTGCCCAGCGCCGTGCCTTCAAGCCCGTGGTCGAGCATGGCTTCGAGCCGCCACATCATCACCAGGGACGCGACCAAGAAGGCGCCGACGTAGGTCCAGACGCTGGTCAGGCCAAGCGAATCGATGAGAGCGGACATCGCCCAGATCCTTGCGGGAATGGTATTCCGGCGTCAATGGCCGCCCCGCAAGGAAACACCGAATAACACGCGACGAGGGCGTCGCGTCCCCAGGGGCTTGCGATAGGGCGGCGGCGCCCCCGCCGATTTCGTAGCGGAGCCGCGGCCGGCTGAACGGGAGTAGCTGCGAGCGCTAGCGAGCGGACGGGCGGTGTTGAATCCACTCGCTGGCGCTCGTGGCTACGAAGATGAACGTCGTTTCCGAAGAGAACCTGCGGCCTGGCAAACTGCCAGCTATAGCGACTCCTTGATCCGGATACGACGGTATTCCATCTGGCCGCGGTCGCCCTCCAGGCCGATGGATCCGGTCTCCGGGATGGCAAGCGCGGCCTCAAGCAATTCCCCATTGCAGGTGCAACGCGCCGTCGTGCCAGTGACTGCGATCTCGATCTCGTTCCACTCCTGAGGCCGGTAGTGGGTCAGCTGGTTGTATGGTCCGGCGAGCAGGTAATCGCGGCATTGCAGCTGCAGTCCGCGGATGAAGATGCCGCTGTCGGCGTTTGGCGTGGCTCGAAACTCCAGCCGGAGGATGAAATCCCGCGGAAACACGCGAGTCGTTCAACAGCTGCTGAATCCGGCGGCCTTCCGGCGCGGTTGTGACAACGAGGCGCCCGGCCATGGCGACGTACCGGCCGTCATCGCTCGCAGTCTTCCCGTCGAAGGCGACCGCATGCTTCACGATGGGCCAGGCCGCGGCGTGCGGATCGCTTGCCTGCCAGTTCCGGGCGGACTGGATGTCGGCGGCTGAAGTCGGCTCAAAGCCCCAGCCCGTCAGATCGTGTCCGTTGAACAGACTTACGAATCCCGCTTCCGGCGTGAAGGTGTAAGGCTCGGTGTCGATGAATCCCAGCGTGGCTAGGATCGGGCGCAAGGCCGCGGCCCATTTCGCGTATCCCGCCGCATTTGGATGCAGCAGGTCGGGAAACTGAGCTGCCGGTGCGTCACCCTTCGCGTCGGCGAACAACGTCCAAGTGTCCAGCACGGTTATCCGCCGGTCGCCCTTTACCGCCTCGGCGTAGAGTTCGTTGAGCCGTTTGATCTTCTCGGCGGGGCGCTTCATGGTGGCGGAGCTCGGAAAGACCTCGCAGAGCACGATCGGCATCCGTGGGTCGGATCTTTCCAGTGCCGCAACGATGCGTTTCAGGTTACCGACCACGGTCTCCGGTTCCGCCTGATCTTCGAGATCGTTGGTGCCAATCAGAAGAACGACGCCCGATGGATGCAGCGAGAGCACATCCTCCTCGAGGCGGATGAGCACGCCGCGGGAGGTGTCGCCGCCGATGCCGCGATTGGCAACTTTGACGCCCGGAAAACAGCCACCCACGTCGTCGCCCTAACCCTGGGTGATCGAGTCGCCGAGGAAGACGAGCGCATGCTGGTCCAACTTTCCGCGCGACGCCCAGGTGCTGCGGCGCTGCGTCCAGGTTTCCTGAAACCACTCGGCGCGGCGGATTGGACCGGCCCCGGGCAAACCGGTGTCGGTGGGCGGTATCTGAAAGCGCGGATCCGCTGGCGCCGTCCGGGGGACAGGCTGCGCGGCCAGGGTGAAAGCGGGCAGCAGCGCTGCCGCCGGAAGCAAGAAGCGGAGATTCATGGATGGCGCCAAACATACGGCGGGCGCGCCGCGATTCAAATCATTGTGGCGCCAGCCGCCGGACCGGCGCTACAGGCTTGAACCGGGGCACCCAAGCGGCCCTTGTGGGATCGATGCCGTCTCTGTCAACTCCGTCGGCGCCGCTCGCGCCCCTGCCAGGGTCGCCGGATCCGGGCGCGGTGCTGGACCGGTTTCTCGCCGTGGTGGCGGAACGGGGGCTCCAGCCTTATCCCGAACAGCAGGAGGCGATGCTGGAACTTTTCTCGGGGCACAACGTGATTCTCGGAACGCCGACGGGCTCCGGCAAATCCCTGGTGGCAGCCGCCTTTCACTTCAAGGCGCTCTGCGCCGGCGAGCGCTCGGTCTACACCTGTCCGATCAAGGCGCTGGTGAACGAGAAATTCCTGTCCCTCTGCCGTGATTTCGGCCCGGAAAACGTCGGCATGATGACTGGTGACGCGAGCGTGAATCCGCAGGCGCCGGTCCTGTGCTGCACCGCTGAGATTCTGGCGAACATTGCGCTGGCGCACGGCGCGCAGTCGACCTTCCGCGCCGTGATCATGGACGAGTTTCACTACTACTCGGACCCGGAGCGCGGTTCTGCCTGGCAGGTGCCGCTGCTGACGATGCCGCAGGCGCGGTTCCTGTTGATGTCGGCAACGCTTGGCAGTACGGAGTTCTTTGAGCGGGAGCTGCAGCGGCTGACCGGCGCACCGGCGGTGACAGTGAGCAGCGACGTGCGCCCTGTGCCGCTGGAGTTTGAATACTCGGAGCGGCCGCTGACTGAGCTGATCGAGGCGCTGCTTGCCGGCGACCGCGTGCCGGCGTATCTGGTGCATTTCACCCAGCGCGAGGCGGCGGAGGCGGCGCAAAACCTGATGAGCATCGAGGTGTGCTCGAAGGAGGAAAAGGCTGCGCTCGCCGCCGCCCTGGAGCGCGTGCGGTTCAACAGTCCCTACGGCCGGGAGATGAAACGCTGGTTGCGGCACGGCATCGGCGTGCATCATGCCGGGCTGCTGCCGAAATACCGCGTGCTGGTCGAGACGCTGGCGCAGCAGGGCCGCCTGAAGCTGATCTGCGGAACGGATACGCTGGGCGTTGGCATCAATGTTCCGATCCGCACTGTCGTGTTCACGCAGTTGTGGAAGTACGACGGGCGGAAGGCGGCGATCCTCAGCGTGCGCGATTTCCGGCAGATCGCCGGCCGGGCCGGCCGCAAGGGCTTTGATGACCGTGGCTACGTGGTGGCCCAGGCGCCGGAGCACGTCGTCGAGAACAAGCATGCCGAGGAGAAGGCTGCGGGCGACGCGCGGAAACAGCGCAAGCTGGTGAAGCGGCGCCCGCCGGACGGCTTTGTCGGGTGGGACATCAAGACGTTCGAGCGCCTCCGCACCGCGCCGATGGAGACGCTGGTTTCGCGCTTCGAGGTGACACACGGCATGGTCCTGCTGATGCTGGGCCGTGACGCCGACGGCTGCCGGGCGATGCGCCGGTTGATCGCCGATTGTCATGAGACGGCGCACCGCAAGCGGCTGTTGCGGCACCGCGCCTGGCAGCTGTTCCGTTCGCTCCTGGATCGGAAGATCGTTGCGTGGATTCCGCCGGAGGCTTCTGGGCCGCAAGCTCCGGGTAAACGTGGAATTGCAGGACGATTTCTCGCTGCACCAAGCGCTCTCGCTCTACCTGATTGACACGCTGCCGCGGCTCGACCGGGCGTCAGCGGACTATCCGTTCGACGTGCTGACGCTGTGCGAGGCGATCGTCGAGGATCCGGACCAGATTCTGCGCAAACAGGTCGACCGGCTGAAAACCGAGAAGATGGCCGAGATGCGGGCTGCGGGCGTGCCGTACGAGGAACGGATCGCGAAGCTCGACGAGATCGAGCACCCGAAGCCGTTGCGCGAGTTTCTCTACGAGACCTTCAATCAGTTTGCCGCCTCCCACCCTTGGGTCGAAGAGGAGAATATCCGGCCGAAGTCCATCGCGCGGGAGATGTATGAACATTATTTGTCATTCGCCGAGTACATCAGGGCTTACGGGCTGGAGCGCTCCGAGGGGCTGCTTTTGCGGCATCTGTCCCAGGTTTGGAAAGTCCTGGCCCAGACGGTTCCGGATACGGCGAAAACCGATGAGGTTGTCGAAATGGAAATCTACTTCCGCGAGCTGATCCGCGGGATCGATTCGAGCCTGCTTGAAGAATGGGAGCGACTGCGCAATCCCGAGTTTGTGGCGGCGGAGTCGGCGGAAAAGCCGGCGCGGCCGGCGGCCTTCGATATGACCCGCGACCGGACGGCTTTCCAACGCCTCGTGCGCACGGCGATTCTTGGGTTTTTGCAGGACGTAACTGAGCGCAACTGGGAGGGAGCCCTGTCGCGTCTGCGGACCGGCGAGGCAGCGGTGACGGCGGAGGGCGATCCGGGCTCCGAGGAGGCACGGCGGATCGAGGCGGCGTTCGGAGCGTATTCTGAGGCGCGCGGTCGTTTGCGATTGGATCCGGAGGGACGCTCCCTGAAGCACACCCATTGGGCAGGGGATGGCGATGCCGGCAACTGGATGGTGGGGCAGGTGCTGGTTGATACCGAAGACCGGAATGATTGGGAGGCGCGGTTCACTGTTCTGCTTGCGTCCTCGTGCGCGGAAAACCGGGCGGTCGTGCGCTTTGACGAAGTCCGACCATTACTGTAGGCGCAAGAAAGACTCGTTGGGGACAGGCTCCATTTAGGAG
>CAWDQK010000064.1:0-33109 GCA_963804395.1 uncultured Verrucomicrobiae bacterium | reverse complement strand
ATTGGATCCGTGCAACTTTTGTGCTCGACCGCTCAAGTTTCTCATGGGCGTGCCGAGTCTGGCAGGAAGACCCATTGTAAAATGCAATACCGTCTTCTTTCCCTGCTGGCGGACATCGAGAAAGCCATCCGGTGCAGCATGCCCGACTCGGAGGGCATCACACTGGAGTCAACCCGGATGGTGAACTTCCACAGCGGCCTCGCGAGGCTCAGCTTCCGTGCTCGTACGAGTCATGGGACGGAGCCGCGCGGACAGCTGCAGCTGCAACATTTTAATCTGGCCGACGGACGGGTTTGCGTGAAGGTCCATCTCAGCTGGGCGGGCAGCGACGCGCATCGCACGATTGAACTCTACACGCTTCCGGGCGTGGAGTGGGGAACCGAGGTTCAGCGGGTGGCGGAGGCGTGGCTGGATGGAATGCCGGCTTCGGGCGCGGACGGAAACGGGCTGCTGGCGGCTGCCGGTTAGGAGCCTGTCGGGCTTCGCCCTTCATGCTTTCAAGAAACAAACAGCGGACGCCGTTTGGAGTAGCAAGCGCGGTAATTCCGTAGCGGAGCCGCGTCCGGCTCCGACGGCGCGGAACGCCGCGCCGCTACGCGGCAAAGTTGAACCGCCCGGTCGCCAGCCGGCTGGCCTCGCGGCGGGGACCGTACGCACGGCGCATCTTGCCAAGCCGGGCCCGGGCGGAATCCAGGGCCGACAGTTTGGCGCGCATCTCCGCCAGTCGCGTGTCCATGGTCTTGATCGTGGCGGCGCGGCGCGCCTGCAGAGTGGCGAGGCGCAGCCGGAGCGGATCGATCTCCCGGGCCGCCCCAGGAGCAACCCATGATGCTACCAAACTCATAATGACCGAATCCGCGCGCGCTTGCACCGCGCGGACCCTTTCGATTTCGCCGGTGCGAACCAGGCATTGTTCCTCGGCGACCAGCTGTTCGAGGGCCGCAAGCAAACGCTGGCAGGTTTTGCCGGGCGCTTCCATCAGGCCACGTTGCGCATTTCCCCAGTCGGGGCCCTGACTCCGCCTCCGGTTCGTTGCAGCATCTCGGCCCAGGCATCGCGCAATTCCCGCAGCAATCCCTCGACCTCGACGACCGGCGCCAATTCCTTCCTGAAGTTCGCTTGGATGAGCCGCCGGTTGAAATAGTCGTAGAGCCGGTCGAGGTTTGCGGCGACTGCGCCGCCGGCGTCATGGTTGAGCGTTCCCTTGAGCTCGGCGATGATGTTCTGTGCCCGCTGCAGGTTGCGATTGGTCACTTCGAAGCGGGTCAGGTCGTTATTGCCGGCCTCGAGGGCGACATGAGCCAGGGAGAGAAACCGGAGGGCGCCATCGTAGAGCAGGAGGACGAGCTGGCCCGGACTGGCGGTCATGATCGCCTGAGTCTGGTAGGTACGAGCGTAGCCGTTGGCCACCATGGAAGTCGGGGTTAGCTGAGCACTTCGGCCAGATCCGGCGAATTCACAATCTTGGCGCTGATGTGCTTGATGATGTCCGAGGAGGGATACGCGGGGTCGGCCGCGAGCGCGCGCCCGCGTTGCACCACGTCGGGGCGCACTTCGGGCTGGGCCTTCAAGGCCGCGCGCAGCTGATCGGTGCCGGCGGTTGAAAGCCGGTCGCTCTTGGCGGTGAGGGGAGCGGGGGTCTGGTGTTCCAGAGCCTGAAGCGCCTTGGCGCGTCCGGCTGCATCAGAGGGAGATGTTGATTGAATCATGGAGGGCGGGTTTGTAACGGTCAGCCCGGACTTCATGCTGGGAACGCCGTTGGGTTCACTGTAAATAATCGACGTCTAGGATGGAAACTTGAGCGAGAGTGAATCGAGTTTAGCGCGGTGGGAGCGTGGCGAAAGCGGCGGCGGCGGCGTAGTCGGCAAATCGCGCGGGGCTGCGCAGCACCGTGTAGCTGGTGTCGCCGGGATCCGACGAGGAATGTCGCTGGCGGTCATAGCGCCGGGCGGCGTTGGCGACCGCCGGTTCGCTGGCGGTGAAGAGGGTGTCGAATGCCCAGAGGATGGTGCCGTCGGTAGCGGCGAGTTTGGCCCGCAGGCCGAGGACGAGTGGCTGGTAGGTAGACACGGCGGTCACGTCGATGAACATGACCGCATCCGCGCCGTATTCCCGGCCCATCACGTCGAGAAACTGCGCGGGCAGCGTGTCGGAGGAAAGCAGACGCTGATGGTCGCAGAGCCGCTCCAAAGCGGACGGATCGGCTACCACCACCTCGAAGCGCGACCCGCGTTGCAGCTCAGCCAGCATCACCGGATCAAAGGACGCGAGAGTGTCGATGGGCACGTCCGGGGTCCCGGCCACCGGCAGAAGCACCACCCGCCGGAGGGTGGCCGGCAAGCGCGCCACGCCCGTCGAATTCTTCACCTCGAAAAACGGCCCGATATTGACCGGGTTGACCATCGCCTTGGTGACCTCGCATCCGCCCGCCAACGCGAGCACGGCGGCGCCCAAGGCAGCCAGGGCGATCGCGGCACCGGAACGGAGGGGTGGAACTCGATCCCGGTTGGGCAGAGGGAAAATCGCGCTAGGTCTGGGGTTCGTGATCATGAGCCGTTTTTCGACAGGGCATTTGCCTGGGTGAGATACGCCAGCTGGCTTTGGGCCGTGGTTTGGGCACTCTGCATGGCCTCAAACGCCGTGGTCAGCGACGTGCGCTCTTGATCGAGTTTGGACTGCAGCGTGGTGATCTGGCTGGCAAGGTCAGTGTCCTGCGAAGTCAGCGAGCTCTTCAACAGTGCCACGCCGGAACCCGGATTGAGGAGATTGGTCAGGAAGTTGTTGACCGTGTCGGCAAATCCGGTCGCCGGCGTCGCGAAAAACGCCGCGACATCGGAGGATTTGTTCGCAAGCGCGTTGACGAGGGTGCTGTTGTTGGTGGCCGACAGTTGCCCCGCCGCATTGAAGTCGAGGCCGAGATCGGCAAGTTGCTTGATCGAGCCGGAGAGCCCGGAGACGGGGGCAAACGCACTCGCCTCGAGGCCGCTGGCCCACAGGCCAAGGTCGTTGTTACCGGCCAGGAGTGCCGCCTGCACCTTACCGTCGGTCCCGGTGGTGATGCTGGTCTCGCTGGTAATGTAGCTTTGGACGGCATTGTAATCGCTGACGAAACTCTGGATGGCGGTCTGCATCGCGCTGGTATTGGCCCCCACCGTGATGTTTTGCGTCGTGGCGGAGCCGGCGGTCACCGACAGGCCGGCGATGCCAAGAATCGATTGCCCGAATGTGTTGCTGGCGCTGGAAACCACGGGCCCACCGTTGACCGAGACCTGGGCGTTTACACCGTGGACAAACGTCGAGCCGGTGGTCAGGCCAAGCGCGCCGAGCAATCCGCCGAAAGCCTCGTTGGCGCCCAAGCCGATGTCGCCAGTCGAATTGTTGGTGAGGGTGACTTGGTCGTTGGCCGCGTTGTACGTGACGGTGACCCCGGCGGTGGAGGCGTTGATGCGCGCGAGAACCGCCGACAACGAATCCGTGTTGACGTTGTAGGAGATTGGGACCCCGTTGATCGAGAACGAACCGTTGCCCGAAGGATCGACTGCGGTGATCGCGGTGCGCAGTCCCGCCTGGGCGATGGGCACGTTGAGCGCTGCGGTGCCAAGGGAGGCCGAGCTGCTGACGCTGCTGGAGGCGTTGTTGGCGAGCTGCATCGCCTGGAGGAAATTGCTCGAGTCGTTGACGGCGCCGAGCACGATTTCGCTCGTGTCGAGGGGGTTGGTGTTCGCCAGGGTGATTTTGTCTGTCAGATGGTTGTAGCTGGCGGTAACCCTGTTGCCGGTGGCGTTGTTGATCTTGGTGAACACATCCTGCAGCGAGTCGGACAGCGCAATTGTGACTGGCTGGCCGTCGACGGTGAACGTCCCGGCTGTGACTGCCGTGGCCGTGGGCAGCGTAGCCAGTGTGAGACTGTTGACGTTGTTGGAGGTGCTCAGGCCGTTTGAGATTCCCTGCTTGCCGTCCAGGCTGGCTTCCGTGGCGAGGCGCGTGACATTGATCGAGAGGGTGCCCGTTGCGGTGCTGTCGGCGGCGGTTGCATTCCAAGTCGGATCATTGACCGTCGTGGTGCGAGCGGTGAAAAGGCTCGGCATCTGCAGCGCCTGAACGTCGTTCTGCAGCGTGGTCAGATCGGTCGTGAGGGTCGCCAGCGCGCTGATCTTTGATTCATTCGTGGTCTGCTCGGCCTGCAGATTGGTCAGGGGCGTGCTGTCGGCGGCGACCAGTTCATTGACCATTGTCTGCCAGTCGAAGGAGCCGTAGGTTGACGACGTGAAACCGGAGACATTTACGGCAGTTGTGCTGGTGGCCATGATGAGAGAAGGGATTTTCCAAAGAGAAACTATCGGTACACCGGCACCGAAAATTGAGGGCCAAGTTTTTCTTCATAATCGCGCTAAATTTGTCGGCGGGTGGGCCGTAACACAGTGAATCCGCGGCAAAGGATTGCCCGGGTGGCGCGGACCGGCGCCTCTCCCCCGGTCCCGTGGCGACAACGGACGTCGCATCTAAATCAAGGATAGATACCATGTCACTGTTCATCAATACCAACACCGCGGCTGCGAATGCCGCCAACAACCTGTCAACCTCGAATGCCCACCTGCAGAACAGCCTGAACAAGCTTTCGAGCGGTTCCCGGATCGTCAATGCGTCGGATGACGCGGGCGGACTTGCTGTGTCAATGAATCTGACCTCGGCGGCCCTTAACGCCGGTGCGTCGGTGTCGAGCGATGCCAACCAGCTCTCGTTCCTGCAGGCGCAGGACGGCGTCCTCCAGGTCATGGGCAATGTCCTGACCCGCATGAGTCAGTTGTCAGCGTTGGCCAAGGACCCGACGGTGACCACCACGGGTTATGGCACGGAATTCACCCAGCTGAGCACCGAGCTTGGCGCGCTCGCCGGAGCGCAGTACAACGGTTCGAGCATTTTTGGTGCGCTCGGCACGGCAGTTGCCGCGGCCACCCTGCCGACAACCTCCGGACTGACGATTTCGGCCGGAGTTGACACCGAAATTGCGTCCCTCGCGACGGCGCGAGCCACAAACGGTGCGGCGCAAAGCGCCATCGGGTACGACTCCCAAGTGCAGACGGTCACCCAGACCAATCTGCAGGCGGCGGCCGGCCAGATTTCGAACGTTGACGTGGCGACGGAGGCAACGAACCTCGCCAAATGGAACGTGATGGTTCAGTACGGCGCAGCGATGCTCGCGCAAGCCAACCAAAGCAACCAGGTCGCGCTGAAACTGATCCAGTAAGCGTCGCTCGGTCGCTCGTGGTTTGCCCAATGATTGGCCTCCGCCTCGCGCGGAGGCCTTTCTATTTGGAAAAGGCTAGGCCAGACGCGCGCCTTTCCCCTGTGGGTATTTTCTTCCTGTCTGCAGATCGTCGCTCGGTCGCAGATGTGCGGGCAGTCGCAATAGGCGAAAATCGTTATAGTATAAGTCGTTTATTATCAGACTATAACAGATCATGGTTTTTTGCTGGCCCGATCAGTGCTCAAAACTCGCATCATGTCCACGGTCAACGCCCACCCAACAACCCGCCGGCGAAGCTTCAAGGGCCCGTGGTGACAACTGAAGCTCTGCCGGGCTCGCACGATCAGGAATCAATACCATGTCCCTGTTCATCAATACAAATACCGCGGCTGCGAACGCCGCCAGCAATCTGTCCGCCTCGAATGCGAAGTTACAGGATAGCCTGAACAAGCTTTCGAGCGGTTCTCGAATTGTGAATGCTTCGGACGACGCAGGCGGACTTGCGGTCTCGATGAATCTGACCTCGGCGGCTCTAAATGCCGGTGCTGCGGTCTCTAGCGACGCCAACCAGCTCTCATTCCTGCAGGCGCAGGACGGGGTGCTTCAGGTGATGGGCAGCGTTTTGACTCGCATGGGCCAGCTTTCGGCTCTTTCCCAGGATCCAACGGTGACCACTGCAGGCTACGGCACGGAGTTCACCCAGCTGAGTGCGGAGCTCGGAACCCTGTCCCACGCGACCTACAACGGCATGAGCTTGTTTAGCGCGGTTGGAGCCAACATTGCGGCGGTTGACACGTCGTTTACTTCCGGCCTCGCGATCAGTACTGGCGTTGACACGGCGATTGGCAGTCTGGCAGCCGCACGCGCGACGAACGGTGCTGCGCAAAGCACGATCGGGTACAATTCCCAGGTGGAAACCACTACCCAGACGAATCTGCAGGCGGCTTCGGGCCAGATCACAAATGTTGACGTGGCCGCGGAGGCAACGAACCTCGCCAAATGGAATGTGATGGTGCAGTATGGTGCGGCGATGCTCGCGCAAGCCAACCAAACCACCCAGGTTGCGCTAAAGCTGATCCAGTAAGCGCAATCCAGTCGTTGACCGTTTGCTCATGAAGGCCCCCGCCGCGTGCGGGGGCTATCTTTTTCCTAGAAGCCAAGACCGCAAAAGGCAATTCTGTCGGCGACGGGAGGAAACCTGTAGCCGGGGGCGCTTGCCCCGGCTTCGGACGGGAGGACACCTGTAGCCAGGGGCGCCTTGGCCCGCCGTAGCCTCGCGCGAAGGCGGCCGACCCCGGCAGGTCCGTCCCAAGCGTTGGTGAACGTGCGGCCGGCCTCAACCTGGCCGGCTACAGCGGATGGACACCTGTAGCCGGGGGCGATGACCCCGGCACGCACATTCGAAAATCCAGGCCGGCCTCAGCGCGGCCGGCTACAACGTGGCTGTTTCTTGAGAAGAGAGAGCCAGCACCAAGATCGGCCTTCGCGTCACGCGGAGGCTTTTCTGTTTAGGAAAGGCGCGCGGGCGCGCCATTCCTCTCCCGGTATTTTCTGCCTGGCCGGTTCCTGGACTTCAATCAAGGACAGCTGACTGGACGTGGGTTGCGAAAAATAGTCATATGATAAGATATTGATAATCAATAATTAATAACGATCTCCGTTTTGCTGGCCCGATCGGTGCTAAAAAACCGGATCATGTCCACGGTCAACGCCCAATCAACAACCCGCCGGTGCAGCTTCACGGGCCCGTGGTGACAGCTGAGGTTGTACCGAAATTGCACGATCAGGAAACCATACCATGTCAATGTTCATCAATACCAATACCGCGGCTGCGAATGCCGCCAACAACCTGTCCGCCTCGAATGCCAACTTGCAGGGTAGCCTCAACAAGCTTTCGAGCGGTTCTCGGATTGTCAAAGCCTCGGACGACGCCGGCGGACTGGCGGTCGCAATGAATCTGACTTCAGCGGCCCTCAATGCCGGCGCGGCGGTTTCAAGCGACGCCAACCAGGTCTCGTTCTTGCAGGCGCAGGACGGAGTTCTCCAGGTCATGGGAAATGTCCTGACCCGCATGAGCCAGTTGTCAGCGCTGGCCAAGGATCCGACGGTGACCACCACGGGTTACGGCACGGAATTCACCCAGTTGAACACTGAACTCGGCGCTCTGGCCGGGGCGACCTACAATGGGGCGAGCATCTTCGGAGCCGTCGGCAGTATTGCGGCGGTCACAACGTCGGCGTTCACCTCCGGTTGCACCATCAGCGGCGGAGTCGACACCCAGATTGCCGCTTTGGCGACTGCCCGGGCCACCAACGGCGCGGCGCAGAGCACAATCGGGTACGACTCCCAGGTGCAGACCGCCACCCAGACCAACTTGCAGGCGGCTTCGGGCCAGATCTCGAATGTCGATGTGGCTTCGGAGGCAACGAATCTCGCGAAATGGAATGTGATGGTGCAGTACGGCGCCGCCATGCTCGCGCAAGCCAACCAGACCACCCAGGTCGCGTTGAAGCTGATCCAGTAGGTATCGTTTGTTGGGTTCTCGGTTGTTGACCAATCAGGGGCCTGTCGGGCTTCGCCGACGGGCTCCTGAAAATCATTCCTGCCGGTTGAGGTGATTTGCAAATTCATGCGCCCCGCCTGAGCCAGTTCGCGAGGCGTTGCCGGGCTCAACCGTGTGACCTGTTCCAGCTTGGCGATTGCCTGCGGTGGAATCGGTGCGAGCGCGGTGCCGGCGGGACGCCACAACCAGGGCGATCCGTACCGACGGGTAAACAACCGCATTCGAGCCCACTCGCTCACGCTCGCGGCCACAAGGGGAAGGCTTTTTCCCCGATTCGTTGAATTGCAGACGATGTCGCGGTCGGGAGGGGATGGCGCGCGGCGATCAACTGCCGATGGCAGACTAGTCGCGGAGCCGCGTTTGAATCCGTTGGAGCCGCAGGCCTGCCCCATAGGCTCCAGGCCAACGGCCCATGCCTGGCCGGCCGGGTGCGTGTTTGAACCGGCCGGGTTCGGAGACCCGGTGACCATGCCAGAATTCAAATCTTCTCCGCTGCGTCGGAAAAAAGCTCGCCGTGCTGCTTGAACGGCGTCTGCCGTTTGTCAGGAGCGGGCGGGCGCAGCCCGACACGCTCCTAGGCAGACTCTGCCTACTTGCGATTGTTCGCTTTTATGCAGCAACCGTTCGTGTAAGTCGCATTGGCATCAAGCTTCTTTAATGTCTGGGATTGAGCATGTAACGGATCGTTCCCTCTAGCTGGCGCGGGCTTTGCTTGAGATTCTGATCATGCCCATTGCCACCGCCCCTCGACGTTCCCCCGGCACGGCTTCATCGGCGAAGCCATCCTCATTGATCGATCTCACCCGCTCTGTCCTGGCTGATTATGCCGAGCAGCCGGGCGATACGCAGGCCTGGCAGAAACTGGTGGGCGTCCGCCGGTCTGCGGCCGAGACGATCGCGGCTCTTCCGCCGGGGAAGAAGGACGGCCCCGATCTGACGGCGGCGCTGGAGTTGCTCAGGGATTTCAACGGCTGCGGAGCGGCGGATTATCCAGCGAGTCCGGACGATCTCGCGTTGGTTCTGAAGTATTCGCGACGGGGTTGGCCGGGACTTTTGGCCGCGATGCTTCTGGTCCCGGCCTGGCAATGGCCCGGGGCGCCGCGGCTGGACGACGTGCCCGGCTGGCTGTGGCCGGTGTATACGGCCTATGTCTTTTACACTCCGCAGGGTTTCTGTGCGCCCGGGCAAGCCGAGGCCTACGCGGCGCACTACTTGCGGCGGCTGGAAGAGCTGTCGCGGCTGGCCGAGGCCAACCGGGGATCGGCGGCGGTGCGGATGGCAATCTCGATCTACCAGAAGCACGGCTCCTGTATACCGCTCTATTTCGCACCCGAATCGCTGCGCCGCCATTATGAGTTGCGCGGACGAATCCTGACCCTGGCCTTCAGTGTGGGCGTCCAGGAGGAGCCAGTCGCGTTTCCCCGGGTGGACCGCCGCCTGCGCATTGGTTTCGTGAACCGCCATTTCTCGTCCCAGACGGAAACGTACACGACGCTGCCGACGTTTGAACAACTCGATCCCGAACGATTCGAGGTCATCCTGTTCACCCACCAATTCAGCGGGACCGCGCTGGAGGAACATGCTCGCAGCCGCGTCGCGGACCTCCGGTTATTGCCGCCGGACCTGGAGGGCCAAGTACAGATGTTACGCGACGCGGTGCTCGACGTGCTGGTGTTCGGCACGAACGTTACGGCATTGTGCAACGAGGTGACGCGGCTGGCCCTGTTTCGCGTCGCGCCGCTGCAGATCGTGAATAATTCGTCGTGCACGACCTCGGGTCTTCCCGAGATTGATCTCTACGTGTCAGGATCGTTGACCGAATGCGCCGAGGCTCCGGAGCATTTCAGTGAGCGTCTGGGGCTGTTGCCGGGTCCGGCGCATGCCTTCAACTATGAAGCCGACCGCCAGGAGCCGGCGACGAACTGGACGCGGGCGGCCCTGGGTTTGCCCGAGGACTGCCTCGTCTTTGTGACGGCCGCGAACTACTACAAGATCACGCCGGAGATGCAGGAGGCCTGGGCCAACCTGCTCGGTGCGGTGCCGGGCTCGCGTTTGCTCGTTCATCCGTTCAATCCCAACTGGTCATCGAGCTATCCCATCAAGCGGTTCTGCGCTGGTTTCGACCGGGTGCTCGCGGCCCACGGCGTCGCGGCGGAACGGCTGGTCGTATCGACGCTGCGGTTTCCGTCGCGCGCCGACGTCCGTTCCCTGCTGGGCGTCGGGGACATCTATCTGGACACCTTCCCGTTCGCCGGGGTGAATTCGCTGGTCGATCCGCTGGAGGCCGGACTGCCGGTGGCCGTCTGGGAGGGCCGGACGTTTCGCTCGCGCATGGGAGGCGGCCTCCTCAGGTCGCTGGGCCTCGAGGAACTGATCACCCACGATGGGCAGGCCTATCATGATCTCATCCTGCGGCTGGCGCGGGACCGGGACTGGCGCGAATCGCTGCGGCGGCGGATCAACGATGCGATGAGCCGCCAGCCGATCTTTCTCGATCCCCTGGCGGCCAGTGACGCGTTCGGCGCCCTGGTCGAGACGGCCTACGACGAGCTTTGTCAACGCGGCCGGGAATCCTTCCGCCGCGAGCGCACGCCGATTGTCGCCGGGGAGGCGGCCGAGCCGAAGACGATGCTGGAATCGGCATCGTCGTTGTTCACGATGGGTTTGGTCGCGGAGGCGGCCACTGAAGCGCGGCAGATCCTGGCTTCCCAGCCGGCGGATCCCGCCGCGCGACATCTCCTGGCGGCCGCGTTGCTCCGGCAGGGACGTGGCGAGTGGGCGCTGACCTATTTGTTGGGAGCCATCAGGCATGCGGGAAACTCGGCCGCACTCTGGCATGATCTGGCGGTGGCCCTTCATCACAACGGCCGGGCGGCGGAATCGCTGCAGGCCCTGCAATTGTGTCTCCGGCTCGACGGCGCGCGGCTTGAAAGCTGGCTCATGCTGGGCGAATGGGCGGCCGAGGCGGGAGATGCTGAGACGGTTCGCAAGGCCGCTGAATCCGCGCAGCGCCTGGCGCCGGACGACCCCCGGGTCTCCGTTTTGGCGGCCAAGGCGATCGCAGCCTGATCGACGATCAATGCCTACGAACACCGAGCCTTCGCAACGCTTCGCGACAGCGTTGTCCGCGGAACCGGGTTCATGCGGCGATGCTTCGCGGGGCCAAGACGCCACCGGCAGCCAGTTTTGTCAGGTCGCATCGCGCGACCCGCGCGGACCTGCGTTGCCGGAAGCGGGTGCGCTGCGGGTTCCCGCCAGGCTGACGCCCCTGCAACTCGCCGTTGCATCAATGCAGCGTCAGGATTGGACGGGCGCGGTGGCGCATGCCCGCGAGGTGCTGAGAACCAATCCGCAGTCCGCCGAGGCGCATCACCTCCAGGGGCTCGCGCTGCTTTGCCTCCAGAAGCCGGCCGATGCGATCCACGAGCTGGACCGAGCGGTGGAGATCAATCCCCGTCAGATGGAATACTGGCTGTCACTCGGCCGGGTGCTGATGCAGTTTGGGGTTTACGACAAGGCGTGCCCAGTCCTGGAAAATGCGTTGCGCATCAAGCCTGGCAGCGCGGATCTTTGGTCGTTGCTGGCCGAGGCGCGGCTCTACGAGAAGAATATCGCCGGTGCGGAGGAGGCGGCGCGCCATGCGCTGGCGTTGGAGCCAAACCATCCCAAGGCTTTGCTCTGCCTGGGCCATGTTCGGAAGCGTCAAGGCGATCTCGTCGAAGCGCTCCGGCTCCACCGCCGGGCGGTGGGAGCGGTCGATGTTCCGGCGGGGCGGAGCCGGACGAAGCGCCGCATCGTTTTTGTCGTCCAGCACGGTCCGATGTGGACGAGCCTGAAATCGGTCTACGAAGCGTTTGCGGCGGATCCGGCGTGGGAGACGGTCATCGTCGGCGTGCCCTATCTCGGCACGTGGGCCGCCGGGGAACAGGACAAGGCGATGGCCGTGTTCGATTTTTTGAAAAAAGAAGGACTGCCGTTTGTCCGGTGGGATCAGTTTGCGCTCGAGCCGGGTTGCGCGGACGTGCTTTTCTTGCCGAAGCCGCATGACCATACCCGGCCGCCGGCCTGGCAGGCGCTCAATTTGCTGAAATACATATCCCGGCTCGCTTATGTTCCCTACGCGCTGGAGATCGGCGACGACCGCACCGACGGGCAGGTGCAGTGGAATCAGGCCTTGCAGCAGGTGGCCTGGATGGTGTTCGCGCGCAGCGCCTGTCAGAAGAACTACTTTGCGCAGCACTGCGTTGCCGGGGATGCGCATGTGGTGGTTGCCGGCCATCCAAAAATGGATGCGATGCGGCAGCTCGATGCCGTGCGCGCCCCGGAACTCGATCGTTTCATTGCGGGTCGCAAAATGGTCGTCTGGAATGCGCAGTACGACGTCATCCCCGACGGCACACCCTGGGGCAGGGGATACTCGACGTTCATGCGCTGGTGGAAATTCATGCCCGAAGAATTCGCGCGTCGCCCCGGACTGGCGCTGGTGATCCGGCCACACCCGATCTTCTCGTCAATCTTCCGGCTGCGAAAGATTCTGCCCGAGGGAGAACTGGAGGCGTATTTCGCGCGCTGCGAGGCCCAGGGCAACATTCACATCGACCGTCGCACGTCGTACTTGCCCGTGTTTGCAGCTTCAACCGCGATGATGTCCGACAATTCGTCGTTTGTCCTCGAATATGCCGCGACCGGCAAGCCGCTGCTCTACCTGCACAATCCGAACGGGCATGGGCTGTTGGCGGAGAAGGAATTCATCTTCAACGATTGCTATCCGGCCCAGACCGAGGCGGAGATCGTGCGGTTTCTTGACCAGGTCGAGGCCGGCGAGGATCCCCGGGCTGTGCAGCGCCGGGCGCATTATCCGGAGTTCATGCTGCTGCCGCCGGAGGGCGCCGGAGCCAGGATCAAGCGCCTGATCGCGGGGCGGCTGGACGCCGAGGCGGTGGGTGCCCCTCAGACGGCGACGCGCTCGATATAGATCGTTTCGTCCGGCTTGGCGGGTGCGCCGGACGCCTGCTGCCGGCTGTTCTGCAAATACGCCTGGATGCGTTCGTAGTCCTCGAGGTAGTCGACCTCGGCCCAGAAGGCATCGGTAATCTCGGCCACCCGGATCGGGCGCTGGACGGCGCACAGGTTGTAGAGCACGTCCTCCCACCAGAGGTTGTGTTGCTGGGCGCTGATCAGGACCTCGAGGCCGGCGCGAAACGTGCCGACGAATCCGCGGTGGAGTTTCGCGATGCCGATGTATTCGCCGGTGGTGTCCTCGGGGCGCAGGTTTTTGCCGTAGCGGCGCAGCTTCCCGTGGTCGTAACCAAAGCGGTAGTCGGCCTCCTGGACCCGCCGGGGGTCCGCGAACATCACCACCTCGCCCTGGCTGGCGAGCACGGTGTCCAGCAGGGCGGGTTCAAAGAACAGGTCTCCGTTGAAGATCACCACGTCGTCCTGGCCGTCGAGTTCCTCCCGGGCGAACCAGAGCGAGGCGATTGAGTTCGTGATCTGGAAGAACGGGTTGACATAGAAGCGCGCCGTGGTCTTGCCCCGCAGGCGGGCGATCACGACCTCGCTATGATAGCCGAGCACCAGGGCGACATCGCGAATCCCTTTTTCAGCCAGCAGGCGGAGCATCCGTTCGATGAGCGCCTCGCCGGCGATTTCCGTGCAGCACTTCGGCTGGTCACCAAGCTGTTTCTTGAGGCGTGAGCCGATGCCGGCCGCCATGATGATCGCTTTCATTGGTGGGATGCGTTTAGGTCGTTTGAATGGCGGCCCCCTGTTCGGCGCTGGCCAGCTCGCGCAGCGCGCCGGCCAGGCGGGTGTTGTCGGCCGAGGTGAGTGTCCCGAGATGTCCGACGCGAAAGATCCGCCGGCCGAGCGGCCCTCCGTTCGGGCAGACAAAGATTCCGTGATCCGAGGCGAGCCGGCTGATGTAATGGTCCGGGCTCGTGCCATCGAGTGGGGAAAGGGCGGTCACCGCGTTGGACGGCGCCTCCGAAAACAAGCCGAGGGGCAGCCCGTCGATCTTCCGGCGAAAATCCAAGGCGCGGGCGCGGATGGTTGAGATCTGCTGCGGCACGCCGCGCTCGACCAGCCGATCGAGGCGGCGTTCGAGCTGGCAGACCAGTCCGATCGCCGGCGTAAAGGGTGTCTGGCCGCGCGTGAGGTCCGCCAGGTAGCGGCGAAAGTCGAAGTAATACGACCGCCGCGAGACTTGGTGGGTGCGGAGTTGAGCCCGGGCGTTCAAGGCGACGAAGCTCAATCCCGGCGGCAGGGCGAGGGCCTTCTGCGAGCTGAAAATCAGCGCGTCGATGCCCAGTTCGGCCATCGCCAGCGGGTCGGCAAGAAACGATCCGATGGCATCCACCACGAGCAACATTCCGTGTTCGCGGCAAAATCGGGCGGCGAGCGCGAGGTCAAAGAGCGTGCCGGTCGATGTCTCGTGGTGATTGATCAGCAGGCCGGCAAATCCGGCGCGCGCCTTGGAGCGAAGGTCTTCCTCCGTAATCTGCCGACCGGGTTCGATCCGCAGGTCGGTCACATTGACGCCGTGCAGCCGGGCAATCTCGCCGAAGCGGAACCCAAAATCGCCGCCCTCCACCACGAGCACTTCGTCTCCCGGCTCGAAGAGATTGAGCACGCTGGCCTCCATCGCGGCCGTTCCGGAACCGGTGAGCATCACGATACGCGCGTCGCGCTCGGCACCGCAGGCGGTCTTGAGCAGGCTTTCGCAGTTCAACACCCGGCGGGAGAACTCCGGCGTTCGGTGATAGACCATCTGCCTGGCACCGTCATCCCGGGTCGCCTCATCCAACATCACGGGTCCAGGCGTAAAAAGAATCGGGGGAAAATCGTCCAGCGAAGGGGTTGGCACCGCCTGCGGATCAGAAGCCGTTTCTTGATGGGTCGATGACATGAGCTAGACGGCTTCCTTTCGGGAGGCACGCGCCGCAAGGGCGGCCACCGAATCTTTCTCGGCGTATTCAGGACCGCAGTTCAATGGCCCTTCCCCAAGCAGGCGCGAAGGCGCTTGGCGAACAGGACTGCCAGTCAAAAAATGAATGCACATGGAACGTCGATCTGCCGGCTCGCCGCCCGGAGTTCCAGGCTCATGGTGACTCCGAGTGGGAGACGGACGGGGAACGCCGGAAGTGAAGCAATTTCCGGTCTAGGTCGTGCGATGATTCCGTAACAGGTTCAAGATGAATGGAAAAAAGATCTTGAGCCTGTTATTTGAGGCGGGGTTTCGCATCGTTTCGCGACCGGCGTCGGCGAATGCGGCAGATTCTGCCCAAGTTGTCCTGGAATGCATTCGGACGGTCTTCCCGGGATCCGGCGGAAAGCGGCAAGACGATCAAGACGTTTCAGTTCTCCGATTCCGGCAAAAGGCGCTCTTCCACGGATTGCTTGATCCAGCGCCCGACTCCACCGGGACGCATTCCCATGCGCCGGCGCAATTCGGCCGCCCGCTCTTCGCGGCCCGGATAGCCCCCTGCTGCCATTCGGTCGAGGAAACCGCAGATCTCAGTCTCCGACGTCGCCCAGATGCAGTGCCTGCGGACATAGTCCAGATCGACCTCGTATCGCAGGCGCATCATCGGCCCGAACGGATTGTGCAGGTAGCAGACCGGCTTCCCAGTGACTCCGAATTCAAAGATCAGCGAGGAAGCGTCGGAAATGATCGCATCGGCCGTGGCGATCAATGGATGGTAGGACAGAGAACGGTCGACCAGAATGTTCCCGGCCAGAGTGCAATTCCCTTGAAACTCGTCCAATTCTTCCCGCGACAGGATTCCGCGCGCCTCCTGCGAGGCAAAGAACATCGGATGGGGCCGGATGACGAAGGCGAGGTCCTGGCGCCGTGCAAATTCAGCCAATAGGAACTGATACCAGCGAAGGAAGGTCGAATAGCCCCTCCCGAAGGTCGAGTCTCCGCCCAGTTCGATCTCGAAATGCGGGGTCCACAGGATGAGCGGCCGGCCGCGAGCGAACGCGGCTAAGGTTGGATCCGGCGGGGCCGAGCCGAGCTCGCCGAAAACATCGAACTTGGGGTGTCCGGAGGCGATGACATGGGCGTTGCCCGCCAGGCAATGCCGGGCGAACAGCGCCCGGTGTTCCTCTGAACGGGCGAAAACCGTCCACGCCATCTGGTGCAGCGGCCGGTTGAATTGATTGCACAGGTCGACCTCATCCCCGCCAAACTCGATCGAGTATGGCACGTAGCAGAGCCGGTGGCCTGCCTTGATCAGGTCAGGAACCCTCCAGCCCGGGGCGCGGTTGCCGTCGTAGGGATTTGGGACGAACACCGCCTCGGCCGGCTCATCCACCAGGAAGAAATCCGTACTGCTCAGATGGGGAATTCCGTTTTCCCGCAGAAACCCGAAAATCGCCGTGCGCTCGGGATCGTCCTTGGCGTAATGGTGGTGGTCATACGGCATCGCGACCACGATGGTTTCCCAGGCGGGATCGCCAGCAAAGGCGGTGTAGACTGAGGCGACGCACGGCCAGTAGGTCCCGTTTTGAATCATGAAGACCACCCGGGGGCGGCTTGATGCCGGACGCGGACGGTTCGTGGGGCCCCACCGAAGCATCGTTGATACGTGGCCTGGGCCTCGCTGCTGCGCCCCATCCGTTTTAAGGCGTGTCCATGCAACTCCATCAGGTCGCTTGCTGCCGGATCCAGGCGCGATGCGGCGGCGAAGGCCGCGGCGGCTTCGGAGTGGTCAGCGATCGTCTGCAAAGCCTCTCCCAACCCGAACCAGGATTCCACCCAACCGGGATCCAAGCGGACCGCGGAGCGGTAGGCCTCGATCGCCTCGGGGAGAAGGCCGGCGCGCCGTTGCGCGAGCGCCAGGGCCTGCCAGTATTCCGGCTCGTTGGGCTCCAATTCGGCGGCCTTGCGCAGCAGCCGAAGCGCCACACCGTGGATCCGCCAATCATTGCAGTCGTAGACAAAGCGCAGGCGGATCTGACCTTCCAGATAACAGCCTTCCGGCAGGCGTGGATCGGCTGCGTTGATTCTTTGCGCCAACGCCCATGCCTGCGTGAAGTCCCTTCGCTCCGCCAACCGCCACGCCGCACCCAACATCCGTGCCGCCTGGCGTTTCTTAGCGTCCACCACGGCTGTGGGTCCGTGAAGCGGCAGCAGCCGCGGATCGTGTGGGGCGATGTTCCGGCCCAGCTCGAGCATCCTGCGGAAGTCATGGTCGTCAGCGGTGCCTTGCGCATCCAGAAACGCCTCAGCCATGATCAGCAACGACTCCGCCGATGGACGCCCCTTCCTCGATGCTTCGTAGGCGAGCTTGAATGCCTCGGCTGATTCGCCGGCTTCGAGGCGGAGACGGGCGGCGGCAACCAGCTCGTCGGCGGGAGATCCGCCGCTTGAGTTCTGGATCCAGACATTTGATCCCGGATCCGACGGCCTGAGGCCAGCAGTCGCCAGGGCGCCGGTCAGGCGCGGTGTGTCAGCCGGTTCCGCGTCCCAAATCCACAGGCGTTTGGCGGGAGAGACTCTCTGACTCCAGATGGTCGCTTTTCCGGTGACGATCAGATCCGCTCTCTGGTCGGCGAAGGCCGGTCCCTGCAGGTGTACGCGCTTGGTTTCAACCCGGGGCAGGATTCCAAGCGATTTTTCAAGGTCGATGGGGACATTGGCGTCGACCACAACTCTGACGGCGTCCTGGACCGCGTGAACCTGCTGCAATTCGTCAAAGGGGACCAAGGTCTTCAGCCACCGGGCGGGGTTGCCGGATGTCTCGGGCACGGAGAACTCTGGCAACGAAACACCGTCCGAAACCAGACGTGCAAACGCCTCGCGGCGTCGTTTGGCCGAAAGGTGTGCGGCGAACCAAGCGCTGCCGGCCGCTCCGATCGCTCGCGCTTGATCGGGATGCGCCAGATAGTGACGGGCCTTGTCAACGAGATCCGGCAGGCCGCGGTAACCGACAAACTCCGTTCCCTCCTTCCACAGACCCGCAATCCCTGAATCCGGGGACGTTTGATCCATCAGAAGCATGGACCCCGACGCGAGCGCTTCAAAGGCACCAAGACCCAGTTCCCCATTGAGACTCACGTTGAGCGCGGCCAGCGACGAACCGTACAGCCGGAGACCGTGGCCGGGCGGCCGGGTCTGGAGGCCGACCGCGATCTTTTCCTTGGTCAGACGTTCTGCGGCCTCTAGCTGGCGCCGAGGCAGATCATTGGATTGACCGACGATGGCCACTGATGCCTGGCGCACCTCCTCCTGACACGCGCGAACCGCGGCGTCACTGTGGGGAAACAACAGGCCTGGGAACCAGAAGAGATTTTGAACGCCGGCCGATCGAAACAGTTCGAGGTGATGCCGGGCTGAGACGAAGACGATCCGGTCGAACTGTTCCTGGCGGATGTAATCCAATGTCCTCTGCAGGTTGCCACCGGGGAGATGGCTGTCGGCGATCAGCAAAACCTTCGGCCAGCGAAAGGCCCCGAGATTCGTCGGCATACTTCGCCATCGCGAGTCCAGAAGACAGACAATGACCGCCGGGGCCTGGATCAAAGGCAGCCGGGCGATGACGGAAGCAACGTCATACGTGCCGGTGGGAATGTTTAGGGACTGGACGCGCCCCAACAACCCGTCGTTCTGAAGCGAAGGGCAGCAATTGACCTGATTATCGGCGAGCCTCGGCTGAAACGCACCGGCTGCCGGAGTATCAGAAAGGAAGAGGATGCGCATCGGAAGTTAAGGAGCTGAGAATTCTCTTAACCCGAGGGTACCGGGGCCTGCTTGCACCAGGCGACCCAGCAGGCACGCAGCGCGGCGCCGAATCGCGCGGCCTGGCCGGAATGGTCCAGCAAAGGCGATCGGCGCAGGTCGTCGCGAAGCCGGGTTCGCAGGTCCGCTCGGCGGGCGGGCTCGGACGCGAGCTCCGCGGCGATGCGAACGTATCCGGCGCCATCGCGTGCGATCCATTCGGGATGCCCGGCCGCGGTCAACAGGCTGGCGCCGACCCTGGCGGCGTGGCGGTCGCCGTGCAGAGTGACGACCGGCACGCCCATCCAGAGAGCCTCGCACGTGGTGGTGGTCCCGTTGTAGGGGAAGGTGTCGAGCGCGACGTCCACCTGCCGGTAGAGAGCGAGGTGGTCTTTGGCCTCGGGTGTCCGGTCAACGAGCTTGACGCGGTCCGGCGAGACGCCGCCGGCCTTGAATCCCTGGCGAAGGGAGTCCCGGAGCGCCGGATTATTTCCCAGGGCGAAGCCTTTGATTAGCAGGCGGGATTCAGGGACGGTCCGGAGAACCTCTGCCCACAGGCCGAGCGTGGTGGCGTTGATTTTCGTGGTGTTGTTGAATGAGCCGAACGTCACGGCCGTTCCGGTCGGAGAAGGCGCCAGTCCTGGTCCCGGCGCATATTCCGGCGGGAGGTAGGCCCAGGCGGTCGGGGCGAACCGCACAAGCTTCTCGGTGGCGTAACGATCAGCCTCGCCCGCCGGGTCGGCGATGGGGTCGGTGAATCGATAGTCCATGGCTGGCAGCCCGGTGGTGTCGGGATAGCCCAGATAGGTGATTTGCACCGGTGCGAGCCGGCCGGCGTAGAGCGGGAGCCGGGTCGCCATTCCCGTATGGCCGGCCAGGTCAATCAGGATGTCAGGCTGGTCGGAACGGATGGCATGCTCGACCGCCGAATCCGGTTGACCGACGAAACTGCGCCATTGATTGCTCAGCGCGCGCAGCCGGGCCGACATCGAGTCTTCGCGATTCTGGTCCAGGTAGAGGACGAGCTGGAATTGCTGCCGGTCGAGGTGCTGAAGCAGCGGTTCCAGAAAGAACGCGCAGGAATGGATGCGCAGATCGGGAGAAAGGATCGCGATGCGCAGTGGTCGCCCGGGATCGCGGGTGTTTGAAAAAACCGGCGCCGGGGGCTGGCCCACAGCCTGTCCGTAAGCCGCATGATCGGCAAAGATTTGTTCACGGGAAATGCCGTCAACGTATTGCAGCGCCAGCAGCCGGCAGCTTCGCGCCGGATGGTACTTCGGCTGCTTTGCGAGAAAGCAGTCATATTCCGCAATGGCCTCCGGAATCCGGTTGCACTGGACCATCGCTTGCGCGCGCCCGAAATGTGCCATCGCGTATTCCGGATCGGCGGCCAGCGCCTCTTCGTGACAGCGCAGCGCCAGTTCGTTCTGCCCCATCAGGGTGGCAGTGTGGCCGTAGTTGTACCAGCCGGCCGCATAACGAGGTTTGAGGCGAATCGCCCGCTGATGGCATTCGACCGCCGCGTCCCGGAGGCCGAGCAATTTGAGCGCATAGGCAAGATTGTTCCAGCCCTCGACGAAGTCAGGCTTGAGGGCGACGGCCTGGCGCAGTTGCGGCTCGGCTTCCTCCAGCCGCCCGGCACCGAGCAGGGCCATCCCCAGGCGCATCCGGCAGACCGCCGATTTGGGATCGATTTTGAGTGCCCGGCTCAGCAGATCGATCGCCTCCTGCATGCGGTTCTTCTGGTAGGCCAGGGTGCCCAAGAGATGAACTGCGTCGAAATTCGTCGGAACTGCCGCCAGGATCTGCCGGTAAAGCACCTCGGCCTCAGCGAACCGCCCGGCGGTCTGATGCTCAATGGCTGACTGAAGCAGACGGTCGATTTTCTGAGGCGACATGGGGGACGCGGCTGAAGGAACGGGCGGATCGTTCAACTTGCGGCATGTCTCCAAACCGGTTTGTCATTGCGGGTTGCGCGCTGCGCACGGCAGGATTTCACGCAACGATCGGTGTGAGGACACTGCCTGGGCAACGTAACTGTGAACACGGTTTGGTCTCCTGTCCATCGTCCGCTTTCCCGGGAACTTCAATCTGAACAGGCGCCGATGAGCCGCGAACGCTTAACCCTGGCCCGGATGTGACGATGAACCATGCGACACAGTTGCGCCCGCGGGGAACTGCGGTGCTGGCGTTTTCCGGGTGCGTGGCAGGTGCCCCTTAGCATGTCCATTTCAACTTCGAGCGCTCCGGTTATCAGCCCGTACACCGAAATGGAGATCCGTCGGCGGATTGATGTCTGTCCAAAGCTCGCGTCGCTGCGGAGCATCAACCGGGCGCTGGCCGAGCTGATCCGTTCCGAGCAAAGCTACAGTTCCCAGATCGCCGAAGTCATCCGGCACGATCCGTCGCTGACGGCCCGCCTTCTGCGGATGGTCAATTCCGTGTACTACGGCCTGAGCACCAAGGTAAACAGCATCGAGGAGGCGGTTTTCTACCTCGGGCTGCGCCAGATCCGCGAGCTTTCCATGGCCACCCCGGTCATCGAGGAACTCGAAAAGATTCAACACAGTTCGGTCAAGCTTCCCTGGAGGGACCTCTGGAAGCACAGCATCGGCACGGCCATCATGACCCGCGAGTTGTTGTCGAACACCAACGTCTACGTCGACGACGACACCGACTACATCATCGGTTTGCTGCACAACATCGGCAAGGTGGTGATGGCCCAGGCATTTCCCGACGAATTCGACCGGATTGTCGCCACTCCCATGCATGACACAGCGGCCGTCTGCCAGCTGGAGCGCGAGCTGATTGGCTGGGATCATGCGCGCATAGGCGGGTTCTATCTCGAGCGCCACAAGCTCGCGCCTGAGATCACTTGCGCCGTGTACTTTCACAACGATCCGGAAAAAGCGGAGCAGCATTCCTTCTTTGCTGCGGCGGTGCAGGTGGCCGACCACTTGGTCAGACAGGCGGGAATTCCGGGCGGATTCGAAGTGGTCGATCCGGTTGGCGAGGACGACTGGATGCGTCTGCCGGGCTGGACCATCCTGTTCGGCACGGGCGAGCGGGAGACCCAGATCGCGCGTGCGGCCGTTTCCAGCAGTCTATCCCGATTGCCGGATCTTCTGAAGGGCTTGGTTTAGCAGCGGGTCTGACATCGTGCGGTCTCAGCGCGGCCCGCTACAGGGAGACCTTCACACTGGTGCTCGTGAGGCTGTAGCCGGGGGCGGCGACCCCGGCAGGTCCGTTCGAATTTCCGGGGCCGGCCTCAGCGCGGCCGGCTACAACCTAGGCTGTTTCTTGGAGCCCGGAGGACGAAGGCCGAAGGGCTCCTGCCAAACCACCTTAATGCCACCCGGTTTGTGTCGAAGTGGGGGTTGATTGGACGGCTTGCGCCCTTTGCGTCATCCCATGATGAATGACATTTCTCCCTCGCCTGTTGCTCCGGATTCACCCCCGACTGAGCTGGACCGGGCTCTGATTCTGGTGGATGCAGCCGGGAGCCTGCGGCGCCTCAACATCAGTGCCGCGCATTTTGCCGGCCGGCCGGCGGCTGAACTGATCGGAATGCCGCTCGATGAGGTGTTGCGGGTGGCCAATCGGGAGACACCGTCTCCGGCTCAATGGTGGGTGACGCTTCCTCCGGATACGTCGATCGAGGTGGTTGGAGCGGGCGACGAGGCGCCGTTGCTGGCCCGAGCGCAGCAACTCGATGGGGGCGGCGAATGCTGGTGCCTGCTGGAATTGCGACCGACCGGCCGGACCGGCAGCGTGGCCGGGGTTGGTCCCGATGAAGGCGCCTCGGCATGGCTCGACAGTTATGAGCTGGCATTTCACGCCGACGGCGCAGGCCGATTCCTGGCCGTCAGCCACTCATTTGCGCGGAAGTTTGGCCGCCTTGTCCATGTCTGGCGGGGCGAGACCAGCGCTTCGCTGTTGCACCCGGATGATGCGGTGGCGTGGGCGGCGGCGTTGGAACTGATCCACCGCCCGCCGCACCGGAGAACGCTCGAGCATCGGTGGCGGACTCCCCAAGGCTGGCGTTGGATTGCCTGGGACTTGAGCGCCCAGCATGATGCCACTGGGAAGGTCGTGGCACTGAAAGCGACGGGGAGCGACGTGACGCAGCGCCGGCTGGCGGAAGAGCAGTATCGCCGGCTGTCATGTGCCGTCGAGCAGTCGCCGGTGGCGATTCTCATCACCGATCCGGAGGGCCGCGTACAGTACGTGAACCGGAAGTTCACCGAATCCAGCGGATACTCGATGGAGGACATTCTGGACCGCAATCTGGATCCGCTGCGCACCGGCCACGCCGACGAGGAGGCCTATCAGCGGTTCTGGCAGACGTTGCGGAGCACCGGAGCGTGGAGCGGAGAACTCTGCCTGACCCAACGAAAGGGTAAACCGGTCTGGGAATCGGTGCGCGTGTCGTCCATTCGCAACGAGGCCGGCGAAATCACCAATCTCCTGTGTCTGCGTGAGGATATTACCGACCGGAAGCAGCTCGAAGAGCAGCTCCGGCAATCCCAGAAGATGGAGAGCCTTGGCACCCTGGCCGGCGGCATCGCGCACGATTTCAACAACATGCTCGCGATCATCCACGGCTACGCCGAGCTCTGTCTCAACCGGGTGGGCGATCAGGATGAGAAGATGCGGAAATACCTGCGGGAAGTTCATAGCGCCGCCCAGCGCGCCTGCGGACTGGTGCGGCAGATTCTCATCTTCAGCCGCAAGACCGAGGTCCATTTCACGCTGGTCAGCCTGCCGCAGCTGGTCCGGGAGCTGACTGCGCTGTTGGGAGAGACCTTTCCGCGCACGATCGCGCTTGATCTGGATCTTGATGACACTCTGCCCGACTTGCGGGGCGATCAGAACCAGCTGCAACAGGTCATCATGAATCTCTGCGTCAATGCGCGCGACGCGATGCCCTCGGGAGGCACGCTGACCATTGCGCTGCGCCGTCTCTCCGGGCAGGCGCTCGATCGGTTCAATGCAGATCCGACATTGTACTACGCGTGCCTTGAGGTCAGCGACACTGGGATCGGCATGTCGGCGGAGGTTCAGGCCCGCATCTTTGAACCGTTCTTCACGACAAAACAGGCGGCGGGTGGCACGGGGCTCGGTCTGGCGGTTGTCTACGGGATCATTCTCAATCACTTCGGCTTCATCGATGTGAGGAGCAAACCCGGACAGGGAAGCACCTTCAGCGTTTATCTTCCGTTGACCTCCGCCCGGGCGGGCATGCCGGCAGTCACGACGACTCTGGGCGAGTTTCCCCCAGGGACCGAGTCGATCCTGGTCGTGGAAGATGAGCAGAGCCTGCGCAGTCTGCTCTGTCTGGTTCTGGCGCAGAAGGGTTACAAGGTCCAGTCTGCTGCCGATGGGCTGACTGCGTCCGAATTGCTGGTTTCAAGCACGGCCCCGATCGACGTGATCCTGCTCGACTTCAACATGCCGGGTATGGATGGCATCGAAGTCTACAAGACGGCGCTGAAGACCCGGCCGAACGCCAGGGTGATCGTCATCAGCGGAAACCTCACCGTCGAGGCCAAGGCGGAGTTCGTCAGGCTCGGCCAACGGGAGTTTCTCGAGAAACCATTCCGTCTTGAGGACATCGGGCAGCGCATTCGCCGCGTTCTGGCGGCCCAGGCAAAATGAGCCGTCGCCTCATAGGGAACAGCGCTTGCGTTGTAGCCGGCCGCGTTGAGGCCGGGCCGAGGCTTTCATTTGTGGCCGCGAGCGCCAGCGAGCGGACTTGGAATCGGAGTGAAAAGCGAGCCATCCAGCCTGGGGCGGGTCTTCAAACCGTCATTGCGAGGAGTCCCGCCTCTGCGGGGACGACGAAGCGATCCAGTTGGATCGCCACGGCACGCCCGGCGTGCCTCGCGATGACGGACGGGTTGAAGACCCGCCCTAGGGGTTTTCCGCAATCGGGCGCTGCTTCAGAATGTTGGAGCAGGTGCCGATATCTCTTTTCGGGCGAACTCGAGCGATCCTTGCTTAAGGACCGCTTTTTGTATGAAGATGCGCAACTCCAACCCCTGGCTCGGTGGCGTGGCCAGGCACCTGCGCTGCCTTTCCTTCCTGCTCGTGCCGGCGCTCGCATCGGATGCGACGCCAGGACCGCGTTCGCCCGTGGCGGACAGCGAGGAGTCTTCACCCTATCTGCCGTTGGTGGGACCACCCCCGTTGCGGTTCGCACAAGCACCACCTCCGCCGGATCTGTCGACGCGTCCGACCCCGGCCGCGCCGCCCCGGCCTTCAGTGATGGAAGAAATCGCTGCGGCCAACTCAGCTTCCGCCAATTCCGGCGCCCTGGCGCCAGCCGATACCGGCACCATGCCCGATCCGCGTCGGACAACTCCGGTCGAGGTTGTACCCTTGGGTCCAGATGCGACGGGCAAACCCTCTCCAACCAAGGAAGCTCCGGCGTTGCTGCCCGATGACGTTCAACACGAAACCCGGCCGGAAGAAATCCTTCCGTTCTTCCAGTTCCCCGGCGCTGGCGGCGTCACCGTTGTCGTGCCCGAAGTTCCGGCCTCGTCCGGGACCACGCGACTGCCGGTGAGTTCTGCCGTCTATCGCCAGCACTAGCCCCGTATGACCCTCCTGTTCCGCGTCTCACCTTGGATTCAGTCGCTTGTTGCAGCCGGTCTGGCCGTGATCGGACCGGGAACACCGTTGCGGGGTGACCCGGTCGACGCGGCTCCGGCTTCCGGTGCTCCAGTAGCTGTGGCGGCGGCCCCGGCGCCGGTGGCCGGCAAGGTGCCGGCGTCCGAGGCTCCACATGAAATCCAGAGTTTGTTCAACCTCGGAGTTACCTATGTTGAGCACAAGGATTACCCTGCGGCGGAAGTTGTCTACCAGCAGGTCCTGCGGCATGCCCAGGCGCGGGATGCGGACCAGCGCCAGGCCCTGCTTGCACTGGCAAAGGTCTACCGACAGGAAGGGGCGACCACCCGCTCGGTTGCCTGCTATGAGAAGTTCCTGAAGGCGTTTTCGGACGATGCTGCGGTCCCGACGGTCTATCTCGACCTGGGTCGGACCTTGCGGACGCTGGGGTCGTTTCGCCTTGCCTTGGCGAGCTTCTACAACGTCATCAATTCCACCATGAAGCTGTCTTCTGAAGGGTTCGAGGATTACCGGACTCTCGCGAAGACGGCGCAGTTCGAAATTGCCGAGACGCATTTCCAGGAGGGCGAGTTCGAGGAGGCCAGCAAGTACTATTCCCGGCTGCAGTTGCTGGATCTTGCACCGACGGACCGGATTCGGGCCCAGTTCAAGGCGGCCTATGCACTGGTGCTGGCCAACGATCACGCGAAGGCGGTGGCCGCCCTGCGGACATTCATCGAACAGAATCCCGATGATGAAAACATGCCGGAGGCGCGCTATCTGTTGTCGGTCTCGCTGCAGCGGCTGGGCCACGAGCAGGAGGCGTTTGACACGGTTCTCGCCTTGCTCAAGGCCGAGCGGGCGCACCAGTCAGGTGACCTGAAGCGATGGGTCTACTGGCAGCGCCGCACCGGCAACCAGATTGCGAACGAGTTTTATGAACAGGGCAACTTCTGGAGCGCTTTGGTGATCTACGAGGCGCTGACCGAGCTCCCGGACCAGGAGGCTTCGTGGCGGCTGCCGGCACTCTACCAGGCCGGCCTCTGTTACGAGCGCCTGCGCCAGTTTGACCGGGCGAGGACCGATTATCAGGCCGTGGCTGACGCCTGCACTGCGCTGCGCACCAAGGATCAACTGGCAAACGGGTTGGATGACGTTGCCCGCATGGCTTCGTGGCGGCTCCAGCAGCTGACCTGGACGGAGAAACTCGATCTTCAGACCACGCAGCTTTTTCACACCATTCCCCCTGCTTCCCATGACCCATCCGGACCCACTGCAAAACCATCGCAAGTTGTGCGATGAACTCTATCAGCTCGCCTTGGAAGAGAATCGTTTCCTAAAGGAGCAGGGCCGGCCGCCCGCGCTCGAGCTCGTCAACCGGAAACGGGCCCTGCTGGGCCGGTTGGATGAATCGCTGGCCGCCCTCCGCTCCGCTCCGCACGATCAACCGATGCCGGCCGAGGCCCGTGCGGCAGTCGAACAGACCAAGGCGCGCATTCTGCAGTTTCTCCACCTGGACCGGGAGAATGAACAGCTTCTCCTGCGCTACAGCCTCGCGCCAAAGCCTCCTCTGGTCGAGCCGGTGGCGAACCCCACCAATCTCCAGCGCACGTACGAGCAGTCGAAGGCAGACAAGTAACTGGCGGTCGGAGGGGTGTATTGCTGTCTATTGATTCGGGTTGGGTCCGATCCCCCGGAGCCTGCTCCGGCTTGGTTGGCGTGTAGGAGCCTGCTTGCAGGCGAAATAGAACATTCGGAGCAGACCATCTCCTGGATCGCCTGCCCCTCGACAGGCTCGGGGCCCTGACCCATTCGACTCCGCCCGTTCGACAAGCTCAGGGTCCCGAGCGGAGTCGAGGGACTCAGGGTCATCCTGAGCCTGTCGAACGGATGAGCTTGTCGAACGGGCAAGCAGGCTCCTACAAAAGAGAGAGGAAGCAGAGGACAGGGACCGGGAGACTTGACCGATACTTGACCGACGCTTGACCCAAGGTTGACCGACGGGCAGCCTGACCGGCATGAGCTACCAACCGCAATTCACCGTCAGGGCGGGCCTGCTTGCCCGGGTGGAAAGCATCGCCGCCCTGCGGGAGCGTATTCAGGGTGCGGCCGTGCAGGTGCCGTGGATTCCCGCACTGCGAAAGGACACGCGGGCGCGCAACACCCACAGCTCAACCGCGATCGAAGGCAATCCCCTCACGCTGGAGGAGGTCCGCGCGCTGGAGGAGGGAACGGCGGTGGCCGCATCCACGCGGGCGCGGCGTGAGGTGCTGAACTATTTCGCCGCGCTCCGCCACATCGAGAAGCAGGCGACGAAGAAGCGATTGACCCACGAGGGCATCTTCCGCCTGCACGCGATCATCGCGGGTGAGGTGATGGATCAAGGCGAGGCCGGGCGTTACCGGACGATGCGGGTGCGGGTGGGCCAGTATGTGCCACCGCCGCCAGCGGACGTTTCCGGCCTGATGTTCGAGTTGCTGGAGTGGTGGAACAACGACGCGCCGGAGTTCTCCCCGGTGTTGAGTTCGGCCATCGTGCATTATCGCTTTGAGGCAATTCATCCGTTCGGGGATGGGAACGGGCGCACGGGCCGGGCGCTGGCGTTGTGGGAGCTCTACCGGCGCGGGTTCGATTCGCATCACATTTTTGCGGTCGATGAGTTTTATTGGGAGAACCGTCCTCGATATTACGCTGCCTTGGACGCGGTACGAAACAGGGGTGAAGACCTGACAGCGTGGCTGGAGTATTGCGCGGAGGGTTTGCAGCAGACATTGGAGCGGGTGTGGGAGCGCATGGGGCAATTCTCCATCTCCGCGGCGCGCGAACGGCTGGTGTTGCGTCCGCGTCAGGAGCAATTGCTGAAGCTGCTCGGCGCGAGTGGTGGGTTGACCCCGGCCGAACTCTGGGCCGCTTTGGGCATATCCAAGCAGGGCGCGATGGATTTGCTGCGTCCGCTGATGAAGGCCGGGTTGGTGAAGCGCGTGGGCACGTTGAAGACCGGTCGCTACGTTTTGACAGGACCTGGGCAGAGTTGACTGCTGCGAGCTGGGAACGCGGACGGAGCAAGCCAACCGAAGCGGCGTTGCGCCTGCTCGACACCGCCCGCAAGCATCCCGAGGCATTGGTCCCAGGCTGGCGCGGGCGATCTGCCCGCTACGCGCTCTGACAGCCCGCGCTTCCGGACTCCGGCCTCCGGTAGTCACAAACTCCAAGCCCGATGGATCTCGGCATCTTAAGGGCTGTCGGCTCTCCACGGCCTTCAGTCTCACAGGAGCACGCGGAGCGAGCAGAACAATGACGCAGGGTTTGTCATTTAATAGATGACATCGATGATCTGGCGCACTCGGCTGGCCGATGCTGAATTCGAAGTAACGGTGGTAAACCGGAGTAACCACGGATCATGGGGTGAAACCCCAAATAGGGCTTCAGCGTCTTGACATTATAGCCGAATATAACACATGTCTCAGAACCCCCGATTCCCATGAAACCCGCCACTGCTCCCTCACCCGAGAACCCGGTTGTCCTTTTCGGCCGGTTTGTGCGCGACTGTCGCATGGCGCTCAAGGCTACTGCGCGGTCTGTTGCCAACGCCGCGGGGATGCAAGCCTCGAACCTCTGCGCCCTGGAACACGGGATGCAACAGCCGCCTCAGAACCACGAGAAACTACGTCGGTTGGCAGCGGCACTGCATCTCGAAATCGGAACGCAGGAATTCGCCGACTTTGCCGACCTCGCAGCCAAGGCAAACAACTCCACACCGATCGATCTCGCGCAGATTCTCACCGAGAATGATGCCATGCCAGTGCTTCTACGCACCATTGGGAACAAGAAACTGAGCAAAGCTGATCTCCGGCGGATTTCCGAGTTCGTCCGCGCAACCTGATGCCGTACAAGCCGAAAGAACGCCAGTTCCTCGAAAGAAAAGCCGCCGAACTCCGGGGAAGACCCGGAGTGCTGGAGGGCTCGGTTTTGCGTGTCGAGGCGCTGGCAGATGTACTCGGCTTGGAATTGTTGCCGAAGGCAGGGCTAAAAGACGAATTCGGCATTGAGGCATACCTCGCGGGTCGGAAGAACACGATTGTTGTGGATCGCGATGCCATGGACTTTGGCTCGCCACGATACTTGTTCACTCTTGCCGAAGAAATCGCCCACCACGTCATCCATGTCAACGATCGGCCCAAAGTAACCTTGCAGACCTGTGTATTGGATCTCAGCCAGCACGACTACGAACTCCTGGAATGGGACGCGAAATATCTCGCTGGCGCGATGCTCATGCCGGTTGAGGAGTTCGAATCAATCTTTCGGAAGTCAGTTCAGAAGGAGACGGAGGCGTTGGGTAACGCTGGTGATCGTGAAACCATCACCCGTTACGCCATTCGGAAATGCTATCAAGCATTCGGCGTCAACTTTCACGCGGCCGTGATCCGCGCGCACGCACTTGGGCTGATCGATTCCCGCATGAAGGCGAACCTGGAGAAATACCTCCGGCACTGAAGGGAGTTCACCGGCGCATGAACTGGGATCATGCGGAGGCTATCCGCCGAAGACTTGGGCGAGCGCGGAGGGCATCAGAGCGGCGAGGTCGGTTTCGATTGCGCCCAGCTCGGCTTCGGCTGCCTTGAGATGATTGGTGACGGCGCGGAATTTTTCCTGCAGCGCCATTGGCGGCAACGGCATGTCGGCCGCGAGAAGGGTCGTGGGGTTGAGGCGGCGGCGGCGCAGGTTGGTGCCGGTGCTTGAGCCGGCGAGCGTCTCCCACGTCTCGGGCAAGCGGAAATAGGCATCCAAGACTTCGGGCAGGACGAGCTCTGAATTGATTGTAAACACCGGGAACTCGGGGCTCACGACGCAGCCATCGCATTCGGGGGGCACCACCGCAAAGGCTCCTTCCCACGCCATGAGCTTGGGATAGCAGAACTCTCCTGCGTGGATCCGGGTAAGTTGCTTGTACGCGAACTCGCTTCCGCGCTTTGGCTCGCGGCGGAACATGCCCCGGCCAAAGCAGTAGACGCCACCGAAGGTATACTCGCCGTCAGGCTCAACCTCCACGTCGAGCGGGCGACGGGTGAGCAAGGAGGAAAAAGGAGTCGGCTCCGGTTGAGCGTCGGAAGTGAAGAGCAGTCCACGCGTAAGTTGACGGTAGTCCTCTGTGCGCTCCGACCATAGCGCCTTGGCGGCGGAGACCCGGGCGGCTAGACTATCGAGCCAAACTACGATCCGTTGTTGTTCTGGCAAGGGCGGCAGAGGGATTTGGATGCCGAGAAACCGCTCTGGTTTGATTCGATTCTTGCCGCTCGTGCCACGAGACAACTCCTCGCATTCCGCCCAAAAAGACTTCGATTGCGCCAACCAGTGAAGCCACCGAGGCGAGACTTGTGAAAGGTCGAGTTGGAAAGTGGGGAACTCGCCTGAGCCGTAACACCCGTCGAAGGCTTCTGGCACGACAGCAACGCTCCCGTGACGCGCCCAGATTTTGTTTATCACTAGGTCGTCCGCACACACACGCCGGAGCTGTGTCGCCCTGGTTTCCGAAACCACCAACCGTGTCGTGGATATGGACACCCCCTCCCCACCACTTCACGCCAATGAGTCTATATTCGACCCCTGGAGATGGTGATTCCCAGCGGTCGATTTGTTTTGCGACCTGCCGAAGTGGAGCGCGGAACCACGTCCGAGTGTCGAGGGAGCGCAGGCTCATTTCAGTGATGCTTCAATCTCCCGCATCAGCTCCGTTAACCGCTCCGCGCGCTTCACCATCTGGGCGGCGAGCTTGGCGGGGGCAATATGAGCGGTGGCGGCTTTGGCGCGCGGATTCTTGTTATCGAGATCGAAGACAGGCCAGTAGATCGCGTCAGCCTGCTGTTGTGCAGCCTTTGTGCGGGCTTCGGCATCGGCCAGCTTCGCCTCGGCGACGACGAGTTTGGTTTCGTCCGCAGCCCCGGCTTTGAGATCGCGCAGCGCGCGGGCTTGGGCGCGGGCTTCCTCGGCCGCCGCTTGCGCAACAGCGCGGTGGGGTGCAGCGGCGGTGTCGGCCTCGCGGTGCTCCTCGCCCCATTTCACGATCCACGCATGCTCGCTCTCGGCGGGGGCGCGGAGCCAGGCAAGCACGGGATCAAGGTGGGCGGATTCGATGGGATTTGTCTTTGAGAACTTGGAGCGGTCGCCAGGCGTGGGGATGTGGTAGAATGCGATGTCTTCCGTCGGGCCGGCGGCGTCGAAGAGAAGAATATTGGTGGGGATGTCGGTGTAGGGCGCGAAGGTTCCCTCGGGCAGGCGGATGATCGTGTGGAGGCGGAAATCAGTCAGAAGATCTTTTTTGATGGCTGCCGCAGTGCCGAGTTCGGAAAGGACGCCGTTGGGCACGATGACGGCGGCGCGGGCGGGACGGCCAGCGGAAGAAGGCGTTCGGCGAAGGCGCGCCATGATGACCTGGAGGAAGAGCAGCGCGCTGTCGCTTGTCTGCCGGTCGGCCGGGAAGGCTGAAAGGTCTTCGCGAGTGACCTCGGCGCCGAAAGGGACGTTGGTGCCCATGAGGTCCACTTCGTCGGCGGTGCCATAGTCCGCGAGTTTTTGGGTGAAGGCATTTGCGCGATCCACGCGTACCCCATCCATGCCGTGCAGGAGAAGGTTCATCTGCACGAGAAGGAAAGGGAGCGGCTTGGGCTCGGCGCCGCGCACGCTGGTGCGGAGGCGGGCGAGGTCGGTGGCCGAGCGGGCCTGCTGTTTCAGATAGTCGTAGGCGGCGACGACAAAACCGCCGGTGCCGCAGGCGTTGTCTACGAATGTCTCGCCGAGTTGGGGATCGAGTGCTGCGATGCAAAAGCGAATCACCGGGCGCGGGGTGTAGAACTCCCCGTTTTGGGCGGCCGCGTCGCGCATCTCGCGGAGCATGTCCTCGTAAAGGAGGGAAAGAGTGTGGACATCGTCGCGACTACTGAAGTGGAGGCGGTCGATGAGGGCGCAGACATCGCGCAGCACGGAGCCGCTGGTCAGGCCGCAAGTGCAGCCTTCGAAGACCTGACGAACGACGCGGCGACGGTCATCGGCCGGGTCAAGCGGGAGAGAGCGCAGGGTGGAGAGAAGTCCCGGGCCTTCCGTGCCGTCCGGACGCAGGGCACGGTCTTGGGTGATGAATTTGAGAAGGTCGAGACCAGTGAGGCCTTTCTCACCCGCAGCCCAGTCGCGCCAGCGGTAGGGTGCAGGCAAAAGCGGGGAGTAGCGCTTGCCGCGCAGGACGTTTGTTGTCTCGGCCACATTTTCGTGGTCATCGAGGAACTTGAGAAACATTAGCCACGTGAGAAGTGGGAGGCGCTCAATGTCGGTGGATATGCCGAGATCTTTGCGGAGCTCGCGGCGAGCCTGCCGGATAGCGGACCGGAGATCGGCTCGGGTAGACTCGGCGATGGGGGCGGGCTCAGGCGCCGGCGTGGATCTGGAGCGCGCGATGTTGACTTTCGGTTTCGGCGCAGAGCGGCGGGGGCGAGGCATCGGGGAAAAGATCAGGCGGCGTAGAGCTGGCGGTTGAGTTCGGCGAGAGCTGCTTGAAGGGAGGAAAGGCCGCCAAAGCGAGTTACAATTTCGGGAAGCGTGGTCTCGTCGCGCAGCGGCTTGAGTTGGACGGCGGCGGCGAGGTCTAGATCGGCGGGGCCGTGGGCGGCGTAGGCTTCGAGCAGATGATCAAGAATGGCGCGGGCGGCGGGATTGTAGCGCGCAAAGAAGGCGGCCTGCGTCCAACGCACGCGCTCGACGCGGGCCGCGCGGGAGACGATGGTGGTGCGAAAGGCGAGGTGCGCGAGCAGGTCGAACGGGTCGGCTTCAGGATGACCAAGAGTTTGGGTGACTTCGTCGAGTTCGACGCCACGCTCGCGGAGGCGATCAGCGAGGCGGGCACGGCCCTCTGGCGTGCTCCACTCGGCCCGGAGCGCGTCCGGCGAAGGATAGAGGGTGCGGATCTTGTCGCCGG
>CAWDQK010000063.1:0-13957 GCA_963804395.1 uncultured Verrucomicrobiae bacterium | reverse complement strand
ACCATCTTCGAAATTCCCGAAACAGACGCACGCCGGGCCGGCAATTCGCGCTCAGCCAGCGTCGCACGGACATCCACCAACGCCGCAAGAAACCGTCCCCAAAGCCGTGCGTCGGATCCAAACCATGGACCCAATCGGCGAAGGCTGAACGCCCGTCTGCTGAACCGCAAGTTCCGGCTGTCATGGGAGAATTGGCCCAGAACGATGTCCAAGCTCTTTTAACAACTCATCAATCGCGCTCTGCACCGCGGCAAGAGGAACCTCTTCGATGGCACATTCGCCTGAACCGGACCGAGGTTGGACGACGCGATGAGGGACCTGCCAGGCACCAAACCTGCCCGTGCTGTTCGGTTGAGACGGGTTGCTGCCCGCACGCAAGGGGTTGATTTCGACCACGGGAGTCTTCATGGCCGCGGCAATATGTTTGGGCCCGCTGTCGTTTCCAACAAACAGAACGCATCGTCCGATCAGGGCGGCAGCCTGACGAAGCGTTGTCCGCCCAAGGAAACTAGCGACACCGGGCCAAGCAGCGTCCGAACTTGACCCGATCAAGATCGGTGTCAGGCCGTGACGCGTTTGGAGCCAGGCTGCCAGTTGCGCGAAGCGTTCAGCGGGCCAACGCCTGTCCGGCGTGGCTGCACCAACGGCGACCGCCACGTATGCAAGCCCCTCTCTTAGGTTGGCCCGGGCGAATGCCCGATCGTCAGCAGCCAACCAGATTTCGAGCTTGTCCGAATCCGACGTTCCGCCGCATTGCTCCAACATCGCCAAACCGGCTTCAACTTCATGTCTTATCACGCCGGAGGGCAGGATGACATGAGTGACCAGGCGGTCAAAGCCACGGTTAACGAGGCGTTTCCGGTCGGTGCACGCTTCCGAATAGGCCACGACCGCTTCGGCGCCCGAGAAGACCGCCAATGATGTGGCGTCGTAGGTGTCAGCGTCCCACCGCGGAATCAACGCCACCGCGAAATGCGATCGGCGCAGCCGCCTCGAAGCGAAGCGAAACGCCCGCCACTGACGCAACCAAAGCGAGAGCAGCGGGATTCCATTCTCCCCCCTCCAGTCGAAAACCAGGACCCGGTTCACATAAGGGCAGGCCTCGGCGAGATTGTAGACCCTCGGCTTGACGACCAGAACGATGTTGGCCTGCGGCGCGTTGCGACGCAGTTCCGCAAAAATGGGGTTGCAAGGACGAAATCGCCGATATCGTCCAGTTTGACCACGAGCAACGATCTTACGCCATGCCAGGTGAAGTCTTTCCGACGGGGATTCATTGTCCGGGCATATAGCCACAAAGCCGCCACCGACAGGAGTCGGTTAAGTTTCCGAATTGGGGCCTTGAGCGCGGACCCGTTTCGTTTGTTTTCGAGGGTATCGCCCATGGTTGGATTATCGCCGGTCCAACACCGCTGTCCGCCAGCGAAGCAAACCATGGCAGTCGTTCGAATAGACTCGCACAAAGGCCAGTGACATTTTGCCGGGTTTCTCAAATTCCCTGCGGGTGTGCCCCGTCAACCCATGGCGTCGTGGCATCCCAGACGGCCCTCAAGCGCCGCCGAATCGGGCATAACAGGGCGCGGGCTTGGCTAAACAGGAAAAAGGCACCTGCAGATGGATTCATTTTCGAGCGAATGCCTGCGCGATCCGGCGCCACCAGCGAAGCCAGCGGGGAGGGTTGAAGTGGTGCACATAAGTGTAACGGTCCGCCCGGGCGTGGCGTTCCACTTGAATCGGATGCCGCAGGGGAAACTGGAGTCCCCGGCCATCCGATCTGCCCATGATGCAGGGTTCTTTGGTATGGGTGGCGTCTGGACCAAAGCCAACGTTGGTCACCAGGTTGACCGCCGGCAAGACCGACAGCATCTCATTCTGCCAGCAGGCAAACGTCCAGCGGTACGCCCACGAATCGATGAGGCCGGCGTGGGTGCTATCGAAGATGCCCTCCCAGTGCGCTGCTTCATACCGGTTCTTAAAAAAACGCCCCGGCCAACCGCGCCGCTTGGCTTCGGGCCACGCCGCCATCGCATGGTCATACGTTCGCCACGCCCGCTTCCACGTGGCCCAGCCCCAGCAATGCGGATAACGCGAAAAATAGTAGCTCATGCCACCGGTCACGTCACGGCGTTGAAAATTGCTGCCGGCAATCACCCCGATGCGGGGATCGGTCCTGAACCGTTCCAGCAATTCGGCACAATAGGGAAAGAACGAAGCGTCCGGCACGCAGTCATCCTCCAGGATGATCGCCTCCTCCACTTGCGAGAACACCCAGGTGATACCCGAGGAAACCCTTCGTGCGCAGCCGAGATTGGTTTTGGCATAGTCCTTCCGGAGTTCGCAGGGCCAGTCGATCCCCGTTTCAACGATGCGCCGCGCTTCGGCGCATTTCCCAGCTTCGTCGGGCCGGTCCGGCCGCGGCCCGTCAGCCACGACCATCAGCTGCGCCGGCCGCGCGCGGCGGATCGCGTCGAGCACCCGCGACGTGCAATCGGGCCGTCTAAAGATGAACAGCGCAACCGGCGGACACGGTGTCATGACCCGCGCATCGTGTCCAAAGAAACCGCCGGAGTCGATACAGACTCAAGGTTCACGCACGCGACGGGTGCACCTCCCGATTGACGGTGATTCCGAACGTAGCGCAGCCATCCCTGGCTGCTTCGGTTGCAGGCTGGCACGCGGCTCCGCTACGGAATCGCCTTGCTGCCTGCGTTACCGTCAGTCGGGAGATGCGCCCGCACGCGACCTGCCTGAACTCGCTTGCCATGCGCCGGGGACGGTCTTCCGCTGCCAGGACGAATTCCTTGCACCGCCAATTGAAAGACTTCGCCGCCCTGCCCCGGCGCCCGATGAACTGGCTCCGCATGCGGGCAAAGGCTTTTGTCGGCTCTCGCCGGCTGAAGCGTGCGATCCGCTCCGGCGAGCCGCTGCGGATTGTCGTCGGCAGTGGCGGCATCTGCCAGGCGGGCTGGATCATGACCGACCGCGAGTTCCTCGACCTCCTGCGTCCGCGCGACTGGAAGAGGTTTTTCAGAGAGGACTCCGTCGCTGCGATCATGGCCGAACACGTTTGGGAGCACCTCACGATCGAGGAAGGATCTGCCGCCGCGTGCACCTGCCACACCTACCTGGCTCCTGGCGGCCGGCTGCGCATCGCCGTGCCCGATGGCTTTCACCCCGACCCGGATTACATTGCAGACGTGAAGGTTGGCGGCAGCGGCGCCGGCGCGGCTGATCACAAGGTCCTCTACAATCACCAGACGCTCGGGCCGGTGTTGGCGCAGGCCGGCTTCGAGGTCGAATTCCTGGAGTATTTCGACGCCGCCGGAGCGTTTCACTCGACCGGCTGGAATCCCGAAGACGGGCTGGTGCGCCGCTCGCAGAGATTCGATTCCCGCAACCGCGACGGCCGGTTGCACTATACGTCGTTGATCGTGGACGCGCGCAAACCTGGTGGCTGATCCGGCTTCAGAGCCCGAGCACATTCCCGTCCCGGTAGAACACGCTCGTGCAGCGGTGCAAATCGGACCCCGCCGAAATGCCCCAGAAATCCAGCCGCCGGCAGCCCGCCGTCGTGATCGGCGCATCCTTCGGCGATAGCCAGGGGCAATACTGTGATCTCATTGGCGCCGGAGATAACGCCACCCCAGGAACGGCAGCAACAATGCTCGCGTCTGCATTGCAGCGGTTGGCCGCACCGCCGGATGAAAATAGGACGACCCCCAGCCGGCGAGTGCATAAGAGATTACCGTCGCCCACGCCGCACCCAAACCGCCCCAGCGCGGAATAAAGAAAAGATTGAGCACGATGTTCGTCACGGCTCCGGCAAAAGTTGCAACGAGGTAAAAACGCTGCAGCCGCTCGTTGACAAGCCATTGCCCACGCGCCACCCCGAGGAAGACAAAAACGCTGGACCAGATGTGCACCGCCAGGATCGGCCCGGCGGCGGCAAACTCCACGCCATACGCCACCCGCACGAGCCAGGGCGCCGCCAACGCAATCGGAATCGAGAGCGCATACGCCGCCGCCGCACTGAGGTCGTAATACTGCTGCAGCCGGACGTCATACTTCGAGGCATCCCCCGCCCGGGCCCGCAGCAGCGCCGGCAGCACGCTCGACGCAAGCGCGACCGGCAGGAAATACCAGATCTCGCTGATCTTCGCCGCCGCTGCGTAGATTCCAACCGCCACCGGTCCACCGAGCTGGCGGAGCATCACCTGGTCGATCTTCAGGTAGACGATGATTGCCAGGCTGGCGAACAGCAGCGGCCAGCTCTCCGCCAGCAGCAGCCCCATCGTCGCAACCCGCGCCGCCGCGCCGGGAATGCGCAGACCCAGCCGGCGCGCAACCAGGCAGATTCCGGCCGCACCCAGCGCCATTTCGGCCACGGCCACCCAGGCAAATGCGGCCAGCGATCCGCCGCTGAGGATCAACCATACCCGCACGGCCGAGCCGATGGCCAGTGCCGCCAGCTGCATCACCACGGACCATTTTGCCTGCAAGTGCACTTGCAGCCAGAGATCCGGCAACAGCACCGCCTGCTGGAACAAGGTGAGCCCAAGAATGGCGAACAGCCACGACTCTTCGGACGTCAGGCCCCAACCGAAAGAGGCGGCCAGCAGGACCAGCGCATAGGCTAGAATAGCCGCCGCCAACCGCAGCGCCAGGCTGCTTGCCATGAGTTCTCCGGTCCGCGCGGGCGACAGCAACAATTCGCGCTTCAGCACTGCGTCGAGACCCAGCGCGGGAAGGAACGCGATCAGCGCGACGAGCGCCGTGCAGTAGCCGAGAGTGCCCAGCCGGGCCGGGCCCAGATAGCGGGCCATCCAGAATCCGACGCAGACCGTAAACAGGAACCGCATCGCCTTTTCGACGACCAGCCAGCCGAGATTGTGCGCCGCGTCGCGCACGCCAGAGCGGCTGAGCAAAGTGCCGAGATCAGGATGCAAGGGATCCAAACGATGGCGATTGCCAGCGGGCCGGTCAATGTCGGGCGAGGGTGCCAGGAATTCCGACAGACCCTCTTTCAAATGGCCAGCACTGCCGCTAAAACGATTTGCCTGCATTCTACGGCCTGATGCCGCTCCTCGCGCCGCGGCATTCGGCGATCTCATGGGCCTGCGGACGGCTGCAGGCTTCCGCGGTGTGCTGGCTCTTCCGCCAAACACCAGATCTCAAAAGGGAAGATGACCTTTTCCAGCCGATAGTACCGCATCAGTGTGTCATTGAGGGGATAGTCGCCATAATCCGTCTTCACCTCACGGGCCCAGTTCACGGACGTCGGTGCGACAACCGTCCGGATCGCATAGTGTGGAAGCGATCGCGACCTGAGTTCCTCATCCAATCGCCTCGATGTCTCAGGGAAGATATTATACCGTATGGCTCTCGCCAACCCATAAGCGGGCCTCGCATCGAATACAAAATACAACAACGGCGCGTCATCAAAAACAAGCAGCGACTCGCCTCGTTCGATCTTCGGTGCAAGATAACGATACAACGATTCGACGGATTCCACCCGCTCTTGCGAAGACCTGATTCCATGCAGCTTGGGTATTGAGAAGACCGCCGTTTCTCCCGGCATCAGGTGGTCGCGGTAGGTCTTCTGGAACTCAACCAACGCCAACGGCAGTGTTGCCCCAACCAGACAGACAGCCGCCGCCCGGATCCACGCATGTCTCTTGTCCTGGGCAGAAGCCACCAGCGCTGTCACTGATACAGCGAAGCCTACCGGCAAACCCAGCGAGCCACGGGTCCAGGATGCCGTTGGGCTGAAATAGAAGGTCGACCAAGTATAGATCGCGGTGGCGACCAAAGACCCAAGGATCGGTACCGCCAGAGACTGCGATCCCGGAAGTGCGCCGCTGAACTTCGAAACCAGGAGGGTCGCACTGCATGCAAGGATGGCGATCAAGCAGAAATGGGGATAGAAATGGAAAATGTCGTGGTGGGGTACGATCAGCAACCCCAGCACAATGGTCATCGCAAGGCATGTGGTCAGCGGCTTCCCCATCCCTTCCCACGAAAATCGGGCCGCCGCCAGGGTCAGCACGAGGACTACCGCCAGAACGACCGAATAGCTCTCGGCGAAGAGTGACTGATCGAACAGAAAACCTACAATCGCGCCACTGGTTTGCACCGGGGAGTTTTGCAGGGACGTCAGACCGAAACTGGTGGTCATCGGAAACCTTTGTATCCAGTCCCTCAAGGCTCCTGTCGTCCATAGAACGAACAAGAAGATCACACCTAGGACCGCTGTGGTGATGGAATTGCCGGCATCGCAGCAGCGCAACCAGGGCGTCGCCGGGCGGCCGGTGCGTCGGCGATAGCACTGCACGGCATCCGCCACGGCCAGCGGCACGAAGAGGCCGAAAAGCGTGGGGTACGAGACGATACCCAGGAACAGGGCGATACCAGATAGACCGTGTACAAACACCTCGCGGCGCGCGGGAAGAAACGTCGCGAGCAATCGCAGGGACAAAGAAATGATCAGGAAATCCCGAGACAGCAGATTGTAGCCCGGGGTAACAATCCCATCGAAACCGACAAAAAAGACGAATGTGGATGCCGCGAGACTGATCAGGATTGAGGCTGAATAGAGATACAACGCCGTCGCCAAAACCGCATAGGCAAGAAGGTGCAGAGCCCAGCCTGCGAGCCGAATTTCCACCAGAGTAACGGATGGGTGCAGCCTGAACAAAGGATAGAGAATCAATTCGAACGGCTTTTGGAGCGTCATCAGCTCCGAGGAGAACAAGCGCTCTCCAAAGATAAGCCTGAGGGGAGACGTTACGTAAAACCCCTCATCCGTGAAATCCACTCCGCGGTGGACCCGGAACCAGCCATATATGCCAAGGACAACCACCAAGCCGAACAGCGCCGGCATGAATCTCGATGTCGGTCTCATATGGGTTAGCAAGGTCAAGGCCCAGCATCAGGGTTTGCCGGCGGTTGAAAAGTGAAGCCCTTGCTCAGGTCGGCCGGATCTCGCAGCCGGAGGTCGGCCCGAAATTTGGGCGCACAGGGCAAGGGGGCATCCCAGCACCGATCCTGATGTTCGTCCTCCGGAACATAAATCCCGAGGCCGGAATCGGTGGTCCTGATCTTCATGGGGACGGTCATCGCCGGACCGATGTCTCTCGGCGGACCGCGGCGGAAGTCGGCATGAGACGCGTGCAACACCCACGATCCGCCAACCAGCAGCAGCGCAGCGGGACGCCAGAAGCCAGGGCGGACCCAGGGGCGCAGGGTCAACACCGCTCCGATCGCCATCATCCAGAAACAGGCTCCGGCAAAACGCGGGGCCGGCGCCGTGAAGAACCAGAAGACCAGGCAAGCGGCCGGCACGGTCAAAAACAGCCAGTCATGGCGCGGGCGAGACGCCCTGGCCCGCAATCCCAGGAAGACGGCCAGGGCCAGCATGGCTGCCGTGATCAGCGACGGCAGGACGACGTCGAATCGGTGCTGCTGCACCAGGTCGAAGCTCCATGGCCCGACCCAATCCCAGCCGGCCAGCACCCTCTGATAATTGACATACGGCAACCGGGCCCACGACTTGATCCAACCCGCCTCGGCCGCCACCTGCCTGGCCGATGCCTTCCAGTCCACCGGCAGACTGCCGATGCCAGCCGGGTACGCCACATACCCGCTCAGGATGATTCCGCGCGCCATCCATGGCACCATGACCAGCAGGCCGACGGCAAACGCCCGGACGATCAACTGCCGGCCCGCCACCCGCCATTCGGGCCTCCAGAAGAACGCCGCGCCAGCGAGGAGCGCCGCCGCACCGCCCAGCCCGAAGAAACTGAGCTTCAGGGTCAATCCGGCAACCGCGAGCAATAGTACAACGAGGACCCGATAAGCCGCGGCCCCCTGTTCCATGACCGGCACTCCGCCGTCGGCCGCCGACGGCAGCAACTGGATCAACTCCCCGCCGATCACAACTCCGATTAAGAACACCGCGACATCGGGTGTGGGACTCGCGGCGAAGTCCGTGTTCATCGCCCAAACGGCGAGGGGTGCGGAGAAGAAGGCATAATAAAGGTGCTCCGCGCGCGCAGGGACGCCGCGCCGGAACAACGCCTGCCATCCCCAGAGACACGGCACGAACGACATCAAGAACAGAGCGCCGGTTGCCAGATGATGACACCGGTGGACGAAGGGCCCGGCGTTCAACATGGCTGCATAAAGGAAAAAGGAACAATTGAAGCCCAGCCGGCCGTGCAGATTCACCAAGCCGGGTACCGCTGGATAGGTGTTGGCCCAGCGGATGGCGTTTAGATGATAGAGCCCGCTGTCATAGATCCCAGGCTGAAAAGTGGTGTGCAGAGCCATCCACCAGGCCAGCGCAACGAGGATGCCGGCCAACGCCAGAATGGCCGCCCCGCGGTTGGCGGCCCACGACCGCCACTGACGGGCGCTGATCCACCAACCGGCGATCCCAACCCCGCAAACCGGCAGAAGCACCAGCGGCGTGACCGCAAAAAAAAGATGCCAGATCTGCAGCAGCGCAAGAACCAGGCACCATCCGAGCCAGGGCGCCACCACGATGTCCCGAGCGGCGAAGTCTTCCCGGCCGAACAGCCGCGCAAACAGCAGCCCCCAGCCGGCGAAGACCATCGCCAGGACGATCATGGCGGCTGCGACCATCGTCAGATACAGCGGCGTGGTCATACGAGGACGGCTGGACTTGAACTGCCGCCGAGAACGCCCCCGTAGCTGCGAGCGTGAGCGAGCGGAAGGGTCGTACACTCGCTCGCGCTCGCGGCCACACCTCTATGGAAACCGCGATGGCGAGGCGCCGCCTCAGACCAAGTCGCACGAGGGAAAGCCTCCATGTCGCGCGTGCCGGAATGATTCACGTTGCCGGAGGATCCAGCGGCGGCCGACCCACGATGGTCCTCATCCGATTGAATGTCCGGTCACCGAGCCATCGGCGCAATGTCACGCGCACCTGAATGCCCGCCAGCCATGCGGCTCCGCGCAGCAGCGATCCGATGGTCAACGGCAGCTGCCCGTTCTGCCACCGCAGCAGCAGCAGTTCCTGTTCGGTCCTCAGGCGCATGCTCTGCAGCGATGAAACGCCCCCGACCAGATAATTGCAGACACAGAGATCGATCCTGCGAAAACGTGCCTGCCGCCGCCGCAATCGCATCAACAGATCTTTGTCTCCCAGGATCCGAAACCGGGTGTCGTAGGGCTCCTGCACATGCAATTCGCGCCGAAAGAACGTCGCTTGGTGGCAGACGTTGTTTCGCACGTCAGGCGACAGGTGATCACCCGCCATTCTCCACGCCAGAGTGCCGGCAGGCGTCACTTTTACCACCATCGCGTCGCCATAGACCACATCATCGTCCGGTCCCAACTGCTCGGCCACTTTCTCCAAAACGTCATCTGCGCAGAAAGTGTCTCCGGCATTGAGGAAGATCACGTAGCGGCCGGTTGCCTGCCGCAAACCTTTGTTCAGGGCGTCATAGATTCCATCATCCGGCTCCGAGGCCCAGCGGAGCCAGGACCAGCCGGAGTGTTGTTCGAGCAGTTCCCGGGTGCCGTCGGTCGATCCGCCATCCACCACCACGTGCTCAAAACCGCGTTCCGTCTGGCGCTCGACGCTTGCCAGCGTGGCTTGCAGGCCCGCCCGGTTGTTTAGGCAGATCGTAACAACAGAGAATGTGGGCGGTGATGTCACGGTGGAGCGGAATTGTTATCCCGCTTACGAGCTCTTGGCGGCGAGCCGGTCAAACAGGATGGTCGCACATTGCGCACAGGCACGTTTGACTGCGCTCCAGTCACGCCATTGAGGAACGAGCCGTTTGTACTCGCCCGATCTGGTCTCATCAAGGTCGTATGGCAGCGGGTTCGCCAGCTGGACAACCAACTGTTGGAGAGGCGACTCCCCGTTGGGTTGGGGATAAAGCTGATCAAAAGGACGCATGGCGCCCGCGGAAGCAGGCTCGCCGAGTTTGTCGTACATTGCCACGAAATCGAGGTAGTCCCGGGTGGCGTTCCGCTTCAGGATGAGGACCGCTTTGATACGGAGCATCTCGGCAGGTGTGGGTAGTGTGATTGCGCCCCCCTGGCAGTTGATAGTTTGGGTTTCCAGGGGTTTCTGGCGAATGAGCTGACGCACGCCGGTCATGATGCCGTCAAGACTGCCGAGGATCTGACGGGGGCGCTGGACGCGGGCTGTTTTCCAGCCAGCAACGGCTTCGAGTTCGGTCAGGACGGCGTCGAAACGTTTCTTCAGATCGGGCACGACGTGATCGGCGTCGAGAGAAACGCGGTGCCGGGCGTGCAACGCGGCGGCGCTGCCGCCGACGAGGACCGCCTCCGGGAGTATCTGCTGCGGATGGGCTGCAGCGGAAAGGACTCTTTCCCAATCAGGGAGAGGCTGGAGTGTTTTGGGCATAGTGCCGCCAGAAATGATGACGTTGCGCTGAAGGGCCGTTCACCTGAACATTGCAGATCTTCAGGATCTTGTCGCGAACTCCCGGCTGTTGGCGCAGGGCGAGCCGAAGCCTCTCCCACGCAGCGCGTTGACCATTGCTGATGATGTCGTCGATGGCGGCCAGCGTGAAGTCCTGATGGTTGAGGTGGCGGTGCCGCATACCGGTGTTCAAGGCCTGGCGATCTTTCCGCAAAGCGACCAGCCGGCGGTAGAAAACGGCGTCCCCACGCCGCTTGGCCGCGCCAGTCCCGGCCCGGCCGCCGCGGGCGCCCAACAAGGCGGCGGAGGCGCGGGCGGAGGCATTCATGGGGAAGATCTACGCAAGCGCTTGCGTTAAGTCAAGCGGAAGCCATTTGTCGGGAGCATGCGGGCGAAGTCCGCCAGGCTCCTGCCAGATGGATATTTCGCTCGAATATGTTGTCCCGGCAATGAAATATCCGGGGCTAGGTCCCGATAGGACGAAACTGCCGGTTGCCGGTGAAGCAGGCTGGTATGCCTGCGCTGCGTTTGGTCAAACTCCCGAACCACCGACGATCCGGCGAGGCGCCCGACCCGATGGGCCGTGTGACCGCGGGAGAGATCAATGTCCCCATTCTCAAATCACATTCTCGCGTTCGTTCAGAAGCACCAGCGGGTTCTGGCGCTGGCGCTTTTCCCTTCCCTCGCCATTCTTCTGTTCCTCCGGGCACCCTATGCCTTGCTCCACCCTCAGTTTTGGGCCGAAGACTCGACCGTCTTCTTCGATCAAGCCGCCCATCTCGGCATCGCCAGCCTCGCCAAACCCCACGCCGGCTATCTGCATGAATTTCCACGCCTCATCGCCGGGGTCGCCAGCGCGCTCCCCTCGGGACTGGCTCCTTGGGTCTATGGATGGAGCGCCTATCTCGCCGGACTGGCCGCAATTCTCCTGATCGCCCATTCGAGCGTCGGCGGCCACCGGTCCTTTGGCCTGCTCGCGGCCCTGGCCATCGCCTTCACCCCGCATCTGTCGCAGGAGATCTTCTGGTCGCTCACCAACGTTCAATGGATCTTTTCCGCGTTTCTGGTCGTTCAGCTCGTGGCGGATCCGCCGGAGACCGGGGCGATGACGTGCCTGCGGTCGGCCTTTTCATTGCTGGCCGGGGCTACCAGCCCCCTGTCCGCAATCCTGCTTCCCGTCCTGCTGCTGCGCGCCTGGTTCGTCCGCAACACCAGGCAGGTGTGGCCGCTCGGGGCGGCGATCGTCGCCGGACTGCTCCAGGAGTGGACGATTGTCGCAACCGGCGCCGGAGCCCGGGCCATGCATCATCCGTCCGCGGCCGCTTGTCTTGAGATCATCGGACGTCGGGTCTTCATCCAGGGTTTCTTTCCGGCTGGGCTCTGGCCGGCAGCGGGTACCCATCCGGTGTTTTTCGCGGTGGCCGGCTCGGGCCTGCTGCTGCTGGGAGCCATTCTTTCGCGCCAATCCAGGATTGGCTGCCTCCTGCTGCTGGCAGCCTCCGCATTGCTGTGCTTCGCCTCGATCGCCCGCGCAGCGGCTTCAATCCCCGAAATGATCGACCCCGCCAATGCGGGTTTCGGCGATCGCTACTTTTTCCCGGTCCGCATTGCGATCATCCTGATCCTGTTGCTCATGGCATTCGGTGACGTCAGGCCTCTGCGGATCGGCGCAGTGGTCTTCCTCTGTACGATTCCATTGGCGAGCCTGCCGAGTTTCTCGGCCCCCGCCCAGTTCGACCGGGAATGGGGACGCTATGCGCCTCTCATCGACGCGGGCAAGCCGGCTGACATTCCGATCAACCCGTGGTGGTTCGGACTCTACCACTACCGCCCGCCAGCGAAGTGATGAGTCTTCAACCTCAGGGTCGCATCGCGACCCGGCCTGGTCTGAAGCGGCGCCTCGCGGGAAGAAAGCTCGACAAGCCCGGACGCGAGTCAGAGTTATAGCAGATTCCCGGAGGAGTGGCCGAGTGGTTTAAGGCACCTGACTTGAAATCAGACGTGGGCGCAAGCTCACCGGGGGTTCGAATCCCTCCTCCTCCGCCAGTTTTGGCGCGTCGCACCAAAACTGCGGGGTTCCGCGCAGCGGAACCGGGGCGAAGCACCGAGAGGAGGGATATGGGCAAACCGAAGCGGAGCGGAGGTTTGGGGCGAAGCCCCGAGCGAAGCGAGTCAATCCCTCCTCCTCCGCCAAGTTTGCGCGGACGCGCAAACTTAAGCGCCCCGCGCAGCGGGGCGGGAGCGCAGCGACGCGGAGAGGGATGCGAACCCCCGGGCACCGGGGTTCGACGGAGCGAGCCCCGCGAGCGGAGATGGGGCGCGCGCAGCGCGAGTGCGCAGCACCTGCCGCAGGCGGCCAATCCCTCCTCCTCCGCCAAGTTTGCGCGGACGCGCAAACTTAAGCGCCCCGCGCAGCGGGGCGGGAGCGCAGCGACGAGGAGAGGGAATCGAACCCGCGACAGCCAGATCCACAAACGGTGTCCAGACCGTTGGTGCGAACTTGTGTCAGCACGTCTGGTTACGTCCGCGTTTGGCGACTGGGTTTGTCAGACTGTGTTTGGACGGTATGCCAAGCCGGATCGGGTGGAAAGGGTGACGGTCAGAACGTAACCGACACCATCACCATTCGAACAGACTTGCTCCCGGTCGTGTCGGGACGGAATCCAATCCGCGTCAAGCAGCCTGCTTTCGAACCAACCGACGACGGATCATCACGAAACCCACAGAGGCCAAGCCCATCATAGCAGCATAGGTCGAGGGTTCGGGGACGGCAGCACCTTCGACAGCAATTCCGGAGGGGTATTGGAGGTTGCTGAAGGTTATGAACGAAGCGTTGATCGTTGCTCCGGTGTCGGCGTTGAACTCGCCCACCCTGTGATTAGAGTTGTCCACGACAAACAGGTTTGAACCAGAAACTGCGATTCCCCTGGCACCGGCAAATCCTGTGATAAACGCAGAGTTGAGCGTAGCCCCTGTATCGGCGTCGTAGGTAGCCACGGTGGTGCCGCCATTCATAACGACATACAATGTCGATCCCGATACTGCTATGCCACTTGCGCCATAGGCTGATGTAATGAAGAAAGGGTTCCCCGTACCATCAAGCGTTGAATATTTGCCCAGTTGGCCGCCCGAGCTAGTCGTCACGAACAAGTTCGATCCCGACACCGCGATGCCATATGCGCGACTCAACGTGATGAAGTAATCACTCACGGCCTGACCCGAAGTCGTGTATTTACCGACAGTGTAGTAATATTCACTTTCTGCAACAAACAAGTCGGAACCCGATACCGCGATTCCGGAATAGGACTCTCCGGAAGAGAGGTTAAAAGAGCCCTCACTGGTTCCCGTTTGGGCATTGTATTTGTATACGGGGTTGTTAGATGATCCAAGAACATATAGGTCCGATCCGGATATCGTAAGGTTTACAGGGCCGTTGGGCTCTGTGGCAAACGGAGTTTGGATCCCCGCACCCGTATCGGCATTGTATTCATCAACATAACCGGGATATCCATGCCAGGAGACGTAAATTTGGCTCTT
>CAWDQK010000062.1:0-9453 GCA_963804395.1 uncultured Verrucomicrobiae bacterium | reverse complement strand
ATGTATTGCTGCATCGTTTCCGACGAGCGCATCGACTGCGATTTCGAACGCGTGGATGGCTATCTTTTCAATGCGCCGGATCAACCGACGGACCTCCTGGACCGGGAGTTGGCCGGTGCCCGGCACGCCGGTCTCACGAACACCGAGATGGTCGATCGCGCGCCGTCGATTTCGTTCAACACCGGCCGGGCGCTGCTGTTCCGACACCAGGCGCAGTTTAATCCCCTCAAATACCTGGCAGCTCTGGCGCAAGGCATCGTCCGCGACGGCGGCCGCATCTTTACCGAAACCCACGCGACGAAAATCGTCGGCGGAAGCTCGGCTCAGGTCGAAACGAGAAATGGCTGCACCGTCTCATGCGCAGCGATCGTCATGGCCACCAACACGCCAGTCAACGACTGGCTGTTCATTCACACCAAGCAGGCCGCGTATCGCACCTACGTCATCGGGGTGGCGGTGCCCGTTGGGAAGGTGCCGAAGGCGTTGTACTGGGACACCGCCAGTCCCGGCCATTACCTGCGCCTCGTTGGGATGAATGACGGCGGCACGGCGCCTGCCAGGGAAATTCTGCTCGTCGGCGGGGAGGACCACCGGACCGGTGAAGCCGACGACGCCGACGCGCGATACGCGCAGCTCGAGCGATGGACCCGGGCGCGATTCCCGATGGCGGCCGAAGTCCGGTTCCGCTGGTCGGGCCAGGTGATGGAGTCGGTCGATGGGCTCGCATTCATCGGCCGCAATCCGGTGGACCACGATAACATCTATATTGTGACCGGTGACTCCGGGAGCGGCCTGACCCACGGCACAATCGCCGGACTGCTGCTCACGGACCTCATCCGGGGACGCGAAAATCGTTGGACGCAGCTGTACAGCCCCTCGCGCGTGACGCTCGCCGCCATCCCCGAGTTCGCCAGGGAAGCCGTCAACACGGCCCTGCAGTATGCCAATTGGCTGATCGACGGGGATATTGAGAACGATCGTCTCGTCCCGCCTGGCACGGGGGCCATCGTGCCCAATGGGCTCACGAAGACCGCCGTTTATCGCGACGCAGGCGGCGTGCTCCACGAATGCTCCGCGGTGTGTCCCCATCTCGGTGGCCTGGTTTCGTGGAATCATACGGAGGAAACGTGGGACTGTCCTGCGCATGGCTCGCGCTTTGATCGCTTCGGTAAGGTCCTGAACGGACCGGCCAATGAAGACCTTCATCCGGCCGCGGTCGTCGCGCATCAATGAGCGCGTCCCCGGTTCTCAACGCCACCGACCCTGACCGGTGACCGGCGCGTCAGCCTTGACGGCCAACGCCCCAGCGAGAACGAGCCGCGAATGCGGTCTCCCAGAGACGTTGTCTCGGGACTCCCCGCAATGACAAACTGACCGCCACCGTTCCTTCTCGCCGGGCTGGGGCGGAGCCCCGCTAATCGGAGAAGCTGCGGATCAACTCGGCGGTCCGGGCGATGTTTCGCTCAACGGCATCGAGGTACGGGTTGGCGCCGTCAGGATACGGTTCGGCGAGAAAGCGGTACACGCTGCGATAGTCCTCGGTGAGGCGGGGCAGCACAAAACGTGTCCAGAAAGCAGGCGTCTTCTCGATGAGCTCACGCGCGCTGCGGAAATGCCGTTTCTCATTCGGCAGATTGAAGAAGCGATCCGACTCCTCGAACTCGGCATAGAGAAAAGGCAACTCATCGACGTAATCAGGCGCCGCCATCTGGCCCAGAAAATCGGCCGTCGCCAGCGCGCAGCCCAGGAAATTGCCGATTTCGTTGGGAAACTCGATCTGGTCGATGTCGCTTCTCGGGCCGGTGCAGCGGATCGCGTTCTCGACGATGTCCACTTCCTCGCACCCAAAACCGATCGTCGGCAGATAGCTGGCGGCGAAGGCACAGCTGCGAATCACGTGGACAAACGTGTATTTCGCTCCGGTGCCCCGCCAGTCGGAGCGCAATTTCAGATATCCGGAGTCGTGAAGGAGCACACTGGCGATCGCAATCTCAACCTGCCGAGCCGTGAGGACGGGCAGCGAACCGGCACGGCTCCGGCCTTCAAGCAGCTGAATCAGGCAAAAGGCCGCCTGCAGAGTGTGCTCGAGATCGTGGTACCGCATGTCAATGGGCAGGTAGTCAAGGTAGCGCCCGCTGAACATGTCTTCAAACTCCCTGAAGAGCCGGTCGGCCACCGCCGCGTCGGCTTCCGGATGCATCCGACGAATCGACGTCCGGGTGAAGGCTGCCACCGCCTGGACATCCTTCGTGTCGATCTTGGGAAATATCTCCTGGCAGGAAGCTGCCGCGGATCCCATGGCCATGTCGCCACTCATAAGAATCGGTAATGGAATAGGTGGGTCTGATCTCATGCAAGCTGAATCTTAGGGCTTTCAAAGAAGCAGATTTCACGTAAGGTCGGGTCCATGATCCTGGGTCTGACAGGCGGGATGGGCTGCGGCAAGACGACCGCTGCAAGGCTGTTCGCCGAGCATGGATTTGACCTGCTGGATTCGGATGCGGTCGTCCGCGCAATTCTCTCAACCGACCGGGAGGTCATCGATTCCATCAAGGAGCGGTTTGGCCCGGAGGTGCTGACGGCGTCAGGGAAAGTGGACCGCAGCCAGCTTGCCCGCCGGGTGTTCTCGGACGATGGCAGTCTTAACTGGCTCGAAGACCTGCTGCATCCCCGGGTGTTCGAGCATTGGAAGTCGGCGTTTGCGTCGGGCCCGGCGCGGTCCTGGGTGGTGGAGGTTCCCCTGCTCTTCGAAAAATGCCTCCAGAATTGGTTTGATTTCACCGTCTGTGTCGCCTCTGATCCCACCGTACAACTTGCCCGGCTGGAGCAGCGCGGATTCCCTCCATCGCTCGCCCGACAACGGATTTCCAAGCAACTGCCTTTGACGCAGAAGATTAAGTTGGCTGATTTTGTTCTTCTGAACGACGGTTCGTCCGATTTTCTACGTGACCAGGTAGCAGCGTTGGTCGATTCGCTTTCGAACCTTTGACCCGACCGCACTCCGGCGGAGAAGCTGCCCCGCACTCTCGACGGGACCGTTGTCCACCGCATCCATGGAACCTTCCAAACATTCAGGTAAAGACCAACCGCCCGCCAAGCCAGCGGCAGACAGCCCTGCCGGAGAGCCCGGCCCGGACGAATCGTCCGGCAGGAAGCCGGTCCGCCGTCGTTCGCGCTTCTATCGAACCAAGGCGGCCACGGCTGTCGCACCGCTCCCCTCGCCGGCGCCTGAGCCTCCTCCGGTGGTCGCGCCGGAGCCGCCCCCAAGCGTTGAGAGGGTTGAGCCTCCGGTCCCGGTGGCACAGCCTGTGGAACCCCCGCCGCAAGCGGAACGAATGCCGGACGCAGGGGCGGTTTCCGCGGTTGAGACGACCGAAGCCCCGGAACCGGGAGAAGGCGACGATCAGGGCGGCCCGTATCAACGTCCAGGTGGCGGGTTTGATCCTTACTTCTTCAAGAAGGGCAAGCGGCACAAGCGAAAGCGCGGCAAGCACTGGCTGGGCGGACCGCTGGGCGGACCGCCGGGCGGCAACCAGTATCCTGTCCAACCGCCGCCGCCGAGCTTTGCACCAGTCTTTGGAGATCTGCCCGATCCGGCCCGCTTCGCCAATCTGGCGGCGCTGGATGCAACGGCAGCCGACATCGCATCTGGTGGCGGCGCGCCGATCGAGCTCGATTCGCTTTATGAACTCGGTCTTGCGGAATTGACGGCCGAGGCGCGGACGCTTGGAGCCACCTTCGAAGGAGCGCCAAACCGGAAGGATTTGCTGGCAGCAATCTTCAGGCTCGCCGGCAGCACAAAGCGCCCCGTGATTGATCACGGATGGCTCGACCTGACCGACCGGGGCCACGGCTTCCTGGTGCACAAGGCGGTCAACTATCGGCTGTACCCCGAGGATCCCTATGTTCCTGAGAGCATCATCCGGCGCTATGGCCTGAAACGCGGCCACGAACTCCGCGTGCAGGTGCGGCCGCCGGAAGGCGAGGAGCGCTGTCCGGCGGTGGTGAAGGTTGAGAGCGTGATGGGCCTCAAGCCCGAGGAGATTTCGAAGATCACGCCGTTCGAGGAACTCGTCCCCTACTATCCGCTGAAACGCATCCTGCTCGAAGTTCCCGAGCAGAAGGACGTTTCGATGCGCGCGGTTGACATCCTCACGCCGGTCGGCTTCGGCCAGCGCGGGTTGATCGTTGCGCCGCCGCGAACCGGAAAGACCGTGTTGCTGCACAACATGGCCAACGCGATTTCCACGAACAGCCCCGAAACCAGCCTGATCATCCTCCTGGTCAACGAACGCCCTGAAGAAGTCACCGATTTCCGGCGCCATACCAAGGGTGAGGTGGTCAGTTCGACATTCGACGAGACTCCCCAGAGCCATACACATGCGGCGGAGATGGTCATCGAAAAGGCGCGGCGGCTGGTCGAAATGGGCCAGCACGTGGTGATTCTGCTCGATTCGATCACGAGGCTGGCGCGCGCCTACAACGCGCTGGCCTCAAACAGCGGCAAGATCATGACCGGCGGCATGGAGGCGACAGCCCTCCAGAAGCCAAAACGCTTTTTTGGCTCGGCGCGCAACATCGAGGGCGGCGGCAGTCTCACCATCATGGGCACGGCGCTCATCGACACCGGCAGCAAGATGGACGAGGTCATCTTCGAGGAGTTCAAGGGCACCGGCAACATGGAGCTCCACCTCGATCGCGACCTCGTCAACAAACGCATCTTCCCGTCGCTCAATATGGAGCGCAGCGGCACCCGCAAGGAGGAGTTGATCTACCACCCCGACGAACTCCTGCGCATCTATTCGCTCCGGCGCGCCATGCAGGGAATCCCGCCGGTCGAGGCGATGGAAATGCTGATTTCGCGGCTCAAGAAGACCCGGTCCAACGCCGAGTTTCTGCTCAGCCTCAACCGCTAGCGAGGCGCCGCCTCAGACCAGACTTGGGTCTTCATGCGGTCGAAACGCCGGAGGCTGCCCGAGGTTGGAGCCAGCGCCTCGCTAAATGTCCGCTGCGCGGACGAGAAGAATGGAGGTTTCTGCTGTATTCAATTATGGTTAATTTCTATTAAATCGACTTGACCTGATCGCAACCGGTTGCGCAGATCAGAGCCTCCAGTCCGGCGGTTCAACGTGCCGGCCGTCCGCACCCCATTTCCCGTGCCCGCCACAGAAGAATTCGCCGCGCCAGAAGCGGCTGACGACGCGCCCGTCATCCGGCTCGTGGAATCGATCGTCAGCCAGGCAGTCGCGCGCCGGGCTTCCGACATCCATCTGGAGCCTTTGGCCCGGCAGCTTCGCATCCGCTACCGCATTGATGGAGTCCTCCAGCCGGCCGGGGATCTGCCGCAGCGCCTGCAGCGCCCGGTGGTCTCCCGGCTGAAGATCATGGGCAACATGAACATTGCGGAGAAACGTCTGCCGCAGGACGGGCGGGCGCGGTTCAACGTCAGCGGCCGCACGGTGGACCTGCGGATTTCGTCCCTTCCCGCAGTGCACGGCGAAAGTGTGGTGCTGCGGTTGCTCGAGCCGGAAAAGGTCCGCCTCGGAGTGGATGAACTCGGGATGGATGCCGCCGATGCAAAGTCCCTCGCGCGTTTGCTGAATCTGCCGGATGGCGTGGTGCTCGTCACCGGACCCACCGGTTCGGGCAAGACAACCACGTTGTACGCCTGCCTGCACCACCTGAACACGTCCGACCGCAAGATCATCACGGTCGAGGATCCGGTGGAATATCAGCTTGCCGGGATCAACCAGGTGCCGGTGAAGAGCGAAGTCGGGATGACCTTTGCCGCTGCGTTACGGGCGATGCTCCGGCAGGCGCCAAATGTCATCATGGTTGGCGAGATCCGCGACCGGGAGACCGCTGAGATTGCGATCAACGCGGCCCTGACCGGTCATCTCGTGTTCAGCACCCTGCACACCAATGATGCGCCGGGAGCCGTAACCCGGCTTTTCGACCTGGGGGTGAAACCGTTCCTGGTCGCATCCGCCTTGCGGGCAGTGGTGGCGCAGCGATTGGTGCGCCGCGTCTGCGCACATTGCGGCGGGCGGGCAAACACGGTCGGAGGAGGTCGCGTTAATCCGGATCCCGCGGTTGCGCCCCCGGCGGGCGGCGGTGACTGCCCGGTCTGTTGCAACACGGGTTACGCCGGCCGGCTCGGCATTTTCGAACTTCTCAACGTCACTCCGGCCCTGCAGCAACTGATCTATGAGCGCGCCGGTGGAAGCGTTTTGCGGGGCCAGGCCCGGGCGCAGGGCATGACCACACTCAGGGCCGACGGACTCCGCAAGGCGCGGGCGGCCCTGACCACGGTTGAACGAGGTGCTGGCCGCGACCGTCCCCGAGGCAGACCAATAATGATTTCGCAAGGTGGCGTTTTTTGGAATGACGTCCGTCGAAACCGCGTTACGATCGGAAAGGACACCGCCATTGCGCCAACCCAAGGACCCCCATGAGCTACGAAATGAATGACCTGCTTGAGATCGTGGTTGAGCAGCACGCTTCCGATCTTCACCTCCAAGTCGGGCAGGCGCCGACGTTGCGTCTCAGCGGCAGCATGACGCCGGTGGATGGTCCGGCGCTTACACCGAATGACACGGAAAACCTCATGCTCGCCATCACGCCCGATGCACACGTGCAGAACGTGAAGCTCAACGGCGGGACCGATTTTGGGTTTGCCTACCTCGACAAGGCGCGCTTCCGCGTGAGCGTGCTCAAGTCCAAGGGCAACTACGGCCTGGTCCTCCGGCAGATCCCCAACAAGATGTTCGGCCTGCGCGAAATCGGCCTGCCCGACAAGGTCAAGGAGCTGCTGTATCGCCCCCGCGGGCTCGTCGTCGTCACGGGTCCAACCGGATCGGGAAAGAGCACCACGCTCGCCTCGATGATCAATTACATCAACGAGAACCGCGAAGGCCATATCATCACCATCGAGGATCCGATTGAGTATTACCATGAACACAAGCGCTGCATCGTGACGCAGCGGGAGATCGGAATCGATGTGCCGAATTTCTCCGAGGCCATCCGCCGCGCGCTGCGCCAGGATCCGGATGTCATCCTCGTCGGCGAAATGCGCGACCTGGAGACCATCGAGGCGGCGATCAGCGCCGCGGAAACCGGACACCTTGTCTTCGGTACGCTGCACACCAATGGCGCCGCGAAGACGATTGACCGCATCGTCGACGCCTTTCCGTCGAACATGAAGGAAATGATCCGCACCCAGCTGGCCGGCTCCATCCAGGCCGTCCTGTCCCAGGTGCTCTGCAAGAAGATTGGCGGCGGACGGATCAGCGCGTTTGAAATCATGATCAACACGACGTCGATCGCCTCGCTGATTCGTGAGAACAAGACGTTCCGCATTAACTCCGACATCCAGACCGGCGCCTCGCTCGGCATGATCACGCTCGACACCCACCTGATGAGCCTCGTCAACCGGGAGCTCGTCGCGGCAGACGAGGCCCTGGACAAGGCCCAGGATTCCACCGTCATGCGCGAAAAGCTTATTCAGATGGGCTACAAGTTGCGCGAATTGTAGGCCCGGCTCCGCGATCGTCCGCGCCCGCTGGAGCTGTCCCCGGGGCGCGATGCGATTTTCCACAGTCACATCCCCTATGTACGAAGGCCACGATCAGGCCGTCGCTGTGCTTTTGCGCGATGCCGGCTGCGTGTCGCCGGCGACGTTGTCCTCGCTGCACGAAACTAGTGTCGGCCGCCGCGTCTCCCTGGCTGACACGCTGTTGGCCCGCGGACTCCTGGCCCGCGGGGAACTGCTTCGCCGCATCGCGGCGCACCTCGGATTGCGCTTCCTCGACGAACTGCCGCCGGATTTGCCGCCGGAAATCTCCGGGGCAATGCCGGGGCATCTGGCGCGGCGCTTTGGAGTGATTCCAATCGGGATGGATGTGGGAGGGCTTCAGCTGGCGGCGGTCGACCCCTTTGTGCCGGGCCTGGCGGGCGACCTGTCCTTCGCGCTCGGCCGGGACGTGGAGATTGCGGTCGCTGATCCGGCGCGGATCGTCGATTTGCTCCGAATCCACTACGGCGTCAGCGCCGTGGCCGAGGACAACCAGACGGCGGATCGCGGCGGAACGCCGCCGCCCGGGCCCGGCGAACCGCGGCCCCCCGCCGGGCCCAGCGAGCGTCCGGCGGGCGAAGCGCCGGTCGTCCGGTTTGTGAACCGGATCCTCAGCCAGGCGATTCGCGAACACGCCAGCGATGTTCATTTCGAGCCTTTCGAGAATCAGTTGCGGGTGCGCCTGCGCGTCGATGGAACACTGCGCGATGCGGCCAAGCTTCCCGCCGCCCAGGCCCCGGCCGTGGTTTCACGCCTGAAGGTTCTCTCAGGCCTTAACATCGCCGAACGCCGCGTGCCGCAGGACGGCCGTCTGCGCTTTTCCGCTGACGGACGGCCGGTCGACCTGCGCATCTCAACCCTCCCGGTCCAGACCGGGGAAAGTGTCGTGTTGCGCGTGCTCGATCCAACCGCTGCGCCCTTGACCCTGGCCGCTCTCGGCCTGCCCGGAAGCGTTGGGAATTCCGTCCAGGAGATCATCCGTCGCCCCAACGGGATTCTCCTGGTGACCGGCCCCACCGGTTCGGGCAAAACCACGACGCTTTATGGATGCCTCCGCCTCGTCAACTCGGCCGGAATCAAGATCCTGACGGCCGAGGATCCAGTGGAATATGAGGTCGAGGGAACCACCCAGCTGGCCGTCAACCAGTCGGTCGGACTGACGTTTGCCTCCGCCCTGCGCTCATTTCTCCGGCATGATCCCGACGTGATGATGGTCGGCGAAATCCGGGACCTGGAAACGGCCCAGATCGCGAGCCAGGCGGCGCTGACCGGGCATCTCGTGCTGAGCACGCTGCACACCAACGATGCCGCCGGCGCCGTCACCCGCCTCACCGACCTCGGGGTCGAACCATTTCTGATTTGCGCCACCCTCGAAGCGGTCCTCGCCCAACGCCTCGTGCGCCGCATCTGTCCGGAGTGTCGCGAGCGATGTGTCCCGCCGGCGAGGCTGCTGGTCGAAAGCGGCGTCCGGACGGAAGAGACTGACGGACAGACTTTCTTTCGGGGCCGGGGCTGCTCCGCCTGCGGTCACACCGGCTACCGGGGGCGGATCGGCGTCTTCGAGTGGCTCCGGGTGACCGAGTCGATCCGCGCGCTGATTCTGGAGCGGGCACCGGCCGCGGCCATCCAGCGCCTGGCCGCCAGACAGGGAATGGAGCCGCTGCGCACCGCCGGGCTGCGCGCCGTCTTCGACGGCAGCACCACGGTCTCGGAATTTATGAGATATTTCTAGGCCATGACTACATTCACCTATCGTGCAATTGATGCGACCACCGGTCGCGAGACCACCGGTTGGCTCACCAGCCGCGAGGAGGAATCCGCCATCGCCGAACTCAAGGTCCGCGGCTTGTGCCCGATTGCGGTCGCCCGAATTGGCCACA
>CAWDQK010000061.1:0-32880 GCA_963804395.1 uncultured Verrucomicrobiae bacterium | reverse complement strand
GCGGACGATTGTCCGGGTCGCTCAGGTCCAGCATCCATTCCTCGGAGGAGCGCATCAGGCAGGCGAGGTCGAACGGCGCCTGGTCGCAATTGCCGCGCAGGAATATCTCGTCGCCGAAGTGCCGGCGGAGGATTCTGACGGTCTCCAGCCAGTTCTCGACGTAGCGATAGCGGGCAATGTCGACCGCCTGAAGATCGTCGACCGCCTCGAGGCTTTTCAGGGCGCCGCCCCGGCAGACCGCGGGCTCGTCCGCGGGAAAGGCCACCGGAACGCTCGACAGCGCCGGCGAGAGTCGCCGTGTCGATGTCCACCAGGATGCCGTCGTACTGGTAGTTGTCGACCGACCGGATGAAGGCACCGGCCGCGAGTCCGGGATTGTCGCGGTACTGCTCCTGGCGTCAGTCCCGCCTCGCGCGCGACATGCATGAAATTGTGCAGCATGACGGGCACTTTGTCCGGCCACTGCGCGGAGGGCAGCGGCGATGCGTTGGTAACCATTCATGATGGGATCCTTGGGTGCCGGTCCGGATGAAGACTGTCATTTCGCGGGAAGCGGAGTCGACCGTATTCGCAGGACGCGCAACCGCCCTGGTGGCACATGATCGTTGACGGGCCGCCGCAATCCCGGTGGTGTCGGGGCATGAAGCGCAGCAGACCCCGGGGGTGGACGCCCGATGAACTCCACGCGCTCATCCGAAGTTTCCAGGGGGCGGCCGTGCTCGCCGCCGCCGCGGAGTTGGACCTGTTCACGGCTTTGGCGGGCAAACCGCGGGCCGCTGCGATTCTTGCGAAGAGGCTTCGCTGCGGCCTTCGCGGTCTCACGGTTCTCCTGGATGCGCTTGCGGCGCTTGGTCTCGCGAGAAAAAGGGGAGGGCGGTACGCGCTGAGCCAGGGAATAGCCGAAGTCCTGACACCGTGCGGGCCGCGCACCGGTCTTGCGATGGCGCAGCACCAGGCAAACTGCATGCGCCGGTGGGCTCAGCTCGCCTCCGTGGTGAAGACGGGCCTTCCCGCACAGAGGACCCCCAGCGTCCGCGGAGCCGCCGGCGATCAGGAATCGTTCATCGGGGCGATGGACAACATCTCGGCGCCCGCCGCCGCCGCCGTGGTGCGCCGCGTGCGGCCGCTTAGGTTCGATCAACTGCTGGACATCGGGGGAGCCTCGGGGACATGGACCATCGCATTCCTTCGCGCCTGCCCATCCGCGACAGCCATCCTCTTCGATCTTCCCCCTGTCGTCCCGATGGCCGATCGCCGACTGCGATCGGCGGGCCTCCGCGATCGGGTCCGGCTGGTCCCCGGTGATTTTGCCTCCGATCCGCTGCCTGCGGGAGCCGACCTGGCCTGGGTCAGCGCGATCGTTCACCAGAATTCGCGCGAGGAAAATCGCGGCCTTTTTGCGAAGGTGTTCACCGCCCTTGCTCCCGGGGGACGCATTGCCATCAGGGATATCCTCATGGATGAGACCCGGACACGCCCGTTGTCCGGCGCTCTCTTCGCGGTCAACATGCTGGTCGGCACGGAAGGAGGCGGCACATTCACGTTCGGTGAATTGCGCGAGGACCTTGAATCCGCAGGCTTCACCGGGGCCGCCGTCCTTCACCGGGACGAGGGCATGAGCTCGATCGTCGTCGCGAAGAAGCTGCAGTCACGGGAGGATGGAACTCGCTGATAGGGCTGGCGTCGGAGTGCCGCGACTGGCACTTTACGGGTTGTCGCTAATGGACAGATACTGCAAGACTCCGGTTCGGGGCATTAGCACCACTTCGAAGTTCTTTCCGGGCCTATAGCTCAACGGTTAGAGCAGAGGACTCATAATCCTTTGGTTCAGGGTTCGAATCCCTGTGGGCCCATGCCTACCGCCTAAACGGCACTTGGTCTTTTGTGGGATTGCTCGTGGTTCTTATTAAGTACCGCGGGATTGGGTCGACAATCTTCCCGGATCACCCGAGCATTTATTGTCGCGGATTGGGCAGTATACCCGCTGCCCTGCGCAGACCACAAAGTGTCCGAAGAAACCCTCAGCGCCGAGCAGACTCGCTGGTTTGCAGAGGAGGTTCAACCCCACGAGTCCGACCTCCGTGCCTATCTCCACCGCCGGTTTCCCGGCCTGCGCGACGTCGACGACGTCATCCAGGACACCTACTCGCGAATTGTACGCGTCCACCAGTTGGGAGAGATCCTGGACGTCCGCCCCTATCTATTTGCCGCAGCCCGCAACGCGGCGGTCGATTTTTTCCGCCACAAGCGGGTCGTTGAAATAGACAGCATAGCCGAAATCGACCGTCTGCCCGTGGTAGATGGTGGACCCGATGCGGGTGCCGCAGCCGACCACGAGCAAGAGCTTGACGTGCTCGTCAACGCTGTTCACGCGCTCCCGCTCCGTTGCCGGGAGATCATAATCTTGCGAAAAATCAATGAGTTATCGTACCACGAGATCGCCCAAAAGATGGGCATTTCCGAGAATACGGTCAAAGTCCAGGTTGCTCTTGGCGTCCTCCGCTGCCGGAAGTACTTTCTGTCCCACGGTATTTCCCACGCCATGCTGAAAAGCGCGTCTCCCACCGCCGATTGGCCTCGATAAACACTCCGATGTCACCTCTTGGAGAACACCGGCGCCGCCCGACTCCCGACTCGACCTCGATCGAACGGGACGCTTCCGATTGGCTGGCACTGGACGATCGGGGGATGACCGCTGAAGAAGAGAGGAAATTCGAGCGCTGGCTGGCCGCAGACCCACGCCACGGCGAATTTTTTGCGGAAATGGGAGGCACCTGGGCGCTGCTCGGCCGCGTCCGGGAACGCCGGGAAGCGTTTTCAACCCGTTCGGCGGATCGAACGCCTTCTCGCGGGCTTTTCCGCGCGGGACTTGTTGCAGCCGCATTTCTTGCGGCAGCGTCTGCTCTTTGGTGGTTCACTATACTCCGCTCCCACGGTTCCGCGGGCAACGGCGCGACCGAGGTGGTTGGCCCGAGAACCATTGACCTCCCCGACGGATCCGTCGTTCGGGTCAATGCCGGCAGCGCCATCGAAGTGAAGTTCACCGCCGCCAATCGCAACGTCCGCCTAGTCCGCGGCGAAGCCCGGTTCGCCGTGGCCAAGGACGCAAGAAGAGCATTTCTTGGCGGATGCGGACGGCATCCTGGTGCGGGCTGTCGGGACCGCCTTCGACGTCCGGCTTTCGGCGGACAAGGTAGATGTACTCGTGACCGAAGGAAAGGTGCAGGTAATCGACGACCACATCGGAACGCGCGCAGCCGACGGGAATGGAAGGCCACCGGTTGCGCTTGCCGAAAACCTGGCCCGACCCCTGATCGTCTCTGCCGGCGAGAGGGTTTCTGTTTCGCTTTCATCAATGGTCCAGGCCAAAGCCAGCCCGAAACTGCCGTCCGAGACAGACCTCAACCCCGTCCCCGCGTGGCAGCAACGGCGCCTGGAATTCCTCGACTCGCCCCTCTCGGAAATGGTGGACAACTTCAACCGCTGCAATCGCCATCAACTTGTAATTGCCGATCCCGCCCTTGCCGCCGAACGATTTGGCGGCAGTTTGGAGCCAGGCGACGCGGCCGGTTTCGTTCGGCTGTTGAAGACCCACTTCGCGGTCGTCACTGAGGAGCGCGATGGCAATACCGTTTTGAAGCTGAAGCGGGCTCCTTGAGTTGACGATTTTTCCATTTCGGCCCGCAGCGGACGGCGTCCTTAATACTTTAAGCCGGGCCAATCGTGGTAAGAGAACCGGGGCAACACCGCCGGTTCCCTATGACCCCAAATCCTACATCCGTCCCGGGCACGCGCCCTTATCTGCTTCGCGTTGTCCTATCAGCGCTTTGCCTCATCGGCCTGGTGCTTCTCGCGGCATCCTCGCATGCAGCCAATGCGTCAATAAAGACCTTCGACATCCCTGCCGGCGATGCGGCGTCCACAGTGAAGCAGTTTTCGACCCAGTCCGGTGAACAACTCCTCTACAAGGCGGAGTCCATCGAGGGAGTGACAACCCGAGGGATAAAAGGGGAGCACACTCCGCTGGAGGCGCTCAATTTCATGTTTGAAGGCACCGGGCTGGTCGCAACGCAGGACCCCGAGAATGGAGCCCTCAGCCTTGTCAAGGTGGAGCCTGTCGTTGCGCCGCCCCCGAGAACCGGCGCGACCAGAAACATTTCGTATGATCCGCCCCAAGCAAACGAGGAGATCGTCGCCCTGACGCCATTCGAGGTGGTTTCGACCAAGGACCGGGGCTATGTTTATGGCAACGCGGTCTCCGGCTTAAAAACGAACCAGGCGATGATGGACATCCCCCAGGTCGATACGGTCATCACGCGGGATTTTCTCGATGACGTTGGCTTCACGGACAGCTCAAGCATCATTCAGTACTTCGGCGCGGGCTTCACCTTTACCCTGACCGAAAACCCCTTTCTCCGCGGCGGGCGGATTTGGCCCTTCTACGTGGATGAGCTGCCCCAGAATGCGAGCTTCGAGGATAATGTTTGGGTAGACTCGTACGAGATCGTCAAGGGCCCGGCGCAGATCCTTTACCTGAACGGGGCCCTGAGCGGGGCCCTGCTCAAGACCACGAAGCAACCGATGCCGTTCCACCGGGACATTGTGACGGCCAGCATAACGTCTTGGGGAACCTATCGCGCGACGGTCGACTCCACCGGACCCCTCTGCACGTTGGGTGATGCGCAGGTGGCCTACCGCCTGGTGGGCGCCTATCAAAGCGGCTCGTATTATTTCGTTAACTTCAAGAACGACAGCGCGGTGATCTTCCCGGAAGTCTCGGTCAAATGGAAGAACACGAGCTTCCGCGTGTATTATACCTATGAGAAGGAACTGAAGCCAGTCGGTCCCACCCAAGGCATGCTGACGCCGAGCGGAAACCTATTCACAGCCATTCCGTGGAAAGTGCAGACCATGCTGACGCCCGGTGGCAACATGAAGTACGAGACCCAGCGGTATTACACGGACATCGTGTCGGTCGTCGGTCAGAATTGCGCAAATAGGTTCAAGTTCGGGGCGAACCGCGTCCAACGCTATATCGCCCAGGGAGGCTCGGAAACAACGCCGATGACAACCGATTGGAACAAGGGAACCGAGACCTGGGACGCAAGGGAGGACAATTACCGCGAGACCCACTTCAGCCTGTTGGAGGACTTCCAGGCGCACTACGACGTCGGCATCACGAAGAACATCGACATCATCGGCGGAGGATTTGACGAGTTCATCCTGGAGCAGCGGGAATGGAGCGCGAGGTCGTTCGGCTGGGCGAAAGGAACCGGCCAGGTCGTTAATTTCTACGATCCGAACGCGATGAACTTCGCGACTCCGTCGTGGAAGGATTACGACACCAATATCGGTGTTTATGCCAATGAGGGGTCACATGCCCAAACGCAGGTGGTCAACATCTATGAACAGCATACGATCGACATAACGAAATACCTGAGCCTGACCGCCGGATGGGCGTGGTCGGCCATCACCGCCTTCTCGACTCCGAACATTTCGACGGTTCCGTGGCAGACGACGAGCATACCGGTCCAGCATTACCTGCATCGGTACGGCATGGTGCTCAAGCCGACAAAGGAGATATCGATCTATGCCATGCACGCCACCACCTTTGCCCAGAATACCCAGGGAAACCAGGTCACGTACAATGGACTTCTGCCGCCGCCGCAGGTGGGCGAAGGCCAGGAGGTGGGACTCAAGACGGCCTTCTTCGGGGGGCGCCTTTCCACGGACCTCGCCTGGTTCCGACATGGCATTGACGAACAATTACATCATCGGACCGGGATACAATCCGGCGGGGCTTACCTATATCGTGCCGATAGGCGATTCAGTGCAGGAGGGCGTGGATGGCGATGTAGCCTTCTCGGTCGTTCCCGGGTGGCAGGTGATCGGCAGCTTTTTTCCGGACACAACCGGGACTATTTGAACCGGCCGATCGGCGGGTCCTATGACAATTCGTGGGCGATGATGAACCGGTATGCGTTTTCCAAGGAGAGTACGCTCCATGGATTGGAGATGGGCGCGGGCGTCGTTCGCTACGGCGGGCGCTGGATGTCGACGGTCAACTATATCGATGCGCCATTCTCGGCCTACACCGTGTGGTCGGGCATGCTGAAGATGGAGACCGGCACACCGATGAACGTGTTTGTGAGCTATCTGTTCAACAAGCACTTCATGGTGAAGCTGACCTGCGACAATGCCCTGAACCAGGACTTTGCCGAGGGCGGCGTGCAGGCCGACTACATTTCGGTGGCCATGCCCCGGACATTCCTCCTCGAGCTCAATTACAAGCTTTGATCCACGCGGCGGAAGAAGTACCGTCGTCGGCCGCGTTCGCCGTGGAACAGGCGATTTCATTCGCGGGTTCGCGTACGCCGTGGGGCCGAAATCGAGGGAGAATCCGCCGGACAAGCCGTGGATGACAGCCAAGAACCCCATGTCGTCTCGGATCCTCGGCTTCCTCTGGCCCGCAACTGCCGCCCGCGCGCATGGCTCATCGTCGTGCTGCTCTGGTTCGTGATCTGCTCGAATTTCGTCTGCCGGATCATGCTGACGACGATGCACGGGTCGATCGTGGCGTCGTTCCCGATCACCGAGACCCAATTCGGCCTGCTGACGTCGGCCTTTCTCTGGGTCTACGCGCTCGTGAATCCCTTCGGCGGGTTCCTGGCCGATCGCTTCAGCCGAAGCTGGGTGGTCATCGGGAGCATGTTTGCCTGGTCGACGATCACATGGCTGACGTCCTATGCCCAGAACTTCGAGCAGCTGCTGATCTTGCGCATGCTGCTCGGCATGAGCGCGCCTTCAATTTCTCGGCCGCGCTTGCGCTGGTGTGCGACTACCATCGGGGCGCCACGCGTTCGCTGGCGACCGGCATCCATAACACCGGGTACACGATCGGCATCGCGCTCGGCGGCTTGGGCGGGATGCTTGCGGACTGGCGCTCCTGGCGATTCGCCTTCAGTATGGTAGGTTTGGCCGGGATGGCCTACTGCGTCGTGATCGCCTTCCTGCTGCGGGACCTGCCGCGGGAGGAGCCGAAGGACGGGCGAGCCGGCGGCGGTCGAGCCCAAGATCCGCTTTGGCGAGGCGGTCAGGAGCCTGTTCAGCTACAGCTCATTCGTCCTGATATTCATCAACATGGCCTTCTGCGGATTGATCTCGTGGGTGATGCGTGGGCTGGATGCCCGTATTCCTTCAGGAGCATTTCCACCTGACGCAGGGCGTCGCCGGGTTGTCGGCCACCGGGTATGCCAATGTCGCGGCATTGCCGGGCATCCTCGTCGGCGGGGCCTGGGCCGACCGCTGGAGCCGCACGAACCGCCGCGCCCGCATGTTTGTCCCGGCGATCGGCCTCCTCATCGCCGTGCCCTGCGTGCTCTTGACGCGCCAATACCAGCGTCCTGGCGCTGGCCATACTGGGGATGATCCTCTACCGCGTCTTTTGCGCATTCACCGATGCCAACATGATGCCGGCCTTTGCGAGGTCGTCGATCCGCGCTACCGGGCGACCGGTTACGGCATCATCAACATGATGAATGCATTTGCCGGCGGATTGGGCATCTATGCGGCGGGCGTCCTGCGGGACCGGAAGGTCGACCCCTCGCTCACTTTCGATCTTGTCGCCCTTTTCCTCTATCTCCGCCGTCCTCTTCTATTTCACGAAGCCATTGAGCCCGCCGGAGATCGGGTCCGCCGCCGGAATCAATGCCACGGGTTTGAGAAAGGCGGGATAGCGTTTCAGGATATCAACGGGATCTTTTGATTACCATCCATAGGTAGTCTAGTTAATTACTATCTTAAAATAGTGTCTTGACGTCACTATTTTAAAGTAGTTATTTTCCTACTGTGAATTATCCGGTAGGCACACCCCAACAGCTTCATGTGGTTCTGCGCGGGTTGCGAAAATTCCGCGGGCTCAGCCAGGCGCAAGTCGGACAGCTGCTTGGCGTCAACCAGAAGCGGGCATCGCGAATCGAGACCGCACCAGGAGTCACGTCATTTGAGCAGATCGCCAGGCTCGTCTCAGCGCTCGGTGGACGCCTTGTCGTTGAGGTGCCCGACACGGAGCGGCGCGATTCTTCGGCATAAGTTTCTTTGACGGCGCTGCGGAGACGAAATAAGGGTTGTCACAGCCTTAACCCGGCGCCCACTGCCGATCTGTTGGCGCTATGAATTGATTATGAAGAAGTTCATTAATGATCCTGAAAAGTTCGTCGATGACATGATCGAGGGGCTCTTGTTGGCTCACCCGCGAAACTGAAGAGCGTGAGAGCCGACAACCGCGCGCGGTCCGGGCGGACTGCCCGGTGAAGGGAAAAGTTGCGCTGGCAACCGGAGGCGGCTCGGGGCATTTGCCGCTGTTTCTGGGCTACGTGGGAAAGGGCATGCTCGATGGGGTCGCCGTTGGAGACGTTTTCGCCTCTCCCAGTTCCCGGCAAATGCTCGATGCGACTCGGGCGATTAACGGCGGCGCGGGCGTCATTTATCTCTACGGCAATTATGGCGGCGATGTCATGAATTTTGACCATGCGGCCGAGCTGGCGGCCCGCGAGGGAATCCGAGTGGAGTCGGTGGTCGGAACGGACGACGTCGCATCCATGCCCAAGGGAATGGAGTCGCAGCCGACGCGGGATCGCCGGACTTCTCTACCTTTACAAGACGGCCTCCGCCAAGGCCGAGCAGGGTGCGAACCTCGCCGAGGTCAAGCGCGTGGCGGAAAAGGCCAAGGCCAATGTACGCACCATGGGCGTTGCGCTCACCCCCTGCATCCTGCCCGCGGTAGGGCGCGCCACTTTCAGTATAGGCGAGGGAGAAATGGAAATAGGCATGGGAATCCATGGTGAACCGGGCATCCGCCGCGGGAATATCGAGTCCGCCGACAAGATCGCGAAGACCCTGGTCGAAGCCATCCTGAACGACATGCCGATCGATCGCGGAGGCAGCGTATCGGTGCTCGTCAACGGTTTGGGCGCCACGCCCCTCGAGGAACTCTACATCCTCTACCGGTCCGTTCACCGCGCCCTTGCGACGCGGGAATCACGATCCATAGCCGGTAACATCGGCGAGTATGCGACATCGCTCGAGATGGCCGGCCTCTCCGTTTCGGTGCTGCGCCTCGACGACGAATTGCGTGGCCTGGTGGAGGCCCCCTTCGACACGCCGTTTCACCTTCAACGCTGATCTCGTCCGAGCGATCGCAATCCACAGCGATGTCCGCAAATTTCAATGACAGTCAGGCAGTCCTCAACCTCGAGGATATCCGCGTCTACTTTCGGACCATCGCCGGGCTGATGGACGCGAACAGGGAATTGCTTTGCCGGCTGGACGGGGCGCTCGGAGACGGCGATCTCGGGGTGACCATGGCGAAGGGATTTCGGGCGATCGAGGCCTCAGTGAAGCCCGAGGCGGTCCGCGATATCGGGGATTTCCTGTCGCAGAGCGCCCTGGTTATCGAGGAGGGCGCCGCCGGCACCATGGGTACCCTGATCGCTTCCGGGCTGGAGCGGGCGGGCGTCGCCTGCGCGGGGAGGAAATCCCTGGACTGCGAGGGCGTGGCTCGCCTGATTCGGGGACTTGCGGATGGAATTGCGGCGCGGGGAAAGGCAAAGCCGGGCGACAAGACAATTCTCGATTCCCTTGTTCCGGCCGGCGAAGCGCTGGAGTCGGCAAGCCGGGAGGGAAAGGCGCTGGATCGGGCCGTTGAAGCGGCGTCCGCGGCGGCCGAGCAGGGGGCGCGCAGCACGGCGAAGATGCAGTCAAGACACGGAAGGGCCGCCCGATACCTGGAGCGATCGATCGGCCCGGAGGATTCAGGGGCGGTGGCCGGGGCGCTCATGATCATGGCTCTGGTGAAGGTAGCGGGGAAAAGCTAGCCGGTCCGTCCCCGTGAAGTCCGAATCGGCCGGATCCCGACCGCGCGGGTGCGGCGCACCACCCGTCATTCGCCGCGGGGCTCGCTAATGGGGCGGTGCCCGCCCGGGCAAACCAAGCTGGTTTCCGACTGGTTCCTGGCGGATGAGGACAAGGGCCGGGTCCGGCATCTGGTCACCACCAACCAGTCTCCCCTGGTCAACTCGCAGTTCGTCTGGACGGATGATCGCAACGCAGCGATCGATGCGTTGGACGTGAGCCGGTTCCTCTTCAGCCCATGACCGCGGAGCCCGTTCCGGCTGCGCCGGCGTCTGCCGTTGGAAGGCGCGCGGTTTTCTGGCGGTATCTGGCGCTCATCCTCATCGCCAAGGTTCTCCTTGAAGTGTTCTTCTTCGTCGGGGTGGCGAGGCAATATGGCGAGGAGGATATTTTCGTGTCGCTGGCGCTGCCGCCGAGAGAGCCCGGCCAGAACTACTGGCATCTGATTTCGAAATTCAGGGAGGTTTCCGACTGGGCCGCCTGGAGAGGGGATCCGTGCGACATGTACGCATTCCGGATCGCCGCGCTCTATCCCAATATTCTGTTCATGCGGACATTCGGGGCCTCGGAAACATCGTTGGTGCTGTGGACGGCGATCACCGGGATCGGCGCCGTGTTGCTGGTGGCGCTCATCGGGAGATCGCTCGTCGATGCGCCGGCCGGGCTCTTCAGCGCCGCGATCCTGGCGCTCATCCCGGGGCACATCATCTATTCAGCCCGCGTTGACACCGACATGCCGCAGCTCTTTTTCATGTGTCTCGGCATCGTCTTCCTCGTTTTGGCGTTGAAGGCCGCGACGACCCGGAAGCAACTGGCGTTCGCCGCCGCCACTGGCTTTTCGTTGGGTCTCCTCTATCTCTCGAAGCTGCCGCCGGCTTTTCTGGCGCTGGGCTGGGCTCTCTTCGTCCCCTTCTTGCTGGCCGCACTGGGAGACAAGGAGACGCTCCTGGTGCCCGGTGGCAAACTGCGGCAGGCGATGGCGATTTCGGCCGTGTTGCTCGGCGGCTTTGCCCTGGTTTTTGCGGCGGAGAATTGCGCCTATCACCATTTGAGCGGCCACTGGTTCCTTCATTGCAGAATAATGAAAGGCAATGCGGTCAACATCGGAGCGTGGCGCAGCGGCAAGTTTGTCACGTGGTGGTTCTTCAAGTTCTGGGTTCCGCCGGGAGGTGATTACGACATCTTTGCGCATGCCAGGATGTTCAGCGAGAGTCTTTTCCCCGTGGGTCTCCCGGGTTCCATCTACAGCACCCCGATCCACGGATGGAGCGCCGTCGCCTTCCTGCCCGCACTTCTCATTCTGCCTTTTCTCCGAATCAGCCGCCGCAAGCTTTCAATCCTCCTGATCCTTGGCTTCGTGTTCTATTACCTGTATCAGGAGTTTTTCTGGCTTTATCCGACGATCGAAGGCGGAATGCTGAATCTGACCATGGTGCACAAGGTGCATCGCTTTATTTTTCCCTGCTATCTCGGCATCTCACTCTGCGTCGGCCTTGTTCTGGGCTGGATCTTTCACCTGGGCGACCGATTCACCCGGCGCTGGCCCCGACACCTCTTTCAGGCGGTCTCCGTGTGCCTCGTGTTCGCTTTTGGAATCGCCAATTTTGCGAGCGTAAGGTATTTCCACGGGCTGCTGCGCGGCTCTCTCGCGGACCTCCGTGAGGTCTGCAGCGATTTGAAGACCATCGCTCCGGACCAGGCCCGGATCTTTATCGCCGCAGGCTCGGAGCCCTTCTTCCGGCTGTTTGAATATCCGCGGCATTATGAACTGAAGTACTTCATCGACGGACCGGCGGAGGACATTTGCGACGGCTGGGGTGTTGTGGGTGGCTCCCTCGGAGTGGGATCATCGCCGGAGACATTCGTCATGCAGTATCCCGTTTGGTTGCGCCCCTATTACAACGATCAGGCAGGGCCTCCGCCCGGCTGGCGGGTCATTCGGAAAAGACCGAGTTCGGTTGATCCGGGCCTGCCGCCCGTGCGCATCGTGGAACTGCCGGCGCGCAGCCCCGAAATTCACCCATGACCAGAGACGACGAACCGAAACCGGTGGAATCCGGGGGACCGCCCAGGGGCAACAACGAGAACGTCAATGCCAGGTATTTTGACGCCTGGAAGAACTATCAGCAACTCGTCGGCAGCATCGATACCTACGATGCAACCACGCGCGCGCTGGTCGGAGAGCTGCGCGGCCGGGTGGTGGATGTGGGGAGCGGCGGGGTTGTCAACTATGATTGCCGCGACATTACCGACCTGGTCCTGATCGATATCAGCACCGAGTACCTCGAACACGTAACCCTGCCGGCGGTCGCGGTTCCGAAGACCGGCTCCGCCGTTGCCCTGCCCCTCGGTGACGGCGCCCATGACGGACTGCTCATGCAGATGCTGGTGCACCACCTGGCCGAGACCGACTACCGGACCACACGAATCCGGGTCCAAACCGCGTTTAACGAGGCCTACCGCGTTCTGCAGCCCGGCGGCAAAATCGTCGTCATCGAATCCGTCGTCAATCGATGCTTCGAGCTGGCTGAACGACTGTCGTTCGGGCTGACCCGCCGCGTCTTGCGCTTGATCGGACATCCCATGGTCTTCCAGTGGACGCCGGCCCGGCTCGGTGTGTTTGCGCGCAAAGCCGGGTTCGTCGAGGTTCGCGCAACCCGCATCCCCCGGGGCCGGTGGATGATCTTCCTGGGCCACCGCTGGCCGACCCTGCTGGTGCCGGTCAGCATCTACAAAATCGTTGCGACGAAGCCGGGTTGAGCCGAAATCGCTCCAGATTGTAGCCGGCCGCGTTGAGGCCGGCTTGTCTTCCGTGGCGGCGCGGTCCCTCGACTCCGGTCGGGACCCTGAGCCGTTTCGACAAGCTCAAGGCCCCGAGCCTGTCGAGGGGCTTGTCGAACGGGCGTCCCGCGCCGTCGGAGCCGGAACTGCTGCGTGACGCAATTGATCAGGCCGGAGTTGACGCCCCCGGCTACAAAGCAAAACGTTCTGGGAACGCGCCGCGGGCGACGCGCCGCCCTGATCAGCGCGAGTCTCTCTGCGGATCTGGCGCCGGCTCAAATTCCACCTGCGGCGTGCCCCAGAGTTCGAAAAAGAAGTTTCCCCCGGCGTTGAAGTATTCGATCTCGATTTCATAACGCCCCGGCTCGACCAAGGCCCCAAAGGGCAGGTCTTCCGTCACGTCCTCGACCCAGTGAACGATGCTCCGCTCCTCCCCCAGAGCGTTGCGGAATCGGATCCGATATCCGTCGTCGCTGCGCAGATGCATGATTGTGCGCGGCGACGAAAAGGTGATCCACCCTCGCATCTTCAGGCTGAAGTTGTCCGAGGAATGATTCAGTTTCTCATTGATCAACGCGTTCAGCCACGGTGAATAGGTTCCCAGGATGGGAGGTTCTTCCACGACCGCCAGGGGCGGCCCGGCCAGGGCACGTCCCGAAAAAAGCCAGATCCGCAGCTTTCCGGGAGGGTTTGCCCGCCGTGGGTCACGAGACAGAGGATGATCGAGTTTGAGCTCGTCGCGTTTCAGCTCGCGGATGCTTTGTGGAGCGGGGAGCAGTTCATTCTTGGAATGAATCTTCCGCGAGCCCAAGGCCAGTCCGATGACGAAAGCGGCACCGCACGTCCACCAAATCAACTGGCTTCGAGGCACCAGGCTAGGGATTGGTTTCATCGGAGCCTGTTGCCTGCGGTTGAAAGAGCCAGAGCTGCAACACTCGGGATCTCCAAGGCCGCCGGGGCGCGTCAAAGGTGCGAATCAAAACGGCCTTCCCTCCAAGAATCTCCATTTGATCCGGCGACCACACCAAATCGGGTTCCAATCCTTCCCGCCGGGCTCCGCCCGTCCAGATGCAAACCGGCGGCGAATCTCGCAAATCCAAAAACTGCGTCCGCGACACCTGGAGTGGCGTTTTTTCGGGCCAGCCCAGAGCAGCATTGAACTGCCAGCTTCCGCCCTCATCAATCAGCTGCGGGAGACGACCATAGGATTCGAGCGAAGTCGTGCTCGCCAGCGCAGCCCGGCGATAGTCTGCCGTGTTGTCCTCGAAGATGTGGTAACGGACGATCAGACAATACCCGGCGATTCCGAAACAGGCGCCAAGCAGGCAGCAACGCAGGGCGCCCAGAATCCAGCGATCGAAAACACCCGGCAGCGTCAGGATGACAGCGGCACACGCCGCCACGGGAGGGCCGAAGACGTCGGTATATCTCCACGGCCGGCAGTCAAAAGAAATGGGCAAATAATGCGGTCGCAGCCTAAACGGCCAGAATTCGAGAAACAGAAACAGTCCGACCGCGCTGCCCAGAAACACGAAAGCCACCGCCCGTTCCGGCGCTGGCAGTCGCCGCCAGAAAACGGCGGCGATCACACCCAGCCCCAGCGTGACCCAGATCCACGCACCATGCAGAAACACCTGAAAACCATCCGGGCCGACCGGGAGAAAAAGTTGCTCGTAATAGGGTGAAAGAATGTCGCTCAGCCTGAGTTGCCCGCTGAGGTAGTTCCCGGGCAGTCGCAATTCATAGAAGCTCAGCTCCCCGGCGATATTGCCGAATAGATTCCCCAGTTTTGCCCGATAGTACAACTGGACGCAAACCGAAGGAATCACGAAGATCGCCGCCGCCAGCGAAAGCACGGCCCAGCGTTTTCTCTCCGGCCAGCCCCGCCGAATGACCTGCAGGAGGAATTCGGTGGCCAACCAGATGCCGAGCATCGGCAGGGCCGTGATCTTCACCTGATAAGCGACGGCAAAGGCCGCTCCTGCCAGCAGGGTGAAGCCGATCCACGACCGTCGCTGGTGGGTTGCCGGCGGCGGGTCCGTCAGTCCTGAGTACGCCCATCCAAACAGATTCACGCAAAGCAGGCACCAGAAGATCAGCGGCATTTCGTTCACCAACATCAAGGAATCGACGAACAAGACGGGATAGCAGGCGAGAATGACTGCACAAAGCACTGGCGCCTGGGATCGGCGTGCAAGGTGTCTTCGCAACCAAAGGGCCGTGAGAAGCGGCCAGCAGCCTCCAGCAATCACTGGATAAGACACCAGGCCGCGGGCCGTCCAGCCGAGCAACCGGATTGAAGCTGCAATGGGAAGCAACCACGCCGGACGATACTCATATTGTCCGATCGATGGAATCAGAGGGTACTGTCCCCGGAGGATCGTCTTGACCAGTCCAACGTAGCCATCGTCGTCGGGGAGCGCTGCACCCACCGCGAGCATCCAGCGCAGGAACAGACTCACCACCGTGATGGCCACAAGGATCAACAGGTCCCGATCCCGTGCCGCCAACCATCGTTTCATGGTGTCGACCGGATTCTCTGGCGCAACGCCTCGGTGAAAATGTGATTGAGGACCAGATGGCCGTCCTCGACGGGCCCGTAGTCGTCGCATTTTAGATGAACAACCAGATGCGCCAGGTCGCGCAACCGTCCGCCTTGAAACCCGACGAGAGCCAGGACGCGGCCGCCATGCGCCATGGCGAACTCGGCCGCCCGGACGACATTGGGCGAATTTCCGCTCGCGGAGATCGCAATCAAGACATCGCCGGGCTGCAGCAGATTCTCGATCTGTTCGACAAACACCCCGTCGTAGCCGAGGTCGTTGGCGAGTGCCGAGAACCAGGCCATGTTGTCATTCAGGCTGATCACCCGCAGCCGGGGCTTGCCGGCCGCCACTGTATTCTTCCCCAGATCCGCGGCCATGTGCGACGCGGTGGAGGCGCTTCCCCCATTGCCGCAGATGAACACCGTGCGGCCATTCTCATAGGCATCCAGCAGGACGGCCGCCGCCGCCGCCACAGCGTCGAGGTCAAGCTTCGCCAGCACGCCGCGCAGCTTCGCCAAGTAATCCTGGGCAATGTCCCTCGGGTCGTTCATCGGTCAGTCACCAACATAAATGATCCGCGTGCCCTGCCGCTCCAGCCGGAAATTGATCTGCCGCAGGTCGCCCAGCGCCTCGACCACCGCCGCGCGCCGCTCGGGCTCGACGTAGAACAGGAAGAAACCGCCACCCCCCGCTCCCAGCAGTTTGCCCCCGGTCGCCCCGGCCGCGCGACCGCGTTCGTAGATCGCGTCAAGGAGCGAAGAGGAAACGCCGGAGGCCATCTGTCGCTTCAGCAACCAGCCCTCGTGTAGCATCGTCCCGATTGCCCCAAGGTTTCCCATGGCCAGCGCGGCGCGCAGCTCGTCGGCCTGGTCGCGCATGCGGCACAACGTGTCAAATCGCCGCGAGTCCGAGACGATGTTCTGGCGCTGCTCAGCCAGGATCCCTGAGGCGTTCCGGGTGATTCCCGTGTAGAACAGGACCAACCGCTTCTCGAGTTCGGTCCGGGCGTCGAGGCTGAAGACGATGGGATCGATGTGGACGCTTCCGTCGGCGTTGAACCGGATGTAGTTCATTCCGCCGTACGCCGCCGCATACTGGTCTTGCTTGCCAATCGGCTCCTTCAGCCGGTCGATTTCCACCTCGCAGGCCCGCGCCGCGCACGTCTCGTGCGACGGCATGCGGCCCTGGCGCGCCAGCAGCGCATGGATCAGCCCCACTGAAAACGCCGACGAGCTCCCTAGTCCGCTGCCCAGCGACGGGATGTCGGCAAAGCTCGTGATCTCGAGGAAATCGCGGTTTTCCGTGATGCGCAGACACTCGCGGATCAACGGATGCTTGATGGCATCAAGGCTGTCGCAGCTCTCGGTCTGGGCATACTTCAGCAGGTACCGGGGCTCGAAGAATTCGTGTAACGCCAGGTACACGAACCGGTCGATCGCCGAGCTGACGACGGCACCATAGCCGCGCTGATAGAATTCGGGCAGATCGGAACCTCCGCCGACGAAACTGATCCGGAACGGGGTCTTGCTGATAATCATTTCGGGACCAGGCCATTTTCGACCAGCGCCCTGGCAAATGCGAGCAGGGAATCGAATTCCCAGTCCGGGACGGCTGCCTGCCGCACCCGAGCCCGGTCTTCGGGCGTTCCGAGAAGGACGGTTCTGATTCCGGCGGCCCGACCCGCCCTCAGGTCGCAAGTCCGGTCGCCAACCATGACACAGGAGCCGAGATTCAAATCAAGTTCGCGGCGGGCCTGAAAGATCAGCCCGGGGGCGGGCTTGCGGCAGCGACAGGCCCGGCGCAGCTCCGGGACTCCTTCCCCGTGGTGGGTTTCCGGGTGGTGGGGGCAGGCGTAGATCGCATCAATCCGTCCTCCGGCGGCGGCAATCTCAGCGCGCAGCCGGTCATGGATCGCCTCCAGCGTCGCCATGCTGCAGAGCCCGCGCGCAATGACCGCCTGATTGGTCGCCACAACACAGCGAATCCCACCGCGACAAAGCAAGGCCATCGCCTCGCCGACTCCAGGAAGCAGCTCCAGTTCCTCCGGCCGGTCGACCGGGCCGCGATCGACGGCCAGCACGCCGTCCCGGTCGAGGATGACGGTCTCGACCGGCAGCGGCCGGGCGCGCGCCGCCTCCGCCAGCGCCCGGTCGGCAAGGTACTCCTCAACCGCGGCCAGCCGCTCCGGTGTGCCCATGTCCTTCACGAACCCCTCTTCTTCCAAAAAATGGACGCCCAGCGTCTCGCCACGCGCGATTGCGGCCGGGAAAATGTCGCCCCCAAGATCCGCCGTCCCCTCCGCCGGGACCAGGTCAAGCAGACGGCGCGAGCAGACGTGCACCGCGGCGTTGGCAACATTGCGATAAAGGCGGCCCGGCGTCCTCCGGCTGACGAACTCGCGCACCCGGCCGGTCTCGTCGGCCACGACGAGGTGCGAGTCCCACGGATGGTCGGACGCCCGCACCAGCAGGGTCGCTAGCGGCCGGCGCGCTTCGTGCGCCGCGAACAGCTCCCGGGCGTTGAAGTCGAGAAAGACATCGCCGAAGGCGAGCACGAAGTCGTCATCCAGCCGGTCGGCGCACAGCCGCAGCGCACCAGCCGTTCCTGCGGGCTCAAGCTCAGTCACAACCTCAATCCGGCAGTCGCCGTGGCGCGGTGTGGCGTAGTACCGGGCCACGACCTCGCCGCGATAGCCCGCCACCAGCAGGAACCGCCGGATCCCCGCCTTCGCCAGGTTTGAGATAATATGATCGAGCACCGGCCGCCCTCCGAGCGGGATCATCGGCTTCGGCAGCTCGCGCACCCGCTCGGCCAGCCGGGTGCCCTTCCCCCCGCACAAAATCACTGCTTGTTCGATGGACATGCCGCTAAGCCGCCGGAAAACTGCGCCTCCCTGTAGCCGGCCGCACTGTAGCCGGCCGCGTTGAGGCCGGCCTATTCATTGCCCGCCGCACTGCAGCCGGCCGCGCCAAGGCCGGCCCCGCTGTTGTCCTCTCCTCGGTGGACAAGCCGGGGTCGGCCCGTTCGACGGGCTCAGAGCAGGCGCCCCCGGCTACAAGTTTCGCTCCGCCGCCAGCAAGACCGCATCCTGCCGTACAGGCGTCGTCGTTCACGGTCTCAACCGCTCCAGCAGTCATTCGTTGAACCCAATCTTCCGGTCGACAATGAACTTGGGCCGCATCCGCACCTCGTCGTAGATGCGTCCGATGTATTCGCCGAGAATGCCCACGCTGATCAACTGCACTCCGCCGAGAAACGTGATGAGGATCACCATCGTCGGATTGCCCCAGACGATCGGATAGCCGACGAACTTCAGAACGAGGTAAGCGCAGGTCAACAGCAGCGAAAACCCGGCTGTAAGAAAGCCCATGACCGAGCTGAGCCGCAAGGCCGCCGTCGAGAAACAAAGCAGCCCGTTCAAAGCGATCCGCATCGAGCCGATGGCCGGGTAGTGGGTCTGGCCGGCAAAGCGCATCGGACGGTCAAACTGCACCACCGCCCGCCGGAAGCCGACCAGGGAAACCAGCCCGCGGAGAAACACGTGACACTCCTTCAGCCGGTTGATCTCGTCCACCGCGCGCCGGCTCAGCAGCCGGAAGTCACCCGTGTTTTCCGGAATGTCCACCTCGGCCACGCGCCGGATCAGCCAATAGGCCACTCGCGCCCCGATCTTCCGCACCAACGGTTCCCCCTGACGGGAACGTCGTTGCGACAAAACGACATCAAAGCCCTCGCGCCATTTCGCCACCATTTCCCGCACCAGCTCCGGCGGATCCTGGAGATCGACATCCATCACAACCACGGCGTCTCCCCGCGAATATTGCAGTCCGGCCAGAGTCGCCATCGGCTGGCCAAACCGGCGGCTGAACGTGAGGAGCCTGACGTGCGGATTGTGCTCCCGTGCGGCAAGAATCACCTGTTCCGTTTGATCCGGCGATGGATCAAGACAGAAGATGATTTCGTAGTCCAGCGACAGGCTCTCCAGCACCGGGGTGATCTGACGGAAAAATTCCGGGATGTTCTTCTCCTCCCTGTAAACTGGAACAACGATTGAAAGATCCATAAGGGTGGGCGGCGACGGCCGGCCGCAGGTTGAGATGGATTCTCCCGGTCCGCCGCGGAGCCCGAGCAATATGCGCTGACGTCGGGTGGCGGGACAAGTCTTTTGCGCGGGGGCGGCCGCCCCCGGCCCTGTCTGTCCCTGTAGCCGGGGGCGCTCGCCTTGAGCCGTTTCGACTAGCTCAAGGCCCCGAGCCTGTCGAGGGGCCTGTCGAACGGGTTGACCCGGCACCGGCCTGCCATGCCGTAGCCTTGGCGAAGGCAGGCCTCAACGCGGCCGGCTACAATGGACGTTCACCTGTAGCCGGGGGCGATGACCCCGGCACGTGCATTCGAAAATCCAGACCGGCCTCAACGCGGCCGGCTACAATGGATCTGTTTCCTGTAGCCGGGGGCGCCGACCCCGGCCCTGTCTGTCCCTGTAGCCGGGGGCGCTCGCCCTGAGCCTGTCGAACGGGTTGACCCCGGCGCCGGCCTGCCATGCCGTATCCTTCGCGAAGGCCGGCCTCAACGCGGCCGGCTACACCACGATGGTTCTTCCCGGCCGCGTCAGGAGCCATGCAATTTCGGGATGTTCTGCCGCAACCAAGCCGCGAGCTTGGCCCAGGCGCGGCCCCGATGGCTGAGCTCGTTTTTGACCGCGGCCTCGAGTTCCGCAAACGTGCGCCCCTGGCCTTCCGGAACGAACAGCGGGTCGTAGCCAAATCCGCCGGTTCCCGCCGGTTCGAGGAGCAGCCGGCCATCACAGCGTCCTTCAAACACGTGTTCGGTCCGGTCCGGATCGATCAACAACAGAACGCACGTGTAATGGGCTGCGCGCCGGTCCGGCGGCACCTCGCGCATCACGTTGACCAGCTTCGCGAGGTTTTGGAGATCGCTGGCACGCATGCCGGCGTAATAAGCTGACTCCACGCCCGGCGCGCCGCCGAGCGCATCCACGCACAGGCCGCTGTCATCCGAAAGCGCCCACATCCCGGCCGGAAGCCGCTCGCCCAGCGCCCGCGCTTTCTTGCGCGCATTGCCGGCAAACGAACCGGTGTCCTCGACCACCGGCGGCATTCCGCCGGCCGCAGCCGCTGAAAGGATCTCGACGGGCAAGAGTCCACCCGACTGCGCCCGGTCCGCCAGCTCCTGGAACTCCCGCGCCTTGTGGGCGTTGCCCGAAGCGAGGTAGATTCTCATCCCACGCTGAAAGTCGTTTCGTCGACCAGCAGCTTCTGCGGATAGGCCACGCGGCCGCGCATCAGCTGGTCCGGCCCGAACGAGGTGTGGCGCACGTTCTCGAGGCGCACGGCATTGATCAGCTTCTCGGTCCGCAGGCCCTTAAACACCGTTTTCGCCTTTTCGTCGCCCAGCAGGATCGGCGCCCGGTAAACGAACAGGTAATCGAGCTGCCGCGACCGGATCAGCTCGCTGATCATCTGGGCGCCCCCCTCGATGTAGACGGCGATGATCCCGGCCTCGACACACAGCCGCCGGAACTCCGAAATGGGCGCCCGCATGGTCGGCGAATCGATGTTCCAGACCTTCACGCCCAACGCCTGCAGTTTCCGGACGTAGCCCAGCCCGCCGTGCGGCGTCGTCACGACAATGGTGCGGTCCTTGTATTCATCCGTGAATACTTTCGGCAGGCTCTTTTCCACCACCGTACGCAACAGTCCGTCAAAGACGAAACGCACGGGGCACCAGACGTTGCCGTCGATCCGGCTGGTGAGGCTGGGATCGTCGCTCTTGACCGTGCCCGCGCCCACCGCGATGGAGGGGAACAGGCGCCGCCACCGGTGCACGTCCGCCCGCGCAATCTCCCCGGTGATCCACTGCGAGTCGTTGGTGCGGGTGGCAATCTTGCCGTCGAGCGTCACCGCCGCCTTGGCCGCAATCAACGGCGTCTGCGTCACGATCCAGTGGTTGAAAATCAGGTTCAGATCGGTGCAGTCTTCCTCGAGGATCCCCGTGGTCACCTGCACCCCCGCCGCCCGCAGCAACTCGAAGCCGCGGCCGGCATGCGCCGGGTTCGGATCGGTGGCGCCGACCACGACCTGGTTCAGCCCGGCGGTCAGGATCGCAGTCGTGCACGCACCCGTGCGCCCCTCGGTGGAACAGGGCTCCAGCGTGATATAAAGGGTCGCGCCGGGTCTCGGCAGGCGTCCGAGGTTTTGCAGGGCCATGATTTCGGCGTGAGGCTCGCCGGCCTTCGCGTGGAAACCCTCCCCGACGATTTCGCCCTGCTCGACGATGACCGCTCCCACCATGGGATTTGGATGCGTCATTCCCCACCCCTGGCGGGCCAGCTCCAATGCGCGCCGCATGAAGCGCTCGTGGGTCAGGTGCTCATAGGTATGCATAGCGATCACACCTTCAAAGTGTCTCCGGTTCTCTCACTCTCGTCGGAAAAATGCCAGCTTTCCGCTGCGTTTTCCTCTGCAATTTGTTCACGCGTGGCCGGCGATCAACCGTTGACATAGGGGTTCGTCTCGCGCTCCAGGCCGATCGTCGTGTCAGGCCCGTGTCCGGGATAGACCACAGTATCGTCGGGAAGCGTGTAGAGTTGTTCGCAAATCGATCGTTCCAGCACCTGCAGGCTGCCCCCGGGCAGGTCGGTGCGTCCGATGCTGCTGTGGAACAGCGCGTCGCCGACGAACACCGCTTTCGACGCTGCAAAATAGAAGGCCACGTTGCCCGGACAATGCCCCGGCACATGGCGGACCTCAACCGTCTCACCGAGCGCCGTCCAGCGCTGCCCCTGAACCACAAATTCATCGATCTTCAGGGGCCCGAGCCGCACTCCGGGGATCAGGAACATCTCCATGACCTCCGGGTTCTCGATCAAAACCCGGTCATCGCGATGCGCCCGCACCCGGGCCTTCGTCGCCGCCACCACTTCGGCCCCGCCCTGAGTGTGATCCCAGTGGCCGTGCGTGATCCATAGCTCGCCGAGAACACATTTCTCCTTCCGCAAAACCGGCTCAATCTCTTCCCAAATCCCGCCCGGCGCATCGATCAGCACCGCTTCGCCGCGATCCGGCGCCGTCAGCAAATACGCGTTGGTCTGGATCGGCCCGGCCGGCAGAACGTGGATGTTCATTCCCGATTAGATGCGGCGCAGTTCATTCCGCGCAATCGCGAATTGAACCGCCTGGGGCGATTCCTGCAGGGTCATTTGTTCTGGAATTCCATTGCATGGCCAAAATCTTGTTACGATCGTGACAAAAATCTGGCCATCGGGGGTGATCCTCATTGGGCTCTGGAACCAAAACGAAAGGCCATGGCGATTCCTGTCGGCCGACCGAAGGACGCCTGTAGCCGTGGCGCCTCGGCCAACCGGGCTTTCTGTTTTGGCGCCCCAAACCACTGGCCATTTCTGTGATACGATCGTATCAACAATTTGGCCAGTCTCGCCATGATCATCATGGAGATCTCGCGCCAAAACAGAAGGCCGTGTTGGCCAACCCGACCCGGCAAATTGAGTTGAGTAACCTGCGAATTGAGGCACAAACATCCCCCCCTGCAATTCTGGACCGCCGGGGCGGTCTGGTCGACCTGACCGTCCGCCTCTCCCAATCTCCTCACTTCTCGTTTCCGGCTCCCGGCTTCTGTCTTCTGTCCTCTGCCCTTTGACCTTCTGATTTCTGCCCTCTGACCTCTGACTTCTCGCTCCTTGCTCCTCGCATCCCTCGCTTCCCGCGCTTTCCGCCACTCACCACTCGCTCCTCGCTGCCTTCCGCATGACTTCCGCTGACATCCGCCAGAGCTTCCTCGATTTCTTTGCGAGCCACGGCCACACGATCGTGCCTTCTTCGTCCCTGCTGCCCGACTCGCCCGGCCTGTTGTTTACAAACGCCGGCATGAATCAATTCGTCCCGATCTTTCTCGGCGACCGCCAGCCCGATGTCTCCAAGTGGGCCGGCGCGCGCCCGGCAAAGGACACCCGGGCGGCCGACACGCAGAAGTGCATCCGCGCGGGCGGTAAGCACAACGATCTGGAGGATGTCGGCTTCGACACTTACCACCACACGATGTTTGAGATGCTCGGCAACTGGTCGTTCGGCGATTACTTCAAGAAGGAGTCGCTTTCCTGGGGCTGGGAGCTGATCACCAAGATCTGGGGCATCCCGCCAAAACGGTTGTTCGCAACAGTCTACCAGCCCGACAAGTCTAGGGGCGACCCCTCCGAGTTCGACCAGGAAGCTTACGACATCTGGGCCGGAATCTTCCGCGCCGCGGGGCTCGATCCTGCCGTTCACATCGTCTACGGCAACAAGAAGGACAATTTCTGGATGATGGGCGACACCGGTCCCTGCGGCCCCTGCTCGGAAATCCATTTCAATCTTTCACCTTCCGACGACGAGGCGGCCGGCCGCGCGCTCGTCAACGCCGGCGTGCCGCGCTGCATCGAGATTTGGAACCACGTCTTCATCCAGTTCAACGCCAACGCCGACGGCACCTTCTCTCCCCTCGCCGCCAAGCACGTCGACACTGGCATGGGCTTTGAGCGCGTCGCCGGAATCCACGCCGTCACGAAGGGATTCACTGATTTCGCCCCCGAGCCGTCGAATTACGCGGCCGATATCTTTCAGGAGCTTTTCGCCAGGATTTCCCAGCTCTCCGGCAAAGCCTATCAGGGGACTGTCCCGAAGTCGCGCGAAGGGCTATCGGAACAGGAAAACGTCGACGTCGCATTTCGCGTGCTCGCCGACCACGCCCGCTGCGTCTCCTGCGCGATCGCCGACGGCATCCTCCCGGGCAACGAAGGCCGCAATTACGTCGTCCGCCGCATCCTCCGGCGCGGTATCCTGTATGGGAAAAAGCTCGGCCTGCCGACCGGTTTTTTTGAGGCGCTGGTTGAACCCGTTGTAGCGTCGCTCGGGTCCGTCTTTCCTGAACTGAAGGAGCGTCAGGACATCGTCCGGCGGGTAATCCACGCCGAGGAAGAAAGCTTCGGACGGACGCTTGAACGCGGACTAGCCATCTTCAATTCTGAGATTGAATTCTGTGGTGGAGGGTTCGAAAGCGGTTCTGGTTATGGAGGGGGCACAGGTTCAGGTGCAGGTTTCGGAGACGGCTCAGGAGATGGTTCCGGTCGCCGAAGTTGTCCCGGCGCCCTCGCCTTCGAGCTTTACGACACCTACGGCTTCCCGCTCGACATGACACAGTTGTTGGCGGCGGAGCGCGGGTTGACGGTCGACACGGCTGAATTTGAACGTTTGATGGCACAACAACGTGAACGCGGCCGAGCGGCCGTAAAAAAGGAGATCATCGTGGCAGCTACCGAAGGCGAAGAAACCGCCGCACAGCAACCGACCAAGTTCCTGGGCTACACCCAGCTCACGGCCGAGGCCAAAGTCATCGACGTCGTCAAGACCGACAAGGAAACCTACCTCGTCTTCGACCAGACACCCTTCTACGCCGAAATGGGCGGGCAGACCGGCGATCACGGCGCCGCCGAGATCAACGGGCAGGTCTTTGCCCTCGTCTACACGATCAAGGACAAGGCAGGACGCTACCTCCACCGGCTCGCGCCGGCGTGCGCCCTCGACGCCGCCAGGCTCAACCTGGTCGGCCAGACCGCCTCTCTCGTGGTCTCGCCGATGGCCCGCCGCGCCATCTCGCGCCACCACTCTGCCGCGCACCTCATCCATTGGGCGTTGCGCAAGGTCCTCGGCACGCACGTCCGCCAGGCCGGCACTTCCAAGACGAAAGAGCGTCTCCGCTTCGATTTTTCCCATTTCGAGCAGGTCAAGCCTGATCAGCTCCGCCAGATCGAGCGCCTCGTCAACGACAAGGTTCTTGAGAACGCGAAGGTCGAGATCTACGAGGCTGAATTCGACAAAAAGCCGGCCGACACGCTCGCCTTCTTCGGTGAGAAATACGGCAGGATCGTCCGCGTCGTCGACATCGGCGGCTACAGCCGCGAGCTGTGCGGCGGCACGCACGTCACGACCACCGGCGAGATCGGTCTGATCAAGATCGTCGCCGAAATGGCCATCGCCGCCGGCACCCGGCGCGTCGAGGCAGTCGCCGGCCAGGCCGCCTACGATTTCGTGCAGGACGAAGAGGAAGCCCTCAAGGCCGTGAACGCGCGCCTCAACGCCGGCCCGCAGGACGTGGTGCAGAAGCTCGACTCCGTGCTCGCCAGCCGCGCCGAGCTCGAGAAGAAGGTCAGGTCATTCGAGCAAAAGGCGTCGGCCGGCCTCGCGGATGACCTCGCGGCCAAGGCGGTGCTCAAGGATGGAATCAAGTTCGTCTCCGCCGTGGTGACCGCGGAGTCCCCGGAGGCGCTGCGCGGGCTCGGCTCGCAGGTGCTCTCCAAGCTCGGCGACGGCGTGGTGCAACTTGGCGCTGCGTTTGGCGAGAAGGCCACCGTGGTTGCTTTCTGTTCGCCTGCGGCGATCAAGGCCGGTCTTCAGGCCGGCAAGCTCGTTTCCGAACTGTCCGCCAAACTCGGCGGCAAGGGCGGCGGCAAGCCCGATTTCGCGATGGGCGGCGGCAAGGAACCGGCCAGGCTCGCCGAAGTGCTGAAAGTCTGAGGCCAAAGCGTTTCCAAGAGAAGTGTAGCCACGAGCGCCAGCGAGTGGAAGGTCTGGTAGCTGCGAGCGTGAGTCCCTCGACTTCGCTCGGGACCCTGAGCTTGTCGAACGGGCGAGCGGAAGGTTTGGTAGCCACGAGCGCCAGCGAGTGGAGAATTCGTCCGCTCGCTGGCGCTCGCAGCTACAAAGCAAAGCCGCCTCATTCCTGGCTCGACGAAACGTTGCCGTCCGCCAGCATCGCGGCATCCTTCCCGCAGCGCGGGTTGGCTCCATGGTCCGTGTCCCACTGATTCTGCGTCGTCGCACCTCGTCTCCCCCGATGTCCACCAGCCCAGACCAGCCACCGTCGACGCCGGAGCATTCCGCGACCATCGCCCCGGAGGACAAGATCCCGTTTGCGGCGAAGGCGGCCTACGGCTTCGGCGGCGTGAACGACATCTTCGGCCACTGGCTGTATCCAAATCTGTCGGGCCCGGTGTTCACGATGTACCTCGGGCTTTCGCAGAGCCTCGTCGGCACGGTGCTGATGATCACCCGGGTGTTCGACGCCTTCACCGACCCGCTGTTCGGCTGGATTTCGGACAACACGCGCACCCGCTGGGGCCGCCGCCGGCCCTACATCCTGTTCGGATCGATCGCCGCGGGCATCGCCTTGCCCTGTTTGTTTCTCGCCTCGCGGAACTGGGATGCCTCGGTGCCATGGACACACAACCGGCTCTTCTGGTTCATGCTCGTGTCGCTGTTTCTCTTCTCGCCGATCATCAGCCTCTACAACATGCCGTACCAAAGCCTCGGCATGGAGCTCACGCCCGACTACCACGAGCGCACGAGCGTGATGGCGTTCAAAGCGATCATCCAGAAGATCTCGGGCATCTTTCTGGCGGCGGCATGGTGGTTCGCAAACCTCTCGATCTTCAACGATCCGGTCACCGGCAAACCGGATGTCCTGCGCGGCGTCTTGTGGGCGAGTGCGCTCGCCGGCCTGATCATGATCGTGGCCGGCTTCGCCAACTTCTTCTTCGTCAAGGAGCGCTACTACGCGAGGGTGAAGACCCAGGCGAAAACCCGCTTCTGGCGCACCTTCGGCCAGACGTTTCGCTCGCGGCCGTTTCTCGTGCTGCTCGCCATCAGTGCAGTCTATGTGATCCCGACTACGATGCTGGGCGGCCTGTCGCAATTTGCCGGCACGTACTACGTGTTTCATGGCGACCAGAAGATGATGTCGTACTACTATCTCTGGGGAAGCGTCGGCTATTTCGCTTGCGGCGTCATGGGCGTGTTCACCGCCGGCTGGATCGCCAGGCACCACGGCAAGCGCAAAGCGTTGTTGTTCACCCTCGGCACCGGAATCTTCGCCTTTGGTTCCAGTTGGTGGATGTACCGCCCAGACAACGGCTGGCTGGTTGCGCTCAACACCTGGTTCACCGGATTCTCCTCGACAGGCCTCTGGGTCGTGCTGCCGTCGATGCTCGTGGACGTGGTTGACAACGATGAGGTCAAGTCGGGCCAGCGCCGCGAGGGGGCGTTCACTTCGTGGTATTCCTGGGTGACCAAGTTCGGCATGGCGTTGAGTCTCGGTCTGACCGGCTATTTGCTGGATCTCGTCGGTTTCAGCGCAGCGCTGGGCGGGAACCAGACTCCCGAGACCATCTGGTGGATCCGGTTCCTGTTTGCCGGGATTCCGGTCGTAGCCCTCCTGGTGGCGCTGGCCCTGCTCGCCTTCTATCCTCTCAGCGAGCAGCGAATGAGGGACATCCGCACGCAGCTCGAGGCGCAGCGGGGCAGGGTTTAGGCGAAGGGGTGATGCGTCGGAAAACAACATGCAGATGCGAAATCGTCGTCGTGTTTTCGAAAATTGGATCCGACGAACGATCCCGCTGTAGCCGGCCGCGTTGAGGCCGGTTTCACCGGTACCAAGGCGTGGGCCAACCTGCCGGGGTTGACGCCCCGGCTACAAGTATTCAGTCCGAAATAGGAAAAGTCTTGCCGTACAGACTGCATGAATCCGGGCATGCCCCGCGCTTGCCATGGTCTTAACCGGCCTCCAGCCTCACAGTGTCGCCTCTCGACCCGAGTCTGGTCGCACGCGGCGCATCGTCCACCCATGGAATTTCTCGATCTCGTCCAAAAACGCTACAGTGTTCGCGCCTACAAGCCGGATCCGGTTGAAGACGCCAAGCTCGCCAAAGTGCTTGAGGCGGCCTGCCTCGCACCGACCGCGGCCAACCGGCAGCCGTTTCAGCTGGTGGTCGCACACGTCAAGGGGCGCGAAGCGGAATTTCAGCACGTGTATGGACGCCGGTGGTTTGTCCAGGCACCGCTGGTCATCTGCGCCTGCGCCATGCCTGATCAAGGCTGGGTCCGGCAGGTTGACCGGATTAACTACACCACGGTCGACGTCGCCATCGCGATGGATCACTTGATCCTGGCTGCAACCAGCCTCGGATTGGGCACCTGCTGGATCGCCGCGTTCGATCCGGTCGCGACGCGGCACGCGTTCGGACTGCCCGACGGCGTGGAACCCGTTGCGCTCACTCCCCTCGGCTACCCCGCGGACCGGCCTGTGCCCAAGGAACGCAAACCCCTCGCCGACCTCGTGCGCTACGAGCGGTGGTAGGGCACCGCCAATGCCCGGTTGGATCCTGCCTTACGTGCCTCGGTGATCCTAGGAAATAGCACATGCACCGCTTCCTCTGCGCCCTCCTGTAAGAATCTGCCCGATTGTTCCACAGGAGGCGACGGAACTCGCCGCAGAGTCTCGGGCACCGGTTTGCGGATGGCCGATTCCACAACCGCTCGCTGACGCTCGCAGCTACATTTTTGAACCGGCCACAGTTCAATCTAAAACCGCTCTATCCCGTAGCCGGGGCGCCTGCCCTGAGCCGTTTCGACGGGTTCGACGGGCTCACCGCAGGCAGGCTCAAGGCCCCGAGTCCCTCGACTCCGCTCGGGACCCTGAGCTTGTCGAACGGGCATGTCGAGGGGCCCGTCGAACGGGCTCACCCCGGCATGTTCTTTCGAAATCCCGGCCGGCCTGCCGGGCCGTAGCCTCGCGCGAAGGCCGACCTCAGCGCGGCCGGCTACAGTGGAAATCAGGACGATTCTTCAGCACGCCCGTTCTGCAGGAACTCCTCCGCCGGCGCAGAACGCCGCGCCGCTACATTTCCAATCCCGACGATGTCAGGATGGCGCCTACACGGCGGCCGCCACCAGATCGCCGACTTCCTTCGTGCCGTAGCCCATGCGTCCGGCGGCGAGGGTCTTCAGCTTCTCGCGCACGGTTTTAATGACCGCGCTCTCGATGGCGGCGGCCATGGCGCTCTCGCCGAGGAAGTCCATCATCATCGCGCCAGCACAGACGGCCGCGAGCGGGTTGATGACATTTTGATTGGTGTACTTCGGGGCGCTGCCGCCGATGGGCTCGAACATCGAGGTGCCCTCCGGATTGATGTTGCCGCCCGCGGCAATGCCCATGCCGCCCTGGATCATCGCCCCGAGGTCCGTGATGATGTCGCCAAACATGTTGTCGGTCACGATCACGTCGAACCACTCCGGGTTCTTGACGAACCACATCGTGGTCGCGTCGACGTGCGCGTAGTCGCGCTTGACGTCGGGATAGCTCTTGGCGCCGACTTCGTGGAACGCCCGCTCCCAGAGATCAAAAGCGTAGGTAAGGACGTTGGTCTTTCCGCAAAGCATGAGCTGGGACTTCTTTCCGGCCGCGACATCGTCGGGCTTCAACCCCTTCCATGGCTTGCCGCCGCGGCGCTTGCGGGCGCACTCGAACGCGTACTTGAGGCAACGTTCGACCCCGCGCCGGGTGTTCACGCTTTCCTGGATGGCAATCTCGTTGGGCGTGCCCTTGAAGACAAAACCGCCCGAGCCGGTGTAAAGGCCTTCATTGTTCTCGCGGATCACGACGAAATCGATGTCCTCCGGCTTCTTGTCCTTGATCGGGCAGAAACGGTCGTCGTAGAGCTTGACCGGCCGCAGGTTGATGTACTGCTCCATCTCGAAGCGCATCCGGAGCAGGATCCCTTTCTCCAGGATGCCCGGCTTCACGTCGGGATGTCCGATCGCCCCCAGCAGAATCGCCGGGAACTTGCGCAACTCCGGAATGGCGCTGTCCGGCAGGACCTCGCCGGTGCGCAGGTAGCGTTCGCCACCAAAATCGTAGGGCGTGTAGTTCAGCTTGACGCCGAACTTCGGCGCCGCGGCATCGAGGACCTTGATCGCCTCGCGCACCACTTCCGGACCCGTGCCGTCGCCACCGATGACTGCAATATTGTAACTCTTCATGAAAAAATGTTTGCCGCCCGCAAGATGCAGAAACGGCGCGCGCATGGTACCGGTCCGGCCCGGTCGATCAAGCCCAGAGCGCAGCGAAATGTTGCCAGGGGCGTCCTAGCCTGAGCGTGTGGAACGGGTTGACCCCGGCATGGTTTTTCGAGTTCACAGGCCGGCCTCAGCGCGGCCGGCTACAGCGGACGGTCTTCTGTAGCCGGGGGCGGTGACCCCGGCACGTTCATTCGAAACCCCGTGCCGGCCTAAGCCCGTTCGACACGCTCAGGGCAGGCGCGGCCGGCTACACTTGCTCGAACGGCGCTGACAATCCTAAGCAGATGTTTCACCCGAGAATAGGTCTGCCCGGCAACGAAAATGGCTTAATCCAAGATTCTCATCGAATACTGGTTCCAATGTGTTACGGTCCTCCACTCCCTGGCCATGCCTGTCTCGACTGACATCGCAATTCTGATTGGTGCCTACTTGATTGGCGGCCTTTCTCCGGGGTACTGGCTGGTGCACTGGCGCAGAGGCATCGATGTGCGCACAACCGGCAGCGGGGGAACCGGGGCGACCAATGTCGGCCGGATTCTGGGCTGGAAGGGCTACGCCGTGGTGATGGTGTTCGATGTGCTCAAGGGAGCCCTGGTCGGATGGGTCGCGCAAACCATGGACCTGTCGAAGGCCTGGGCTTTTGCCGCTGTGCTTTTCGCGATGGTCGGTCATATCTGGCCGGTCTGGCTTGGATTCCGGGGCGGCAAGGCCGTCGGCCCGTTCATCGGCGCCTGGCTGGTGCTCGCTCCACTGGCTCTCATGCCTTGTCTGGTGCTGGGCCTGATCCTGCTCGCGTGGTTGCGTCGTTTCTGGCTGGCGGGACTCTGTTGCCTGAGCGTGCTGCCGGCAGGCGCCTGGTGGGCGACCGGGAGCAAGATTCCGGTGGCGGCCGCCTGTATAACAATTTCACTTCTCCTTTGGTCACATCGTGGTAATATTCGGGGTTTCGCCGCCAGCCGTGCGCAGGCGGCGCTAGCGTCAGCTGCCGCAGAACCGACGAATCCCCGATAACCCTATGTCGAACGAAACGCCGTCCGCGCCCGAACTGGTCTTCAAGATCGCTTCCGAGGACTGGGAATTCGAACAGATCCATCGGCTTAACTACCGTACGTTTGTCAACGAGATCCCCCAGCATGCTCCCAATCCGGAGGGACGGCTCGTCAACCGCTTTCACGCCGAAAACACCTACATCATCTGCCTGCAGGGGCGGCGCCTGGCCGGCATGCTGGCGTTGCGCGCCAAACGCCCCTTCTCGCTCGACGGCAAGCTGCCCAACCTCGACGTCTATCTTCCCAAGGGCCGCACGCCCGTCGAGGTGCGTCTGCTCGCGGTTGAGCCGGAATTCCGCAAGACCGTCGTGTTCACCCAGCTCTTTGAGCATGTGGTGCGCCATTGCCTCACCGAGGGTTACGACATTGCCATCATTTCGGGCACGACCCGGCAGGCAAAGCTTTACCGCCATCTTGGCTTCATTCCGTTCGGGCCGCTCGTCGGTACCGACCAAGCGTCCTACCAGCCGATGTACCTCACCATCGAGGCCTTCGGCCAGACGCTCGAACGCAGCCCCGTCCTCCGGAGCAGCTTCAACGAATCGACTCCGCCCGATCACCAGGTATTCAATTTCCTGCCCGGTCCTGTCACACCGGTCCCCGAGGTTCGGGCGGCGATGAGCGGCACCGCCGTCTCCCATCGTGGCCAGATGTTTCTCATGCGCATGGCCGAGGTGCGGGCCGCCCTCTGCCGGATGACCAGCGCCTCGGATGTGGCGGTGTTGCTCGGCTCCGGTACCCTGGCAAACGAGGTGGTGGCGGCCCAACTGTCGCTGCTGGAGACAACAGGTCTGGTGCTTTCGAACGGCGAATTTGGCGAGCGTCTCGCGGCGAATTCGCGCCGCGCCACCCTGCGCTTCGACTGGGTGCGGCTGCCTTGGGGCCAGCTATTTGACATCGCCCAGGTTCGGCGTTTTGCCGAGCGCCTGCCACGCGGTGGATGGATCTGGTTTGTGCACCACGAGACCTCGACCGGCGTGATGAATCCACTGCCCGAGCTCCGGGCGCTTTCGTCGGAACTGGGCCTGCACCTGTGTTGCGACTGCATCAGCTCAATCGGCGCCCTGCCGGTCGACCTGCGAGGCGTGTACCTCGCGACAACCGCCAGCGGCAAGGGCCTTGGCAGCTATCCGGGCCTGTCGATGGTCTTCCACGACTGTCAGCCGAAGCCGGCTACGGACCGCCTGGCCGGCTACCTGGATCTCGGTCATTGGGCCACCCACCAGAGCGTGCCCCACACGCACTCCTCGAATCTGCTGTTCGCCCTGGTTGAAGCCGTGCGCCGGGCCACCCCGGAGCGCATGGCGCAAATCGCCGAAAATGCGACCTGGCTGCGGCGCGAACTGCGGCTGCGAGGGTTTTCCTTGGTGGCACCTGAGTCCGTTGCCAGCCCGGGCATCGTCACGCTTGCGCTGGACGAGGGCATGTCGGCCGCGGAACTCGGCGAGGAACTCGAAATTCGCGGCTACTGGCTGAATTACCGGAGCGACTACCTGATCGCGAAGAACTGGATCCAGGCCAGCCTGCTCGGCAATCCGGACCGGGCCAGCCTGGAGAAGCTGCTCCACGTCCTCCGCACCGTCTGCACGCGGTACAGCATGCAGAGGACCGGATCGACCGACACCGCAAGAAAGTAGACTGAAACAAACGAGTGCCAAGCAATGGTTG
>CAWDQK010000060.1:0-28661 GCA_963804395.1 uncultured Verrucomicrobiae bacterium | reverse complement strand
TTTCGCCAGTGGAAAACGGCGGGAAGTTATAGTGGAGGATGAAGCTCTTGGACTTGGCGCCACCGGTGAGGGCGTCGAGTTCCTGGGCTTCCTTGGTGGGTCCGAGCGTGGTAAGGACGAGACCCTGGGTGTCGCCGCGCTGGAAGATCGCGGAACCGTGCACGCGGGGGAGCACGCCGACCTCGCACGTGATCGGGCGGAGCGAGGTGGCGTCGCGCTGGTCGGCGCGGACGCCCTTTTCGAGGACGGAGTGCCGGTAGGCCTTGTACTGCAGGTCCTCGAAGACGATGGCGATGTCGTGGGCCTCGAATTTGCCTTCGCCGAGCTCGGCGAGGAGCGCCGCCTTGGCTTCTTCTTTCAGGGCGTCAACGTTGGCCTGGCGGACCTGTTTCTCCTTGCCGAAGATGGCGTCCGACATTTTCGGGCCGGCGACGCGCTCGATGATGGCGCGCGCCTCGGGCTTGGCGGCGACCATGTTGAACTTGGCCTTGGGTTTTCCCGCGACGGCGACAAGTTCCTTGATCGCCTTGATGATGGGCTGGATCGCCTGTGGGCGAATTCCAGCGACTCGATGAAGCGGGCCTCAGGCAGCTGGTCGGCCGAGCCCTCGATCATCAGCATGTCCTTCTCGTTGCCGACGTAGATCAGGTCGAGGTTCGACGAGAACATCTGCTCGATCGTCGGATTGGCCACGAACTGGCCGTCGATCTGGCCGATGCGGAGCGCGGCGATCGGACCGTTCCAGGGAATGTCGGAGAGCGCGAGGGCGGCCGACTGCGCCGTTGATCATGGAAATATCGGATTCGTTCGCCTGATCGGCGGAAAGGAGAATGCCGATGATCTGCACCTCGTTGAGAAAACCGCTCGGGAAGAGCGGGCGGCACGGGCGGTCGCACAGGCGCGACGTGAGAATCTCCTTCTCGGAGGGACGGCCTTCACGCTTGAAGAAGCCGCCGGGAATGCGACCGGCGGCGGCGTATTTCTCGCGGTAATCGACAGTAAGCGGAAAATAGTCCTGACCCGGTTTCATGGTCGAGGCGACCGTGGCGGAGACAAAGACGGTGGTTTCACCGACGGTGACCGTGACGGCGCCGTTGGCGAATTTTGCGAGGGAGCCAGTCGCGAACTTGATGCCAAGTCCGGGAACGGTGACAGTATGTTTCTGATTCATGGTTCTGATGGGTCGCCCCGCTCCCGCCGCAATCGCGCGTCGTGCGCTGGCGGCGGGACAAACGAGGCTGTTGGGTGTGCCGCACGGCTCAGCCGTTCCCGGCACGGGATCTCAACGGTTTTTAACCGGATTTCGCTCCCTCAGTCCCTGATCGCGAGAAATTTCCGTTTGGCGCCGTGGTGTTGGTGCGGCCGGGCCTCGAGACGCCTGAGGCGTTCTTGGGCGGCGGATTCCACCACGTGCACAGCGGCAAGCGGAAATGTCCCGGATCGAAAGGCGAGGGTCGGAAATGACGCCAGGCGGTCCGCGGATCGGGCCACCGGCGAGGAAACTGGCTACTTGCGCAGGTTGAGACGCTGCAGCAGGTCGTTATACTTGGCCAGGTCGTGCCGCTTCAAATAATCGAGAAGCTTGCGACGGCGGCTGGCCATCTGAAGGAGGCCGCGGCGGCTGTGAAAATCCTTGCGATGGCCCCGGAGATGCTCGGTCAAATGGTTGATCCGCGCGGTCAACAGGGCGATCTGGACGTCGCAGGAGCCGGTGTCCTTCTCGTGGGCTTTGTATTGGGTGATGATCTCAGCTTTGGCTATCGGCATGGTCTTGTGTGGGTTGCACGACTGTTGGAAGCCCTGCGGCTTCGCGCCACCCGCTCTTGGCAAAAGGCCGCAAGCCGATGGCACCGTTTCAACCCCGCCGGAGCGGCGGGGCCAATCATGGTGACAACCCGCAACCGACGGGTTGTCACTAACGCAAGGAAGCACTATCCAGCAGGCCCGGAGGCGGCGCAAGGGAAAATTACATCAGACGAAGAAACGCTCCGCCCTGCGACAACGGCGCGGGTTCCTGTAGCCGGGGGCGCCGACCCCGGCAGGTTCTTTCGAAAGCCCGAGCCGGCCTCGACGCGGCCGGCTACAACGGCGCGATTTCCTGTAGCCGGGGGCGCTTGCCCTGACCCATTCGACTCCGCTCAGGGTCATCCTGAGCCTGTCGAACGGATGAGCCTGCCGAATGGGTTGACCCCGGCAGGTTCTTTCGAAATCCCGGGCCGGCCTCGACGCGGCCGGCTACAACGCGGGCTGTTTCCTAGAAGTGAATTTCCCTCTCAACCCGCCCGGAAGTTGATCTGTTGAACCTCCTCGCAACCGGGCAGGCTCCGAACCTTCTCCAGAATCGGCTCGCGATGCATGAAGAGTTCATTGCGAACGACGCTGTGCGAAACGAGAACGAGCAGCGACCTTCCGCGCTCAAGGCGCACCGGATGCGAGTAGGCCGCGTTGGCCGGGCCGACCATTTCCGGCCAGTGGTCGCGGATCGTCTGCTCGCAGGAGTAGCGGCCGATCTGGTAATGGACGAGCAGCGAATCGATCAGCGGCGCCACCGCTTTCGTCGGCCGACGCCTCATCCTGGGCGGCTCGGTGAACGGAATGCCGCGGAAGTCGCCGATCAACCGCTCGGCGCCTTTGCTGAATTCGATGGGGCCAACAGGCATTGGGTCTTGCGAGAGTTTGGAAAGTCTCTGGCGCCGATGGTGAGAGGAGCGGGGAAATCAGCCGGCGTCCAGCAATGACCGTCAATCCCTGCGGAGAGAATCAAAAACTGGCGCATCTGCCGAACGACGGCAAAGCAGCAAGCTCGGCGATTCCGTAGCGGAGCCGCGTGCCGAGCCGGAGCTTCAGCGAAGGCTGGCGTCCGGCTCCGACGGCGCGGAACGCCGCGCCGCTACCACGAATCGGAAGATGCACCCATCAAAAACTGGCGGCCCATCCAACGCTTGTCTTGAAGGCAAACGTGGAGCTCAATCGGGCTTTCCGATGAACCGGGCTTTCCTCACCCGTTATGCTTGGGTGTCAATTGGCGCCGCCTTGCTGACGCTGGCGCTGAAGACACTGGCGTGGCGCGTCACCGGATCGGTGGGATTGTTGTCCGAGGCAGTCGAATCGATCGTGAATCTGGCGGGAGGGGTCATGGCGCTCGCGATGCTGACCGTGGCCGCCCGGCCCGCTGATGAGGAGCATGCCTACGGCCATGGGAAGGCGGAGTATTTTTCCAGCGGGGTCGAGGGCACGCTGATCGTGCTGGCGGCTGCCAGCATCGGGTGGGCGGCGTTGGCCCGGTTGATTGCGCCCCAGCCACTGGCGGAGATCGGTGTGGGTCTTTCGGTGGCGGTGGCGGCTGCGCTGGTCAACCTGGCGGTGGCGCTGCTGTTGCTGCGGACTGCGCACAGGCACGATTCGATCACGCTTGAAGCCAATGCCCAGCACCTGCTCACCGATGTTTGGACGTCGGTCGGTGTGATCGTCGGCGTTGGGGCCGCGGGGTTGACCGGGTGGGGATGGCTGGATCCGGTCGTGGCGCTGATTGTGGCGGCGAACATTGTCTGGACTGGCGTGAGGATCGTGCGGCGGTCGGTCGCCGGCCTGATGGACCAGGCGATTCCGGCGGGCGATCTGGCCGTCATTGAGGACAAGCTCGACGTTTTCCGGCGCGACGGAGTGCAATTTCACGCCCTGATCACCCGGCAGGCCGGGGCGCAGAAGTTCGTCTCCATGCACGTGCTCGTGCCGGACGATTGGACGGTCCGGCGCGGCCATGAGTTGCTCGAACGCATTGAAGCGGACATCCGCCGCGCGGTGCCGGCCGCGCTGGTCTTCACCCACCTGGAGCCGCAGGATGATCCCGCCTCCTGGGCGGATGAGAAGCTGGAGCGGCCCGCACCCGACCAACCCTGAGAGACCGGCGGCGAGAGCTGATCGAGCTGACTTGAGGCCGAGATCGTGAGGGTGGCTGCGAGCGCCAGCCCCTCGACTTCTGGGCCCTGACCCATTCGACTCCGCTCAGGGTCATCCTGAGCCTGCCTGCGGTGAGCTTGTCGAACGGGCGAGCGGAAGAGTCGTCCACTCGCTGGCGCTCGTGGCCACACTTCTTCTGAAACCGCTCCAGGGTGCGTGGCGGTTCGCCTGCTAATTCGGCTCAGGCTATGCCCGCGTGCTGGCGGTCGTAAAGCGACCGGTAGAGCTCGTTGCCGGCGTAGAGCGAAGCATGGTTGCCCTCGGCGACGATCCGCCCCTGGTCAAAGACGAGGATCAGCGAGGCATCGCGGATCGTGCTGAAACGATGGGCGATGATGATCGCGGTCTTGCCGACCACGAGCTTCTTCAAGGCGGCCTGGATCGCGGCCTCGCTCTGGGAATCCAGGGCCGAGGTCGCCTCGTCGAGAATGAGGATCGGGGCGTTCCGGAGGAAGGCGCGGGCCAGGGCGATCCGTTGCTTCTGGCCGCCGGACACGAGGGCGCCCCGCTCGCCGACCACCGTGTCGTAGCCGTTGGCGAGCCCCCGGATGAATTCATCCGCATGAGCGTCAATGGCGGCGGCAATCACCTCCTCTTTGGTGGCGTCCGGCCGGCCGAGAAGAAGATTGTTGTAGACCGTGTCGTTGAACAGGACGGGATCCTGGGAAACCAGCGCGATATTGCGGCGCAGATCGGCAAGGCGCATGGCGCGCACGTCGATCCCGTCAATTGTCACTGCGCCCGCTGCGGCCTCGTAGAACCGGGGAACAAGATTCGCAAAGGTAGACTTGCCGGCGCCGCTCGGGCCGACGAGCGCGCAGATCGTGCCGGCCGGAATGCGGGCGTTGACGCCGCGGAGAGCCGGGATTGCGTCGTTCTGGCCGTAGGCGAAGTTGACGGCCTCGAACGCGAGGTTTCCGTGAAGCCGGCCGACGGTGACGGGCTGTGCAGGGTCGGCGATCGCGGCCGGCGTGTTCAGCACCTCCTCCAGCCGGTTGAGCGCGCTCAATCCGCGTTTGAGATCGTTATTGATCGCGCCGAGCTTCTTGACCGGCTCATAGGAAACGAACAGGGCAAAGACAATCGACAGGAAGGTATTCCACTCAATCCGGGCGTAGTAGGCGTAGACGAGGGTGGCGGCCACACCCAATGCGGAGATGAACTCGATTGTGGGCGAGAGGAAGCTGGAGTACTTCACGATCTTCATCTGCACGTGGAACAGGCTTTGCACGGCGGCGGCGAAGCGGCCGGTTTCGCGCTCCTCCAGACCGAACGCCCGGATTTCCTTGGCGGCGCCGAGGTTCTCGCTGAAGCGGTCTGTCACCGTGCCAAGCTGCGTCTGCATCTGCTGGGCGCGCCGGAGGATATGCCTTCCGGCGTAACGGATCGGAAACACCGCGACCGGCACCGAGGCGAGGCAGAGCAAGACGAGCCATACGTCGCGGTTCTCACTCGCAACATAGATCAGGGAGCCGATCGCAAACACCAGCGTGGCCGGTTGTTTGAAGATCTCATTGGCAACATTTGTGAGAGTGAACTGGAGCTGGTTGGTATCCGCGAGGCCGCGGGAGATCAGGTCGCCGGTCGGGTGGGACGCGAAAAAACCCAGAGGCAGCGCCTGCAGCTTGCGGAAGAAATCGAGGCGGACCTGTTCGAGGACGCGCACACCGCACAGGCTGATGAAGTAGGCATTGAAGTAAGCGGCGACTCCACGGACAAAGAACACTGCCGGGACGAGGGAGGCCAGGCCGACGATCTGCCAGAACTGCAGGCCGCGCTGCGGGGAGAAGATCGCGGGGAAAACCCGCTTCATCAGCACGATATTCAGCACAAAGCCATAGACGAACCCGTAGATGCCTGCGCACAACACGGAGATGACAAAATAACCCCGGACGGGCCGGAGGTATTTGAGGTACGGGCGGAAGCGCTGAAACATGGAGCGTGGTCCGGGCCGGAGATGATGCCCGACAGTCACAGCCAAGGGCCAGGAGGCATTGCTGGCAAGCCAGCTCCGTCAAACGTTTCCGGAACGACCGGCCGGGACTCCTGGCGGCCGCGGCGATTTCTCGGATCAATCTTTTGCCGACCTGACATCCAACGCATCCCGCAGCCCGTCACCCAGGAAGTTTAGCGAGAGAAGCGTCAGCGAGAAGATCGTACCGGGGAAGATCAACAACCAGGGGTATTCTTCCATCTTCTCCGCACCGTCCTTGATCAACACGCCCCACGAACTCATCGGCGGCTGCACCCCCAGTCCGAGAAAACTGAGGAACGCCTCGATCAGCATGACCGCAGGAATGGTCAGGGTCGTGTAGACGATGATCGGGCCGATGACATTGGGGAGGATGTGGCGGAAGAGAATGCGTCGCCGGCCGAAACCCAGCACCTGGGCGGCTTCGATGAATTCCATGCGTTTGACCGCCATCACCTGCGCGCGGACGATGCGGGCCATGGTCAGCCACTCGACGGCGCCGATGGCCACAAAGAGCAGGATGATGTTCCGCCCGAAGAACACCATCAGCAGGATCACAAACAGGGTAAACGGCAGGGAATAGAGGATGTTGACCGCCCGCATCATCACGGCGTCGAGCGCGCCGCCAACAAAGCCCGCCACCGCCCCATAGACGACACCGATGGTCAGCGCCACAACGGTGGCGCACAGTCCGACCGCGAGGGAGATCCTCCCGCCATAGAGCATGCGCACGAGGACATCATGGCCGAGCTGATCGGTTCCCAGCCAGTTGCGCGCACACGGTTGCGAGAAGGTGTGATCCAGGGCGATGTCCTCGTAGCCGTACGGACTGAACCACGGCCCGATGACGCACACCAACGCGACCAGCAGAAGCGCGCACCCGCCGAACACCGCCAGCCGGTTCTGGCGCAGGCGCAGCCAGGCATCGCGTCCGGGCGAATTCCCGTGCTCTGACCTCTGATCTCTGGCCTCTGTCATCTGGTTTCTTCTATTCCAGCCGCACCTTCGGGTTCATCCACGCCTGGGCGATGTCAGAGAGCAGGTTAAGGGCGATGAGGAGCGCGGCGTACAGGATGACGGTGCCGAGAATCAGGGTGTAGTCGCGGCTGAAGGCGCTGTTCACGAACTCCCGCCCGAGACCCGGGATCTGAAAGATCGTTTCGATGACGAAGGATCCGGTGAGGATGCCGGCGATCGCCGGGCCCAGATAGGAGACAACCGGGAGCAATCCGCCGCGCAGGGCATGCTTGAAGATCACGCGCAATTCGGAGGCGCCCTTGGCCCGCGCCGTGCGGATGTAATCCTGGTTCAGGACTTCAAGCATGCCGCCGCGCGCGAGACGGGAGATTGGAGCGGCGTAGGCGAGTCCGAGCACGAGCGCGGGCAAAATTCGATCCGTGGGCGTGTCCCAGCCGGACGCGTTGACCCAGCCGAGATGGATCGCGAACGCGAGCACGCACAGCGGGCCGATGACGAACGATGGCACGGAGAGGCCAATCATGCCGATCGCAGAAGCCAGGTAATCAATCCAGGTGTTGCGCCGGACGGCCGCGACGATGCCGAGCGACAGGCCGAGCAGCAGCGCCACGACCAGGGACCAGAGCCCGAGCTCGATCGAAATCGGAAGCTTTTCGCCCAGAATCTCGTTGATCGAGCGGTCGGAATGCTTGAATGAGGGGCCGAAATCGCCGCGCAGGAGGCTGCCGATATAGGCGAAGTACTGGCGGTACAAGGGCTGATCGAGTCCGTAATGGGCCTCCAGGTTGCGGAGGATTTCCGTGGGAATTGCCCGCTCGGCGGTGAACGGCCCTCCAGGCACGAATCGCACCATGAAGAATGTGGCCGTGATAATTAGATAGAGCGCGAGAACTGATTGCAGCAGGCGCGAGGTAATGAAACGAAGCATGGCGGACGAGCCAGAGTGAACGGGAAAGTCCCCGGGAGACGAGGAAACTTTTCGCGGGCCAGCTTTCTCAAAAGGCGCGACAGGGGCGCATCTCCCGATTGACGGTTGTTGAGGGCGATTTCCGGACGTAGCGCAGGCTTCCAGCCTGCTTCACCGTCAATCGGGAAGTGTGTCTGCGCAACAGCCTCGTCGTGCCTTTTGAGAAACCTGAGCCTATTCCCCGGTGAACCGGTAGCCGATGCCCGCCTCGGTCCGGAAGAACGCCGGCCGGTTCGGCTCCTCCTCCAGCTTCTGCCGCAGATGAGCCATGTATACGCGCAGGTAATGGGTCTGCTCCTCGGACTTCGGGCCCCAGATCTCGCGCAGAATCTGCCGGTGCGTCAGAACCTTGCCGCGATGCATGAGGAGCAGGCGCAGCAGCGAGTATTCCTTCGCGGTGAGGCGGACCTCCGTGCCGTCCCGCGTGACGATCCTCCGCGCGAAATCGACCTCCACGGCGCCGAACCGCACGATGCTCGGTTCCTGGGCCGACTGCGATCGCCGCTGCATCGCACGCAGGCGCGCCAGCAGCTCGCCGGTGGCAAACGGCTTTGTCAGGTAGTCGTCGGCGCCCGAGTCGAGCGCAGCAATCTTGTCGCCCTCCGCCCCGCGCACCGAGAGAATCAGCACCGGTACCTGGCTCCACTCGCGGAGACGCCGGAGCACCTCCACGCCGGAAAGATCCGGCAGACCCAGGTCGAGAATGACCGCGTCGGGGCGGCGATAGGCGGCTTCGTTCAGGCCGAGCTGGCCGGTTTCGGCCTCGCGCACGGCATAGCCGGCGGCCTCCAGCGTGACCCGGAGCAACCGCCGGATCTGCACTTCGTCGTCGATGACGAGGACTTCGGCGCGGGCGGGTTCAGCACTCATTCGGGGGGCACGCTACCATGGCGGTCGAACGGAAGAAACATCGTAAAGCAGGCGCCGCCGCCGGGCCGGTTGGACGCCTCGACCCGTCCGTTGTGCGCCTCGACAAACCCGCGCACGATCGAGAGGCCGAGTCCCAAGCCCCCGGCCTTGTCGGGCTGGCCGCGATAGAACTTGTCGAAGAGATGAGGAAGCTGCGCTTCGTTGAGACCGGCACCGTTGTCGGACACGGCCAGCCAGACCTGTCCCGAGGTCACTCCGGCGGTCAACGTGATGGCGGTGCCCGGCGGCGTGTGCGCGCAAGCGTTGTGAATCAGGTTGACCAGGGCCTGCTGCATCAGCGCGAAATCGAGCCGCACCAGCGGAAGTCCCGGTGGCAGCTCGAGGCGCAACGGGCGGTTCTGACGCAGGTCGGCGGTGGCTTCGAGCGCCGCATTGACGAGGTCGGACAGGTCAGTCCAGTCGAGATGAAGACGCAGGGCGCCGGATTCGAGCCGGGTGATGTCCAGCAGGTTGTCGACCAGGCGGCGCAGCCGGCGCACCGCCGTGCGCAGCTCACCGGCCACCGCTTGCGCCGGCCCCGTGGTGCCGGCTTCCAGGTTCTCGGTGGCCGTCATCATTACGGCCAGCGGGGTTTTCATTTCGTGGGACACGCTGTCGAGCAGCGTCCGATGGAGCCGTTCCGAGGCTTCCGCGAGACGGGCGGTTTCCCCGGCCGCGCGCAACAGCTCGCGTTCCAGGGCCAGGGCGATCTGCAGGCCGAACGTTTCGAGCAGGTCGCGCTGCGCCAACGAGAGCGTGCTCCCGGGCGGAGGCTTTACGCCCATGACGCCCATCGCCCGGTCGCGTGCCACGAGGGGCAGGTAGAACGCCTCCGCCGCGGGCAGGGTGTCGGTGAACCGTCCGGCGGCCTTGCGGTTGCGAAACGCCCAGGTCGCGACGCTCTGCTCCTTTTCGTCGGCCACGTAGGTCGCCGCGGGATGCAACGCCAGGCGCCCGGCCTGCGCGGGATCCTCCGTAAACACGGCAAGGCGCGCGCCGAACAGTTCCTGGATCTGGGCCGTCGCGTTGCGCAGCACCTCGTCGGCGGACCGGGCGATCGCGATCGCCCGGGTCAGGTGGTAGAGCGCCGTGGCCCGCTGCTCGCGCTGTCGTTCCACCCGCTCCTGGGCCCGCAACCTCCCGGTCAGGCGGCCGGTGACAAGGGCGACCACGAAGAAGATTCCGAACATCAGCCCGTCCTCAAACTTGTCGATCCGGAACGTGAAGATCGGCGGAATGAACAGGAAGTTCCAGGTCAGCGCGCTCAAGGTCGCGGCGAGCAACACGGGCCCCTGTCCCACGAAGAGTCCCTGCAGGATCACAGCGGTAAGGAAGAACATCGATACCGCCGAGTAGCCGACCCAGGGTTTGGCGAGGAGCCCGGCCAGCGTCACGCCGAGCACCGTCAGAAGGACGATCGCGTATTCCTTCGGGCGCGAGGTGGTGGAAACCGTCCATTCGCGCCAGCGGTTGCGGCCCGTGCGCGGCTCGGCCGGCACGACGTAGACATCGATCTGGGCGCTGCGCCGGATGACGCGGTCGGCCAGCGAGCCGCCTCCGAGCAGATCGACCACCGGATGACGCCGCGATTTGCCCAGGACGATCTGGCTGACGTTGTGCTGCTGGGCCACGCGCACGAGGGCGTCGGCCAGGTCGCGGCCGGGTACGACGACAATCTCGGCGCCGAGCTCGCGGGCCAGGGCCAGATTCTCATCGAGCTGTTTCTGCTCCTCCGGCGAGAGCGGCACCACCGGTTCGACGTTGACCGCGAGCCAGGGTGCGTCGAGCGCATAGGCCATGCGGCGGGTCCACCGGATGAGCCGGGTGGAGAACGGACTCGGACCGACGGCCACCAGCAGCCGCTCGCCGCTGCGCCAGATGGCGCTGATCTGCCGGTCGCCGCGGATTTCCCGGAGCTGTTTGTCCACCCGCTCCGCGGTCAGCCGCAGCGCAAGTTCGCGCAGCGCGGTGAGGTTGCTTTCCTTGAAGAAATTGTCCGCCGCCGCCGCGGCCCGGTCGCCCAGGTAGACCTTACCTTCGGCGAGGCGCTCGCGGAGCTGGTCCGGCGTCAGATCGACCAGCTGGATCCCGGCGGCGGACTCGATCATCGAATCCGGCACGGTCTCGCGCACGGCGATGCCGGTGATCTGCCGGACGGTGTCGGCGCGGCTTTCGATGTGCTGGACGTTGAGGGTCGTGAAGACGTCGATGCCGGCGACGAGCAGTTCCTCGACATCCTGCCAGCGCTTCACGTGGCGCGAACCGGGTGCATTGGTGTGCGCGAGTTCGTCGACCACCGCAATCCGGGGGCGGCGGGCGAGCACCGCCTCCAAGTCCAATTCGGCCAGTTGCGTGCCATGATAGTCGACCACCTTGCGGGGGATGACCGGCAATCCCTCCAGCAGGAGCCGGGTTTCCTCGCGGCCGTGCGTCTCGACGAGCGCCACCGCCACGTCGATGCCCTCCAGGTGGGCCTTGCGGGCGGCCTGCAACATGGCGTACGTCTTGCCCACGCCCGGCGCCATGCCGAAGAACACCTTCAGCCGGCCGCGCGCTTCCTTCGCTTCCGCGTGTTTCAGCGAGGCCAGCAGCGCGTCGGGATCGGGTCGGGTGGGGTCGGACATAGGCTATCCCGTATCTAGACCGATTGTAGGAGCGAGCTTGCTCGCGACTTCTGGGGAGAAATCGCCTGCAAGCAGGCTCGTACATCAATCATCGGACGGCATCCTTGTCGAACAATGATGAGGGATGGGATTGAAAAGTTACCGCAGCAAGGATGGCAAATCGCCGGGGCTTGGCAAATCCGGATCGTTCATGGACTAGGCGAACGGGGACTCGATTGGGGCGGGGGCCAGTTGACGCGCGATCCGCCGGAGGATTGGCCGCCCTGGAGACCGAGGACATAGCCGGCGAACAGGGCGACCAGCGCCAGCAGGACGTAGACCCACGAACGCAGGCGGGCCTCGTGGTGGTCGGGTGAGGTTGACGCTTTCATGACGGGGGAAGTTCGCCGGTTCCGCGGATCACCGGGTGCCGGCGGCGCGGTTCAGGGCGAGGTTGAGCCGGAGCACGTTGACGCGCGGCTCGCCGAGCACGCCAAAATCGCGATCCTCGACCTGGGCGGCCACCAGGGCCTGCACCGCGGCCAGCGGCAGACCGCGGGCCCGGGCGACGCGCGGCGCCTGTATTTGAGCATTGACTACGCTGATGTGCGGATCGAGCCCGCTGGCGGAGGAGGTGACGGCGTCGGCCGGCACAGGGGCGTCGGCGGCGAGGCCGTTGGCCGCGCGGTAGGCGGCCACGGCGGCCTGGATGCTGTCGGCCAGCTTCTGGCTGGTGGGCCCGAGGTTGGTGCCGCAGGAATTCGTGGCGTCGTAGCCGGTGCCGGCGGCGGAGGGACGCGGCTGGAAATACCCGCGCTGGCGAAGTTCTGCGCCAGCAGGGCGGAGCCGCGGACCGTGCCGTCCCGGTCCACGACCAGGCTGCCGTTGGCCTTCGCCGGGAACAGCGCCTGGGCGCCGGCCCAGACCGCGAGCGGATACGCGCCGCAGAGCAGCACGACGAGGACGGCGGTGAGCAGGAGGGAGGCCTTGAGTTCACGGAGCAGGGTTTTCATGTTTTCGGCCGATTTGCGGGTGACGACTGACGTTACGAGATCATCTTCTTTGGGAGAATCGCCAAACGGCGTCCGCCGTTTGTGAGGAGCACGTTGACGAAGGCCGACGGGCTCCTAGACGAGGTGGACGGCGTTGACGATGACATCGATGAGCTTGATGCCGACGAACGGGACGATGATGCCGCCGAAGCCGTAGATGAGGAGGTTGCGGCGGAGCATGGCGGCGGCGCCGATCGGCCGGTAGGCCACGCCGCGCAGGGCCAGCGGGATCAGGGCGATGATGATCGAGCGCGTTGAAGATGACGGCGCTCAGGATCGCGCTCAGCGGCGAGGCCAGGTGCATGATGTTCAGCGGTGCGATCGCCGGGAAGACGCCGACGAGCATCGCCGGGATGATCGCGAAGTACTTGGCGACGTCGTTGGCGATGCTGAAGGTCGTGAGCGCGCCGCGGGTGATGAGCAGCTGCTTGCCGATCTCGACGATCTCGAGGAGCTTGGTCGGGTTGGAGTCGAGGTCGACCATGTTGCCGGCCTCCTTGGCGGCCTGGGTGCCGGTGTTCATGGCGACGCCGACGTCGGCCTGGGCGAGCGCCGGGGCGTCGTTGGTGCCGTCGCCGGTCATGGCGACCAGGTGGCCGCCGGCCTGCTCCTCGCGGATGCGGGCGAGCTTCATCTCGGGCGTCGCCTGGGCGAGGAAGTCGTCGACGCCGGCCTCGGCGGCGATCGCGGCGGCGGTCAGCGGGTTGTCGCCGGTGATCATCACGGTGCGGATGCCCATGGCGCGGAGCTGGGCGAAGCGCTCCTTGATGCCGCCCTTGACGACGTCCTTGAGATAAGATGACGCCGAGCACCTCGCGCCCCTCGGCGACGACGAGCGGCGTGCCGCCGTCCCGCGAAATGGCATTCGACGGTCGCGGCGACGGCCTGGGGATATTGGCCGCCCTGGGACTCGACCCAGGCCCGGACATTCTCGGCGGCGCCCTTGCGGATCGAGCGGGCCGGCTGGCCGTCGTCGCGGCCAGGTCGACGCCGCTCATGCGGGTCTGCGCGGTGAATGGCACGAACTGCGCGTGCGGCGTCGGCAAGCTCGCGGCCGCGCAGGTTGAATTTCTCCTTGGCGAGGACGACGATGCTGCGGCCCTCGGGGGTTTCGTCGGCCAGCGAGGCGAGCTGGGCGGCGTCGGCCAGGCGGGGCAGGGCGACGCCCGGCGCCGGCACGAACTCGGGGGCCATGCGGTTGCCCAGCGTGATCGTGCCGGTCTTGTCGAGCAGCAGGACGTCGATGTCGCCCGCCGCCTCGACGGCGCGGCCGCTCATGGCGAGGACGTTGCGCTGCAGCAGGCGGTCCATGCCGGCGATGCCGATGGCGCTGAGCAGGCCGCCGATGGTCGTCGGGATCAGGCAGACCAGCAGCGCGATCAGCGCGGTGATGGAGAAGCCCACGCCCGCGTAGAGGCCGAAGGGCTTGAGTGTGATGATGACCAGCAGGAAGATGAAGGTGAGGGCCGAGAGCAGGATGGTGAGCGCGATCTCGTTGGGCGTCTTCTGGCGTTTCGCGCCCTCGACCAGGCTGATCATGTGGTCGAGGAATCCTTCGCCGGGTCCCGCCGTGATGCGGACGAGCAGCTGGTCGGACAGCACGCGCGTGCCGCCGGTGACGGCGCTGCGGTCGCCGCCGGCCTCGCGGATGACCGGTGCGGACTCGCCGGTGATGGCTGATTCGTCCACCGATGCGGCCCCCTCGATGACCTCGCCGTCGCCGGGAATCAGCTCGCCGGCTGCCACCAGGACGAGGTCACCGCTCCGGAGCTCAGCGGCGTCAACGGTTTCGACGGAGCCGTCCCGGGTGCGCCGGTGCGCGACGAGCTGCCGGCGCGACGCGCGGAGGGCGCGTGCCTGCGCCTTGCCGCGGCCCTCGGCCACGGCCTCGGCGAAGTTGGCGAAGACCACGGTGAAGAACAGCCAGAGCGCGACCTGCAGCACGTAGCTGAGCGGCTCCTTCGAGGTGAGGAGCTGAAAGAACGTGAGAACGGCGCCGATCAGCGTGACGAACATGACCGGGTTCTTGAGCTGCAGCCGCGGGTCGAGCTTCTTGAACGAGTCGACGATGGCCTTCAGCATGATCTCGCGATCGAAAAGGGAGACGGTCTTGGTGCTCATGGAAGAAAAGGGGCGCGGGCAGTTGATGCGTTCTAGAACAGCGTGCCGGCGTGCATCAGGTAGTGCTCGACGACGGGCCCATCGCCAGGGCCGGCAGGAAGGTCAGCGCGCCGACCAGCAGCACGGTGCCGATGAGCAAAACGATGAAGGTGACGCCCTCCGTCTGGAACGTGCCGGCGCTGGTCGGGATCAGCTTCTTGGAGGCGAGATTGCCCGCCAGCGCGAGAATCGGAACGATCATCAGGAAGCGGCCGATGAGCATCGCCAGCGCCAGGGTGACATTGTAGTGCGCGTCGCCGTCCGCCGGATTCCCGGTCAGACCGGCAAAGGCGCTGCCGTTGTTGCCCACGCACGAACTGTAGGCGTAGAGGATTTCGCTGAAACCGTGCGGGCCGGTGTTGTTGAGGCCGGCCTGGCCCCAGGGCGAGACCGCGGCCCAGGCGGTGAAGCCGAGGATCGTGGCCGAGAGCACCATCAGCACGAGCATGACCAGCTTCACGTCGTAGGCCTCGATCTTCTTGCCGAGGTATTCCGGCGTGCGCCCGACCATCAGCCCCGCGATGAAGACCGCCAGGACGACGAAGATCAGCATGCCGTAGAGGCCGGCGCCGACGCCGCCGAAGATCACCTCGCCGGTCTCGATGTTGAACAGCGGCACGAGGCCGCCGAGCGGCGTGAACGAGTCGTGCATCGCATTCACGGCGCCGCAGGAGGCGTCGGTGGTGATGGTGGCGAAGAGCGCGGAGTTGAAGATGCCGAAGCGGACCTCCTTGCCCTCCATGTTGCCGTCCGCCGCCGCCACATCCGAGCTGCTGGTGGGCCGGATTCCCGCCGGGCTTCGGCCCACCAGCGACACGACGACGCCGGCGAAGAACAGGACGAACATCGCGCCCCAGACCGCCCAGCCGTGGCGCTGGTTCTTCACCATGCGGCCGAGATACTAGGTCAGCGCGCTGGGGATGGCGAAGATCGAGAGCATCTGGAGGAAATTGGACAGCGGCGTCGGGTTTTCGAAGGGATGCGCGGCGTTGGCGTTGGTGTAGCCGCCGCCGTTGGTGCCGAGCATCTTGATCGCGATCTGCGACGCCATCGGACCCTGCACGATCGTCTGGGTGTCCACGACCTGGTCCACCATGACGGGCTTGCCGTCGGCACCGTTGACGGGCTGGCCGTTGGCGTCGGTCTTCTGCACCTGCGTCGTGAAGGGCTCGAAGGTCTTGGCGACCGTATACGGGCTGAAGTTCTGGATCATTCCCTGGGACACGAGCAACAGGGCAAAGACGAGGCAGATCGGGACGAGCAGATAGTAGGTGATCCGGACGACATCGACCCAGAAGTTGCCGATGGTCTTCGGAGGTCCGGCGGGCGATGCCGCGCACCAGGGCCGCGGCGATGGCGATGCCGACGGCGGCCGAGGTGAAGTTGTGGAAGGCCAGCGCCACCATCTGCGAGAAATACGACATGGTCGATTCGCCGCCGTAGCTCTGCCAGTTGGTGTTGGTGGTGAAGCTCGCGGCGGTGTTGAAGGCGAGCGCGGGGGAGACGCCCGGGAACTGCTGGGGATTGAGCGGCAGCTTGTCCTGGAACCGCAGGATGAAGTAGGTGAGCAGCATGCCCACGAGGCTGAAGAACAGCAGCGAAACGGTGTAGGCGAACCAGCCCTGTTCGCGGGCCGGATCGATTCCGCAGAGGCGGTAGGTCAGGCGCTCCACCGGGCGGACCGGACGGTCCAGCCAGGTGCGCCCGTTCGCATCGAGCACCTGCACGAGGTACAGCCCGAGCGGCTTGGTGATGAGGATCAGCGCGCCCACGTAGAGCGCGAATTGGGTCCAGGCATTGAGATTGTTCATGCGACGGATGGTGTTTTGTCATTTATCAGATGACAAAAGGCGCCGGGCTGGCGGGACGGGGCGGGTCAGAATTTCTCCGGGCGGAGCACGGCCACGATGAGGTAGACGAGGCAGGCGAGGGCGATGAGCCCGATGATGATGGTTTCCATGGCGGGAGGTAGTTTGGGATCTTCCGGTCTGCTCAGCGCACCTTCTCGCAGAACCAGGCGAAGGCGGCGGCGAGCGCGAAGAATGCGACGGTCAGGCCGACAAAGAGAAGGTCACTCATGACGACACCTCCCGGCCGCACGACCGGGCCGCACTGGCGGCGGAGGCGGGGATTGGCGAAGAACGGATGTTCCTTTGCATGCCGACAGCATAGTGCCGGTCGGCCGCCGGCCCTAATTAAATGCCCGGCCAAAGGCATTAAGAATTCGTTAACGCGGCGGCCCGCCCGCCAATCGTCGGTGGTGCTGAGGGCTGGCCGAAAGCAGCGCAGGTTTCCCGGCCTGCATCGGTGGCAATCGGGAGATGCACCCCTGTTGGCGCCACGTCCGGCATGGCGATTGACGGCGAAGCGTTTTCTACCTAGTGACAATTCGTCAGCTATCATACTCTGAGCGATCCGCCGCGAACTTGTTGAATTTGCATGAATACCGTGAGGCCATTGCCAGGGAGGTGGCTCGCCTCGCCAGCCGCTGCCGGGCCGCGCGGGAGAATCCACCTATCTAGGGACAGCCATTGTCCCACCCCATGGAGCAGAATCGCCAGTATGAAGGAGAGAACCGCCCTGTCGCGCCGCCCGTTCCCCATTCATCTTCACCGCCTCACGAGCTGCGCCCATGCCCGGCGTCGACGAGCGTTAGCGAGCCACCTGATCACCATCCCCACCGGCCTCGGCAAGACTGCAGCGGGCGATCGCTCATTTCCTGCCGATCAACCGTGCATATTCGTCGTGGGTGCCGATCCAGAACCAATACATCGTATCCCCGCGCAGATCTCCCAAGGCCCGGTAATTGTCATCCACCCGCGCACTCCACACCTTGCCGGTCTTCTTGAAGCGCAACGAAGGATGAAACGAATCCCGCCGCCACAAGCGATAAGCCTTGCGCGCTTTCCGGCGTGTCGCTTCGGGAAGGGCCGCGTATGTGCGCCGGAATCTATCGGTCGTCGCAGAGTTCATCCGTCGGGCGCGTCTTCCCTTGGGAAATGTCTGCGTCCACTTCGCGCAAAAGGAAGTCGAGCGCACCCGATGAGGAGTCCTCCTCGATCTGCTGATCCCATTCGCCAGCATGCCGCGCGCGCAGCCGATCGACGAGCGTCAGGAACTTCGCTCGTGGCAGCTTTTCGATGGCGGCTTCGATCTCTTCGACAGTGCTCACGAGGCAAACGATGCTTCAACGGGGCCGCGCTTTCAAGCCGGCATTCAAAAGGGGCCGCGCCCGCGGATGACGGGGCGCGGATGAGTGCGGATATCAACGCGGACGACCGCCGCGCGTTTTTTGCTTCAATTAGGCCGCTACTCATGGACACAGGTTTGTGCCTACTCGTCATATTGTCAATTACCGCTTCGCGGTTTTTTAACTCGACATTCACGTACCATAGGGTTGCCTTCCCATTGGGAGGCAGAAGTCGCGCTGATCCAGCATGGCTGAACAACCAAACCGCAATCCACTCCATCCCGGCATGAGTAACCCATTTGCTGAGCTTTTTGAGAAACTGACCGGTTCTGCCCCGTTTCCTTGGCAGACCGCGCTTTACCATCTGTTCATCACCGGCCACCTGCCCTCCGCGGCCGATCTACCCACCGGCATGGGAAAGACCTCCGTTGTCACCATCTGGCTGATTGCACTGATCACCCACCCGAGCCAGGTACCACGTCGCCTGGTTTACGTCGTCAACCGTCGTACCGTCGTCGATCAGACTACTTCGGAAGTAGAGCATGTTCGCTCTCGACTGCACGAACATCCCGCGCTTCTGGCAAAACTCGCTAAGCTCTGCGCGATTCCGACCGATGAGCCGCTGGCCCTCAGCAGCCTGCGCGGCCAGTTTGCCGACAATCGTGAGTGGAGCGTCGACCCTGCACGCCCCGCCGTAATCGTCGGCACCGTCAACATGATCGGCAGCGGCCTCCTATTCAACCGCTACACCTGCGGCTTCAAGACGCGTCCGCACCACGCCGCCTTCCTCGGACAAGACGTTCTCCTCGTCCACGACGAAGCACACCTTGAACCCGCGTTCCAGAAACTACTCGACACTATCGCGACCGAGCAGACTCACAGCGGCGACGCGCGAGCATTGCACATCCTCCAACTTTCCGCGACCAGCCGAAGCGACGTACCGTCGTTCAAGCTCACGTCTGACGACGAAAAAGACTCGCGAGTGAGCCAGCGTCTCCGTGCACCGAAGCATCTCCATCTTCATCCGCTGGAAAACGAGAAAGAGCTTCCCGAAAAACTCACCGAGTTCGCCCTCGTCCATCGCGCCTCCGGCCGCGCCGTGCTGATCTTCGCCCGGACGGTCGAAGTGGCGAACAAGGTTGCGAGCGCCATCACCAAGCAGTCGCTCCCAGTCCGCGTGCTCACTGGAACCATGCGCGGCAAAGAGCGCGATGTGCTCGTCGGCGATTCTGTCTTTCAGCGATTCCTCCCGTCCTCCAGCCGGCCGAAAGATGCCGCCGAGCCCATCTCAGGCACCGTCTATCTGGTAGCCACGAGTGCAGGCGAGGTCGGCGTCAATATTTCCGCGGACGACTTGGTGTGCGACCTCACGACTTTCGAGAGCATCACCCAGCGTTTCGGCCGCGTGAATCGCTTCGGCGAAAGGAAGGACACGACAATCGACGTCGTTCACCCCAACTCGTTCGACGAGTCCAAACCCTACGACAAAGCCCGCGCTCGCACCCTCGCCCTCCTTCGCCAACTCGATGACGACGCCAGTCCGCAAGCGCTCCGCCAGCTCGATGCCGTAGCACGCCGCGCAGCCTTCAGCCCGGCGCCGCTCATCCGCCCGGCAACCGACATACTCTTCGACTCGTGGTCACTCACAACCATCCGCGAGCCGCTCCCTGGTCGTCCCCCGGTCGCCCCCTACCTGCATGGCGAACCCCAGGAGTGGGAACCACCAGAAACGCACGTCGCCTGGCGCAGCGAAGTGGACATCATCCGCGGCCCGCTTCTCGATTTCTATCCGCCAGCGGAGCTGCTCACCGACTATCCGCTTAAACCCCACGAGCTGCTCCGCGACCGTTCCTCGCGCATCCGCGAACAACTAGCATTGATCGCCGACCGCACCGCCGACGCCAATCCTCCAATCCAAGCTTGGCTCGTTGCCGAAGACGGTACCGTAGAGCTGAGGCCCTTGGCCGATCTCGCGAATAAGGACGAGGAAAGGCAACTCTATGACTGCACGGTCGTTCTGCCTCCCAGCACTGGCGGTCTGTCGCCAGCTGGCCTGCTCGACGGCAAAGTCGCCTCAAGCTTAGAGGAAGACGTTGCCGACTTTGTTGCCCCATCGGCCAATTACCGCCCGCGCGTCCGACTCCGCCAAGACACCACGGAGGTTCCCTCGGACTATTCCGCTCTGCGTATCATCCGAGTCATCGACACCCTTCGCGGTGTGGATGAGCCGGACTCAACCAACGCCGCCACATCCGCCACTCCCCGCTTCTGGCTCTGGCTCGAACTTCCCGCAGCAGCCGGCGCAGAAGGCAAGCGGATGTCCGGCCAATCCGTTCTCCTCGAGAATCACACCCGCGACGTCGAAGCGCATGCCCGCGCCATCGTCGGCAAACTAAAGCTCACGCAATCACTCGCCGATTGCGTCGTCCTCGCCGCTCGCCTTCACGACGTCGGCAAAAACCGCCGCCACTGGCAACGAAGCATCGGCAACGACGACTCTTCCCTCGCGCTCGCCAAGCCCGGCCGCGAGCTTCGCCCCCGCGAACTCGGCGAACCTTACCGCCACGAGTTCGGATCGCTGCGCGATGCAGCCAGCGACGCGAAGCTGCGTGTCCTCGGCCGCGATGAACGCGATCTCGTTCTCCACTTGATCGCTGCCCACCACGGTCGAGCACGCCCGCATTTTCCGACCGCCGAGGCATACGACCCCGAGGCGACCCTCGCCGAAACTCAAGCCATAGCATCGGAGATACCACTTCGCTACGCCCGCCTCCAACGCCGCTTCGGCCGCTGGGGACTCGCCTATCTCGAATCGCTTCTCCGCGCCGCCGATTACGCTGCCAGCGCCGGAATCAAGCCTGCCACGGAGGATAACTCATGAGCGCCAGTTCCGCTATCATCCGCATCAATGTCGATGTTACCAACCCCGGCCAGTTCTTCGCCTGCTGTGGCCTGCTGGAACTGGCGAGTCGCATGTCCGCCGATTCGCAAGGATGGTTCGAATCCGGCTGCTTCCTTATCAGCGATGCTCGATCTCTCGGCGAACTGATAGCGGCCGTCACCACAGCCAAGCTGACCCAGCTCGACCCTGAAGATGCCACGGCATCTCCGATTCTCATCGAGAAGCCATTCGCCCTTCTTCTTGATTGGTGGAAGAGCGGCGAACGCACCACCAGCAATCTCAAGGTCTGGGCCGGCACCATGGAGAGCTTCCGCATTGCCCGTGCTATGCAGCAGACGATGAAGGCGCCCGCGTTCTCCTCCGAAAACCTGCTGAACTGTGGCATGATCGCGTACGATGCCGACGACTCGGACAAGAAAGTGGAGCCATTCTACTTCGACGCCCGCCGTGGTCTTAACGCGCACTCGCGCGATGTTGGTTTTTCGCCGAACGATCTCGGGTTGATGACCATCGCTTCCCCAGCAGTGGAGTTGCTGTGCCTCATTGGCTTGCAACGCATCCGGCCAGTCCCCGCCGGAAAGCCGCGTCTCTTCGACTACTACACCTGGGCGCAGCCTCTTCCGGTCGCACTCGCGCCGGTCGCCGCAGCCGGCCTGTTGGGCAGCTCGGCCGTGCAGGGTTACCGTTTCGAAAGCTGGTTCCGCACCGGACAGCGGAAACACAAAGCCTTTCTCACCGCCAAACCCATTTCCAATCACCATGAGTAACTCCAAACAGTTCGACCAGTATCTCACCGAGAACGGCCCCGCCGCGCTCGTCGTCCGCGAACAGCTCATCCCCGTCGAAGGCGCCGATGGTGTCCTCTTCCCGTCCACTTTCGCCTCCGGTGACGGCTTCCCCGGGGGCTATAACATCGATGGCGATCCCAACGGCGAGAACATCGCCCTGATCGACAGCGTCGGCTCCCAAGCCAACCGCATCGAACCGCTCTTCGCCGAGGCCGCCTACGCCCACCTCGTTCCCCAGATCACCATCAAGGCCGGCGAGAAATCCATCGGCCTCCTCCAGGCCGGACACCGCGCCGGCGACGCCATCGTTCGCTGCTCCGCACTCAAAGAAGATCTGCAAGCCGCATTTAAGAAGCTCCTCGATGGAGACGCCGCTCCGCTGGCGAAGGTCGCGCCCACCTCGCTCGTCTTCGGCGTTTGGGACTCCCGCGACACTCAGGCAAAATCGCCACGTCTGATCGCCTCGACAATCCGCGCCTACAACGTGCGCAAGCTTACTCGTTCCGCTCAGTATGTGCCGGCCCTCGATTACGTCGGGTCCAAATTGCTCGACGAACCGGCCGACAAGACGACGAAAGATTCCTACGCTGAACGTGGTTTCGTTCACGTTCCGGCTACCGGATCGCAGGGCGGCGTCATCGCCAAAGGCGGCATCCGTCGCGATGCCACGCTCGGCCTTGCCGCGCTCAACCTGATCTCGGCCGGCAAAGATAAGGAAGCCACGCAGGCGCTCCGCCGATACCTCCTCGGTCTTGCGCTCGTCGCGTTCACCAAGCTTCCCAGCGGCTATCTCCGCCAAGGCACCATTCTCGTGCTCGATCCGGACCAGAAACGGAAGTTCGACGAAGTGTACCCGAATGGAAAACGGCAACCCGCCACCATTACACACGAGCAAGCGCTGGATTTTGCGACCGCCGCAGCCAAAGACTTCGGCGTTGGAGCCAACCGCACCGTGGAATTCGACATCGAGCGCGCTAAGAAGGACCTCATACCCGAGAAAGACGCCAAAGCCACTGCCAAGAAGAAAACCAAGTAATCGAGGGAACCGCCATGCCCGATTACCTCTGCCTCAGCGTTCGCTTCCTCGACGGGGCGTTTCACGGCCGAGCGGATCAAGGCGAGCCCGAGTGGCCGCCTTCGCCGCTTCGCCTATTCCAATCGCTTGTCGCCGCCGCGGCTGCACGCTGGAACGAACGCCGCGCCATCAGCCATGCTGCTCCGGCCCTTCGTTGGCTCGAATCGCTACCGCCGCCCAACATCTTTGCGCCGATCTCAGTCCAAGCTGCGACAACCGGCTATCGGCTCTACGTGCCTGACAACGTCGGAGACCTTATCGGTGCTGCTTGGGCGCGAGGACGGGACGCCAGCATTGCCGACTATCGTACGGAAAAACACGTCCGCTCCACTCGCCTTGCTGACGAGGATGCCGCCCTTCACTACCTCTGGCAGCTGGCCGATGCCGCCGGTGGCTTCGCTCAGCATCGGGAAACGATCCTCACCGCCGTCCGCTCGATCACGCACCTTGGCTGGGGCGTCGATCTCGTCGTCGCCGAAGCCTCAGTCCTCACCAAAGCCGAAACGGCCTCATTGACCGGCCAATGCTGGAGCCCGGTCGAAGATTCGGAGGCAAAAACTCTCCGCGTGCCACGCACCGGAACGTTCGACGAACTCTCCCGCCGCCATCACGCCTTTCTCAATCGCATTCAAGGTGATGATTTTGCGCCCGTGCCACCACTCGCGACCTTCGCCCTCGCGCACTACCGCTCCGACTCCGAGTTCGCACGCGCGCCGCGCGCCGTCTTCGCCCTGCGGCAGCCCGACGATTCCGGCTATCGCGCCTTCGATCCGGTCCGTCGCGGGCTGCACGTCGCCGGGATGCTCCGTCACTCGGCAAGCCAACCCGAACTCGCACGAAGTCTCGGCTGGTCGGAGGCAGAGGTTGCCCGTCTCGTTTTGGGTCATGGCGAAGCCCGCGGCGAAAAACATAGCCCGGTGGCCGGCCCACGTTTCGCGCTCGTGCCACTGCCGAGCATCGAGTGGCGTGGCGATGACAAAAAGTTCTGCGTTGGCAGCGTCCGCCGCGTGCTCGTCACCGCCCTCGGTTCCGCCGACCGAGAGAGCTTCACTCGCTTCGTCCGGCAGCTCAACGGCCAGGAACTGATTGACTCCAAGACCAGCGAACCTGCCGCTGTACTCGTCCGCCAACCCGAAACTGACTCAGTCGCGCAGCGCTATCTCCAAGAATCCGCAACTTGGGCTACGGTCACGCCGGTCATTCTCCCCGGCTACGACGACCCTCGAAAGCTCCGCAAGCGACTGAACCCAGGCGCCACACCGCCACTCACCGCGGAAGAGAAAAATGAGCTGATCCGCAAGCTCGACACCCGCATCGAGCAACTGCTCCGCAAGGCCATCGTTCAAGCCGGCCTTCCCGAAGCGCTCGCTCGACACGCCGAGTTGCAGTGGCGCAGCACCGGTTTTTGGCCCGGCACCGAAATCGTCTCCCGCTACGCCGTGCCCGATCAGCACCGCCGCTTCCGTCGGCTCCATGTCCGCATCACTTGGCGCTCGCCCGATGGCCAGCCGATCAAAGTCGCCGGTCCCATCTGCATCGGCGGCGGCAAATACAGCGGCCTCGGTCTCTTCGCCGCATTTTCCGAAAATCCATAGTAAACCCGTTCTCGTGACTCCTCCCACTTCGGCCTTGGGCTATTTGTCCTCGTAACACCATGAACGCTTCCACTGATTTGCCGCCCTCCATCACCGTCACCGGACATGCGCGGGTCCCCGTGACGCCTGATCGGATCGTATTAACAATCACGGTGAGTTCGCTCGCTCCGACGGTCGATGAGTCGCGGCGCAAACTGGAGGAACTTCGCTCGGGAGTTGTCACCGCCCTTGCCAAAGGCGGTGTGTCCGCCGACGCAATCCGTTCCGCCGGACCCGAGTGGCGGCCCGAACACGAATACGAGAAACAGATCTTGCGGTTCAAGGGAATCCGCGGTGACGAGCGCATACGGGTGGAGATTCCCCGGGAGCGGGGGCGAACCGCCACGATCCTCCGGGAACTCGGCGCGCAGCTCCAGCTCGCCCGCGTGGACGTATCGCACACGGCTCGCGACACAAGCGCCGCGCTCGCGAAGGCGCTTGCTGCTGCCGTCGCCGATGCCCGGACTCGCGCCGAGGCAATCGCGACCGCGGCCGGAGTCCGTCTTGGGCCGATTCGCACGCTGAGCGATGGCTGCCCGTCTGATGAAGACTCCGGACGAAATCGCTTCGTGCTCAATGATGCTCCGCCGCGCGAGATCGAAGCAGATGAGATTGCGGTGGACGCCGAGGTTACCGCCATCTGGGAGCTCCTTCCTGCATCGTGATCCGCATCGCTGTCACCACGCCGGGGCTCCGCAGGATGCATGCCGACCTGCAGTTGACACAGTCTCACAGTTTCACAGTATCACAGGCATGAAGAACATCACCCTTTCCGTGCCCGACGAGGTCTACCGCAAGGCCCGGATTGCGGCGGCGCGCCGGGAATCCTCTGTCAGCGCAATGGTCGCGGAAATCCTCGATGAGATTGCTACCGGGCGTCCGAAGCATGCCGCTCGATCTTCCGCCATCGGTGCGGCGTTCGACGCCGTTTCAGAATTCAGGGCCTCCGATCGACTGACTCGTGACCAGGTCCACGACCGCGCTTTCATCCGGGAGCTCGAACAACGTCGCCGGTTGCTCGAATCCGCACATTCACGATGAGGGCCGCCTGCTTTATTGACACAAACATCCTGCTCTACCGCGCTTCGACAGATTCCGCCGAGCGCGCCAAACGGACTGTGGCTCAAACCGTTCTGCAGCGCGCCGATATCGGCCTTTCGGCGCAGGTGCTTGCGGAGTTTTACCACAATGCCGTCAACAAGCCCGGCGTACGGATGACTCCCGCGGCCGCCCGGGCGATCGTCGAATCCCTCGGCCTGCTTCCGGTTATGGCGATCACCACCGAGATTGTCATGTCCGCCATCCGCCTGTCGGAACGTTACCGGATCTCCTATTGGGACGCAGCGATTCTCGCTGCCGCCAAGGAGCTCGACGCGACCACGGTTTTCTCCGAAGACCTCAGCCATGGCCAGACCTACGACGGCGTGACCGTGCTCAACCCGTTTCTGCCGGGCGTCGAAATGCCGGTCGAAAGTATCGCTTGATCGTTCCCGACTCCAAAGTCGTCCCCCATGCCTTTCTGCTTTGACAAGTTGCACGGCGCCGCTGACAGCCCGGATACGGCGGTCTACAAGTCGATTCGCGCTGCTTCGAAGTCATGGTTCGACAAGGTCATGCGGCACACTGCCAGCAAGCCTTTCGATATCGTCAAGGCAGCAAAGAAGCTGCCCCTGTCTGTCGATGGGCGCACGATCATCTTCGACGACGAAAACGAGCAAACCATGCTCATGGACTTCTATCTGCTCGACTACCGGCCGGACGGGAGATCGGTGGCCGAGAGCTGTGTCTTCGCCCCCGGAGGGCTCACGCCCGTCGAGGCCGAGTGGCACCGGGCGTTCCTTGCTTCGCGCACATCGCTCTTCGAAATCACCGCCGTCCATAATCATGAGCCGAGAATCCTGCTCCGCGACCGGCTCGGTCAGGAGGCGGCAGTATTCTGGCTCACCGACATCGGGCTGGGCGACTCCTTCCGACGCATCGGAAGCAAGGCCTTCCTGTTTACCCGCGTGGTCTCGTTGAGGGGACTTCACCTCACCGGCGGATTCTCGTTTGTCTTCGATCCGAAACACGAGGCTCAGCTTGTTGACGCATATCGCCGGGAGATCTGGTCGGTGCCGCTATCACGACAGGATTGTCGGCGGACGGGCTATTTCCTAAACTTGAACCGCAAATTCGGCCTCGCCCAGGCCCATACGGATGTCGTCCCGACCGGCAGCTCCCAAGAACTGATTTGACCCTTCGCCATCGGTCCCGTCTCCACCTACTATGAGCGCAGCCCCTGCCGCTCCATCCGTCGATCTCCTCCCGGCGCGGATGCTCAATGAGTTCGTCTATTGCCCGCGGCTCTTCTTCTACGAGCACGTCGAGGGAGTCTTCGTGCACAACGCAGACACCAAGCGCGGCGCGGCCCAGCACGAACGCGTGGATTCGGGCCGCGGTGCGCTGCCCGAATCCAAGGCGCCGCCGAGCGGCGCGACTGAATCCGCGAACCCGAAGGAGGAGCAGGAGGCGGCTGACGAGGGACGCTCGACCGACCAGTCTGCCGCCGGCGCGAATGCGCCGGCCAATGATCCGTCGAGCGCCAGCGAGACGATTCATTCCCGGTCCGTCATGCTGGGCAGTGAGTCGCTCGGCGTCGTGGCCAAACTCGATCTGGTCGAAGTGACGGTCGAGACTGCCGCATTGTCCGAAGTCGGCGGCAACGCCGGCGCTAAGGAATCGTGCGTCCGCACGATTCCTGTGGAATACAAGGCCGGCGCCCCGCGGGAGGGCGAGGAGGGCAGCGAACTTTGGGACACGGACCGCATCCAGCTCGGCTTGCAGATGCTCCTGCTCCGGGAGAACGGCTATGTCTGCGACGAGGGAGTCGTCTTTTACCGTGAGACCCGCCAGCGCCTACGTTTCACCCTCGATGCGGAGACCGAGGCGTGGATTCACCGCATGATCGCCGCCGCGCGATCCTGCACGGCCGGCTTCATTCCGCCGCCCCTGGCGCATTCGCCAAAATGCCCGCGCTGTTCGCTCGTTCCTGTTTGTCTGCCGGATGAGACCAACCTCCTCCGCGAGCGACCGGATGCGGAGTGTCTGCCTGTTGTCGCCCAATTGGCTTTGCCGGGGCTCGGCGTGGAGGCCGAGGCGGCGATCGATACCGTGGTGCTTGCCGATGCACTCGGCAGCGACGATCCGGTTTGGGAAACGCTGCCCGAGCCGCGCCTGCCACAGCCTCTCGCCGAGGGCGATGTCCGGCGGCTGATTGCGCCCGATATCGACGCCAAGGCGCTCTATGTCAACACGCCGGGTGTCAGTGTGACGCGGAAGGGCGACACGGTGGTCGTGAAGGAGAAGGGCGAGACGCTCGCCGAAGTGCGGATCAAGGATCTCCATCATCTCGCCATCTTCGGATCGGCGCAGATTTCCACTGCGCTCGTGCAGACGCTGTGCGAACGGGATGTGCCGATCTCGTATTTTTCGATGGGCGGCTGGTTCTACGGACTCACTCGTGGCCACGGGCTGTCCAATGTCTTTACGCGCATCCGGCAGTTCGCCCGGGCTGGCGATGCCGACCAAGCGCTGCCTCTGGCGCGATTGTTCGTCTACGGCAAGATTCGCAACCAGCGCACGCTGCTCATGCGCAACCACGTCGAGCCGCCGCCGCTCGCTCTGCGCGCGCTCAAACACGCCGCCTCGGCCGCGCTCACCGTTGGCAGCCACGCCTCGCTCCTCGGAATCGAAGGCGCTGCAGCGATGCACTACTTCCAGCATTTCGGCGGGATGATCAAAGTGGCAGAAGAACAAGACGACCTCCCGGGCCTTCAAGAGGCGGCCGCGGTGCCGGCTGGGAAACCGGGCGGTCAGACCACGTTTCACGTTCGACTTCAAGACGCGCAACCGCCGCCCACCACGAGACCCGGTGAACGCACTGCTCTCGATGGCCTACAGCCTCCTTGCGCGCGACTGCACGATCGCGGCTTATGCCGTGGGTTTCGATCCCGTACATCGGCCTGTTCCATCAACCGCGGTTCGGACGGCCCGCACTGGCGCTTGATATGATGGAGGAGTTTCGTCCGCTCATCGCCGATTCTGCCGTTCTTACCGCCATCAACAACCGCATGGTTACGCCAGACGACTTCGTGCAGGCTGGCGATGCCGTGAACCTTGTCCGCCGCCGGGCGCAAGCGGTTCCTGTTCGCCTATGAAAAACGCATGAGCGACATTGTCACGCATCCGGTCTTCGACTACAAAGTGAGCTACCGGCGGGCGATCGAGCTGCAGTTCCGGCTGCTGGCCCGCACGCTAACTGGCGAGATCGAACGTTATCTTCCGTTCATGACCCGCTAAGAATCGGGGGGCGATTCTTATGAGAACCAATTACATTGTGACCTACGACGTTTGCGACCCGAAGCGGTTGCGGAAGGTGTTCAAGGCGTGCAAGGATTACGGGATGCATCTGCAGCTTTCGGTGTTTGAATGC
>CAWDQK010000059.1:0-37428 GCA_963804395.1 uncultured Verrucomicrobiae bacterium | reverse complement strand
GGGTTTGTCGGCGTAGCCGCAGGCGGCGTCGAGGATGGTGGTGTCGCCGGTCTCGCGGATGTAGGCGCAGGTCGAGAGGATGAGCCAGAGCGGATCGTCATTGAAACCGCCGCCGATGTCGGCGTTGCCCTTCTTGGTGAGCGGCTGGTACTGGTGGAAGCAGGTGCCGTCGGAGAGCTGGGTCGAGGCGATGTCGAGGATGCGCTGGCGGGCGCGCTCGGGCAGGAGGTGGACGAAGCCGAGGATGTCCTGGTTCGAGTCGCGGTACCCCATGCCGCGGCCGATGCCGGTCTCGTAGCCGGAGGCGGAGCGCGAGAGGTTGAACGTGGCCATGCACTGCACCTGGTTCCAGGTGTTGACCATGCGGCGCAGATTCATGTCGGGCGCGTCCGGCGTCTGGTAGATCGAGAGCAGGTCGGCCCAGCGCTGTTTCACGGCGGCGAACGCGGCGTCGACCGTGGCGAGGTCGGAATACTTCGCGAGAATTTCGCGGCCCCTGGTCTTGTTGATCACGAAGGGCGCGTCGAACTTCGGCAGGCCGCCCTGCTCGACGTAGGCGAGGCACGAATGCGAATGTCTCCTCGGCGCCGGGCTTGAGCGTGAGATCGATCTGGTGCGCACCGACCGGGTTCCACCCATAAGCGTGGCTGTTGGTGCATTGGCCGGCGAGCACCGCCTGCGGATCGTGGAGGCCGTGGTGGACGCCGACGAATGCGTCGCGCGACGTGTCGTAGCCGGCGATCCTCCGGGTGCAGCCGAAGAGCGTATAATGGTTCCGGCGCTCGCGATACTCGGTCTTGTGGTAGATGGCCGAACCCTCGATCTCGACTTCACCGATTGAATACGTGCGCTGGTAGTTCGTCATGTCGTTCAGCGCCTCGTAGAAACAGAACTCGACGAAGGAGAAGAGCGTGAGGCGCTGCGTCCGTCGGGTCGTGTTGCGGACCGAGACCTTCCACACCTCCAGGTTCTCCTGCGGCGGCACGAACATCAGCTGTTCCACCTCGACGCCGGCCTTGCGGCCCGTGATCCGCGTATAGCCCAGGCCATGGCGGCATTCGAAGGCATCCAGCTCGGTCCGCGTCGGCTTCCAGCCGGGATTCCAGACGGTCTTTCCCTGTTTCACGTAGAGGAAGCGGCCATCGTTATCCATCGGGTTGTTGTTGTACCGGTAGCGCGTCAGGCGGCGGAGGCGGGCGTCCTTCCAGAAGGAGTAGCCCCCGGCGGTTTGCGTGCAAAGGCCGAAGAACTCGTCCTGGCCGAGCATGTTCAGCCAGGGCAGCGGGGTGTCCGGGCGGGTGATTACGAACTCGCGATTCTTGTCGTCGAAGTGGCCGTAGGTGGACATGGAGGAGAAAAGGCGAAAGGTGAAACGCGGAAAAGCAGAAAAGGGAAAGGCGGAAGGCGGGAAAGCGGAAAGCGGAAAACGGGAAGGCGGGAAAGCGGAAAAGCGGGAAGGCGGAAGACTGAGGGCGGAAAGCGGAGGGGAAGAATGGCGGGCGGAAAGGGGCGGTCCGGGCGAGGCGAGAGCCCTGGAAACAATCAAGCCGGGCGCGGTGCCCGGCTTGTGCGGCTCACGGGAGAGAGATCAGGTCGACGGTGCGACCTGGGGTTTCAGCAGGCTGGCCTGGCCGGCGCGCAATGCCGCCCATTCCATCGACAGGGCAAAGACGCCGGTGAAGAGCAGGTCGCTGGCCAGCGTGTTGCGGAAAAAGTAAAGCGTGGGCGGAAACTGGGGGTGCCCCACAGTCATGGCCTGCCACCAGCCTGCGAGCGTCTTGGCATAATAGGCATCGCCCAGGAACGAGGCGGTGTTGGTCGCAAAATAGAACAGGAGCGAACCGCCCAGGCAGCCGGCAAAGAGCCCCAGCCAGCTCTTGCGCTGCGATACCATCCAGCCGAGGGCCAGCGCGGCGGCGAAACACAGCGTGCGCACCAACACCCCGCCCAGGTCCCAGGTGTAGCCGAACTGGGTGGCGTGGTAGTGGTCAAGATAGAGGTCGGAGGCGCTCAGTGCGACAAACGGCACGAGCCACAACCAGCGGTTGCGGAAGTACACGGCGCCGCAGAAGGTCAAGGCCATCAACGGCGAGAAATTAACCAGCTCCGGATTCCAGGCCGCGACGATCCGGTAGAACGTGGCCAGGAAAATGAGGGCAATGGCAGTTCTCATAAGAGGCGGCAATTGTGGTGGGCGCGGAGTGAAAGGACAGCAAAAACTGGGGATCGATTCATTTCTGGCCCGGCCCGGCTGCCGCCTCTGGCGTCCGGCGCAACTGGAGGATCTGGGTTTCCTTCCCGCCCGCGATCTTGAGCGTGAGGGTGACATCCAGTTCCTCAAAGTTTGCATCCAGGTTCGACAACATGGGATCGATGGCGCCCGTCTGGCCGGGAGCGACCGTCAGGGTTTCCGGCCGGGGGGCGAAATTGCCGAGGGGCGAGTTCACCTCGGCGATCGTGAATGTGACGGGCTGGGTGCCGGTGTTGGTGAATTTGAAGGTCAGGGCCATGCGGGGGGGGACAATGTATTCAAAATTCACATGGCCGTACAACTCGTCAACTTCTTGCGGCGTGTAGTCGGTGCCTCCCCGCGCGAATGGATTGTCGGCATCGACGTGAGGACGGGTTCGCTCCGCTTCCGGCCGCCGCGGCCCGTTGGGCTCCGGGGCTTCTGTGGTTCCGGCACTTGCGGCCGGTTTCTTCAGGCGCACGGTGGAGCCAAGCCATGACCCGACCGTCAGGACGCCTCCGCCATAGGTCCCGGTAGCGGCCAGCACGGGCTGCGGCGGCTGAATTCGCTCAAGGAGGTCCTTCTTTTTGGAGGCCTCGATTGAACAGCCGGTGAGGCCGGCGCCGCCGACTGCCACCACGAGCAGCGCAATCGTCAACGCAGGCCAGGCTCGGTCGCGACGGGAATGAATTGGACCTGGGGCGGGGAGAAACTCGGTTTGCACGGATGTCAGGGTTGCGGAGCGGCGGCGGCGATGCAATCAAATGGTCGTCTGAATATCTGCTGGTTTCCTTGGGCTATATTTGTATGATGCCTGTCATCGCGCCCAGAATCATCTTCAAAATACGCTCTGCGATCTCAACTCAATCACACCATGACTGAACAACCATCAGTGTCTCCAGCCGGAAAAACAGGCTCCACCGCGGCGGTCGTCATCGTCGCGCTTGTCGCCGTCGTCCTTGCCATCGTCGCGTTCAAACTCGGGTCCAATGTTCACAAGTTGAACGCCAGTGTGGCGGATTATAAAGCGCAGCTGACCCAGGCCGCCACCGAGAAGACCCAGTTGCAGGGACAGCTGGCGGAGGCGAAGGCCGGCTGCACCAAGCTGCAGACGGAGCTCGACAAGGCGAAGGCCGGTTGCGCGAAGGTCCAGGCGGAGGCCGATGAGGCCAAGGCCGGCAACGTCCAGTTGCAGGCGGAAGCGGATGAGGCCAAGGCGGAATGCACCAAGCTCCAGGCGCAGCTCGATGAAGCCATGGCCGGTTGCGCGAAGCTCCAGGCCGACGCGGACGAAGCCAAGGCTGGATGTGCCAAGCTCCAGGCCGAGGCGGACGAAGCGAAGGCTGGATGTGCCAAGGCTCAGGACGACTTGACGGCGGCCAATGCGCGGGCCGACAAGGCGCAGGCGGACCTGGCCAAGGCCCAGAGCACGATCGACAGTCTGCAGCCGCGTCCGAAGAAATAGTCAGCTCGCCGGCCGTCGCGGCAGGCGCAGGTTCACTTTTGCAGCGATCGCTTGCTGCGGGTCTCCTGCAGTCCGACTCCGGATGCGCGGCGTTCGAGGAAGCCGAGGGATAATTCGGCAACTTCGCGCGCCTCATCGGGCGTCGTCGTTCCAACCGTTACCAGGTCGCAATCGCGCAGCGTGGCCCACACGAACGCGAGACCGACCGGGGGCAGGATTCTCCCGGCGGCGAGCGGCTTGATGGCCATCACCGGTTTCTTCGCCTCGTGGATCACCTTCATCACCCAGTTCGACTTCGACCTGCATGAGGAAGCCGGCCGAGTTGTAGAGCTGGATGTAGGTTTCCACATCGGCCAGCTGCCGGTCGGCGTAGACGATCGCCTCGGGCATGTGCGTCGAAAGGCCGGGGACCATTCCGCGCTCGCGAATCATCCGGGTGTAACGGTCGAGATCGCGAATCACGCCGGCGCGGCGGTCGAGCAAGGCGTCGGTCACGCACTGATGCGGCAGGCAGAAGGTTGCGCCATGCTGCTGGCAGAAATCGAACGCCGCCTCCGGCGAATCCTCCCGGGCGCAATCGGGCGCGAGACTGAACGCGGGAGTCAGCACCAGAATCAGCTTCTTCCCGGCCCGGTCCTCCGCCAGCCGTACGGCGTCGAGCAAGAGCGGCGACATCGGCCCCATGACGGTGTCGATGCCGAATTCCTGGAAGACGCCGAGGACCTGCGCGATGCGTTCGCGACTCTGGTAGTCCTTGATGAATTTGTCCTTGGCGGCGCTGGTGTGCGAATACCCGAGAAACCAGTTGGTTCCGACGACCAGCCGGGAAACCGAAAGACCGCCGACCATGGTGCGTGGGAACTGGGGCATACGGGCTACTCCTTTGGAATCTTGTTGTCGGTCCGCAGGACCAACACCGGCGTTTTCGTCTTCGGCCAGAGGTCGGCCTCCTTGAACTGTTTGGCCGGCACATTCTCCAGCGCTTCGCCAACCGTGTTCACGGGCAGCAGGCGGCCGCGCTTGGTCGTGTTGAAATCGTACACGCTGCGGAAGATCCGGTCCTGGGTGGTGGCCGGACTTTCGTCCTCGGGAATCTGCAACACCCAGCCGACGAAATCGTCCTTCGGCAGGCGGCGCTCAGGATCGGAAACCAGGATGACCCATTGTTTCTTGACTGCGGGCGGTTTGATCTCCTCCCCGGGGTCGGGCTGGACGGCATGGTTCATCTCCTCGACGATGCGGCGCAGCACCGCCGGCTCGATCTTGTTCTTCTGAAGAATCTCGGCGACCTTGTTGACTTCGATCTTGGGCATGGGTGGAAAACGACGGCGGTCGGGTGAAAGTGTGCGGTCCACCCCCGCCGTTTGTCGAGCGAACAGATCGCCGCGCGCTACGACGATTCTTGAGTGGCACGGGTCTCCCGACCCGTGTTCTGAATTGCCATGGCGGCTTCGTTTTGCTGCGGTTTCTGGATCATGAACTCTACCCCGTCTGGCCGGACTCGTTGTTTCCATCATATTCGCGCCGGGAGGTTTGGTCTTCCTGCGCTCGAGCTTGCCGCGTGTTCCCTTGTCTTGCCTGTCGCGATTGCCCGGGCCGCGCCCTCGCTGCCGGCGGGCCAGCCCTATACCGTCCCAACGGCGGGAATCGAAATGGTCTGGATCGCACCCGGCGAGTTCACCATGGGCAGCCCCGTGACAGAACAGAACCGGCGCGCCGACGAAGGCCCGCAGACAAGAGTGACGATCTCCAAGGGCTTCTGGCTCGGCAAATGCGAGATCACGCAGGCCCAGTGGAAATCCCTGATGGGGACTTCCATTAACGAACTGTTCGCGAAATTCTGTGCGGAGAGACAGCCGCCGCCAGGCAAAACATGGACCTTTCCCGGGGAGGGCGACAGCCGTCCCATGTCGTGCATGACCTGGGGTCGAAGCCATGGAGTTCTGCCGGAAGCTCACGCAGCAGGAGCGCGCGGCGGGCCGCCTGCCGGAAGACTGGGAATATACGCTGCCGACCGAGGCTCAGTGGGAGTACGCGTGCCGGGCGGGAACAACTGGGGCGTGGGCCGGCGAGCTCGACGCGATGGCATGGTACGCCAAGAACTCTGGCAACACTACCCACCCTGTGGGGCAGAAGCAGCCGAATGCCTGGGGATTGTATGACATGCACGGCAATGTTTGGGAATGGTGCCGGGACTGGTATGCCGACAAGCTCCCCGGCGGGGCGGTTACGGATCCTGTCGGTGCGGCATCGGGCGCGTTCCGCGTCTACCGCGGCGGCGGCTGGTGGCTCCCGGCGGACTACTGCCGCTCGGCCTACCGCAACTGGTCCTCGCCGGGCGACCGGGGCAACGACGTCGGCTTCCGCCTCGCCCTCAGTGCGGTCCGGTTGGGTGTGAGCTGACAGGGCGAGCGTAGCGCGAGGGGCGAAGCAAGGGCTGGCGGAGCCGGCCCGGCGAAGCCCGAGAGCGTAGCGAGCCGCGACTCATATCGACAATGCAAGTGGCGCTCTTCTCTGTTGCACCCGGTGACAGTCGGGCGATGGAAGACATGAACCGCTTCCTGCGCGGCTACCGTGTACTCACGCTGGACCGGCAATGCCACGAAGGAGTCTGGCGGTTTTGCGTGACTTATCAGCCCTCGCTCGCGGACGAGGCAGGTAGTCCGGCGCCGGGGGAGAAAATCGACTACAAGCAGGCGCTCGACGCGGGCACGTTTGCCCTGTTTTCGCATCTGCGCACGGTGCGCAAGATGCTGGCGGAGAAGGAAGGCCTGCCGCCGTACGCGGTCTTCACTAACGAACAACTGGCCGGGATTGCCCGGTGCCGTTGCGGAACCCAGGCGGAATTGGGGAAGATCGACGGAGTCGGTCCGGCCCGGCTGGAGAAATATGGCGCGGCGATGTTGGCCGCCATCACGGAGCATGCGAAGCTGCAGAGTCAGATTGGAACAAATCGCGGACCCGGAGAACCTGCGTGAGGCGTTTCTGCGCGCTGCCCGCGGGAAGGCGGCGCGGATCGGGGTGTGCGCATTTCGCGCGAACCTCGATGCCGAATTGGCGGCGCTGCGGGCCGCTATCCTGGCAGGCACCGTGCGCGTGGGCGAATGCGATAGCTTCACGATTTTCGAGCCAAAGGAGCGCCGCATCCACGCGCCGTGTTTTCGTGAACGGGTTCTGCATCACGCGCTGATCGGGCCATGCGAAGCGGATTTAGACCGTTGGCTAATGGACGATACTTACGCCTGCCGGCGCGGCCTGGGCCGGGAGGCGGCGTTGCGGAGGGCTGAACATTTCGCGTGGCGGTACAAATGGTTTCTGAAACTGGATGTGCAGAAGTACTTCGATTCCATTCCCCATGACGTGCTGCTCGCAGAGATCAAGCGGCGCTGGCGGGACCGGCGGGTGGCAGCGTTGTGGGAGCGGATCATCGAGAGCTACAAGACGGAGGCTGGGCGCGGACTCCCCATCGGCGCACTCACGAGCCAGCACCTCGCCAATTTCTATCTGGCCGCGGCGGACCGGTACGTGAAGGAAAACCTCCGCGTGCCCGGCTACGTCCGCTACATGGACGACATGGCGCTTTGGGGCGATTGCGAGCAGCTCAAGGCTGCTCGAAAAGCCGTGGAGGGAGTTCTCTCCGAGCGCCTTGGACTGACGCTGAATTCCAATTGGCACCTTCAGCCTACGTCCCGCGGTATGGATTTCCTCGGCTACCGGGTATTCCCGTTCGGTAGCCGTATCAACCGCGCATCGCGACGACGGTTTTTGCGGCGGTGGCACGGTTGCGAAAAAGCGCTGGAGTCGGGGAGGATAGACGAGCGGACGGCGCAGCGGCGGGTGCTGGCACTGACGGCATTCGTGCGGGCGGCGCGGAGAGAGACGCTCCTGCAGAGGGTCTTCGGAGTGGCGCAAGCCAACGCGTTCCGCCACGTAGTGGAGAGCATACGCCTGCGCAGACGAGGGGCGGAAATGCCGGCTGAAGCACGACGGTTCCACTTTCGGGTGCCGGCCATCGGGCACGAACCGCGTCAACCGCGGCGGCAGCAGGAGGAACCCGGCGGACAACTGCCGCTCGGCCAACCGCAACAGGAACACGCCGGGCAACCGCAACAACAACGTCGGCTTCCGCCTCGCCCTCAGCTCACACCCGGCCCGGATGGGCCGCCGGACTGAACCGGCCGGCGCCCGGCTCCCGCCAGCAAGTTGGCGGCGGGACGAACCGCAGCGCAGCGGCCCGGGGCGGGTAGGCGGACGGTGGAGTGCCGCGCCGAAAGCTCCGGGCCGCTTCGGGCGGTGGCGCGGGCTGAAGCACCGCGCTAGGGCAGGTCGCCCGTGCCGCCCTCAAAAGACACGTCAGTCCGATGCCGCCGCCTCGCAGTTCGGACGGGCGACGACTCCCGGAAAAGGCTCGAGCGCGTACGGGCGCGCCGGGTCGGCGAGAAGGTGGCGGTCGCAGACCGAGAACAGCCCGGCCTCAGTCTGCGCCCTGCGCATTTCGATGCAGGAATGCGCCGGCGGCGTCCACGCTCTGCGCCGACGAAATTGAGGTATTTCTTCATCCGGGCAACCCGTGCGCCGCTCGGGCAGCACCGGCTGGTGGTGGCGCGGAAGAGACGGGCGATGTATTCGCGAACATCCGCCAAGGTTGGCTGGAACGCCTCGGGCGCAGGCTCCCGCCCGCGACGGCGCGCAGAACCGCTCCCGGCACTGGCGGAAGATCCAGGGATTGCGGATCGCGTGGCGGCCGATCATGACCCCGGCAGCGCCGGTCTCGAGCGACCACGGCCGCGGCGCGGATCAGCAGAGGTGATGTTTCCGTTCGCCAGGACGGGGCAGCGGACCTGGCGGACGGCGCGGGCAATCAAATCGTAATGCACGTCCCCGTGGTACATCTCCTTCACCGTCCGGCCGTGGACGGTGAGCAGGTCGATGCTCATGCCTGTTGATGAGCTCGAGGATCCGGTCGAAATTTCCCGGCATCGTCGAAACCCAGCCTCATCTTGACTGTGAGGAGCCCGGGCACCGCCGCGCGGAGCGCGCCCAGAATCCGGTCGATGCGGCCGGGGTCGCGGAGCAGCCCGCCGCCAACCTTGTTTGCGGTAGATCTTGGGCGCGGGACAGCCGAGATTGAAGTCGATGCCGGCCACCGGACATGCGAGCAGCGCGCGCACGGTGCGCAGGATGTCGGGCACGCTCTCGCCGATGATCTGGGCAAAAACGGGCCGGTCGGTCGTGTTTTCGGTGATGGAGCACAGGATGTGCTTTTCCGGCCGCGATTGCGCATGGACACGAAAGAACTCCGTGAAGAAATAGTCAGGCGGCCCGTAGCGGGCGATGACCTGCATGAACGCGAGATCGGTGACGTCCTGCATCGGCGCAAGCGCCGTCAACGGCAAACCCTGCGCGATCGCCGCGGGCAGGCGCGCTGCTCGCGCGGGGCGGTGGTGGCGGGAGAGGCTGGCATGCTGGAGCGTGTTAGCTTGAACCATAGCCGAGAACGCAAATGTAGCTGCGAGCGTGGGCGAGCGGAAGGGGCGTCCACTCGTTCACGCTCGCCGCCACACTTTTTATAAAACAATTCTAGCCAGCACGCTTGCCAACGTGCCGGAACGACAACGGAATCCCCGCCATTCTACAGAAGGCAACGAAGGAAACGGAGGGATTGGGCAAAGGAGAAGAACCGCCTCTCGTTCCCTCCGTTCTCTCCTGTGAAGTCAGCCCTCCTCGTCCTCTTCCTCGCTCGCCTCGTCCTCTTCCTGTTCGCCCTCCTCGCTCTGCTGCTTGATGACGCGCTCCAGGATCTCGGTCATATCCTCAACGAGGTTGAACACCTTGAGCGCCACGAAAATCGGCCTTTTTTGCTGGAGGGCGAGCACGATGGAGTCGCTCGGTCGGGCGTCAACCTCGATGATCTTCTGGCCCAGCTCATTCTGCATGTGCAGGATGATCCGCGCGAAGAACGTGCCCTCGTTGACGTCGTTGATGACGACCCGTTCCAACGCGATGCCAAGCCCGAGGAGGATGCTGCCGATGAGGTCGTGCGTCAGCGGGCGCTCCTTTTTGACGCCATTGAGCGTCATGGAAATCGCATTCCCGACACTGTGATCGACGTAGATGACGAAGGTCTTGTCTTCATTGCCGAGGAAGACGGCGCAGCCATTTGCGGTCGGCATGACCCCCTTGATGGCAACCTCGATGACCTCGTTCTGCACGGCTGGAATTTGGGAAGCCCCGCGGGAAAGCGCAAGCCGCCAGAGGACTATTCAAAACCGAGGAGATGGATTCCCCATGCCCGGGCCTGGGCCAGGACTGCGGGCCGGTCAAGGATGATGACCCTGCCGGCCTCGAGGGCCGCGGCCGCAATCCCGGCGGCGCGCATCGTCTCGAGCGTCCGCCTGCCGAAGACCGGAACGTCGAACCGGTAATCCTGGTTGGTCTTGACGGTTTTGACGAACAGGGTGTCGGTGGTCTTGAAGGAACCCGCGCGACGCAACATGTCATCGGTGCCCTCGAAGGCCTCGACCGCCAGCGCGGTGCCCTTGCGAACGACGACGCCCTGGCCGATGTCGAGGCGCGCGACCTCCCGGGCGAGGTGGACGCCGTGGTCGACGTATTCGCGTTCGATCGGGAACCGGCCGCCCGTCATGACGCCGGGGGTGGCGAGCTGATCGTCGAGGAAGGAGCGCGCGTCGAGCAGGCTGACCCCGAGCTGCTCGATCTCGGCTGCGATGGCGCCAAAGATCGTCTCGGCGTTGCGCCGCTTGAGCGAAAGGAGGATGCGGGTCGCCTTGATGTCGGGGCGGAGGCCCTTGAACAGGCGGCGGGGAGTGATCTGGCCGGCCATGTAGGCGTAGCCGGCTCCGAAATCCTCCAGGGCCCGGAGCATCTTTCCCAGCTGGCCGACGAAAAGGGTCCGGCGTTCCGCCTCGGGAAAACCATGGATGAGCTCCGGGCGGGTTTCCTCGTCAAAGGCGATCAGCCTCACGGGCACCCCGGCGCGGCGCAAAGCCGCCGTTACCAGGCACGGATACAATCCCTGGCCGGCGATCAACGCGACGGGCTTCTGCGGGTCGAACGTGGCCGGGAGAAACGAGGAGAGCACGTGCCAGGATGCAACAGGGGGCCGGAGGAATGAAGCCAGAAATGGCGCAGCAGCCTGTCGGGCTTTGCCCTCCATGCTGCTAAACAAACGGCGGGCGCCGTTTGATTGGGGAACGATGATTACGAAGATACTTCTGAGCGTCGGACGGATGGGGCGTCCTGCCAGAACGCCCGCACGTCTTGTCGATTTGGACCGCCAGGAACATGGAGGGCGGAGCCCGACAGGTTCCTACGTCTGCGTGCCGTAGTATTTCTTGTAACTGCGGTAGTAGCGGTAATTGGTGTAATACTCGATGCGGCGCGGCGAGAGACCGTTGAGCACAATCCCCAGGAATTCGTTCTTCCCCTCGCGCAGCGTCCGCACGAACTGCCGGATATGTTTGCGCGACGCGCGGTTGAAGCGGCAGACGTAGATGACCTCGTCCGTGCGTTCCGCAAGGAGGAGGCCGTCGGAAACGGCGCCGATCGGCGGCGAGTCGATCACAATCAGTTCGAACCGCTTCTTCAACTGTTCGAGCAACTGGCTGAAAACGGGCTTGTCCAGGAACTCCGTCGGGCTCTTTGACCGTCCGCCGGAGCGCAGCAGCCAGAGGTTGTCCGCAATCCGGGTGATTCCGAGCCGTTGATTTGCCGTCACGTCGCCCGTGAGATCCGCCCCTGCCTCGGCCCACGTCAAGATGCCTGCGTCGTTCGGCAGATTGAAATGCCGGTGCAGCACGGGACGGCGCATGTCGCAATCGACCAGCAGCGTCGCGCGTCCGTGCCGGGCGAAGGCGCCTGCGAGATTGCAGGAGACCAGGGTTTTGCCTTCCCCGGGAACGGTGCTTGTGACAAGGAGGGTCTTCGGGTAATCGAGTTTCGACTGGAGTTTGACGGCGCTGTAGACGCTCAGGAGCGCCTCGACGCCCGGGTTGGCGTTGCTCCGGATCGTAAGTTGGTGTCTCTCTTCGGCGCTGATCTGGGAGAGGTCGGGGATGATGCCCAACAGGTTGACGCCGATGAACGACTCGACGTCCCAGGCGCTCTTGATCCGGTCGTCGACCAGGCTGAGGCCGAACGCCACGCCAAAGAATACGACGAGGCCGACCAGGAGGCAGGTGCGGATGATGTGCGCCTTGTCCGGCACAAACGGCGTGTAATTGGGCCTGGCAGCATCGAGCTGGCTCACGGGAAGGCGGTAATCGAGCCCCTTCGAAGTCGTCGTCTTGTTGAGGCTGTCAAGCACCTGGGTGTAGGCGTTCTTGGCGACCGTGGTCTGATCCTCGAGGCTCCGGTACTCGACCTTCAGGTCATCGAGCCGCATCTGTTCCTGTTCCTGCTTCAGGTACTCGCGATCGAGGGATTGCTCCGCGTCGCGGGCCTTTTCCCGATTGGCGGCAAGATCGGCGATGGCGAGCTGGATGGCGTTGTTGAGCTGGTCCCGGAGGGTCTCGATCGTCCGGGCGATCTCGATCATCTGGGGGTGGCGCTCGAGGTACCGTTCGTTGAGCAGGGCCTGGCGTTGAAGCGCATCGGCCAGCGCCGCCTTGACAGCGGGCACGTTTGCGTGGTTCGCGATGTACGAGATCTCAAGCAGATCGCGGTTGGATTTCTGGAATTCCTCCACCTGCCTGGCGAAAACCTCGAGGCCGAGGCGGTCGAGGTGCGCGCCGGTGCGGGCATCGTTGACGGTTTTCAGCCGGGCGCTGATGAAGTTCAGACTGTCGTCGAGGGAGATGAGGTTGTGGAGCTTCTTGTATTCCTGGAGCCGCTGCTCCTTCTGCTCATATTCCTTCTGAAGTTCCGTGGCGCGCCTTTTCAGGAACGCGATCGCGTCTTCGTTTGACCCGCCGCTTTTCTCCAGCAGGTAGTTGACGAACTGCTGGTAGAAGCAGTTGGCGACCAAGGCAGCGGCCTCGGGGTCGCGATGCTGCGCGATGATGGCGATGATCAGACTGCCCCGCACAGGCTCGGCGAAAACATTGCCCAGCGCATCGGAAAGAGGAGGCAGGTTCATCCCCGGCGCCGCTCCCTTCAGATCCGGCCGGCGGAGAAGCTGGATCTCCTCCGGGGTGAACGACTCGATGACCCTCTTGCGCAGGCTCTCGCTGTTCAGGCGCTGGAGGTAGGTGTTGATGTCGATCTCGGATCGCGGCGTCTGATCCACCACCTGGTCGACCATCACGATCTTCTCGGGCCGCTCGAACTGCATGGTCGCCCGGCTCTCGTACATGGGAGTCTGCTGCAGCTGGTAATAGCCCAGCGGCAGGGCCACGAGCAGTGCAAGCGGCAGCGCGATCCAAAAACGCTCCCGGACGATGATATAATAGTCCCGCAACGTCCGGCGCTCGACCATGTGTTCGTCGCCGTCATTCGGCCGGTTGCGGCTGCAGCCGGCTTGACCGGAGTGGGCGGCAACTTCGCGGGAGTGGTCACGGCGGATCAGATCAGGCGCTCGGGCACGTAGATGATGTCGCCGGGTTCGAGCAGCAGGGTGTCGTCGTTTTCCCGTGCCCGCTCCTTGCCCTTGATCAGGCTGTTCACATCGATGGTGAAGGTCTTCTTTGCGCCGTCCGGCATGATGCGGGTGACCGTGACGGCCGAGCCCTTGGCCACGTCGGTGAATCCGCCGGCGCGGATGATGGCCTGATAGACGGTAAAGGTCGACTCCACCGGCAGCGGAATCGGGCCCGGAGACTTCACCTGGCCGTCCACGGTCACCGTCCGCGGAGCATAGTCCTCCACCGAGATCGTTACCTGCGGGGAACGAAGAAAACGGCCGTCGCGGTAGGCCGCCTCGATGATCTTTTGCGCCTCGTTGACCGTGCGGTCGGTCACATGCACGTCGCCCACCAGAAACAAGTTGATGTTGCCACGGGCATCGACGCGCGATACCGCGGTCAGGTCGGGCTCGCCATACACCACGACCCGCAGCCGGTCCGCGTTGGTCAGTTTGTAGATGAAGCTGCCCTTCGTATCGGTCTTGACCTCTGCCGCCGCCCTGCCGCTTGCAGGTCCGGTGGCTTGGGCAGGCGCGGTTGGTGGCGGGTCGGCGGAAAGGGAGGCGAGACAACCCGGACCCAAGGTCATCACAAGGATCGCGACGAAACCTGAAAGAGAGGGACCAGGGTGGAACATTGCGGTCAATAATGCACGGACACGTCGGCGCTCGCGGTACGGCGGTCGTACTTGGAGAAGGCGTTGCTCGAAGCGTTCGTATAGTAGCCGTACGAGAGAGAAGCGGCGAAATGGGTTTTAATCGGGATGCTCATGCGGGCGGTGAACGAAAGGGTGCGATCCTCGCGCCCGCCGCCCCGGATTCCGAGATACCGGCTGATCGTGTAACCGACTTCGCCGGTGAAGGCGATCTTCACTCTGAGATTCGGCTTGATCGTGCCCGTCAGGTCAAACCCGGTCGTATCGACCGAAATATCCGTGGCGGCGGTCGTGAAATCCTTGTCGGCCTGGAAGTTGAAGGTCGTGCGTTTGTTCATCGGCCACGCGAGGGCGAATTCGGCCGTCAGTTGGTCATAATGACCGCCGTAGGGTCCGAACTCATCCCGCGTTTGATAGCCCAAGCGCACGGTGGTGGTCAACTTTGGGAGCAGGGCGCCGGTGGCGCCGACCGTCAGCGCCAGGTCCCGGGTGGTGTCCCCGCCCACGGCGTCACCAAACCGGATTCTGGCCCCGCCCAGCACATCCATTTTGGATGAGTACACATAGTAAAGATCAACCCCCTCCGAACACGACGAGAGATTGTACAAGATGGGGTTCTTGTCAACGTAATCGCGCTGGCTGAGCAGGGTCGAACTCGTGAGATAATAGCGGTCGTTCACCGGATAACGGAGGCCCATCGAGGCGCCATAACGCCATGAATTCGCGAAAAGATTCGCGGCGTCATCACTTCGGCTCACGCGTTGGGCACTGAGGGAAAGCGCCCCAGTCAGGCGGCCGTCGTTCTTGGTGAACTCCAAGGTCAGCGAAGGATTCGTAAAATCCTCGTTGGAATAACGGTTGAACCGGGTGGTGGTCACCGAAGCCGTGAAGCTGATGCCAATCATGCCGGCCCGGCGGGTATAGTTTGCACCGGCCGTCAGCGACTGGTACGTGTCCCCGGCGCTGTCCGAGCGGGCGAAGAAATTCGAATCGTAATAGATTCCATAGTCTGCGTTGACGGTAATCTTGTCGCGTCCTTCGTTCATCTCGATGAGCCCAATTGCGCGAGGGACCATGAGGGCGGAAGCGACAACGATGGCCAGGGCGTTGCGGAGGTTCAATGCAGGAGTCAATGCGTGGTCGATTGATCAACCTCCGGTTGGGAGAGTCGATGGACTGACCGTAAGGTTGACCGGCAGGGTCCCCGGGACCACGGAGCTGGCTTGGATTTCCGGGCCATCGGCGCCGGGGACAGTTTCAAACACCACAAGCTGTTGCGCGCGCTCGGCAGCCGCAATTTGTCCGGCAAAGGAGGCGGCCAAGACTGGATCGATGGCCGTCACCTGGATCTGGCCCGAATCGTTGATCACCGCCTCCTGCCCGGTTTGCAGATCCTGGGGCATGCCCTGGCCGGAAGGACCCTGCGGCGTGACGGTGACATCGCCATCGATCACGAGCACGTGCGTCTCCCGATCGTAGACCTCGATTACCACTTCCTTCCCGCGAATCTTCACCACGGAATGCGGCGTCATGTAGAGCATCGTCGTGCCGGTCGCCAGCTTGTTGGTCGTGATGATGATGCGCCCCTGGGTGATTCGGCCAAGGGTGTGGGAAATCGACGGCTCGTTTACCGTAAGGTCGGTTCCCTTGGGGAAAGGCATCTGCACAAATTTGGCGATTTGAATGATGGTCTTCTCGTCGATGTAGAGGCTGGTGCCATTCGAGTAGACGTAGACAACATGCGCCGAGGGGGCGGTCTCGTTGCGTGCTCCCTGCACCGGCAACGTAACCCCTTTCTTCAACTCGGAGACGCTGCCTCCCACGGTGAACGACACGCCGCCCGCAAGCTCGGCGACATAGATCTTGCCGGGAATGAGTTCCTGGGCTGCTCCGTTGAGCACGACAGCCAGAAAAGCGACGGCGCTGGGAACGAACCAAGCTGGCAGTCTCATGTGACCTCCTGCGTTTTTTTGTGAAAAGAGTCCAATTTTCGTATGATAGGGGAAACACCCTAATACGTCAAACGTAGGGCAATCCTATTCCACTACAAGATTAAGAATTCGCCCGGTCACATAAATGATTTTTTTTACACTTCGCCCGTCAACGTAGGGCTTCACCCGGGCGTGAGCGCAGGCGAGTTCGACCGCGTCTGCCTGTGAAAGGCCGACTGGGACAAGTTGGTCCCCGCGAACCCTGCCGTTGACCTGGAAAACGAGCTTGACCTGCTCGTGCACCAGCTTGGCCGCGTCATAGACTGGCCACGGAGCATCGGAAACCGATGGCTGCCCGCCGAGGCGCTCCCACAATTCTTCCGCGATGTGGGGGGCAAACGGCGCGAGCAACTGCAGGAAGGCGAGCGCTGTCCCGCGATTCACCAATGGGGCCTTCTGCAGCGCGTTCATGAAAATCATCATTTGCGAGATGGCGGTGTTGAATCGCAGCGACTCAATGTCGTCGCCGACCTTGCGAATCGTCTCGTGCCGCAGGCGTTCAATCTCCGGCGAGTCCGTCGTATCCGCCGAAATCTTCGGGTTTGGCCGGCCGTCATCGCCGACATATTCCCGCCACACCTTGTTGAGAAAACGGAACACGCCCTCGATGCCGCGCGGATTCCATGGTTTCATCGCTTCGAGCGGTCCCAGGAACATCAGATACAGACGGAGCGAGTCCGTGCCGTATTCACCGATCACGGCGTCGGGATTGACGACGTTTCCGCGGCTCTTGGACATCTTCTCGCCGTCTTCCCCGAGGATGATGCCTTGGTGAAACAACTTCCGGAACGGCTCGGGCTCTGGAACCACGCCGATGTCATGGAGAAACATATGCCAGAACCGGGCGTAGAGCAGGTGAAGCACGGCATGTTCGGCCCCGCCAACGTAGAGGTCGGGCACGCCCCAGTACTCGAGCCACCTCCGGTCGCTGATGGCCCGGGAGTTCTGGGGATCGAGATAACGGAGATAATACCAGCACGAACCGGCCCATTGGGGCATCGTATTGGATTCGCGTCTGGCCCGAATCCAATGCGGGCCGTCCGGGCGCGGGCCGGAACCGGGCGCAGCCGCGCCGTCCACCGGGTTGTACCACACGTCGATCCAGTCGGGGATCGCGGCGAGCGGACTCTCGCCGGTGCCCGTCGGCTGATAGCTTTGCACCTCCGGCAGGAGAAGCGGGAGCGCACTCTCGGGAAGCGCCAGGGCAAAGAAGATTCGCCCGCCCTGCCGGTAGGTGACCGGCTCCTTGGGCCGCGGTACATCGGGCGGAAGACGCAGGTAGTCGGCCTCGTCCACCCAGACGACCGGGAATGGTTCGCCCCAGTACCGCTGGCGGGAGAAGAGCCAGTCGCGCAGCTTGAAGTGGACCTTTCGTTCACCGAGCCGCTTTCCCTCGAGCCAGACCGTGATCTTTTCCTTTGCAGGCGCGACCCCAAGGCCATTGAGGGAGACCTCGGCGTTTGCACTGTTCATCGCCGGGCCGTCCTCGACATAGGCTTCGCCGCTGAATCCTTCCGGCGGTTGGACCGTCCGGATGATCGGAAGATCGTACAGCTTCGCGAAATCCCAGTCGCGCTGGTCCTGTCCCGGCACTGCCATGATGGCCCCGGTGCCGTAGCCCATGAGCACGTAGTCCGCGATCCAGACCGGGACGCGGCTGCCGTTGACGGGATTGATGGCATGGCTGCCGCTGAACACGCCAGACTTCTCTTTGGCGAGATCAGTGCGTTCAAGATCGCTTTTGGCGGCGGCGGCCTTCCGATAAGCTTCCACCGCCGCGCGTTGCGTCGGGGTCGTCAACGCCGGCACAAGCGGATGTTCGGGCGCGACAACCATGTACGTGCAGCCGAAAAGCGTGTCGGGCCGGGTCGTAAAGATCCGCAGATTCCCGAGGGCTGGGTCCTCCAGCGGAAACAAGACTTCCGCGCCCTCGCTGCGCCCGATCCATGCCTCCTGCATTCGCTTCGTGGAGTCCGGCCAGTCGAGATCCTTCAAACCGGCCAGCAGCCGGTCCGCATAAGCCGTGATGCGCAATACCCATTGCCGCAGGTTGCGGCGCTCGACGGGATGGCCTCCCACCTCCGACCTGCCGTTGACGACCTCCTCGTTCGCCAGGACGGTCTTCAACTCCGGGCACCACCACACGGGGCGCTCATCGACGTAGGCCAGACCATGCTGGAAGAGCTGGCGGAAAATCCATTGCGTCCAGGTGAAATAGCCGGGATCGGTCGTGTTGACCTCGCGGCTCCAATCGTAGCAGAACCCCAGCGACTTGAGCTGGCGCCGGAAGGTCTTGATGTTCGCCTCGGTGTTGCTCCGCGGGTGCGCGCCGGTCTTCACCGCATGCTGCTCGGCCGGCAGGCCGAACGCATCCCAACCGATCGGGTGGAGCACGTTGAAACCCCGCGCCCGCCGGTAGCGGGCCACGATGTCAGTCGCCGTGTAGCCTTCGGGATGGCCGATGTGCAGTCCGGCGCCGGAAGGGTAGGGAAACATGTCGAGCACGTAGTATTTCGGCCTCGACGTGTCAGCAGAGGTCCTGAACGTTTGGTTTGTTTCCCAGAAGGTTTGCCAACCGGCTTCAATCTTCTGAAAGTCATAGTCTTTGCCCACGGTAGCCATCGCGTGAAATCCGCCACTTTGAATGAATCCCGGCCCCGGTCAACAGCCGGGAGGTTCGTTTTTCTCCTGATGATCCTGGCGCTGGCCGCCGGGCCGGCCCAGGGCTCCATGAGCGCCGGCTTCAACCGGCTGCTCGATGCCGTGGTGCGCATCGACGTGCGCGATGTGACGTTCGAACCGGGAGCACGGCGGTTTGTGGCCGGGGTCGGGTCGGGCATGATCCTGTCGAGCGATGGCCTCGTGCTGACCAATGCCCACGTCGCCAGCCCCTATGCCGTGGAGATCTCGATCACCCTGCCCAGCCTGGAAAGCGTTGGGGCGAAGCTGGTCGGGTGGGACCATTGGACGGACCTGGCGCTCATCCGCCTCGATCTCGACGAGGTGAAGCGACGCGGGCTGACCTTTCAGCCGGCCGCATTCGGCGACTCGGCTGCACTCTACCCGGGGGAGACCGTCTATGCCGTCGGCACTCCCTACGGCCTGACGCGCACGGTCACCCGGGGCATCATCTCCAACAACCGTCGGTATTTCGAGGACAGCGAAGGAGTTCGCGGCTACGAGACCGGCACGTTCAACACCTGGCTCCAGACCGATGCGGCAATCAACCCGGGCAACAGCGGCGGGCCGTTGGTGACCGAGGACGGCAAGATCGTCGGCATCAACTCGCGCGGATTTGTCGGCGCGGACAATCTCGGGTTCGCCATCCCCTCCAACATTGCGCGACGCGTTGTCGATGAACTGCTCGCGCATGGCAGCGTGACCCGCAGCTACGTCGGGATTGTTCCGCGCACCCTGCAAAACCTCGAGCATTTCTACGCCCTGGCGCTCAACACCGGCATGCTCATCAACAGCGTCGATCCCGGTTCGCCGGCCGCCACCTCCGGCCTGCGCAGTGGCGACATCCTGCTCGCGATCGACAGCCGCAAGGTGGACGGACGGTTTCCCGAGCAACTGCCTCCGATTCAGAACATGATCGCGAGCCTGCCGGTCGGTTCGACGGTCAAGCTGAGCGTCAAGCGCGGGGCTCAGACCATGGAGGTGCCGGTTGTTACCGAAAAGCTCGAAAGCCGAATGGGTGAGGAATGGGCCTTTGACAAATGGGGGCTCAGCGTGCGCAAGGTTTCGCGGACCTTCGCGCGGGAGAACCAGCTGGACGACGACACTGGAGTTATCGTCATCGGGGTGCAGCCTGGATTCCCCGCGGCGGTGGCGGGACTCGCTGGCGGGGACGTCATCACCAAGGTCGACCAGCAGCCGCTGACGACGCTGGCCGATCTCAAGCAAATCTATGAGTCGTTCGCGGCGACGCCGGCCCCGCTGCTGCTCTCCACCACGCGCGACCGGCGGGTGTCCCTGTACGTCTTGAAGCCATGAGCTGGCCACCTGTCATTGTTAGCCGGGGATCGGCGGCGTCCGCCGTCCGCCCCGCTTTCTGCCCGGCGCAGAAACCCTCGGGTCGGAGTGTAGCTGCGAGCGTCAGCGAGCGGAAGGCCGACCCCGGCAGGTCTGACCAGGCATCAGTGGATGGATGGCCGGCCTCAACCCGTTCGACACGCTCAGGGCAGGCGCGGCCGGCTACAATGTGGCGCTGTATCTTCGGAGCCACGCTGGTGCTTGTTGCGCTCTGCCTTTGCCCAGCCCGGCTTCGCGCCCAGGATCTGCCGGATCTGTTTGCGGAACGGGTGAAATCCTGCGTCACGGTTGAGTTCCTGATCGAGACCGAACTGGACCGTCATCCGGTCACGGTTCTCGGCACGTGCATTGACGCGAACGGCACGATCATCCTCCCCGGTTCGGCGATCGGCCCGCGGGTGGCCGAGCGCCAGATCAAGGACTTCAAGATCTATCGGCCCGATCATGCCACGGCCTACCTGGCGGAGTATCTGGGCCAGGACGTGCTCACCGGCTGGCATTTCGTGCGGGCCGAGGAGAAACTGCGCGCAGAGCTGGTGCCATTGACCGCTTGGGTCCAGGCCGGAACGCCCGAGCTGCGCCTGGCGGACGAAGTCTGGAGCATCGGGCTGCGCGGCAAGGAAGAGGATTTCCACCCGTATTTCCTGTCCAGCCGGGTCGGGCTGGTCCAGCCCATGCCACAGCTGACGGCGGTGGCTGCGTCAGAGGTTGGCGGCCCGGGCCTGCCGGTCTTCAATCGCAAGGGAGCACTGGTGGGCCTGACCCTGAATTCGTTTGGGCAGAACTTTGTGTTGTTTTCGAGAAAGGATCGTGGCTTGCCGGTGGTGCTCGTGAACGCGGAGGAGAGCAGCGTCATCCTCCTTGCCGGGGAAGTGCTGCCGTATCTCGGCCGGATCCCCCGAAATGTCTCGGGCCGGCCGTTGCCCTGGCTCGGCACCTTCGGCCTCGAACCGGTGGATCCCGAGGTGGCCCGGTTTCTCCGCCTCAATGATCAATCGGCGCTGGTGGTGAGCGAGGTGCTGGAAAGCAGTCCGGCGGAGAAGGCGGGACTCAAAGGCCATGACATCATTGTTGCCCTGGACGGCCGACCGTTGCCCCGCTTCCGGCCGGAACAGGTCGTGGCGACCTACCTGGAGCGGGAGATCGATCGCCGACTGCCGGGCGAGGTGCTCAAACTGACCGTGCTCCGGAACAGCGCGCGCTTGGATTTGAACGTCAAGCTGGGCGAGGAACCAAAGATCATCCGCGAGGCGGACCGGCGGTATTTTGAACGACTCGGCCTCACGGTGCGCGAATTCCTCTATGGCGACGGAGTTGCGCGCCGGGTGAAGATTGCCAAACAGGCCGGGGTCATCGTCGATTTCGTGAAGCCCAACAGCCCGGCGGCGGTCGGCGAACTGGAGTCGGACGACTGGATCCGCGAGATCGATGGCCGCGAAGTCAGGACCTACGCGGACGCGATTGACGCCCTGACTGCGATCGAGGCGGACCAGGAACGGGCGGAGTTCGTGCTGCTCACCAACCGCGGCAGCGAGACGGCGGTTCGGCGTGTGAAGCTCAAGTGACGGTGGCCCTGCATCTCACTCGTGGGAGACAGCGTGGCGCTGTAGCCGGCCGCGCCTGCCTTGAGCCCGTCGAACAGGCTGAGGCCGGAATCTGTTCAGTTGTAGCCGGCCGCGTTGAGGCCGGCCATGCCTCTCGAGTAGAATTGCCGGGGTCGGCGCCCCCGGCTACAGGAAACAGCTCCATTGTAACCGGCCGCGTTGAGGCCGGCTCCAGGGTCAGCCCATTCGATAAACTCAGGGCGGGCGCCCCCGGCTACAGGAAACAGCTCCATTGTAGCCGGCCGCGCTGAGGCCGGCTCCGGGGTCAGCCCATTCGATTAACTCAGGGCGGGCGCCCCGGCTACAGGAAACAGCTCCATTGTAACCGGCCGCGCTGAGGCCGGCTCCGGGGTCAGCCCATTCGATTAACTCAGGGCGGGCGCCCCGGCTACAAATGTCTTTCCGTCCGTACCAAACCCATTGATTCTATGACGATCACAATTCTCAGGACTCTGTCCGTTTCGATGCTGGGTTTGCTGGCGGCGATCTGGTCGCCGGAAATCCGCGCCGGTGCCGCGCAGCACGTCTGGGAGAAACAGGAGCTCACGTTCACGTCCGCCGCGGAGTTCGCGAATCCTTACACGGACGTGGTCCTGTGGGTCGACCTCAGCGGACCGGGATTCCAGAGGCGCGTCTACGGATTCTGGGACGGCGGGCGGACCTTCCGCGTGCGGCTGGTTGCGACCGCACCGGGAACCTGGACGTGGCGGAGCGGATCGGCGCCGGCGGACGAGGGGCTGGCCGGAAAAGACGGATCGTTTGCGGCCGCGGAATGGACGGAGGCGGAAAAGCAGGCCTGTCCGACGCGGCGCGGATTTCTCCGGGAGACGCCCAACCAGCATGCCCTGCAATATGCGGATGGCACGCCGTTTTTCGCGATTGGCGACACCTGGTATTCCACGGCGACCAACCGGTTCAAATGGTACGACGACGACCGGGAGCGGCCGATTGGTCCGGAGGCCGGGTTCAAGGACTACGTGCGATTTCGCCAGGCTCAGGGCTATAACTGGCTCAACATCATCGCCGCCTTTCCCAACTGGGCGCCAGACGGCGCCTCGTGGCATCTCGTCATGAACGATGCGGACAAGACTCCGGTCCGCTCCGCCTGGCTCGAATTCGGCACCGGGAGCGCCAAGAACATGAGCAATGAAGGCGGCCGGCCGTTTCTGTTCCCCGGCAGGGTGCCCGGCTACGAGAATATCGTTCCCGACATGAACCGCCTCAATCCGGCGTATTTCCAATACCTCGACCGCAAGATCGATTATCTGAACGCGCACGGATTCATTCCCTTCATCGAGGCCTTCCGGCGCGACCTGAGCCCGACGTGGAAGAAATATTACCCGTGGCCCGACTCCTGTGCCCGCTACATCCAATATGTCTGGAGCCGCTATCAGGCGAACAACTGCGTGCTGAGCCCGGTTCACCTCGACATCATCCAGGAATCGGTTGGCCCGGCTGATTTTGCGGCGGCCATCCGGATGGTCATGGCGAAATACGGGCCGCCGCCATTCATCACGTTGCTTTCCGCGAACGCCAACCCATCCACGCTCGAGAACTGGGGCGACGGATCCTGGGTCACGCTGCACCAGACCGGAAACATGCGCGAGCACAACAGCTACTGGTACCTGACCGAGATCTTCCGCCTGCCCCGGCCGCGTCCGGCTTTGAACGGCGAGCCCTACTACGCCGGGTACAAGGATGTGCGCGGCAAGGGTGGCAACGGCTACGAATTTGGCGCGCCCGGGGGCACGGAGCAGGACGACCGTTGCGTGCGTTCGGCGATGTACGGCTGCTTCCTCTCCGGCGGACTTGGCGGCCACGTTTACGGCGCCGAAGGCATCTGGGGCGCGGATATCGAGCCGGAGGCCCCGACCAAGATGTGGGACGCGTTTCGCTGGCCCTCCGGGGCCCAGATGCAACATCTGCGGACGTTCGCCTTCTCGATCGGGCGGCGCTTTCAGGAACTCGAGCCCGATGCGGACTTCGTCATGCCCAACAAGACCCATGAACTCCACTCGTTCGAGGGATGGGCGTATGGCGCGCGCACGCCGGACCAGCGGATCTTCCTCGCGTATTTTGAAAAGGGATGTCCGCGCAGCCAGATCCGCGGCGCCCGGCTGAGCGCGACCTACCGCGCCGAATGGTTTGATCCGCGCGCGGGCACCTGGGCAGACGCGGGCGGCGGCAGCGTGCGCTCGGACGTGACCGGCATCATCGACCTGCCCGATTTCCCCGCCGCTGACGACTGGGCTCTGCGCCTGACGTTTGCCGATCCGGCGCCCTTGATGCGCATTGGGAGTCCTTAAAACCACTCGCTGCCTCAGAGGCGATGCGCTCACAAACGAGCTTCCGAAATCAAATTTATGTGTATTTACTTAAATCACGAACCATCTCCGGCTTCCCGATCCGGCAAATTCACTCCGCTTGGAGAGACTTCAGAATCTTCCGGGCAAGCGACTCCTTGATTTCAGCGTGGCGCGGAATCGTCTCGACGACCCCGGTCTTCGGATTGATCCACAGAGAATGGGCGCCACCTTCGCGCTTCAAGTAACATCTGGAATGGCGGAGCCTCTTCTCCAGGTCGCGACGCTTCATCAGATGGCGACCACGGTCTGGATTGCGTCTCCGGGCAGTCCTCGGCGCGCATCTTCGACTCGATCCTCGAGGACCAGCCGGATCGCCTCCCTCAGGCTTTCCTTCGTCTCGTCAATCGTCTCGCCCTGTCCGTTGGCTCCGGGAACCTCCGCGCAGATTGCCCAGTAGCCACCTTCAGGGGCCTCCTCGATGATCGCGGTAAATTCACCTTTCATGGCCACAAGAATGCCGGGAACATCGACCGGGTCAACCGCCAGCTTCTGCGCGGGCACGCTCCTTAACAAATTCATCGACGTGGCGCGAAGAAGGCTGGGCGCGACGCATGAACAGCAATCCGCGGCCGGAATCCCGAGCGTTGAGAATAACGAGATCCAGTCTTTGTACCTGCTTACGCCTCCTTGTGGCGTTGAGTCTGGCGACCGGGGTCTTGGCCCACGAATGCACACCAATGGCCACGAATTCCTGCCGACCGCCCACTCGTGAGGATTCGTGTGGATTCGTGGGCGAAATCCTACCATCACATCTGACCGTCCTTCGACCTTTCTACCGGTACAGCGCCGTGACCGGCGTGGCCGTGAGCACGTTGTACTGGCGCATGGCGAGCCGCCACCAACTGGCCAGCGAACCGGCCGGCAGGCGCCAGAGCTCGCGATGCAGCCAGATCAGCGAGTCGGCGTCGAGCAGCAGGGCCATCTTCTCCTTGGTCGTCAGCCCGGCGGGCCCCTCCCGCAACAGCCGCTGGCGGAGATGCATGAAATATTCCCGCGACTCCTCGCTCGGCCTCCGCTGGCGCAACAGCGAGACGTGGACGGCGTTGACGTACGGATCGAGCACGGCCTGCAGCAACCCGTAATCGTCGCGCAGCGGCTCGATGGGCCGGAGATGCTGGTAGCAGCCGGCAAGATTTTGCCGCAACCGCCTGAGCTCGTAGACCGGGTGCGATTCCTCCGGCGTCAGAAAAAGCCCGGCCCGCTGCGTAGCCTCGCCCCAGCCGACGTTGCCGAGGATGATCGACAGCGGAATGGACAGAACCAGTCCAGCCAGCACCGGGCTGAGCCACCAGAAGAACGACGGCACCAGGATGAAGGCCGAGATTCCCCAGACCAGGCCGAAGACCGTATGCCCGGCGTGGGTGAGGATGGCCTCGCGCCAGTCGCGGTCGGCTCCGAAGAGCCCGCGCCGTTGCGTGACCCAGGTCACCCCCTGGCCCAGCAGGGTGAAGATCACGAACCGGCTGTTGAACACCATGTTGATCGGAGCAAGCAGGGCCGAGACCACCGACTCGATCAGCGCGCTTGCCACCATGCGCGCCGGACCGCCGAAGGCCGCGGTCAGCTCGCGATCGCGCAGCGTGACCACGACGCTGAGCGCCTTCGGGAGGAAAAGCAGGAGCATCGTGAAGGCGAACAGCGTGAGCGCCTCGGGCACCTCGACCTGGTAGCCGAAGACCGAGGTGTAGGACTGCGCCCAAAACGTGGACCTGCCGGCCGAGCGTTCGCCGAACACATTGATGCTGCTGAGCAGGAGAAACAACAGCCACAACGGCGAGGCCACATAACCCATGATGCCGAGGAGAAGATGTATGCGGTTCACCGGCCGGAATCCGCGGGCGAACAGCAGCCAGCTGTGCTGCATGTTGCCCTGGCACCAGCGGCGGTCGCGCTTGGCGCTGTCGACCAGCGTGGGCGGGCCCTCCTCATAGCTGCCGTCGATGTCGGGCGCGATCCACACCTGCCAGCCGGCCTTGCGCATGAGCGCGGCCTCCACGAAGTCATGACTGAGAATCCGGCCGCCGAACGGCTCCCGCCCGGGCAGGTCGGGCAGGCAGCAGTGCTCGATGAACGGCAGCACGCGGATGATGGCATTGTGCCCCCAATAGTTGCCGTCGTGCTGCTGCCAGTAGTTCATGCCGGCGAGGAAAAGCGGGCTGTAGAGCCGGTTGGCGAACTGTTGCATCCGCGCATACAGCGTCTCGCCGTTCACGATCCGGGGCGCGGTCTGGATGATGCCGACCGCCGGATTCCTCTCCATCAACGTCACCAACCGGACGAGCGTCCGGCCTGTCATCAGGCTGTCGGCGTCGAGCACCACCATGTAGCGGTAGTTTCGTCCCCAGCGCCGCAGGAAGTCCGCGATGTTGCCGCTCTTCCGGTTGATGGCCTGGCGGCGTTTGCGGTAGAAAATGCGCCCGAGGCCGCCGACCTGCTTGCAGAGCTCGACCCAGGCGACTTCCTCCTGGATCCATTGGTTGGGCTGGTCGGAGTCGCTCAGAATGAAGAAGTCAAAGTGCTCCAGCTGGCGGGCCTCCTGCACCGAGCGGTAGATGACCCGCAATCCCTCGAAGACCCGGCTGACATCTTCGTTGTAGATGGGAACGACGATGGCGGTCCCGGCCAGCGGCTGGTCCTTCGCGGCCAACCAGTCGACGGTGTTGACGATCCGGGAGGAGTCGCCGCCGCGGTTGATCACGAAGAAGCCGATCAACGCCGTGCAAAAACCGGTCGCGATGTGCGCGAAGAGGATCACGAAGAGGACCAGCAGGGCGATCTTGACTGGACCGAAACCGGTCCGCCAGAACAGGTCGGCCATGAACCAGGTCGCAAACCCGGTGAACATGACGATGCTCGTCGAGAACAAGACCCGGCGCCGCGCGATGCGCCGTTGGTCGAGCCGGTCCGTGGAGAAAACCTTCATGGATTCACGCATCCCGTCCGCTTCCATCATGGGGACGCGACGCCCTCGTCGCGTCCCCAGCACACATTCGATCGACCAGGATCATGCTCAATGTTGAATCAACAGGTCGCTTCATCGGGTGACGAAGAAGATTCCGGCCAGGGCGGCGGCAAACAAGAGCCACAGCACCAGCGCCCGGAGCAACGGCCATTGCTCGAAGCGTTCCATGGTCTCGCCAGCAGCCTCGCTGATCGGCCCGAGATCGATCGGTCGCGGCACCATGCTCGAGACCGCCATGTCGGGGCCCGCCTCGATGGAGCTCTGCTGCATCGCGTGCGCGAAGTCCGGCGGGACCACGTCCTCGTCCAGAAAGGCATACGGAAACTTCTCGGGCCCGTCGGTCAGCAGGAGCGCCACGCGGCCGGCGATGGTCACACGGTCACGCGGCAGGTTCTGGTCTCCCAACAGCTCTGTGAACCAGGCATCCATCAGGCGCTCGGCCTCCTCGGCGGCGAGGGTGGTCGGGTCGAGCTCGGGGTTCTTTTCATGGCGCCGGGCGGCGCGTTCCAGGATGCGCAGGATCAGCCGGCTTTGATGGAGGCGGTTGTGGATCCGATGCGCCCGGAGGTAGTCCTCCACGCGCACGTAGGCGGAGTTCCACGCTTCCAAAGTGCCGGTCTTCGGCTGAAACGTGGACAGCGCTCCGCTTATGGATTCCAGAGAAAGCTCCATGTCTCGGTCAGAACATGCGGCGGCCTCTGCAGGAAGCAACGCAGTTCAACCGCGCGCCCGGTGCCGTCGGGCCTGGCCGCGAACGTCACGCGCCACGTGCCGTTGTTGGGATTCTTCTGGATGGTCAGGGTGTCCGGCACCATGGCGGCGCCTTCGCCCACGGTCGCGACCGGCTGGATGTCCGGATCGGCCTGCCGGAGGTTTAGATAAGGTCCGTCGAAATCGACGAGAAAACGCGTCAGGCCGGGCTGTTTTTGGACCGCCGACAGCCGGGTGGCCGCGACGAAGCCCGCCGGCGGCCGTTTCGCCGCGTCGAGGTGCCAGTGGATCCGGTATTCAAATTCGAGCGCCTCGTTGGCGGGTGGCCAGCTCTTTGGCACCCAAAAGGCCACGATGTTGTCGCTGGTCTCGTCCGGCGTCGGGATTTCCACCAACCGCACGGCGCCTCCGCCCCAGTTGCCGACGGGCTCCACCCAGGCGCTCGGTCGCGCGTGGTAGTGCGCCTCGAGATCCTGGTAATGCTCAAAGTCGCGGTCGCGCTGCAGCAGGCCGAAGCCCCGGGGATTCTCGTCCGCAAACGAGGCGACGCGCAACCGGTCGGGATTGACCAACGGGCGCCAGAGCCATTCGCCGCTCCCGCGCTGCAGGAGAAGGCCGTCGGAATCGTGCACTTCCGGGCGGAAATCCCCGTGTGTGGTCGGCGAGACTTCGCCGTGCCAGAACATGCTGGTCAGGGGCGCGAGCCCGATCACCGCGGCATCGTTGCGCCGGTAAATGGCGGCCCGGACCTGCGCCACGGTGCTGGGCCCGGGCAGGATCTCGAACCGGTAGGCACCCGTCACACTCGGGCCGTCCAACAGCGCGAAGACCACGATCTCGTGGGCGTCGCGCGCCGGTTTCTCCACCCAGAACTCCTCAAAAACGGGGAACTCCTCACCGCCGGGTTCGGCGGTGTTGACCGCGAGGCCGCGCGCGGAGAGTCCATAAACGGCCTTCTGGCAGAGCAGCCGGAAATAGCTGGCGCCGAGGAAGGCTCCCAGCTCGTCGCCGGGTTTGTTCAGATCGTAAAGGATCCGGAAGCCGGCGAATCCCATCGAGTCCGATACCGAGCGCGGCAGCTTGACCTGGTCGTAGAGAAACAATTTGCGGTTGAACTCGATGACCCGCGGGTCGCGATCGATCAGCTCGTGAATCTGGACGGTGTGGTCCGAGACAAAACCAGGGTGGAAGAATTGGAGCTGGAACGGCAGATTCTCGTTGCGCCACCAGGTGCGGTCCGGATTGAAACGGATCTGGCGAAGCTCGTCATACGTCAGGTTGCGGAGAAAATCCGGCACCTGGCCCGGCCGGGCGTGGTATGGCTGCGCGGCCAGCTGCTTGGCACGGAAGCGCAGCGTCTCGAAATCGAACGGTTCCTCGCCCGCGACGGAAGCGGCGCGCGCGGCCAGGAGAAGGAACAGGATCAACGTCAGGGCCAGGGATTTCATCCGAGAAAATAATTGCGCTGCTTTTCGGTGATGGGGAGGCCGGCCCGCTCCATCACCGCCAGGAAATCCTCCCAGGCCGTGCGCTTGGCCCGGCGTTCCGCCACCGCACCCTCGACCTCCTTGCGCAGGAGGTAGCTGGGATGATAGGTGACGCGCAGCGGCCGGCCCCGGTAGTCGTGCCACCGGCCCCGCACATCCCCAAGCGTCCGAACGCTGTGCGCGCCCAGGAGCCCGCGGGCGGCGGTGGCTCCGAGCGCCACGATCAGGGCAGGGGAGATTACTTCGATCTGGGCGGTGATGAACGGGAGGCAAAAAGCCATTTCCTCGGGAGTGGGCTCGCGGTTGCCAATCTGCAGGCCATCGGTGCGGGCCGGCAGTTCGGGGCGCCAGTTCATGATGTTGCCAATGTAGACGTCGCTGCGCTCCAGTCCCATCGCCTTGATCATCCTGGTGAGCAGCTGGCCGGCGGGCCCGACAAATGGCTCACCCTGCAGTTCTTCCTCCGCGCCGGGTGCTTCGCCCACGAACATGACCCGGGCGTCGAGGTTGCCCACGCCGAAGACGACCTTCTTGCCGGGCCGGACATGGGCCCGGCAGACCGGATGCTCGAGCACCTGTTCCCGCAACGCCGCCCAACGGACCGCCTTGTCGCCGGCCGGCAGCACCACTTCCGGCGGCGGCGGCAGCAGGCGGGTGGGGGATAATGCCGGCCGCGGCTCAGTGGGCGGCGCTTCGGGCTCCGCCGGTCGCTGCCCGGTCGGCGGCGGGCTGGAGGCCACGGCTTCCGGCCCGCCCCCGTCGGCCCGCCGGCCGGCGACGATCCGGTGGAGCATCGCCAGGCTTTCGTCGGAGACGGCGACAGTCTTGACCCCCGATGCTTTCAGCCGTCGGAGTTCGTCGGTGAGTGTGAGAAGTACGGAGCGCATCGGCTCAGTCCGCGTTCTTCCTAGCGGGGCTGGTCCCGCAATCGAAGATGGCGAAGGTCTTTGACCGGCGAATTCGCCAGTTGAAGGCGAGCGCGACCTTGAAGTGAATCTCGATCCATCCAGCTCATGTCCGCAGGGCGAGCAGCTTTTCGACGTATTTTCCCAGCAGATCGTATTCCAGGTTTACCAGGTCGCCGGCGCGCTTCTCGCGGAGGTTCGTCACCGCGATGGTATGTGGGATGAGCCAGACGGCCAGCTCGTCGCCCGCGACCTCTGCGAGGGTCAGCGAGATTCCGTCGATCGCGATGCTTCCCTTGTGCACCAGATACCGGCCGGCGCCGGCCGGCGTGCGCACCCGCAGATAGTGGTCCTGTCCACGGGGCTCAAACACCTGGATCGTGCCGACACCGTCGATGTGGCCGGCTACGAAATGACCGCCGACCTTTCCGTCGAAACGCAGGCTGCGCTCGATGTTGACCAGGCTGCCCGGCCGCAACGTTGAAAGATTGGTCAGCCGGCGCGTCTCCTCGAGCACGTCAAAGTGGGCGCAGCCGGCTGCAATCCCCACCGCGGTCAGACAGCAACCATTGATCGCAAGGCTGTCGCCGACCTCGACCCCGGCGACGGCCGGGCCGCCCGCGATGACGAGCTTCCATGCATTGGCGCCTGCAGTGAAGGAAACAACCTGACCCGCGGTTTCGACGATCCCGGTAAACATGGTTGGTCTGGTTAAACCCTCCGGCCCGTCGAGGCGAGGAAACTCCGGGGGTCCCGGATTTTTGCTTGTCGCGCGGCGAGAGGTCAGATGGCGTGTCCGTCGCCCCATGAACCAGAAATCCCCGTTCCCGGAGCCGGGGGTTTCTCGTGGCCGCGTCCCCCTGATACCGCCTGCGTGGCAGGACCATTTCCAACATGAAACATCACGCCCGGATCGTAATGATGGTTGCATTGCTGTTCGCGTTGCTGGCGGGAAGCGCGTCGCCGGCCCGGGCGGCGGCCGCCGTTTCCGAGGCCGACTACCAGACGCTCCGACGGCTGGACTATGCCGGGGCGCTGTGCAAGGCGCGGAAGATGTGGGCGCGCGGCGACGCCACGAAGATTGCTGCCGCCGAGGCCGAATTGAAGAGCACCTGGCAGGAGTCCGGCTGGACCCGTGATCAATACACCTCAATCAGCGACGCTTTTGGCGACGTGCTCGGGAATCTCCGCTCCCTAAAGAACGGAGACATGACCGAGGAAGACTTCAAATCCACCCTGTCCGAGTGCGATCCGATCACGGTGGCGACGGTGCGGGCGCATTTCGAGGAATACGAGAAGCTGCGCGATGCCGATCAGGCGGAGAAACAAGTGCGGGCGGAGCTCGAACAGGCGCGGCGGGGGGAAGTGCCAACCTCGGCGCAGCTCGAGGGCACCTGGGTGCTCGATCTGGATGGCACGATTGACGCGATGAACGAGCAGTTTCCCATTCCCGACCGGGAAAAATTCAAGGCTGATCTTGCCGGGAAGATCGGTATGTCGTCGTACACGTTCGGTCCCGGCGATCAGATCGTGAGCCGGGTGAACGGTCCCGACGGCAAGGAACGGGCGGACACCGGAGTCTACCGCCTGGATGGGCACAGCATCTTCTTCAAGAGTCCTGGGGGAAAGCGCGAGCAGCAGATGGACGTCGGCCTGCGGAAGGGCAAGCTGCAGATGGGCTCCGGATTTGGCGTTGTCGTGTTCGCGCGCAAGTAGATGGTGGCGCCGGCTGACTGTCTCATTGGCTGCCGCCTCAGCTTCCCGGTTTTTCGACCGGCAGCCTGGCCAGCCATTCCGGCAGTTGATCCGGCAGGTAGGTGGGAAAACTCATTTCGAGCAGCGAGAAGACCGGGACATCGAACTTCGCCACCCCGGCGCTGCGGTCCACGAGCATTGCAATGCCGGCCGGAACGGCACCGGCCTTCCTAATAATGTCGAGGCATTCAATCACGCGTCCCCCGCGTGTGACGACGTCTTCAACCACGAGCACGGATTCGCCGGGGGCGAACCGGAAGCCGCGGCGCAAAACGAGCGTGTTGTTCTCCTTTTCGGCAAAGAGATAGCGCACCCGCGCCTGCCTCGCGACTTCCTGGCCGATCACCAGCCCGCCCATGGCCGGTGCCAGGACGGTCTGGAATTTCAGACCGGGCAGCCGGGCGAGCAGCAGCTGGGCGAGCCGTTCGACCTCCGGCATATACTGGCAAACCTGCGCGCACTGGAAATAATGGGCGCTGTGCAGGCCGGAACGGAGCACGAAATGACCCTGCAGCAGCGCCTTCGTGCGAATGAAGATGTCGTGGACTTCCTGTTGATCCGCATCCATGTGCCTCCACGTTGGGGAATGCCTGCCGGGAAAACAAAGACTTTTTGCAAACGGCGGGAGACGGCGGCGGCAGAGCGCTCCACCGGCCGCCAGAACCGGGACGCCGGGAAGACGGGGCCGGCCTCAGCGCGGCCGGCTACAGCGCAGGTGGATCGCTTGTGGCCGGGGCGTCAACCCCGGCATCGATGGGAGATATGGCCGGCCTCAGCGCGGTGGGCTGCAGCGCAGGTGGATCGCTTGTGGCCGTGGCGCCGACCCCGGCACGTACATTCGAATATCCAGGCCGGCCTCAGCGCGGCCGGCTACAGCGGACGGAGACCTGTAGCCGGGGGCGCCGACCCCGGCACGTACATTCGAATATCCAGGCCGGCCTCAGCGCGGCCGGCTACAACCTGTCCGAGGCGGGCCTGCCGATTGACAGTTGTTGAGGGCGATTCCCGGACGTAGCGCAGGCTTCCAGCCCGCTTCACCGTCAATCGGGAGTTGCGCCCACCTGTCCGCCATTGCAACAAACATGTTGGTCTCTGCGCTCGGATTGTTAGATAATGTCTCCGTTTTCCATGCCAGCGGCCCGCGTCATTCCACTTGAAGACGAGCTCGGCGACGTGCTCGACAAGGCCTTGCGCTGTGCCGGCCTCAACGAGGAGGAGTTGGCCGGGCGGACCGGCCTGCCTGTGGAGAAGATCCAGAATGCGGAGGACTATCGGTACGAGGATCTGACGGATGACGATCTGAAGCGGCTGGCGGCGGCGCTCCGCCTGAACGAGGTCGGCCTGGCGGCACTGGCTCGGAACCGGTATCCGCGGCCGCGCATCACCGGGCTGCCGTTTTGCGTGCATCCGATGCACATTCCGTTCGGGGTCGGGGTGGTCAATGCCTATGCGGTGGTGGACTGTGCGACCGGAGTCGGGGTGTTGTTTGACGGGGGAATGGACTTTGACGCCCTCAAGCTGGTCTGGCCGCGGGAGGTCACGCGCATCGACGCGGTGTTCCTCACCCATCCCGAGGCGGAACATCTTGGCGGAGTGTCCGGAGTATTGCGCCAGAACGGCCTCGCCACGTTTTACGGGCCGCGCTGCCGTCCGGGGGGCCCGGAGTGTTGGCCGCTCGGTGAGGGAGAAACTGTGGTGGCCGCGGGATACCAAATCACGGCGTTCAGCACGCCCGGGCATTGCGCGGAGCACAACTGTTACCTGGTTCGCCCCAAGGCTGTGCCCCGGGCTCGCGCCCTGCTGGTGTCCGGCGACCTGATCTTCGCCGGTTCGCTGGGCGGCGGCTATTTCTCCTGCGCACAGCTGCTCAAGCACGCCCACCGGATCCTCGATGCCCTGCCCGGATCGACCGTGATCGCCCCGGGACATGGCCCGATGACGACCGTGGAGAACGAGCGGAAATACAATCCGTTCCTTCGGTAGCAGGTTTCATCAAGAGTGTGGCCGCGAGCGTGAGCGAGTAGCGCTCCGCATCGCCCTGGCTCGATGAGGAGGATTCCCTAAATCCGGGCGGGCTTGCGCCGATCTATCCCGATGATCGTGGAAAGCCTCTGGTAGGCGTATCTTCCAATTGTCGGTCAAGCAGGTTCGGAAGCCTGCGCTGCTTTCGGCATGCCTCCGGAGCCGCTGACAATCCCGAGATGCCCCCTCTGGTTGCTTTTGAATCAGCATGAAGCTACCTCAATTCCGTCCCGTTTCTTCCCGTCGTCGCTTCGGAGCTGGCCTGGCAGCATTGGCGCTTCTCGCGCATGTGCGGCTTGCCGCTGGCGACGCCCCGTCACTCCTGGACCTGTCGCTTGAGGAACTTTCCCAGGTCGAGATCAAGACCGACATCACGTCGATCCGGGCCAAGCCGATTGAGGAACAGCCGGGCATCGTGTCGGTCGTCACCGGAGAGCAGATTCATCAGACGGGTGCGAACGACCTTTCCGACGTGCTCATGCTGGTCCCGGGATTTGCGCTCGACACCGACGTTGAATCGATGATCGGGCTGACGTTTCGCGGTCTGCAAGGGCAGGAGGGCAAGGTTCTCCTGATCGTGAACGGCATGGAGGTGAACGAGCCTCTCTACGGCTCCCTTCCCATTCTCAATCACATTCCCGCCGAGGCCGTCAAGCAGGTCGAAATCATCCGTGGCCCCGGCAGCGCGCAATACGGTGGCGATGCCGGTCTGGCCGTGGTCCGTGTCACCACGCTGGATTCCAGCCAGAATGGCGGCTACGCCGTGCTGACGCCGTCCTATGCCTCCGGCCGCTTTTCAGAGAACTATGCAGCCGGCATTGGCTATTCCCAGGGGGACTGGCGCTGGTCGGCCAACCTGGCCTACGCCTCCACCATGTTGTCGAACCGCACCTACGTCGCTCTGGATGGCACCAGTGTGAATCTGACGCATACGGCGGACATGAATCCGCTGTTCATCGACTTTGGCCTCGGCTGGCGGGGCCTGGATGTAAAGGTGCTCTACGACCGCTACCATTACGACGACCTGATCGATTACGGTGAAACCGTCACAACCCCGAACGAGACCCGGTTCGACTCCCTGCTCGCGACCGCGAAGTATGATTTCCGGTTGAATGAGTCGATTCGGATCGTCCCATCAATTTCCTATCGCTCCCAAGTGCCCTGGTATGTCAACGGTTCCGACGGCATCTACAATGTTGAGACCGAGCGTTACGAGGGGAGCCTGACGGCGGTGGCCGACCTCACGCCCGCGTCCAGCCTGCTCGTGGGCGCGCAGTGGATGCGCGACCGCGCCTACGTGCGTGACAGTTCGTATTACGGTCAGGATCCGCTCACCTACTTCTACGGATCGCGCTCGATCGCCTACGTCGATGTGGCGGAGTTTGCCCAGTACGACTGGGATGCGGCGTGGGCCAACGTGTCAATTGGCGGACGCTATGAACGGCAGGACGCCGTCGGCGGCCACTTTGTGCCGCGCGGCGCGCTGACCAAGGCGTGGGGACCCTGGCATCTCAAGGCCCTTGCCAGCCAGGCGACGCGGATCCCGGCCATCAATGTGCTGCAGGAGGCGGTGGGCGGCCCGCTCAGGCCGGAGCAGACCACCAATTACGAAATCGAGCTCGGCTACAAGTTCGCCGAGAAACGCACGCTCACCGGCAACATCTTCTATATGTCGGTCAACCGACCGATCGTGTTTGAGACGCTGCCCGGCGGCAACGACACGGAAGGCTACTTTAATGGATCCAAGATCAGCACGGCCGGCTTCGAAACCGAATATCGCTGGGTGCAAGGCCAGTTCGACAACCGGGTCGGCTATTCGTTCTACCGCGCCGTGAACAACGACGAGCCTTATGTCCGCGGGGACACCGGCCGGTTCCTGGGCTCGCCGACTCACAAGGTTGCGGTCAGTTCGACCTGGCATGCGACCCGGCAGCTGGACGTCAACCTGAACGGCTACTGGCTGAGTCCGGAGCTGACCTACACGTATCCGACGGACGCCCTCACGGAGCTGCCGTCGGAGTTTGTGATGAACGGCTTGATCGAATACCGGTGGGGCAACGCATCCATCGGGCTCGGTGTATCCAATCTTTTCGATGTGAAGCGGTATGCGCCGCAGCCCTACAATGGAGGCGAGGCCCCGGTTCCGCTCATGGGCCGTCTGGTGTTCCTGAAGCTGGGTTACAGATTCTGAATCAAACCCCACCGGAGGATCACACCCATGGCTACTGTCTCCATCAAATCAGCGGGGAGTTCGTTCAAACGGGCGCATCTCCCGATTGACGGCAAGACCGGCAGCAAGCCTGCGCCATCGGTGATGAACGAGCGGGCGCAGTTTGTAGCGCAGGCTTCCAGCTCCGCCGCCGCGGCGCGAGCCAGCCTGCAACCGATGCAGCCAGGGATGGCTGCGCTACGTTCGGAATCACCGTCAATCGGGAGATGCGCCCCGTTCAAACTGCTGTTGACACTGGTGCTTTGTCTCGCGGCGGGTCACGTCCGCGGTCTGGCGCAAACCCAGGATGACGTCACCGTCGCCTTCCTCTACAACTTCGCCCGGTTCGTGGAATGGCCGCCCGCGTCCTTTGCCAGCGCCGATGCGCCGTTCACCATCGGCTTTGTCGGACGGCCCGCGCTGGCGGAGAAGCTCGCCCGGGCGGTGCAGGGAAAGAATGCCGGCGGACGCGAGTTCAACATCCGCAGCCTGGACGGCGCCTCCGCTGCGACGTCCTGCCAGATGGTGTTTGTCGGCGACGCGAGCCAGGCCTCTGCGGTTCTGGCCGCCGTCAAGGGCAAGCCGGTGCTGTGCGTCGGGGAAGGTGAAGCTTTCCTGGCCGCCGGAGGCATGATCGCATTCGACCGCGAAGGGGCGCGGCTCGTCTTTGACGTCAACCGGGGGGCGATCGCCGCCGCGACGCTCAGTCCCAGCGAAAAACTCACGAAAGCCGCGCGGTCCGTGAAAGGCGGCTAGTTCGCAGGGGGTCGTCAAATGAAGAAACTTTCGCTCAACCTCAGGATGGCCCTCGTCATCAACGGGGTCACGGTGGTCGTGCTGTCGCTGCTCATCGGGCTGGAGGCGCGGCGTTCGCTGGCCTACGCCCGGGCCGAAGCCAGCGCCCGGGCGGAGGAGACGGCCCTGCGTTTTGCGCGGGACGTGCGGGCGCAGCTGGACGACGTCGCGCATACCGTGCGGGTTGTGGCCGAGACGTTCGAGGGCATGAAGTCGGCGTGGGTCGACGACCGCAGCCTGCTCAACGGCACCCTCAGCCAGCTCCTGAAGACGAATCCCAGCCTGCTCACCATCTGGAGCTGTTGGGAGCCGGACGCCTTCGACGGCAAGGACAAGCAATTTGCCAACAAGTCGGGCTACGATGCCACGGGCCGGTTCATCCCCCTCTGGTATCGCGGCGAGGCGGACGTGGTGCTGGACAAGTTCACCGCCTATGCCGCCACGGGTGCGGGAAATTACTACGTGCCGGTGAGGGATTCCGGATTCGAGACCATCTTCGAGCCGGCGCGGCAGAAGATCGGTCCGCACGAATATGACGCCGCCGTCGTGGCGGTGCCGGTGCGTTACAATGGGGAAATCGTGGCGGTCGTCGGGGCGCACGTGGACATGGCGGCGATTGCCCGGGCGGTCGCCAGCATCCATCCCTATGAAACCG
>CAWDQK010000058.1:0-8415 GCA_963804395.1 uncultured Verrucomicrobiae bacterium | reverse complement strand
AGGGATGCGGGGAGGCTGCGGCGGCGGACGGGAGAATACTGATCCATGGCAGAGAGCGGAAGCTGTAGGAGCCTGCTTGCAGGCGAACAAGTCGCGCTTTCGCCAAGGGACGGCCTGGAAGCAAGCCAGGGGATCGCTTGCAAGCAAGCTCCTACAAGACTGACGACGCAGCGGCCCGTTCCCGATTCAGGGCGAGGAGCCGGGAAACAGCTTCGTCGTCCGGCAGGTCGGCGGGCCAGCCATAGGCGGCAGCGACAGCTTCATCGAGCGCGGCGTGGGCGCGCTGGAGCCATCCGGGCCGGGTATTGTAGAGCGCGGTCAGCGTGTGCGTTGGATCCGTGCGGGCGCCAAGCCAGTCGGCGCGAACCGCGTCAAGGGCGCGGGCTGCTTGGGCAATGGCCGTGCGCTGTTCATCCTGAACGCGGGTCAGTTTGCCCAGTGGTGTCGCGGGCGGCCACGGAAACGGAAACGTCTCGAAACACGTCGTCGGTGTGTAGCGGGGACGGTCCTCCAACTGGGTGCCGAGGCTCAACGCCCAGATCTGGTGGAAGCGCGAATGCAGCACGCCGAAGAACCAGTCATCGTCACGGGCGAAGACGATGAGCGCACTATCGGGAAGGGTTTCCGGTGGCAGCCAGACGAAGAGAAGATGTTTTGCTATCCGCGGAACAGCAATGAAGCGGTCGCGCTTGGCGAGGGCGATGCGCATCTCGGGCCGGGCCTCCGCGTGAATCCACCAGCGGTCGCGATAGACCGCGCGCTTGTTGCCGGCCCGGATCGGTTGGACATGGCGGCGGAGGTATTCATACGGCTGCTCGTAAAACATCGCCTCGTCTTCGGCCATGTCCGGCGGAAAATCGATAATCCACATCCGCTGCGGCATGCGGGTGACATCGAGCCCGTTGACCCACGGCCGCAGAACGTCGCTGTTCGATTTCAGGTGCGGGTTGCGGGCAGGGAGCATTTCGCGGGCGAGGGATTCCGGAATATCAAACGGGCCGCCCTTGGTGTCGCCCATGAAGGACAGCCCGCGGTTTTCCAGAAGAGCCACGGCCTGGGTAACGTCCGCGGAGGAAGCCGAGAGATTGGCGTGGATGGCGGGAACTGGACAGCCGTTGATGGTTCGCTCCTTCTCGATGCCGGCATCGAAGCCGATCATCGAGATGTGGACGGCGGCGCCGTCGAGAATCCACTCGCGGTCGCTGATTGCGAAAAAGATGTCGCCTGATTCCTTGATGCGTTTAAGCACCTCGCGATTGGCGCCGCCGCGGATGCCCTGCGTGGCGAGGAGGCCGGCTCGCCGCGAATGGTCGGCGGCGATCTGGGCGCGCGCCTGCTCAAACCAATAGCAGCAAAGGTCGGCTTCAGGCGGCACGCGGCCGGCCCAGGTCTTGAAAAGTGCATCAACGTACTCGTCGCCGAGTTCCCGGCGCAGCATCTTGCCGCCGAGGAAGGGCGGATTGCCGACGACGAACTCGGCGGCAGGCCAGCTGGCCGCACGCGGGTTAGCCGGGTCGGCGAGGTCGAGGATCGAGTCGCGGCATTGGAAGCCGTTCAGCTTGCGGAGCAGGGGGCTGTCGGTGATGACAAAGCCGTTGTCGTGGCTCCATTGGAGATAACCGATCCACACGACCATCTGCGCAAGATCATGCGCATAGGGACTCAGTTCGAGGCCGCAAAGTTGCCACGGCACGACGCGCGGGATATAGCTGACCTTCAGTCCGGCATCGGCACCATAGGTGATGACCTCCTTTTCGAGGGCCTTCAGTTTCTGCAGCGTGACAAAAAGGAAATTGCCCGAACCGCAGGCCGGGTCGAGCACCGTGACGCGCCCCAACCGTTCAAGAAAGCGAGCCTTGAACATGTCAGCCTCGGCAATCGCCTTGCTGCGCTGGGGAGGCGCAAGCGCGCCGAGGTACGGAGTGGCCGGTTCTTCCACGCAGCCCGCACCGAATTGCGCCATGGCGATCAACTGCCGGCCCTCCGCGATGAGCTTTTCGCCTGCGGCACGCTGTTGCTCGCTCTGCCTGCCGAGGTGTTCGCCTTTGCGGACCAGCGTCTCGCCTCTGGCCAGGAGATCGGCCTTGTCAACCTTGCTGGGTTGTTTCTTGCCGGTGGCGAGGAGGTTCAGGATGACTGCCCGCACTTCGGCCCATTCCCGGTGCAGCGGCGCCAGTACCACCGGCTCCACGAGAGTCTCGATATCCTCGCGGCTGGTGTAGTGGGCGCCAAGCTGGGCGCGTTTGGCGGGGTCGAGCCCGCGCTCGAAAAGGGTGCCGAAGATCGATGCGTCCACGGCATTCCATTCGAGTTGCGCCGCCTCGTAGATGGCGTCGATCTCGTCAGCCGTGAGTTCCAATGCGGGCGCGTCAGTGAAAAGGTCGCCATTGAAGTGGCGGATGTCATCAATGCCAAACAGCCCGCCATTAGCCATGCACTGAAACAGCGACCCTATCATCTGCTTCAAGACCGCCGGTTTGTAGCGGTGGCGGATGACCATCTGGGAGAAAAGCTTGGCCGGCAGCAGTCCGATGTCCTCGGCAAAAAGGCAAAAGACCATCCGGTCGAGGAACTGGGCCACCGTATGGGGGTCGAGACCGCGCTGCCGCAGACTCTCGGCAACGTCGCCGAGGCGGGAGGCGGCTTCTTCGGTGATGGCGCGGTTGGTCGCGCCCGGGCGCAGCTTGTCCGGCTCGAAGAAAAGGCATCGCAGTACTTCGAGACCGCGGACCGAGCTGATTTCGCCCAGCGCCACCCGGTGCACCTTTGGCGGCGCACCGGTGAAATTGGTGTGGATTTCGAGATCGCGCGTGTCGCAGGTGACCAGCAACGGTGGATTGTCGAGCGCCTCGCGGTACTGCAGGAGTTGTTCGTAGGCTTGCGCGAGGCTGGCGTGGGCGCCCTTGTATTCGAAGGCGAAGAAACCGCGTTTCCAGACGTCCGCCCAGCCAGCGCCACCGCCCTGTTTGGCGGCGCCTTTTTCGAACGTGAAGATCTCGCTGGTCGCGTTCAGTTCGGCCGGCTTGGGGTGGCCGACCAGCTCGCAGAGGTCAAGGAAGTGCTGCTGGTAGGAGGCCCGCTCGGAGAGATCGGCGGCCGCCCATTTGACGATGAAATCTGCAGGTGTCACGCGATGGCGATGCCAGCAGAGGGAAGATTCCGCGGCAAGGGACAAGAAGCCCCCCGCCTCGAGGCAGCCGCAATTCGCGCCCTATGGCTTGGGCTCCACGAGGTAGGACAAGGTCCGGTTGGGATTGAGGCACTCGCGGGCCATGATGCTCACGTCGTCGCGGGTCATCGCCTCGAAGTCCCGGTTCCGGGTGCGCGGCCAGTCGAGGCGGGCGGGCTGTTCCTGCGCCCGGGCGAGGACGTAGTAAAGCCAGTAGCCGTTGTCCCGGAGGTGCTGTTCCAGACCGGCGAGGATCGGCTGGCGCGCCCGCTGAAACTCGTCGTCAGTCACGCCACCCTTGACAAGATCGGCCGCGATCTGTCGCACGAGGGCCGCGAGATGGCGGGCCCCGTTTGGAGGGGTCGTCATTTGCGTAATCAGGAGCCCAAAGCGTGGATCAGCCTGGCTCTCCCATTTTCCGGCCGAGGCATCGTAGGTTGCGCCGAGTTCCTCGCGAATCTTGGTGCGGACACGGTCGCCCAGGACTTCCGCCAGCACATCCGCCCGGCGGGCCATCAGGGCATTCTCCACTCCGGGAATGATCCACGCCATCCAGACCGTGGCCTTGGGATTGCGGCTGGTGATGGTCGATTCCACCGTCTCCGACTTCAACGGTGGACGGATCACCCGTGGCCGCAGCGTCGAGCGGTCGGATCGATAGGGAAGGGTGCCGAGCGTCCTGGCGGCGAGGGCAATCGTCGCCTCAACGTCCATGTCCCCCGCGATCCCGACTTCGATCGGGCCTGTTTCAAGCTGGGAGCCAAGCCACGCCTTTACCTCGAAGCCGGAGCGCCGCCGCAGATCATCGAAGCGTGGCAGTCCGTAGCGGGGATCGTGATTGGTGGCACAGTTTAGCCCCATCACGTTCGCGAACGCCGTGGTGTCGCTGCTGATGGTTGAATAGTACGTCCCCACCTTGCCCACGGCATTGGCCCATCCTTCCGCCCGCCAGCCCGGATCGGTCAGGTAAGCCGTGACCAGCTGGAGGAGCAGTTGCAGATGCGCGGGATCGGCGCCGCCGGAGAACACGAAAGCGTCGTCGTCCACGCTGAAGGCCAGCGAAACAGAGCGGTTGCGCACGATCCGGTTGATCGCGTCGGAGTCGTGCCGCCGGAGCGCTGATTCCATGAAGCAGGCCCCGGCCAGCAAGCCCAGGCCGGGCTGGCCCGGCGGTTCGCTCGACAGGCCGCCCCCGATCCGCAGCCGAAGCACGATGGTGCCCGCGTTGTAGTTCGTGCGCTTCAGGTTCAGCCGCACGCCGTTGGAGAAACGGACAAGATGAATGTCCAGATCGTTCAACCTGGGTGCGTTCCGCGATGGTGCCTGCCGGACCAAAGCTGGTGTAGGCAAACTGGTCGGGGGCGGTCTCGTCGTTTTCAGGCAGGGGGAATCGATGGCTGGATTCGTAAACCTCCCCGATTTCTTTCGCCGGATCGTGCAGCGTCAGCCCGCCGCAGACAAAGATGATTCGCCGGTCTTCGGGCCAGAGCGTGCGAAATGCCTCCAGGCATTCCTGCGGGGTCAGCGAACTGAGGATCGGCTCCGCCTGGGCCAGCACGGCGGCCGGCGCCTGGGTGACCCGCCCGGCCATCAGATTGCCGAGAATTTCCGAGACCAGTTCCTCCGAGTGCCGGGTGGGGGCGCGCTCGACCGAATAACGACAGGAGGCAAGGCTGGTGCTCGCACCCAGCGCGACTTCCGAAGCGGTGAACCCATGCTGGAGCACCCGCCGCAGTTCATGCTCCAGCGTGACCAACGAGCGCATCCAGTTGAGCGAACGCGATTCGATGTGGGCATTGGCCTCGGTGAACCGTTCAAACGTCTCGTTGAACGAGGCACCGGCACCGCCGAAAGCGACCGGGTTCTTCTTGACCTCGGTTTGCAGGCGCAGGCCAAGGATGTCGCAGGCGACCGTCCGGGCCAGCTGGGTGCGCAGCGAAGCCAGTTTGGGCGGAAGGGTTTTCGCCTGGACGCAGTCAATCTCAGTCGCGATCCCGCCGCCGCCCTCGTTTTCGGAAAACAACACCGGGTGCAGCCCCGGATCCGTCTCGGCCGATCCGATGGCGGGCTCCGGGACCGCCGGACGCCGGGACTGCAGGTCGGCAAAACTCTTTTCGATCTGCCTGCCCAGAAACTCGGGCTTCGCATCGCCGACCGCGATCACCACCATCCGCTCCGGACGGTACCAAAGCTCGTAAAACTCAAGCAGGCCGGCGCGGTCGGCACGGTTGATGGAATCGATTTCGCCGATGGGCTTGCGCCGCGCGAGCAGGGTCTTCGCATACAGCGTGGCCATCCGGGCCCACTGGATCCGCTCCAAGCCGGAGGAACGCGTCCTCCATTCACTGAGAATCACCCCGCGCTCCGTACGAATTCCCTCCGGGTCAAACGTCACGCCGTCGGCGAAGTCGCGCAGCACCTGCAGCCCCTCCGCCAGGCTCTCGGAGTTGTTGCCGGCCAGGGTGAGGGTGTAGTAGGTGGTGGTCAGGGTGGTGAACGCGCTGACCTCGGCGCCGAAGGCCATCCCATGGCGCTGCAGGGTCTTCACCAAGGTGCCGGCCGGGAAATGGCGCGTGCCCTTGAACGCCATATGCTCGACGAAATGGGCGTAGCCCTGCTGGTCGTCCCGCTCGAGGCGCGAACCCACATCCACCATGAGGCAGAGGCTAATCCGACCCCGCGGCTCGGTGTTGGACCGCACCGCATAGCGCAGACCGTTTGCCAAGCGGCCCCAGGTGATGGCCGGATCCGCCGGGAGGTCGCTGAGCTCGTGGGGCCAGCGAACAGGGTCAGCCGCCGCTGCCTGCTCGGCGGCGAGGCTGCTCGCGCCGAGAAGCAAGCCGAGGCAGAGAAGAAGCGACCCGAGGCGGACTGACACGAAGGTGGAAAGCACACGATTCTGGCAAGATAGTCACGCCCGAAGCGAAAACGAGGGTGCGCGTTGGAGCAGAGTCGCCCCCGCTGCCGGGAGGGAAGCCCGGCAACGCGACGAGGGCGTCGCGTCCCCGGTTGATGGCTGGAGCAGCGGCGCCCCTGCCGCCGGATCAGTTCTTCGCCGCGGGAAGCACGGTCACCCGGTAGGTCCGGGCGGGATCGAGATACTGCGCGGCAAACGCGTCGATCTCGGCCTTGGTGATGCCCTCGAAATCGCGGTAGCGGCTGCGGCACCAGTCGAGGCGCTGCGGAAATTCCTGGCACGAACCGATCACGGCGCCGAGCCAGTACGGATTTGTCCGGGCGGACTCTTTGAGGCTCGTGAGAATCGGCATCTTCGCCCGCTCCAGTTCGTCAGGGGTCGCGCCATTTTTCTGCAGATCGGCCGCGAGGGAGAGGACGGTGTTGACGATCTTCTGCGCCTGGGCCGGATCGATGCTGATGTGGGCCAGGAGGAAACCGTAGTGCGTGTAGGTGTCGCTGGGCGCGCTGCCGGCCTCCGGACTGTAGGCGTCGCCCATCTCTTCGCGGATCTTCACCCGGAGCCGGTCGGAAAGGATTTCGCCGAGCAGGTTGAGCCGGCGCGCCACCCGGACATCGCGGGAGTCGGTCGTCGGCCAGTAGATAACCACCAGTCCCTTTGGAATCTCCGACGACACCGTGTACGTCTTCGTGAATGGCGCCGGGAAGAGAATCTTGCGTGCTTCGACGAGCTCGGGTTTGGGGGCGCGCTTGGGCAGGGCGCCAAGAGTCTGGGCCACGGCGTTGATTGTGGCATCAACGTCGATGTCGCCCGCGATGGCGATTTCGAGCGCGCCATTCGCCAGTTGCGGAGTCAGCCAGGCTTTGACCTCCTCGATCGTCCGACGCGAGACGACCTCCCGGGCCGGCAGGCCGAATCGCGGGTCACCGCTGGCCAGCAGGTTCGGCACCTCGGTCTGCATCGGGCCATTCGGAGTGTGCGCGAAGTGGTTGTACGTTTGGTCGATGATTTTCTGCGCCTGGCGCATTGCCTCTGGGCGGTAACCCGGATCGGTCAGGTAGGCGGTGAAAAGCTGCAGCTGCGCGGGCAGATCGTCGTGGTTGGTCTTGCCGCTGAGAAAGAAAGCATCGTCGCGAACGTCGAAATTGAGCCCGACGGTTCTTGCCGGCAAACAAACGCTCCAGGTCATCGATGCTGTGCTTGCCGAGTCCGCCGCCGGCAAAGGTCAGTTCGGCCAGGAAGTCGAGGCCCGGTTTACCCGCCGGTTCTTCCAGCCGGCCCGTCCCGGCGCGGATGGCGATATGGATGGTATTGGCCTCGAAATCGGTCTTCTTGAGATTGAGACGGACCCCATTCGCGAATTCGACGAGATGAACGTCGAGATCCTCGACGTGGTCGTGGCGCACGACGGTGCCAGCCGGCCCGAAGTTGGTGTAGGCAAACGTTTCACTGGCGGTTTTCTCCGGAGGTTTGACCAGAGTCGCATGGCTGGCCTCATAGGCGGCGGCGACCGTCTGCTCAGGCGTGGCGGATTCCTTCGACAGATCGACGTTCCCGGCAACGAAGACATAGCGCTGGTCCACGGCCCAGGCTTCGCGAAAGGCGCGCAGGCAGTCGGCGACGGTCGCCTTCTCGAGTGCCGGTTTAAACAACGCAAGATCGGCCTCGGGGTGGGTGAACACTTCATTGCGCAGCAGGCACGAAATCAGCTCCGTTGCGAGTTCGTCCGAACGCCGGGTCGAGGCGCTTCTGGCACCCTGTTCGAGCGAATTGACGTAGTTGGCCCTGGCTTCGGCCAGCTCGGCGGGCTCGAAACCAAATTCGAGCGCGCGCCGGAGTTCCTGTTCGGCGACGCCGAGGGCCGCGCGCCAGTGCTCCGGTTTGCAGTGCAGTTCGACGGAGCCGTTGCGGTAAAGATCGTAGCTGTCGCCGATGTTCGCGTAGCCGTCGGTGAACGGTGCGTTCTCCTTCTTGGCGAGGATCGACAGCCGGCGGGTCAGCATCTGGAACCCGAGGTCGCGCGGCAGGTATTTGAGCCGGTTGGCGGCGGTGTCGGGCTCACCCGCATATGGAGTGACGGTTTCTATCGTCACCGTCACCCGCGGCGCCTCGGGCTCGGGATGGAATTTCACATGAAGGCCGGGCGCGGTTGAAATCTTGCCGAGATCCGGCTGGGGCCGGGCCAACGCCCGGGGTTTGAGCGGGCCAAAGGCGTCCTTGAGCTGGGTCTCGACCTTGACGGGATCGAAATCGCCGATCGCAATGACCGCGATGTTGTCCGGGCGATACCAATCGTTGTAGAGCTGGACGAACTGCTCGCGCCTGGCGA
>CAWDQK010000057.1:0-5201 GCA_963804395.1 uncultured Verrucomicrobiae bacterium | reverse complement strand
CGCGGGCATCCTGCTTGCTCCACCGTCAGTCCGGAGATGCGCCCGAGCCCCAAGCGCGGGCGACAGCCGGATTGCGCCGTTTCCTGCAGTTCCTAGGCTGGGCGACTTGCAGATCCGTTTCATTTTCAATCCCCGCGCCGGTCTTCAGGCCGGACGTTCCTCGCTTCTGATGCGGATTAATGCGTTCATCGCCAATAACCGACTCCTGGCGACCGTCGTGCCGACAGAGCGGCCGCGCCACGCCACCGAACTTGCGCGGCAGGCCGTGGACGATGGTTGCGACCTGGTGGTTGCCGTGGGCGGAGACGGGATGATCAACGAAGTCGCGCAGTCCCTGGTTGGAACAAACGTCATCCTCGGTTTGCTTCCGTCCGGCTCAGGAAACGGCCTCGGCTGCAATCTCGGTCTGCGGAGCGCCGACGATCTTGCCTTCCAGACCTTGCTCACGGGCCGGCCCCGGCCGGTTAACTCCGGCCTGGCCAACGGACTTCCCTTCTTCAACATCGCGGGCTCCGGTTTCGATGCGGAAGTGAGCCGGCGGTTCAACCGCGTCCGGAGCCGCGGGCTCCTGCCGTATTTCCTGATCGGCTTTCGCACCTGGATTCGATGCCGCCCGGAGCCGGTTGTCATCAGCACGGGTGCCACCACCGTCGCGACGCCGGCTGTTCTGGTGGTCGTGGCCAACGGAGAGCAGTACGGCGGGGGCGCATGTCTTGCGCCCGGCGCACGGATCGACGACGGCCAAATGGATTTGATCGCGGTGAAACCCGCCGGTTCGTTTCGCTCAGTTTCCCTTCTGGTCCGCCTTTTCCGGCACTCCTTCGACCAAAGCCCGGCCGTGATCCGCCTGCGCGGGGAACGATTTGTGATCCGCCGGCCCGCGAAAGGCATCATCCACACCGATGGCGAGGTGCACGGGACAGAGGCCACCATCGAAGTCGTGGTGCGCCCTGGGTCGCTGCGGGTCATGACGCCCGCGACGTTTCTGGCCGCGGCCCGAGGAACCTGACTGCAGCCCGCGCTTGTCTTTCCGCGCCTTCTGCGCGAGTTTCCGGTCCCGCCGCGCGATGCGATCCTAACAACCCAGGCTCCCCGGCTCCGCCTTCCCGCCTCGACACCTTCCCGCTTTCCCGCCTTCACGCTTTTCGCCCTCCGCTTTCCCGCTTCCCCGCTTTTCCGCCTTCCGCTTTTCCGCTCTTCCGCCCTCCGCTTTCCCTTCGCAGCCATGCTCAAAACCGGCATCCTCAATCCTGCAGTCCTCAGCCTGCTGGCGCGAATCCGCCACACCAATACGCTGGTGATTGCCGACCGCGGCTTCCCCTTCTGGCCGCATCTCGAAACCGTTGACCTCTCGCTCGTCGACGACATTCCCACGGTTCTCCAGGTCCTTGACGCGATCCGCCCCGACTTTGAGATTGGCCGGGTGTACGCCGCGGAGGAATTCAGACAGCAAAATGACAAGACCCGGCAGCGGGCGCTTTCAGCGCGGCTGACCGGCGTTTCGCTGGTGTTCGAGCCGCATATCGAATTCAAGAAGCGCGTGCCGCACGCCATCGGTCTGATTCGCACCGGCGACACGATTCAGTACTCCAATCTGATCATCGAATCCGCTTGATCCCGGTTGGGGCGGACCCGGTAATTGCCACCGCTTCCCCACCACTGTCCCCCATGTGCCTCGCCGTCCCCGGAAAGATCCTCGAGATCGCTGGCGAAGATCCTTACCTCCGCGCCGGTCGGGTCAGCTTTGGCGGTGTCATCAAGCAGGTGAGCCTTGCCTGCGTGCCGGAGGCGAAGGTGGGCGACTATGTGCTGGTGCATGTCGGCATGGCGTTGAGCGTCGTGGACGAGGCCGAGGCGGAGGAGGTTTTCAGCTACCTCCAGGCCATGGGCGAACTGGCGGAACTTGCCCCCGCGCCCCTGTCCGAATCCGCTCCCCCGCCGTCGCCGGCTTGAAGGTTCCACAGAATCAGTTCAACGCGGAAAGACCGCCACCGAGTCCAGATCATCTTTCAAGAGCCCAAAATGCAAAAAACGCGGTTTTGCTCGCGACCTGAGGAAACCTGTAACCGGGGGCGCCTGCCCTGAGTCCGTCGCACGGGCGAGCGGGCGGCTCGTGTCGGATCCACTCGCTGGCGCTCGTGGCCACATGAAAGAGGCTGTTTCCTTCCGATGAAGTTCGTTGACGAGTTTCGCGATGCCGCGGCCGCCCGGAAACTGGCCGCGGTGATTGCCCGGCGCGTGATCCGGCCGTGGACCATCATGGAGATTTGCGGCGGTCAGACGCATAGCATCGTCAAGTTTGGACTCGACGAACTGCTGCCGTCCGCCATCACCCTGGTCCACGGTCCCGGCTGCCCGGTTTGCGTAACGCCGGTCGAGCTGATCGACGCCGCCGTCGCCCTGGCGGGACTGCCTGGAGTCACGGTGTGTTCGTTCGGCGACATGCTGCGCGTCCCCGGCACCGGCATCGACCTCCTCACGGCGCGGGCGCGCGGTGGCGATGTCCGCATGGTCTATTCGCCGCTCGATGCCGTGACTCTCGCCGCCCAGAATCGCGACCGCGAGGTGGTGTTTTTCGCCGTCGGATTCGAGACCACTGCGCCGGCCAACGCCATGGCTGCGGTTCACGCCCGGCGGCTCGGCCTGCGGAATTTCTCACTGCTGGTTTCCCACGTGCTCGTGCCTCCCGCCATCGAGGCGATTCTATCGGCACCCGACAATCGGGTTCAGGGTTTTCTGGCAGCGGGCCACGTGTGCACCGTGATGGGCCTGGCCGAGTATGGTCCGCTCGCCGCGCGCTATCATGTGCCCATTGTCGTGACGGGATTCGAGCCGGTCGACATCCTGCAGGGCGTGCTCGCCTGCATCGAACAACTGGAGTCGGGATCGGCCGAGGTGGTGAACGCGTACGCCCGCGCCGTCCGACCCGACGGCAATGTTCATGCGCGGCGGGTGATGGAGGAAGTCTTCCAGGTCGTCAACCGAAACTGGCGCGGCATCGGCCGCATTCCGGCCAGCGGATTCGCGCTCCGACCGGAGTTTGCCGACTTCGACGCGATCCGGCGCTTCGACCTGACCTGCGACGCCCCGCCGGAGGCCACCGAATGCATCAGCGGGCTGATCATGCGGGGGGTAAAGAAACCGCACGAGTGCCCGGCGTTTGGCGTCCGCTGCACGCCCGAACGTCCGCTCGGCGCGCCCATGGTTTCCAGCGAGGGAGCCTGCGCCGCCTACTACCGGTATCGCCTGCGGAGAACGGCCGCGGTTGAACCAGTCGCGGCTCCCTGATCGCGCTCCGCGCCCCGCCGGCACCCCAACCCACAGGGAGATTTCCCGGCAAGGCGCCCTGCCCATCAGGCTTTGTGATCTATTAAATGACAAACCAAGCGGACGCCGTTCGCAATTTGTCATTTGATGGATGACAATACGGACGGGCGGCGCTCGGCTCTGCTGGCGCTTCCTCCGTGGCGGGCGGCCGCCACCAGCCGCGGTTTCGCGCGGGCGCTCTGGCGCTCGCGGCCACAAGCAGAGGCCTTGGCGAGGACTACCCATAATGGCCCGGCCATTTTGCCAAGGAATCTGGAGGGCGCGCCCGACAGATTCCTAGCAGATTCGCGGCAGCTGCTCCCCGCTCAGGCGGTCCAGAATCCGTTCGACGCCCACGACGCTGCGCAAGGTGACCTCTCCCGCGGGCGACTCCCGGACTCCGCCGATGCGCGCCGCGCCGCCGTCCGGCGCAAAGCGCGCGAGCAGGGCCAGGGCCTGGTCCGCCTGCGCCGCGGGCACAAATGCGACGAACCGTCCCTCATTCGCGACATAGAACGGATCCAGTCCCAGAATCTCGCACGCGCCGCGCACGGGTTCGCTGACCGCAACCGCGGCCTCCTCCAGCTTCACGGCGAGTCCCGCGGTCTCGGCGATCTCGATCACCGCGGTGGCCAGCCCGCCGCGCGTCAGATCGCGCAGGCAGTGCACTTCGACGCCCGCCGCCAGCAGGGTCTCCACCGCGGGCCAGAGCGGAGCGCAGTCACTCCGGATGGGCGATTCGAAGGCGAGGCCCTCGCGCTGGGCGAGAATCGCCATCCCGTGCCGGCCGATGTCGCCGCTGAGCAGAACCGCGTCGCCGGAACGCACCGCCGCCGGACCGATGGTCAGTTGGTGTTCAATCGTCCCGATGCCGGCGGTGTTCACGTACAGACCGTCCCCTTTGCCCCGTTCGACGACCTTGGTGTCGCCCGTGACGATCGCCACTCCGGCGGCGCGGGCGGCGTCACCCATGGAGCGGGCCGCCCGCTGCAGCGTGCCCATTGGCAGTCCCTCCTCCAGGATGAATCCGGCGCTCAGCCAGCGAGGGCGGGCGCCGCACATGGCGAGATCGTTAACCGTGCCATACACCGCGAGGCATCCGATGTCGCCGCCGGGGAAAAAGAGCGGATTCACGACGTGCGAATCGGTCGTGAAGGCGAGCCGGGCCGCGCCCGTCGCGGCGAGGACGGCGCCGTCATGCCGTGCCTCCAGCGCAGGATTGGCAAACGCGGGGGCGAACACCCGCTCAATCAACTCCTGGGTCAACCTGCCGCCGCCTCCGTGGGCCAGCTGGATCTCCGCGTGGTCGGCGAGCGGAACCGGACAGCTGAACGCGGCGGGGTTGGCGGTCGGAGCAGGCACACGGCCACCGTAGCCGTCTCCCGGGCGGTGACAAGCCGCCAGCGGATTTTCGGTCCTGGCGATTCCGACGGTTGACCGCCGGGCGAACGCAGACAATGGTTAAGCGTCATGCTGTGTCTGGCCAAAACCACCGGTTATGCGATCGAAGCGCTGACCCATCTGGATCCGCCCAACGGCCAGCCGTCCAGCCTCCGGGTCATCGCCCGTCGGGCGCATGTGCCCTACGCCTATCTCGCCAAGCGCATGCCCGAGCTCGTCGCGGCCGGTCTGGTGCGGAGCGTGCGGGGCAAACGCGGCGGCATTCTGCTGGCGCGTCCGGCCGGGGAGATCACGCTGCTGCAGATCAGCGAGGCGGTGGAGGCGCGCCAGTGGCTTGGGCGCTGCCTGCTGGGCCTTGCCACCTGCAGCGATGAACGCGCCTGCCCGGTGCACAAATTCTGGAAGGACTCCCGCCAGCAAATCGAGTCCACGCTCCGCTGGACCACTCTCGCCGACGTGATCGTCCACGAGCGGCGGATGGCGGAAGGCCGCCC
>CAWDQK010000056.1:0-38297 GCA_963804395.1 uncultured Verrucomicrobiae bacterium | reverse complement strand
CACTCAAGCCGGTGGGCTGAGCCTGGCGAACGGGCGTGCAGTCGAGGACGAATCCGTAGCGGAGCCGCCTGCCTAGCCGGAGCTTCAGCGAAGGCTGGCGTCCGGCTCCGGCGGCGCGGGACGCCGCGCCGCTACCTCGGCGGCCAGCTAGTCTGAGGCGGCGCCTCGTCAGGACATCCGCTCGCTACGTGACCTTCTCCTCGTCAACAACTTCTGCGTCGATGACCGGCTCGTCGCTTGGTCTGCCGTCTTCCGCACGCTCGCCCGGTTCAGGCGGGACTCCGCGTTCGCCGCCGGACGTGCCCTGGCTCGCGCGGGACTTTTCCGAAGCTGCCTTGTATAGTTCCGCCGAGACCGCCTGCCAGGTTTCGTTGAGTTTGGCGCCTGCCGTCTTGATGGTTGCGGAGTCGTTTCCTTTGAGCGCTTCCTTCACCCCATTCAGAGCCGATTCAATCTTGCGGCGGTTCGCGTCGGAGATGCTGCCCTGATTGTCCTTCAGCAGCTTTTCCGTGCGATACACCGAGCTGTCGGCCTCATTGCGCGCTTCGAGCGCTTCCTTGTGCTCCCGGTCCTCCTCGGCGTGGAGTTCCCCATCGTGCCTCATCTTCTCGATCTCGGCCTTGGAGAGACCGCTGCTGGCGGTGATGACAATCTTCTGTTCCTTGCCGGTGCCGAGATCCTTGGCGCTGACATGCAGGATGCCATTGGCATCGATGTCAAAGCTGACCTCGATTTGAGGCACGCCCCGTGGGGCTGGCGGGATGCTGTCGAGTGTGAAGTTGCCGAGGGTCTTGCTGTCGCGGGAGAACTGGCGCTCGCCCTGCAAGACGTGAATCTCTACGCCCGGCTGATTGTCCGCAGCCGTGGAAAAGACCTGCGACTTGCGGGTCGGGATCGTCGTATTGCGCTCGATCAGTTTGGTGAACACCCCGCCGAGCGTCTCGATGCCGAGCGACAGTGGCGTCACATCGAGCAACACCACATCCTTGACCTCGCCCTTGAGCACACCGGCCTGAATGGCGGCGCCCACCGCGACCACCTCATCCGGATTGACGCCCTGGTGCGGAGGCTTGTCGACCAGCGTGTGGGCGGTCTCGACCACCCGGGGCATCCGGGTCATGCCGCCGACCAGCACCAATTCGTCGATCTTGGCGGCGGCGATATCGGCGTCCTTCAGGCATGCCTTCACCGGGGCGATCGTGCGTTCGAACAGCGCGTCGCAAAGCTGCTCCATTTTCGCCCGGGTGAGTTTCAGGCTGAGATGTTTGGGCCCGTTGGCGTCCGCGGTGATGAACGGCAGGTTGATATCGTACAGCAGGGCGCTGGAGAGGGCGATCTTGGCTTTCTCCGCCTCTTCCTTGATTCGCTGCAGGGCTTCCGGCTGTTTGCGCAGATCCATCCCGTTCTCCTTCTTGAACTCGTCCAGCATCCAGTCCATCAGACGATTGTCCCAGTCGTCGCCGCCGAGGTGGGTATCGCCGTTGGTAGCTTTGACCTGGAACACGCCGTCGCCGAGGTCCAGCACCGAGATGTCGAACGTGCCGCCACCGAGGTCGTACACCGCGATCTTCTCATCCTTCTTCTTGTCCAGACCATAGGCCAGGGACGCGGCGGTCGGCTCGTTGATGATCCGGAGCACTTCGAGGCCCGCGATCCGGCCGGCGTCCTTCGTCGCCTGACGTTGCGAGTCGTTGAAATAGGCCGGAGTCGTGATGACGGCCTGGGTGATCGTTTCGCCCAGCCGCGTCTCGGCATCCGCCTTGAGTTTGGCGAGAATCATGGCCGAGATCTCCGGCGGGCTGAACTGCTTGGGCCTGCCGTTGACCTCCACTTCGACGGCGGCGTCGCCATTGGCGGCCCGGACCACCTTGTAGGGGACGCGTTTGATTTCTTCCTGCACCTCGTCGAATTTCCGCCCCATGAACCGTTTGATCGAATAGATCGTATTGCGGGAGTTGGTGACGGCCTGCCGCTTGGCGGGCTCGCCCACGAGGCGCTCGCCGGTCTTGGTGAAAGCCACCACCGAAGGCGTCGTGCGTTTGCCTTCAGAATTCTCAAGAACGGAGGGCTCGCCGCCTTCAATGACTGCCATGCAGGAGTTTGTCGTGCCCAAATCGATGCCGAGTACTTTTGCCATAAAATCCCTAGTCTGGTTATGCGTTTTGGATCTGTCGCCGCGTTTGGCGTGATCGATGGAGGGATCATATCCGAAGGAGCCGGCCCGTCGCCATGGGGAGCAACCCTACCGCGGATTCGGGGTGCCGCGATTGCGGGTGTCGTTGCACGACGCAAGCTGTTGTGCGCAGGTCAGGTCTCTGGCGGCGGGTTTTTCCATACGGCGAGGTTCTCGTCTGATCGATCGCCCTGTCCGCGCAGCGGACATTTAGCGAGGCGCTGGTTCCGGCCTGGATCAGCCTCCAGCCTCCTTGTCACATCAAGACTCAAGTCCGGTCTGAGCCGGCGCCTCGCTAGGGTTACACCCCATGGCCCGGGTCGCTCTTTCAGCGCATCGTCGGCGGGCGAGACAGAACGCTCGCCAACGAATGAACTGGGCATGAGAACCATGAAGACAGTTTGCATCTATTCTTACGGCGGTCCGGAGGTCCTGACCTATGAGGACGCGCCGCGGCCACATCCGGTGAACAACGAGGTGCTGGTGCGGGTTCACGCCGCGGGAATCAATCCGGTGGATTGGAAGATCCGGGAAGGCCACCTCAAGGAAATGCTCCATCACACGCTGCCGTTGGTGCTCGGATGGGACGTTTCCGGCGTCGTTGAATCCATTGGTGCAACTGCCACCCGGTTCAAGGTGGGCGAAGAAGTCTTCAGCCGGCCCAACATCTCCCGCGACGGGGCTTATGCCGAGTTCATCATCATCAACGAAGCCGAAGTGGCCCTGAAGCCGGCTTCCATCGACCATGTTCATGCGGCGGCCCTGCCGCTGGCCGGGCTGACGGTGTGGCAATCGCTCTTCGACGCGGCTGGTCTGGCGGCCGGCCAGCGGGTGCTGATTCACGCCGCCGCCGGAGGCGTGGGGAGCCTGGCGGTGCAGCTGGCGAAATGGAAGGGGGCCTGCGTCATTGGCACGGCGTCCGCGCGCAATCACGACTTTCTGCGCAAGCTCGGGATCGACCAGGCGGTCGACTATGAGACGGTGCGTTTCGAAGAGGCCGTGCAACCGGTGGACGTGGTCTTTGACACGATGGGGGGAGACGTCCAGGCGCGCTCCTGGAAGGTCCTCAAGCGCGGTGGCATCCTGGTTTCAATCGCCGGTCCGCCTTCCGCGGAAGACGCTGCGGCCAACGGCGTAAGGCAGGCGTTTGTGTTCACCCAGCCCAATGCGGCCCAGCTGGCCCGGATCGCGCAGCTGGTCGAGGCGGAGAAACTCAAGGCGATTGTCGAAACGATCCTGCCGCTCTCCGACGCGACCCGCGGCCAGGAACTCAGTCAGCGAGGGCACGTCCGCGGCAAGATCGTCCTGCGCGTGATCTAGCGGTGCCGGGACCACCGAAGCAAATCCCGCTCTTCCCCGCCACCTATTCCCGCTTTGGAACCCACTCTCACGTCATCATCCTGAGATGACACCACCAGCAAAAAATCAGGCAAAAACATGAACACGATCTCAGAGAAAAATGATGCAGCGTTGAAGGATGATGTGCTTGCGGAGCTCGAGTACGAGCCGAGCGTCAGAGTCACCGACATCGGCGTCCTGGTGAAGGATGGCACAGTGACCCTCAACGGCTTCGCCACCAACTATGGCGAGAAGTGGGATGCGGTGCGCGCCGCCCGCCGGGTGGCCGGGGTGAATGCGATCGCCGACGAAATCGAGGTCAGGCAGCCGGATTCCCTGCGCCATACGGACGGGGATATCGCAGCTGCGGCGGCAAATCAGATCAAGTGGTGCCCGATGATTCCTTCAGGAGCGGTCACGATCACGGTCCGGAAAGGCTGGATCAGCCTCGAGGGCGAATTGGAGTGGGCGTATCAGAAAGAAGCCGTGGAAGGCGCGGTGAAATATCTGGCCGGCGTCACCGGCGTCGGCAATTTGATTGCGATCAGACCGAAGCTGGCGGTCGAAAATGTCGGAGCATCCATCAAACGTGCTTTCGCCCGCAACGCCCTGTTGGAAGCGGACAAGATCGAGGTGGAGACTTCCGGAAACAAGGTGACCCTCTATGGCCGGGTTCGGAACAATTCCGAACGCGACGAAGCCGAGCGGGTGGCCTGGGCAGCGCCGGGAGTGTCCGCCGTGGAAAACAAACTGAAGTTGGTGTGGGGTTTCTCGGACTAGGGCACCTTCAACCCCCGGCAGCGGGCGGGCAGGCCTCTCTGACGCAAACCCCACGCCCAAGTTCAAAACTTCTCCGCTGTATCGGAAGAAATGTCGCCGTTCTGCTCAAACGGCGTCCGCCGTTTGTTGAGAGCATGGAGGGCGAAGCCCGACAGGCTCCTGGCGGGTAACACCCCATACGCGCGGCGGTCGTTCCGGGATAGGCTCTTGTTTTCGAAAACTCTGAGCTCGTTTTTTCGGGTCTTCCTGATTCTCGCGTCACTCATCAATACAATGCATACAACTCATGTTTGCCGACTGGCGACGGTCCTTGCCGCCGCTGTGCTGCTGGGAACCGGATTTCCAGCCACCGCCCGCGCCGCGGCCTTCCCGGCGCTCAACGATCCCGCCACCAAAGAGAGCCATCCTGGCAAGTTTGTCTGGGCTGAACTGCATACGGTCGATCCCGCGGCCGCGACGAGGTTCTATACCGGAGTGTTCGGATGGACCGCCGTCACGCTCGAACAGCAGGGCGTGACCTACACGGTCTTCAGTAATGGTGGCCATCCGGTCGCCGGATTGAGGCTGCGCTCCGCAACAGGTGGAAAGCACGTCGCCCGCTGGATCAATTACATTGCCGTCAACGATATCGCTGCAGTGCTTTCGACGGTGACCAAGGCGGGCGGAGTGGTCCGCGCGCCAGTCCGCGAGTTTCCCCAGCTCGGTTCGGAAGCGATCATCACGGACAGCGAGGGCGCCCCCGTCGGCCTCCTGCAGTCGAGTTCCGGTGACTCTGCTGATGTCGAACCAGTGACGGGCAGCTGGAACTGGTTTCACCTGTTTGTGAAGGATCCGGAGGCGGCCGGCGGTTTCTACCGCAAGGTGTTTAGCTATGATGTGGAACCCGACACCCGCATGGGAAAGAAGACCGAATTGCTGTTCTCAAGCGGTGAATTCAATCGCGGCGGTGCCTCCGTCCTTTCGGATGGCCCGGAGGCCAAACCCAGCTGGCTGGGTATCATCCGCGTCGCGAAGCTCGATGAAGCGCTCGCGCGGGTGCCAGGGCTCGGTGGAGAGGTTGTGATTGCTCCGCACGATGCGGCATTTGGAAGCCGGTTTGCCCTGGTGGCAGATCCCACCGGCGGCACGGTCGGCATGGTCGAATACGTCAACAACGCTAATCCCGTCAACCGCCCATGAAAAACATCAAAAGAATTTTACTCGGTACCTTGATCTTGGCTGGCCTGCAATTTGGCCTGCTCGGCTGCCTCGTCGGAGTCGGTGTCGATGATGGCCGCGGATGGGGCCGCGGCGGTCCGTGGATGGAAGGTGGTCGCGGAGGCTTTCACGACGTTCATCCCGGAGGGTTCCGCCGCTAGTTCAGGCGACCTTGAGATTGCCCTGTGCGCCGCAGCGGCGCGCAGGGGATTAACCCGACTGACTATTAAGCCAAGCATCATGAGATCGTCGCGCCTCTACCAAAGACTAAACGCCTGGTTCCACGCCCACCGTCCGCTGCGCTGGGTTGAAACCATTGCGACCGATTATTCCGACTGGAGCCCGTTGGATTGAATCCTTCCGGCCCAGGAATCTGTCGGGCTTCGCCCTCCATATTCCTATGCAAATGGCTGGCGCCATTTGGGGCAGACCGGAGACTTTTCTGCCGTTCCTGAGCGACCCTGTCCGATAACCTCCGGTGCCTGCACCCTTGCGGAATGGTGCTCAAAGCGGCACGAAACCGTCGGGCGGGGCAGTCCCGGGGTTGAAAACCGCTTCCGGATCAAGAAAACTGACGCCTTCGATCTGCGCCGGGCGGAAATCCCAGAGAATCTTGATCCCGACCGGCCGTCTCCAAAATGGCGCAGCCATTTTGTTCTAGCAGCGCGGAGGGCGCAGCCCGACGCGCTGCTAGTGGTGGTCACCGCTGCGACCGCCACCGCCCCTGCTGGCATGGCTCCCGTCGCCACCGCGATTGCCACCGCTCGGATGGACATAAGCGCGGCCGCCACTCCCACCATACCAACCGCGGCCGCCGCCGTCGATCCAAGGGCCTTCGGAGAACCATGGATTGCCTCCGTAGATGCTTGCAGAGCGCAGCGCAGGCTTCGCCGGTTGCTTTGTCGGCCGGAATAGGCGCCCGCCGTTGGCGGCACAAGAATCCTGGCGAATCTTCCCCAGCCTCCAGCAACAGACCCTGGAGGGTAAGGCCCCATGGCGGGGCTTGCGGCGGAGTGTTATCTTGTCGTTGTGAATCTGCTGGTCCTCTTATTCGTCGTTCTTCTTTCGTTCGGAGGCTTTGGTTTCTATCTGGCCGGGCCGGCCATTGGAGGCGAGGTCGTTGGCGTGATTCTATTGATGGGCGGCATCATCTATTGGGTAGGCGGGTTTCGGTCGAAAGATTTGACCCGGTAGGGTTTCACCCCATTTGCCCGGCTGCTGATTGGCCTATGCTCACTGCCCCTCCGGCATGTCCCACTGGCAGCCCGAGGATTCATAAGGTCCCTACCGTTTCTGTTCGAATCTGGCCAACGCGCCCTGTTTTCAGCCATGAGAAACGACTATTTCGTAGAAGCGCGCGCGATCGTCGGTGACCCCTATGTTCTGGTAAGCATGATCGCGGGACGCGTGAAAATGCTGCGGAGCGGAAATCGCCCGCTAATCGAATCTCCCGGAGCGCTGTCGGTTGAAGACATCGCATTGCGTGAAATCATCGAAGGCCGGATCACCCATGTTCTGGGGGAGGTCGTTGTGCTGGATGACATCGTTGGTCTCGGCGAGATCGTGGCGCGGAAGCGTGCGAACCGTGCCTCAAACCCGCCCTTCCCCACCGCGGCCAGCCACGGCGGGGTTCCGGCGTGACTTTGTTCGGCGCCGATCCAAAGCCGAAGCACCCAACGACCCCGGGCGCAGCCGGCGCCCCCGCCCCCCTTTCTCGAAGCGCTCACGTCGGCTGGAACGTGGAACAGCGTCCTGCAGAATACCGCCGCGCAAATCCAACTGGACGTCTTCCTGTGGACCCCGTCCGCATGGGCGGGTCGGGACGGCCGCGTCTGGATCGAAACGATGCAGCCCGCTGCGACATTCGCGTTCTCGACTATGCAAAAGTCTGTCCCAAATGGCGTCCGCCATTTGGATAGGAACCTGGAGGGCGTCGCCCGACAGGTTCCTATCCGCGGAAGATGTCGAAGGGCTCGACTTTGAGCACCTTGCGTACCCCGATATAGCTGGAGATACCGGCGATCAGCAGGACCATGCCGAAGGCGAGGCCCAGGTTTCCGAAGGTGATCATGGCAGCGTAGTTGGGAAGCCGTGACCGGGTGATCCAAATCATCAAGGTCACCAGGCCGACACCCAGGCCGTAGCCGGTCAGCGCCGTAAAGGTCGCCATAAACAGGATCATGTAAACCAGTTCGCGCCCTTTTGCGCCGATGGCCTTCAGCGCGCCGAACTTTTCCAGGTTTTCGAGGATGAACGTGTAAAACGTCTGACCCGAAATCGACAGTCCCACGATGAAGCTGATCACAGTCATCAGCAGGATGTTGGTGCCGATGCCGGTCTTGTACGTGTAGAAGTCGGTGATGCGTTTGTTGAATTCCGCCTTGGTCAGGGCCACGTAGCCGAGCTTGGAGACCTGCTGCTTGATGCCGGCCACGGCCGCGTCGCTTTTCGTTTGCACGAGCACGTAAGAGATGGTGAATCGCGTGGTCGGGATGTATTCGATCGCCCGGGTGTAGGTGGTATAGAGTGTCGGCACGCCGTTCAGTCCGTTCGACGCGACCCGGGCGATGCCCACGATCACGCCGCGGTGGTCATTGAGTGCGAAGGAGGTGCCGATCTTCGGATGCTCCAGCTTCGAGAATTCAGCATCGTTGACCACGATGAACGAGTTGTCGGCGTAAAGGTCCTGGATGTTGCCCTGTTCGAGTTCGGGGCGGCCAAACAGGCTGGTGTCGTCGAGGCCGACGACGTTGACCGATTGATAGGTGCCGTCGTCGAGTTTGACCTGAGCGCCGCCCATGAAAAGCGGCACCGCATAGCTGACTCCGTCCATGCTGCGCACCGCGTCCAGCAGATAATCGGGCATGGGAATCGCGCTGGTGGCCGTGTTGACCGCCGGGTCCATGATCCACATCGACGCGCCGATGTTGGTGACGGTCGAAAAGGCCCGGTTGAGAATGCCGGCGAACATCGCCGTCATTTGCATCATCAGAAACACGGCGAAGGTGATCCCGATCAGGAGCGCCGTGAATTTCGCCGTGTCGTTCACGAGCAGCTTGAATCCGATCCGCAGGATGCCGCTGTGCTTCATGTTGGATCGCTTTTGCTGGCGGGAGGTTGCTCGTTCCACCAGCCGCCTCCCAGCGCCGCAAACAAGGCGACGGTGTCCTGGTGGCGCTGCGCGACCGCCTGCACCTAGGCGATGGTCGCCTCGTGGAATTGCACGTCAGCTGCCAGCACATCCAGGTAGGCGACCAGGCCGGCCCGGTAATTGGTCTGCCGCAGATTCAGCGCCTCGCCGGCGGCGCGCTGGGCTTCAACCTGCGCCTGCAGCGACTCAGCATCGTGTTCCAACGCCTGCAAAGAGTCGGCAACCTGCGCGAACGCGGCCAGGACGGTCTGCCGGTAGTTCGCTTGCGACGCCTGGTATGCATCGATTGCCGCCTTCCGGCCATACCACAAGCTGCCACCCTGAAACAATGGGACCGTGGCCGAGGGGCCGATGCTCCAGAACCGGCCGCTGGCGGCCGAGAGATTGCCGGGGCTGGAACCGGCAGCGCCGTAGGTGCCGCTCAGACTGAAGCTGGGAAACATCGCGGCGGTTGCGACGCCGATGGCGGCGCTGGCAACATGCAATTGCGCCTCGGCGGACAGGATGTCGGGGCGCTGACGAACGAGATCGGAGGGCAGGCTCACGGGCAGGTCGGCCGGCAGGGAGAGTCCGGCCAGGTCGATGTCGGGCAGGGTCGCCTTGGATGGCACCACGCCTTCCAGCGTTGCCAGCAGGTGCTCAGCCTGGCTGAGCTTCTGCTTGAGCGGTGCGAGCGAGGCCTGGTTGGCCGCGATCAGGCTGCGCAGGCTCAAAATGTTCGCATAGGATACGGTTCCGGCACCAACCTGCGCTTCGGTGAGGTGAAGCTGCTGGTTCTCCAGTTCGATCAACTGCTCGGTCGCGCGAATCTGGGCGGCGTAGGCAGCGCGTGCGATGCCGGTATTGGCCACATTGGCGGACAGCGCCAGGCGGGCCGCCATGCTGGCGTAACGCTGATACTCGGTTTGGGCCCGCAATCCTTCCACCGTCCGGCGCTCGCCACCAAACACGTCGAGCGCGTAGCTGACGGTGCCGCTTAATGTCACCAGATTAAAGATCGTGCTGGGCGTCTTCAGGCCTTGTCGCGACGGCGCGGCGCGCTGGCGGCTCGCGTCCATTTCCGCCTCGAGATGGCGGGTAGAACAGGCCATAGCCGGCGCGCAGGTTGTCCTGGCTCTGGCGCAAGCTGTCCTCGGACGCCTGGAGGGTCGGATTGTTGGCGATGGCCTGCCGGACCATGGCATCCAGTGGCGCTGACTTGAAGAGCCGCCACCAGTCGGCGATGAGCGCGGAGTCGGGAGCGAATTGCTGCGCCTGGCCGTCCGCCGCGACCGTGGCGGACGGGAGCGGTTCACGCGTGTAACGGTCCGTTGCGGGTGGGGCGGGGCGGACAAAATCGGGGCCGACCGCGCAGCCGCCGAGCAGTGCCGTAATCGCCCCAAGGCAGACGCCCAGGTGGACTGGTGATCGATCGGTGTTCATCCCGGCATTGGGTCGTGCATCGGATCGCGCCCGCTATTTCTGCCCGATGAAAACATCCACCAGCTGGCCGGGATAGACCGGGGCGTCCTGTTTTTGAAACCGGAAGATCACCGGCAGGACGCGCAGGTCCACCTGCTCCTGGCGCTCGTTGGACAGCTCGATTTTCGGCGAGACATACGGCTGCACCCGGACGAATTCCAGGGGAACCTTGGCGTCAGTTCCGCGGACTGACATCTGCGCGACAATGTGCCACTTCGAGGGCAGCCGTGAGACCAGGATTTCGTCGATATAGCAGCGCACGGCCAGATAGTCTTGGGGTGAGCTCATGACCACGAGCGGGTCGAGCCCCTGCGTATAGGCGTTGAAGGCGCCCAGCGAGGACACATAGCTGCCGACCGTGGCGTTGACGGCCAGCACGACGCCGTCGACCTGCGCCTTGACCGAATGCTTCAGCAGCAGCGCATTGGCTGCCTGGTAGGCCTGCCTGAGGGCCTCGTACTGCTTCTCCTGGCTGGCAAGATCGTAGCTCCAGGCGCCGGCCTTCGTCAGTTCATACTGCTTGCGGGCCACGTCCAGCCCGGCCGCCGCCTGCTTGACGGAGTCTTCCGCCGTATCCAGCACGTCCTTGCTGATTGATTTCGGATCGATGTCAAACGACGCGCGGTCCTTGTCGTACTGGTCGCGGGCCACCTTCAAATTGGATTCAGCCAGCCCCACCTGCGCCGCGGCAATCGCCAGCGTCTCGGCTCTCGGCTGGGCCTTGAGTTCGTTCAGAAGCGCCAGGGAGGCTTCAGCCTGCAGCCGCATCAGCTCCGTGTTCGCCTTCTGCACCGAGTCGTCGATGGCCAGCAGGGGCGTGCCTGCCGCCACCGGTTGGCCCTCGTGCACGAACACCTGGGTGATCGGGCCGGAGACTTCAGGATAGATGTTGATGTTCGATCCGCTCGCCTGGTCGCTTTCGATGATGCCATTGGCATAGATGGCCGACTCGTAAGGACTGCTGACCGGTTTGAACACGGGAGGCTGGGCGCTGCGCTCAATCCCGAAGAGGTAGGCGGCGACCAGCGCGCCGAGGACGCCCAGGATCGAAAAGCCGAAGATGATCTTGTTCCTGGTCTCCAGTTTCGGCCTGGCGGCAACTGCTTCGGGCTTGGGCTCGGTGGCTTTGGTCTCGGGCTTGAGCTCCGCGGCTTTTGCCTCGGGCTTGGGCTCAGCGGCCTTGGGTTCAGCCATCGGCTCGATTGCCTTGGCTTCGGGCAAAGGCTCGGCCGCAGTGGCTTCCGGTTTGGGCTCGGCGGCATTCATTCGGTACCCTTCTCCGACGCAGAGAGATGTCCGTCTTCCATATGGAGAATCCGGTCCGCGTACTCGTTGATGCGCGCATCATGCGTGACGATCAGGATGCAGCGGTGTTGATTGAGAATCTTCTCTTTGACAAAAGCGATGATCGTCCGCCCGGTGTCGCCATCCAGCGAGGCGGTCGGTTCGTCGAGGATGAGGATCTCCGGACCGCTCACAATGGCCCGGGCAATTGCGACGCGCTGTTGCTCGCCGCCCGAAAGCTTCACCGGCAAGATTTCGCTCCGGTTCTTCAAACCGACGATGCCGAGAAATTTCCTCGCTTCGGCGATTGATTCGTCCCATGGGCGCTGCTTCAGGATCAATGGGATCGCGACATTCTCGGCCGTGGTCAGGCGGGGAAACAGATGGTAGTCCTGAAACACGAAGCCGACGGTGTTCAGACGGAAATCAGCCAGTTGGTCATTGGTCAGAGTCCAGATGTCAGCGCCTTTGACGGTCACCTTGCCTGCGTTGGGACGAAGGATGCCGGAAATCATGCTCAGCATCGTGGTCTTGCCACTGCCGGACGGGCCGACAATGAACAGCATCTCACCAAAGTGGGCGACCAGGCCGACATGATTTACGGCCGTCACCTTGGTCTCACCTTCGCCAAACCACTTTGTCAGATCCGTTGCGATGATTGCCTGGCTGTCCATTGATTTTGCTCGGTCGGAGGCTTGACAAATTTCCGTCAGATCCTGCAACAGAGGATCGATCCTCCGGTTACTGACCGCAGCAGTGTAGGCGGGAAAGCCGCCGGGGTTTATGGGGTGTTACCCGCCCGGCGCTACCTGGCCAGCTCCTTGCGGATCGCTTGGAGTTCGCCCTGCCGTTCCCGGGTCACCTTCGGGTAGCGCATCTTGAGGTCCTGCAGCGCGTCAATGACGATGCGCGAGATGATGATCCGGGCGTTATACTTGTCATCGGCCGGCACCACGTGCCAGGGCGTAACTCTCGTGCTGGTGGCATTCAGACAGTCTTCATAGGCCTCCATGTATTGATTCCAGAATTTGCGTTCGGCGACGTCGGCCTGGCTGAATTTCCAGTTCTTGTCCGGTTCATCGATGCGCTGCAGAAAGCGCTTTCGCTGCTCGTCCTTCGACAGGTGCAGGAAGAACTTGATGATCCGGGTGCCATTGCGGTGGAGATGCCTCTCCAAATCGACGATGGAACGGTAGCGATGCTTCCACACCGTCTTCTTGCCGAATCGCAGAGGTGGAATCCCCTCATGACGCAAGATCTCGGGATGAACGCGGACGATCAGAACTTCCTCATAATAAGAGCGGTTGAAGACTCCGATCCGCCCGCGCGCCGGCAGGCAGCAGGTCGTGCGCCAGAGAAAATCCTGCTGCAATTCCTCTGCGCTTGGTTGCTTGAAACTATAAACCTCGCAGCCCTGGGGGTTGACGCCGGTCAGGACATGACTGATCGCGCCGTCCTTGCCCGCGGCATCCATGGCCTGAAAGATGAGGAGCACCGAATAGCTGTTTGAAGCATAGAGGAGGCGTTGCAGGGCGCCTAATTCGCGGACGCCATCAGTGAGAAGTTGCTTGTAATGCTTTTCCGACCGGTAGAGCGGCCGGATATCGGTGGCCCAGTGCTTCAGCCGAATCTTTTTGCCGCCCGAAACGCGGAAGTCTTGGAGGTCGAGTTTCATGGTGCAGGTGCCGGCTTAGCGCGGCCAGATTGACGGCGAATTCGGATTCATCTCATTCTGAATGCGGCTCGATGATACCGGCAATGGGCGGGCGATACGACGTCCTCCGCCGCATCCGTCTTTGGAGGCTGCGACGGGGGCGTCGCGTCTCCGGGAAACTGGCGGTCTGATGCCCTGGCGTTTTTCGCGTCCTGGAGGCGCTCCTTGTGCGTGCGATCAGGGCGACTTTACGGGAGTCCAATCCGGGTCGGGATCGAATTCGGTCATCGCGGCGGCGAGGTCGGCGCTCTGGGCGCCCAGGTTGCGCTCGTACACCTTGCCCCACTGATTGACGATAAAGGTCATCACCCCGGATTCGCCCCAATGCTCAGGATAGGCGACCAGCGCGAAGCCGGCGATCATGTTGCCGTTGACAATGTAGTTAAATGCGCCGCCTGGAGCCGATGCGCCCTGCGCCGTCAGAACTTTAAAGCGGTAGCCGTGGAACGGCTGAGGCTGTCCTTCGGCGGTCTTGCCACCATAGCCTTCGGCGTGAACCTCGGCGATGAACGGACCAAAGGGGCTCGGGTCCTCGTCTGGAGCCGCCGGCCAATAGAGGCCGTTTTTCTGGCCCGGCGAGCTCCGGAGCTTCTGCGCGAATCGGAGCACGCCATCGCCGACGCGATCCTCGCTGGCATACTCGCGCTGGGCTGCGAGATAGGTCTGGCAGACGCCAACGGCGATCAGCTCGTCCTCGCCAATGCGCCGGTTGACGATCTCCTCTTTGCCTGCCGCCGTATCGAAGAGCCAGGATCCGTCCTTCTTCACGAGCGGAATGGGAAACGGCCAGTTCTGATCTCCAAGATTGAGCACGAAACGGTCATCGGCCTTCTGGGCCAATTGGGAAAACTGCCCGACCAACTTTGCAAAAGCGGCGAACTCGAGGGCATCCTGCTTTGAATCCCCCGACAAGAGGTCCTTCACGGCGGGCCCGAAAATCGCATCGACCTCCGTGCGATCGCCGGCGGCGGTGGCAGTTACGAGCGCCTTTACTGCGTCCTCCGGCGAAGCGAACTGCCGCGGCGATCCCGCCGGGGTGGCCGCATCGGCCCGAAGTGGGGACACCGCTGCGACCGCGACAAGGCTGAGCGCCGCAACCAAGGCGGAGGTGGCGCGAATCATCTGCTGAAAGGTGCTCATGGTGACTGATTGGTTCGTGGTGGAGATCAATTCCGTTCCCGTTTCTCTCCCGGTCTTGAGGAAGACTCACGAGCCGGAGCCGCTTGGCGAGCCGGAGCAGCTGCGCGAGACGGAGTGCGGACCGGAGCCGATCGGCTCACCTGTCCCCGGGTGCTGAATGCGCGCGTCTGAGTTCCCCGGCTGTATCCGCCGAAGAGATTGCTCGAGGGTGCCGGGCCGGCCGGCCGGGGCATCGCGACTGCCCGGCCACGGAAGTCCGGACCTGAGGGCGCGCGGGAAATCGCGGGACGCTGCGCCACACCCGCCTGGCGGACCGGAGCCCGGTAGCCGGCAGCGAACCCGGGACTGGGCAGCCGGCCTTCCGGCCGGTAGAAATTGCGCACGATCGCGCGGGAACGACGCGGATCGGGTTGCCACGCCCGCCAGGCGTTTCCGCGATAGCGTGAATCCCGCCACTCGCGGTTATAGGCCCAACCGGAATTCCAGGGTCCGACCCAGATGCCATAGTCATCCCAGTCACATTGGTACCCTAGCCAGGCGCCGACCGGGAATCCGACCCCAAACGTAATGAACGGGCCGTCATAGCCGACCGGCGTTTCATAAACGATGGCGGGATCGTAGGCCGGCACGTAGATCACGTTTGGCTGGGCGGGTACGATCCGAATGTTGTCACCCTCCAACACGACCTGCTGCTGCGGCGTCGTGACCAGCGATCCGGCCGCCCGGGCCTGGACCCGGAGTTGCTGGATGGACTTCATGACATCGGCCGGCTGCTGCGTAAACGCCGCGCCCAACGCCTGCGTCCACTCAAGATTGCCGCTCATCCATTTCAGCACATCGGGATAGCGGGCCAGTGCCTTGACGCTCGCGTCCCACGATTGCGCGTCGATTCCGTCCGGAGCGCCATTGGCCGCCAGATAGTTCGCAGCGAGCGTGACGTCCGCGGGTGCGGTCGAGGCCGGCAGGATCACGGCGACCAAGGGATCGGGATAGAGCGCAATTGGCCCGAGCAATTGATCCAGCTGTTGGGGGGAGTAGGTCGCGTCCGGAACCTGTGCCCGGACGGAAAACGCGAGGCAAAGTGTAAGTGGAAGCAGGAAAGAGGCTTTCATGGGTGGTTGGCGGATTGGTGCGGTCGACCGGCTCCAACAATTCGCTGAAACGATAGCTCGGAACCCGGGGCGAGCGTATGGGGTATTACCCGCCTGGCAGCGTGGCGGGCGCAGGCCGCCACGCTGCCAAGACAAAATGGCATCCGCCATTTTGCGACTATCGTGACCGGAAAATCAGCCCAGCCCAAGATAGGCCCGGACTTTCCTGCGAATCTCCCCGCGCCGCTCAAAACTGACTGAACCGACATGGCGAAGGATGGCGGCCTTCCGCGCCACTGCTACAAAATCGCAGTCTATCGCCGTCAGGAAATCGAGCCCGTCCGAGCCGTTGAGAAGCACCTGCCGCGAGGCCGCGGTCTGCGCGGGATTCTTCTTCGACCCCATCAGCAGATTGAGGCGGAACACCTTGTCATCCTCCAACAGATCCTCATGCGAGAGAACCACGCCAGGATGGCCAACAGTGTCCTTGTCATCCGCGCGGACAAAAACAATGTCCCACCGGCGCAGGTTCATAGGCTTTCTCCAAAGTGGTTGTGCAGCCAGAGTTCCTGCCGCGTCAACTTCCCAACCGATCCCCGCGGGGCCGGGGCGATTTCCTCCGGAATTTCATACGGCGCGATCTGCACGAAGCCGGAAGGGGTCTTCACCACAACGGCCTTTCGGCTGCGGATCACGCCACGGACCACGCGGCTGAATCCGCTCTTTGCCTTGGAGACTGTGAGGATTTGCATGTCTTGGTCATAATTGTGACTTGTTTCTGGTCAAGCGTGGGATTTGCGCGGCACGGCAAGGAACGGCTTGCCCGCAGCCGTGACCATACAAATTGTAGGAGCCTGCTTGCAGGCGACCTTGGCCTCGGAATCGCCTGCAAGCAGGCTCCTACACCTGTCACAGATCGCAACGTCTTCCCAGGGTGAACGCCGGGATTATTCAAGTCGCGGCGGCGCGAAGCTGGACATCGGAGCAATTCACCCATTCAATTGGAAACCATCTGGAAACTGGCCGGGATTTGCAGGTATAGACAGGCCAAACCTTTGATGGATACCTCGAAAGGAGAACTTCAGTGAAAAAAGCGTTGCTGCAGGCGTTGGCGGTATGGGGGATGTTTGCGCTGCCGGTTCATCTCGTCGCGCAATCTCCGGCGCCGCAAACCTACAAACTGGTTGCTGAAGCCGCTGGCCCGGATCTGAAGATGGCCATCACCATCTACCGGGATGGCCCCAGGGAACGAATTGAGCAGACCCTGAATGGCAGCCAGATGACAACGCTCTTCAATTTTCAAACCCACACGGTGTGTTGGATAAATTGGTTCAACAGCGGCCGTTCCTCTGCCGGGCGCTACTTGTCTTCCCGGGCGCCAGTCAGCGAAGATCCCATCACCGGAACTGCTGATTTCCTGGCCCAGTGTGCAGCCAACCGCAAACACAAGGCGGTGCGGACGGAAAATGTGAATGGGATTTCCGCCCGCCTGGAGGAGTTTGAGGCGGGCGCCAAGCCGGCGTCGGCCGATTTCTGGGCAACTCGCGTGTGGTTTGCCGAGCCGGGCGATTACCTGGTAAAGCTCGAGGGGATTGGACAGGACGGACGGCCGACGGTGTTGTTTGAGATCAAACAGCTCAGCTTCGAAAGGCCGCCGGCCTCGTTGTTCGAAACGCCAGCAAATTGCCCGGTGACCGATTCAGAGATGGACGAGAGCGGCGAAATCCGTGCGCACTCGGAAACCAGCGTGAACGTCCAAGGTACCGCCACGGCTGATTTGGGCAAGGACACCATGAACAGCTCGGTGTCCGTGTCGTCCAGCACGACGAAGACACAAACGCCTGCCGCCAACGCAAAGATCACTGCAGTGAATCTGACGGCAGTCGAAGTACACGATTCAGTGGCGGATCGACGGAAGCTCCAGGTTACGGGAACGGTGAAGACCGACGGGCCGGCCACAATCTGGTATCGGTTCTACGCCAACATTGGAGGCGTGGAATTCTCAGGAGGACAAAATGGAACGGCCACGGTGACGGCTTCGGGTGAGGTGACGATCACGAAGGATGCCCTCTTCCACACAAGCAAACGTGGTGAAATGCGGCTGCAGGCAATCGTGCAAACACCCGGGAAACGCAATTCGGCGGTCATCTCCAATGTCGTCCCGTTCGACGTCTCTTTCGGCGTCCCGGGGGCCGCACCACAGCACTAGACTCATTGAGCTCTCAAGTAAATCGCCGCCGATTTACTCGCCGGAAAGGACGCGCCCCAGCGCGTGTGGACACTGCTAAACACGTTGCGATCGGGCGCATCTGCCGATTGACGGTAAAGCATGCAGCAAGGCGATTCCGTAGCGGAGCCGGGTCCGGCTCCGACGGCGCGGAACGCCGCGCCGCTACCGCCATCGGTGATGAACGAGTGGTCTCGGCTCGTAGCGCAGGCATGCCTGCAAAGGATGCAGCCAAGGATGGCTGCGCTACGTTCGGAATCACCGTCAATCGGCAGATGCACCCGCTGCGATCAGGTCGAGTTTGCAGACAGCGGTTCTTTCTGGGTTGCCGTGTGCTAATCCTGCCGATCGCCCGGTCCGCGCAGCGGACCCTTGGCCCGGATCTATTCAAAAACCCCCGGCTTCACTCGTCAAAATCACACCATCAGATGATCAATGTAGGAGCCTGCTTGCAGGCGATTTCGAGGGTAAAATCGCCTGCAAGCAGGCTCCTACATTTTGCATCGTTACGGCTTGGCGAGGCGCTGGTTCCCGCCTTGACAAGCTGCCAACCTCCGCACCGCAGCAAGGCTCGGTTTTGGCCTGAGGCGGCGCCTCGCTGGGAGGCTGTCCACGCACATTCCCGCGCCTATCGAAGCATCGGTGTGGCGCGGCATCAATGTAACGTATTACGTTACAAAGCGTCTGGTACGGAAGCGGCGTTTGTCACGTATTCCGTGACATGTCTGTTTTTGCTTCAGACGGCCTGTAAACCCGGGTGTCCCGGACGGCTCACGGCGACTTGCCGGCGTCGGCCGCGCCCCATCGCCAATTCCGGATCTCGGGCAGGTCCTCGCCATTCTTGTCGATGTATTGCTTGTGCTCGATCAGCTTGTCCTTGAGCTGCTGCTTCAGGTAGACACCCCGGTCCCCGGTCTTGGGCAGGCGGTCGATGGTGTCCATCACGAGATGGAAGCGGTCCAGCTCGTTCAGCACCGTCATGTCGAAGGGCGTGGTGATCGTGCCCTCCTCCTTGTACCCGCGAACATGGATGTTGTCGTGGTTCGTGCGGCGGTAAGTCAGCCGGTGGATCAGCCACGGGTAGGCATGAAAGGCAAAGATGACGGGCTTGTCCTTCGTGAAGAGTTCGTCGAAATCCCGGTCGCATAACCCATGCGGATGCTCGGTGGGCGGTTCCAGCTTCATGAGGTCGACGACGTTGACCACGCGGATTTTGAGGTCGGGCAGATGTTCGCGCATGATGGAGACGGCAGCCAGGGTCTCGAGCGTGGGCACGTCGCCGCAGCAGGCCATGACCACGTCGGGCGCGACGCCCTGGTCATTGCTGGCCCACTGCCAGATGCCGATGCCCTCGGTGCAGTGCTTGAGGGCGGCGTCCATTGTCAGCCATTGCGGGGCCGGGTGTTTGCCCGCGATGACGACGTTGACGTAGTGGCGGCTGCGCAGGCAGTGGTCCATGACCGACAGCAGGCAGTTGGCATCCGGGGGAAGATAAACCCGCACGATCTCGGCCTTCTTGTTCACGACGTGATCGATGAAACCGGGATCCTGATGGGTGAAACCGTTGTGGTCCTGGCGCCAGACATGCGAGGCGAGCAGGTAGTTCAACGAAGCGATCTTCCGCCGCCACGGCAGGTGCGAGGTGACCTTCAGCCACTTGGCATGCTGGTTGAACATCGAATCGACGATGTGGATGAACGCCTCGTAGCAGTTGAAAAGACCATGCCGCCCCGTCAGCAGGTAGCCCTCGAGCCAGCCCTCGCACTGGTGCTCGCTGAGCATCTCCATGACGCGGCCGGCGGGTGCGAGGAATTCGTCGTTTGGCTCGGTCGCGGCGTCCCATTGGCGCTTGGTCACTTCAAAGAGCGCTTCCAGGCCGTTGGAGAGCGTCTCGTCCGGGCCAAAGACCCGGAAATTGTGCTGCTCGCGGTTCAGCGCGGTCACGTCGCGCAGGAAACGCCCGAGCACATGCGTGTCGCCGATGCCGCGCACGCCCGGGGCGGGCACGTCCACCGCGTAATCGCGGAAATCCGGCATCCGCAGGTCGCGGAGGAGCATCCCGCCGTTGGCGTGAGGATTGGCGCCCATGCGTCGTTCGCCCTTGGGTGCAAGTTCGGCCAGTTCCGGCTTCAGCCGGCCATGGACATCGAAAAGTTCCTCCGGCCGGTAGCTCCTCAGCCAGTCTTCCAGCAGCTTAAGGTGCTCGGGATGCGTCGCCGGGTCGGAGAGCGGCACCTGGTGCGCACGGAAGGTGCCTTCAATCTGCAGCCCGTCGACCCATTTCGGGCCGGTCCATCCCTTGGGCGAATTGAGGACGATCATCGGCCAGCGCGGCCGGGCGGCGTTGCCATTGACGCGCGCCTCGTGCTGGATCCGCTTGATCTCCTCGACCGCCTTGTCGAGGGTCGCGGCCATCGCCGCATGCATCGGCCCGGTTTCGCCGTGGTATTCGACGAAGTAGGGCGTCCAGCCGTAGCCGCGGAACAGCTGGTCCAGCTCGTCGCGGGTGATGCGCGCGAGCACGGTCGGGTTGGAAATCTTGAAGCCGTTGAGATGGAGGATTGGCAGCACCGCGCCGTCGGTGGCCGGGTCGAGGAACTTGTTGGAATGCCACGCCGTGGCCAACGGTCCGGTCTCGGCCTCGCCATCGCCGACGACGCAGGCGACGACGAGCCCGGGATTGTCGAATACGGCCCCGAACGAATGGCTCAGCGAATAGCCCAGTTCGCCGCCCTCGTGAATCGAGCCCGGGCACTCCGGCGAAGCATGGCTGGGGATTCCTCCGGGAAAGGAGAACTGCACAAAGAGCTTCCGCAGCCCGGCTTCATCCTGGCTGATGTCGGGGTAGATCTCGCTGTAAGTGCCCTCGAGGTAGGTGTTCCCCACGACGGCCGGGCCGCCGTGCCCCGGGCCGGAGACATAGATCATGTCAAGGTCGTATTTCTTGATCACCCGGTTCAGGTGAACGTAGATGAAGTTCTGACCGGGGGTTGTGCCCCAGTGTCCCAACAGCATGTGCTTCACATCCGCGAGCGTCAGCGGTCGCTTGAGCAGGGGATTGTCATAGAGATAGATCTGGCCGACCGACAGATAGTTGGCGGCGCGCCAGTAGGCATCCATCTTGTCGAGCAGTTCCGGCGTGAGCAGGTTGGTATTCATGGTTCAAGGCTGGTTGTTCATCGCGCGGGGCGAGAGCAGACGGCACACCGAGCGCGCAATCATCAGTTCCTCGTCGGTGCGAATGACGCGCACCGCGGTCGGGCTGGCATCCGTGGAAATCACCGGGGCGTTCGCGGCGTTGCGCGCCTCGTTCAGTTCAATCCCAAGGAAATCGAGTCCGTCGCAGATGCGGGCTCGAATGGAGGGGCAGTTTTCTCCGATGCCGGCGGAAAAAACCAGCGTATCCAGCCCGCCGAGCGCGGCGGCGAAAGCGCCGGTCCACTTCTTCGCCTGGTAGCAGAACAGTGCCACGGCCTCGGCCGCCCGAACGTCCGCGGTTTCCTTCGCGAGCAGGTCCCGCATGTCGGAGCTCGTCCCGGAAACTCCGAGCAGTCCCGACTCGTGGTTGACCATTTCGTAGAACTGTTTGGAGCTGATCTGTTCGGTGCGCGCGAGATACGGCGCGAGGCCGGGGTCCAGGTCGCCCGAGCGGGTGCTCATGACAAGGCCCGCCGTCGGCGTGAACCCCATGCTCGTGTCAATGCTGTGCCCGTCGCGCACGGCGGCCAGGCTGGCGCCGTTGCCGAGATGGGCCAGGATCACGCGCCCCCCGGCGGCCTTCGGACCGGCGACGCGCGCGAGCTCCTCCATCAGATAGGCGTAAGACAGGCCGTGGAAACCATAGCGTTGCACGCCCTTGGCGTCGAATCGCCGGGGAATGGGCAGCAGCCGGGCCACGCGCGGCATGGTTTGATGAAACGCGGTGTCGAAACAGGCCACCTGGGGAAGCTGCGGACGGCGCTGCCGGAACGCCTCGATCAGTTCGATCTCCCGCGGCAGATGATCCGGGTCGTACGGCCGGAGGCGGTGCAGTTCGTCCAGCAGGTCCTGGCTGATGATTTCGGGCTGGGTGTGTTTCATGCCATGCACCACGCGGTGTCCCAGCGCCCCGACCGACGCGAATCCGTCCTGCGTGGCGAGCCAGTCGATCAGGACATTGGCGGCCGACCGGTGATCGGCGGCGGCCAGCTGCTGGCTGACCGGCCCGTTGCCGGACGGGGCGCTGAACGTCAGATTGGTGCCGCCCAGGCCGATGCGGTCGATCGCTCCGTGGAGTCCGCGCTGCAGCGGCCCGTCCCCCTGGTAGAGCGCGAACTTGATGCTCGATGAACCGCCGTTGATCGTGAGGATGGATTGCATGGTGGGCGAAGCGCTTTCAGTGGCGGCGGCCGGTTGGGCGCCGGATCCCGGATCGAGGGGTCGCGCGGCCCGGGGCCGTGGTCGTCGGCCCGGGCAAGAGGTTGGCCAGGTCATGGTCCAGGAGATCGCGAATCCGCGCGAGGCTCAGGTCGGCCGGCGGCCGGGAGGCCAGCATCTTCGGGTCCCGGGCATAGTGGCCCTGCCGCACGAAGACGGTGGTCACCCGCGGGCCCCAGGCGCGCTTGACGGCGGCCAGGAGGCGCAACTTGTCATCGACCATGACGTAATGATCTGCCGGATACCGGGCGGCCACGTCGGCAAGCTCGCGCTCCTTGTGCACATAGATCAATGCGCGCCCCTGGACCGCCGCACCGAGTCCGGACCGGTCGACCTTGCGGGGCTGGAAGACCACGTCGCCGTCGCTGAGGAGAACGGCGGTTCCCCGGCGCCCGGCCTGGGCGATCACGTCGAGCGCGCCGGGAAAAAGGCGGCGGGCAAAGGGATAGTTGATGAGGAAACGCGAGACGGCCAGCAGGCCCAGGTCGTGCGGATAGGCGGTGCGGTAACGCTGCAGGGCGCCCAGGTAATCCGCGTAACCCAGCCGCGTGCGCAGCTGCTCGAACAGGGTCCAGTAGCACCGCGCCCGCCGGGGGCCGACCTCACGCAGGAGATACCGGCCGAGATCCGCGATGACGCGGTCGTTGTCGAGCAGCGTGTTGTTGACGTCGAACAGAAAAACGACCGGACGGCCAGTCGAACGCTGGGCCTGGGTGCGCTGGACGCCCGGGCCGGGAGCGCGGTGCACCCGACCGGTGGTGACCTTGCGGCGGGATGAGGCGTGAGGCATCCGGACTAGGCCAGTTGCACAACCATCTTGCCGATGTTTTGACCGTGGAAGAGGCCGATGAATGCGCCCACCGCCTGGTCGAGTCCCCTGGCCACCGTCTCCTTGTTCTTCAGTTTGCCGGCCCGAAAATAGCCGCCGACTTCCTTTTCAAATTCGCACCGGCGGTCCATCCAGTCGCGGACGAGCAGCCCCTTCATTGTCAGCCGCTTGGTGATCATGTTGAAGAGATTGGAAGGGCCGGGTCGCGGTTTCTCCTCGTTGTAGCCGGAGATGCCGCCACAGGCGATGATCCGGCCGTGCACGCGCAAAGCCGAGAGCGCCGCCTCGAGGGTGGCGCCCCCGACATTGTCGAAATAGACATCGATCCCGTCCGGCGCCTCCAGGTTCAGCTGTTCGAGGACCGGGCCGGTCTTGTAGTCGAAGGCGATGTCAAATCCGCATTCCTGGCGCAGAAAAAGGACCTTTTCCTCCGAACCGGCCGATCCGATGACCCGGCATCCGCGCAGTTTCGCCAGCTGGCCGGCGACATTTCCGACCGCGCCGGCGGCTCCCGAAATATAGATCACATCGCCGGCCTTGACCTCCACCAGGTTTAGGCCGGCCCAGGCGGTCATGCCCGTCATGCCGAGGGCGCCAAGATAAGCCGAGAGCGGCTGAATCTCGCGGCTGACCGGATGCAACGCCCCGGGTGATGCCACGAAGAATTCGCGCCAGCCGAGATTGGAAGTGACGGCATCGCCAACCTGGAACTCTTTGGCGCGCGACTCGATGACTTCGCCGACCGCACCGCCTTCCAGCGGTTTGCCGAGCTCGAACGGCGGGACATACGATTTTCCGTCGTTCATGCGACCGCGCATGTACGGGTCCACTGACATGAAGAGGTTGCGGACCAGGATCTCCTGATCTCGCGGTGACTCCAGTTCGGTCCGAACCAGGCTGAAGTTGGCGGCGGTTGGAATCCCTTTCGGGCGGGAGACCAGCTGGATCTCACGGTTTGGTTGTTTCAACATAAGACGACGCGGTTTGAACAGCGTGGCCCCGCTCAGCGGCTTGGCGGTTTTGGGTCATACTGTGAGGTTGGCAATGGCTATTTCTGCCAGAGGACCCAGCCCGCCTCGAGCGGCACGGTGAGGCCCTCGCGGTGGGGCATGATTCGCGCCGTATAATCCGCGGCCGGGCGGGTGGCAGGCACCGTCGCGCGAAAAACATAGCCGCCCGCTTCACCCGGCAGCTGGCGCAAGCGCGTCATTTCCTGTCGGACCGAGGCACCGCCCTTCACGGCGTCGGCATATAACTCGATCCGGACCATCTCCGGACTGGCGCCCTCCAGAAATACCTCGACCGTGATGTCGTGCTGTTCCCCACCGGTCGTCACGGTCACGGCGCCAAACCGGATCGCCGGAAATTTCTGCGCCAGTTCGTTCTCCCAATCGACCAGCTTTCGGGCGGCGGCGCCGTAGTCGGCGGTGCGCCCCCGGCAGGCGATGGCGGCGGGCAGGTAATGCTGCTCGGTATATTCGCGCACCGTGCGGCTGGCCGAAAAGCGGGGCGTCAGTCGAGTCATGCTTTCCCGGATACGCGACACCCAGGCGATGGGTATGCCCTGCGCATTGCGCGTGTAGAACTCTGGAATCACCTCCTGTTCGAGCCGCTCGTAGAGCGCCTCTGCCTCGGCGGCGTCCCAGGCGGGATTGTCGCCGTGCTCCTCGCCGTCGCCCAGGGCCCAGCCGACTTCCGGCGTGTAGGCCTCGGCCCACCAGCCGTCCAGCTCGGAGAGATTGATGCCGCCGTTGACGAGCACCTTCATTCCGCTCGTCCCGCTGGCTTCCCAGGGCCGCCGGGGCGTGTTGATCCAGACATCGACCCCCTGGACCAGATGTTCGGCCAGCAGCATGTCGTAATCGGCGAGAAAGACCACCGGCGGGCTCGCATCGGCGCGGCGGATGAAGCGCGTCCACTCCTGGATCAGCGCCTGGCCCGCCAGGTCGGCCGGGTGCGCCTTGCCCGCAAGGATGAGCTGGGCCGGGCGCTGGGGATGCTTGAGAATCCGGAGGAGCCGCGCGGGATCGTGCAGCAGGAGGTTGGGCCGTTTGTAGGTCGCAAAGCGGCGGGCAAAGCCGAGGGTCAGGACCCGGGGGTCCAGCCGGGCCTGGGTCCGGGCGATCGCCTCGGGGCCGGCTCCGCCGACGGCCATGTGCCGGCCGACGCGTTCGCGGGCATATTCCACCAGCGATTTTCGGCTGGTGGTGCGCAGCGCCCAGAGCTCCTCGTCGGAGACCCGGCGAAGGTCCTGCTCGAGGGTGCACGACGTTCCCAGCCAGCGTTCCTTGCCGCAAGCCTCCGTCCAAAGCTGGTCCGCCGCCGCCGAATCCCAGGTCGGCATGTGCACGCCGTTGGTGACGTGACCCACCGGCACCTCGCCCTCCGGCCAGCGCGGAAAAAGCGACGCGAAGATGTGCCGGCTCACCCGGCCGTGCAGCTGGCTCACGCCGTTGACCGACCCGCTCCCGCGCATCGCCAGGTAGGCCATGTTGAAAGGCTCGTCGGCGTCATCGGGATTCTGGCGTCCCAACGCCAGCAGGTCGCGGAGCGAAAGGCCGAGCCTTCCCTGCGCGTACCGGCCGAGATATTGCTCCATCAGCGCCGGCGAAAAGACGATCAAATCCCGCCGCGACTGCCGTGTGAGTGGTGAAAAGATTGCCGGCGCGCGTGGCCACCAGGGCGACGGCAAACGGCTGCCCGGTTTCCTGCATGAAACTGCGGGCGCGCTCCAGGAGGGCGAAGGCGGCATGCCCTTCGTTGAGATGGCAGACGTCCGGTTTGATTCCGAGCGCGGTGAGCAGTTTCCAGCCGCCGATCCCGAGCACCATTTCCTGTTTCAGGCGCAGTTCCGGCCCGCCGCCATACAGTTCGCTCGTGATCCCGCGATGCACGGGAAAATTGGCCGCGTCATTCGTGTCGAGCAGGTAGAGCGTGAGCCGGCCAACCTGGACCTGCCAGGTGCGAAGCCAGACGGAGTAGCCGGGCAGCACGATCTCCAGCCGCAGGCCATTCGCCGTTCGCCTGGCGCACCGGGGCGATGGGCAGTTGTCCGGGATCGTTCGTACGGATAAAGCGCCTGCTGCGCTCCGTTCCGGTCGATCATCTGGCGGAAATAGCCATGCTGGTAGAGCAGACCGACGCCGACGACCGGCACGCCGAGGTCGCTGGCGGCCTTGAGCTGGTCGCCGGCCACGTTGCCCAGGCCGCCCGAATAGATCGGGAGGGCTTCGCTCAACATGAACTCCATGCAGAAATAGGCGACGCAGGTGAGAGGAGCCTGGGGATGGTTCTGTTGAAACCAGCGGGGCTTCGCCGCCGCCTCCCGCCGGGCTTGCACCAGGCGGTCGAGCAATTCGCAAAAGCCCGGGTCGGCCAGTGAACTCGCGAGCTTTTCGCGCGCGACGGTCTGCAGCACCACGTTGGGATGATGGGTGAGCTCCCAAAGCGCGGGATCGAGCCGCCTCCACAACTCATCGGCACCGTGGTTCCACGACCAGCGCAGGTCCATGGCCAGTTCGGTCAGTGCGCCCAGGCGTTGCGGCGGGTTGAGCGGAGTGGAATCCCCGGGTATGGTCGTGGTCATGGTTTCAGGTCCATGCGCGAGGGCGGTCAGTTCGGATCGCCTTCATTCCGCCACGCTTCCACCGCTTCGCAGTCTGCCTCCGGCTGCGGAGCTGACGCGGCGGGGCCGGCCGCCGGCCGCGCCGCGGCGGCCAGCGCCGCACTGACGATGGTCTGGGCCTCCTGCAGAATCCGGCGCAAATGGGATTCCCCGAGGAAGCTTTCAGCGTAGATCTTGTAGATTTCCTCGGTGCCGGACGGACGCGCGGCAAACCAGCCGCTTTCCGTGACGACCTTCACCCCGCCGAGAGGCGCGTCGTTGCCCGGGGCGCGGGTGAGGATGGACCGAATCTTTTCACCAGCCAGCTCGGTGTGGGTGATCTGCCCGCTGGCGAGCCTGGCCAGCACGGCCTTTTCTGCCGGCGTGGCGGGTGCATCCACGCGGTCGTAAAACGGCTCGCCGAATTCCAGCGCGAGCCGGCGGTAAGCCTCCCCGGGATCGCGACCGGTCCGCGCCATGATTTCAGCGGCGAGCAAACAGGGAATGAATCCATCCTTGTCCGTCGTCCAGACGCTGCCATCCAGCCGGACGAACGTGGCGCCCGCGCTTTCCTCGCCGCCAAATCCGAGTGAGCCATCGAGCAGGCCGTCCACGAACCATTTGAAGCCGACCGGCACCTCGAAAAGCTTCCGGTCCAGTTTTGCCGCGACGCGGTCAATCATCGCGCTGCTCACCACGGTCTTTCCGACCCCTGCCGTCGCGCGCCACTGCGGACGATTCTGGAAGAGCTGGGAGATTGCCACCGCGAGGAAGTGATTGGGCGGGAGCAATCCGGCGGTCTTGCTGACAATCCCGTGCCGGTCATGGTCGGTGTCGCAGGCAAACGAGAGGTCGAAATGGTCCTTCATCCTGAGCAGGCGGGCCATCGCAAAGGGCGACGACGGATCCATGCGAATCTGGCCGTCCCAATCCAGCGTCATAAAGCGAAACGTGGGGTTGACCGCGTCGTTGACGACGGTCAGGCTCAAACCATGGATCTCGGCAATCCGCGCCCAATAATGGACGCCGGCGCCGCCGAGCGGATCGACGCCGAGGCTGAGCTTCGCTCCGCGAATGATGCCCAGGTCTACCACGGTGCCAAGGTCGCGGACATAGGCGTTGAGATAATCGTGCCGATGCGTCGTCGAGGCGCGCAGCGCCTGCTCGTAGGGAATTCGTTGCACCGTTTTCAGCCGGGCTTCGAGCAGGGCATTCGCCGTTGACTCGATCCAGCTGGTGACCGTGGTGTCCGCCGGTCCGCCGTTCGGCGGGTTGTATTTCAAGCCGCCGTCGTAGGGCGGGTTATGCGAGGGGGTGATGACGATTCCGTCCGCCAGTGCTCCGCCTTTCCGCGGGCGATTGTAGGTGAGGATCGCATGCGAGATCACCGGGGTCGGCGTGTATTCGTCCCCTTCGGCCAGCATCACCTCGACGCCGTTGGCCGCCAGGACCTCAAGCGCGGTGGCGCAGGCCGGAACCGAGAGCGCATGGGTGTCGATGCCGAGAAACAGCGGGCCGGCGATGCCTTTCCGCATGCGGTAGAAGCAGATTGCCTGGGTGATCGCGAGAATGTGCCATTCGTTGAAAGCCCGCTGGAATGACGATCCGCGATGCCCGGAGGTACCAAACGCCACCCGTTGTGCCGGCACGGTGGGGTCGGGCACCTCGGCAAAGTACGCGGTGACGAGTCGCGGAACATCGACCAGCATTCCTGGTGGCGCCGGCTTTCCGGCCAGAGGGCTTGTTGTCACAGCGCTTCCTTCAGAAACTCACGTTCGAGGTCCGCTATCTTCGCCAGGCGGCGACGATGGCGTTTCGCGCCGCTGAAGCGCGCCGCGAGAAAAGTCTCGACCAATTCCCAGGCGGCGGCGTGGCCGACGACAAGGCCGCCGAGGCAGAGCAGATTGAGGTCGTCATCCTCGACGCCCTGGTGGGCGGAAAACGATTCATGGATCAGGCACGCGCGGACGCCCGCGACCTTGTTGGCGGCAACCGAAGCTCCCACTCCGCTGCCACAGACGGCCACGCCGCGATTCACCGCATCGCGCGCGATGGCGCGCGCCAGCGGAATGACAAAATCCGGATAGTCGTCGCCCGGCTTTGCACGGTCGTCTCCGAAGTCGATCACGCGTTGACCGGTCTTGCGCAGCCTCCCGGCCAGATATTGCTTCAGTTCAAAACCGCCATGGTCGGCGGCGATTCCGATGCGGACCGGCTTTGGCCTTCTGGATGTGCGGGATTTGGGCATGAACCGGTGACCAGATCAGCGCGCTCCCGCCGGCCGCCGGCTCGCAGGATTCCAGCCGAATTCAGCCGGGTTTCCGGTCCAAGCTCGTTTGCTGCGAGGATTTCCGTCCATGTCGCCGGAGTGTATGCCGGAGGGCCGGCGGGCGGGTATGGGGTGTTTCCCGAAGCCGCTGGCAGCCTGTCGGGCTTCGCCCTCCCCGTCTCCGCCAAGGCTTCGACGCGGCCCGTCATGATGCAGTGGCCACGCCGTAGCTCTCTGAGCGAAAGCGGGCATGCTGCCAAACAAACGGCGGACGCCGTTTGGTGCAGAGGGACCACTTTTCTTCGGATTCAGGGGAGAGGTTTTGGACTTTGGCGTGGGGCTTGCGTCGGAGCGGCATGCCCGGCCGTTCCGGGCTCCGACAAAATGGCGCAGCCATTTCTTACTGGCAGCGAGGAGGACGAAGTCCGAGGCGCTGCTAGGGAACCAGCATGACGCCGACTCGGAGTTGCCGGGGAATCTTCTGGTTATACTCGAGGAGGGTCTCGCCGTAACCGCTCAGGTACTGCAGCAACAACCAGCCGTGGACGTTCCGGTTACCGATGCCAGGCGAGATCCAATGCATGAAAACATTCTGGGGGATGCCGAGGTTGATCTCGTCATAATAGCCGACGCGGCCGCGCCGGAACAAACCTGAGAACACCCAGTCGCCGTGCCGGTAGCGGAGCAGCAGGTCGGCATAGCCCCGGTAGAGGTTGATATCGCTGTTTTCGGCAGCTTTATTATAATAATCGTACACCTTCAGCGAGGCGCTGAGGGAATCGTTTTCCGTTATCTGCCAGGCAAGTGAGGGTCGGACAAAACCGATGTTCAGCGAACGTGAGTCGTCGCCGGCCGCCGTCTGCCCGATGTCGGTGAGGCCCTTTCCATTCGATTCGTGCTCCCATAGCCCCACCTGCCAGGTCAGATGTATCTTTTTGCTGCCGAGAAACGGCTTGCGATCGCCGTACCACGAAAGTGACGGGCGGTAGGTCGTGTCGGTAAACGGCCAGGACGGGCTATGCATATCCCAAAGCGTGGTCGTGGTAAAGGCGCCGCCCAAATGCCGGAGCCAGGTCGTGTCGAACGGCTTGTACTTGAAACTCAGCTGGAACCGCGCATTCAGGCCCGGGTTGTCGCCGAGGACGAAATAGACGGGCTCGTTGGCGGAGACGCCCGGGATGATCGGGGTCTGGATGGCACGGCGCAGCAGGAGCTCGCGGTCTTCCACATCGAGCGGCGCTGGCGCCGGAGTGCTGGCAGCGGGCGTATTCTTCCCGGTCGGGGAGGACAGGGTGGTGATGGCGGATTCGGTGAGGAGCAGTGAGGTTTGCTGGGACTGGACCGAGACCAAACCACGGGCGGTTGGCAGTTCGTGGGTCTCGATCATGGTGGGCCCCATGAGTCTTGCGGGCACGATTCCGGTATAGGCAAAGGCCGCGAAGTTCTGGCCCGCAAGTGTAAGCGGTTGTGACGGGCCTGCCTCGAGGGTGAAGACGGATTCCTCCGTCCGACTGTTGGCCACCCAGATCAGGGTCAACGTCTGCTGCGGAGCCGCGGCCGGGGCGGCCGAATTCGCATCGACGGGGAGCAGCAGCGTGAGGGTCAGAGTGCTTCCGGCGGTCGCGTAGACGTCCGGGGTCAGGAGGCGGGGATGGGCGTCCGATCGGTCGGCTCCAGATCCTTCAACCGGCGCCAGCGCGGCCAGGAGGCAAAGCATGCCTGCAAACAAAGCGCGCATCCCCGCGGCCTGGCATTGATCCGGCAGAGCTCCCCAAGCGGCCGGCTCAACTCGTGAGCCGTTCATTGACTACCACCTTCGCGGGTCGGAAGACCTCCGCTGCCCGCCGGTAGCCGCGCTGTAAAACCTCGATGACGGTGCGGTCGGGCTGGGCCGGATCGTGGCGCTGGGAGACGGCTTCATGCTGGTGCGGGTCGAACGGCTGCCCGGCGCTCTCCTGGGATTCGGGGTTCATGGTGATCGCATCAACTCTGCGGGATGCACGCCCTCCCGCTGGCGGGCAGCGCGGTATTGGGTTCGGATCAGCTCTTTGACCTTGGTCGGACTTGAGATTTTGACCAGGGCCGTTTCCGGGGTGGTGTCATCGTCTGCCAGCACCGTGACGGTGCCATAACCCATCAGACGCTGCAGGATCCCCTGATTCACCGCCACGTCCTTCACCCGATAAAGCTCCAGTTCATCGACGTGCCTGGCCACCCAGCCGCGACGAACGAACAGCCGTTGCGTGGTCAGGCGATAGCGGCAGGACTTCACCCGGATCCAAACCGACAACAACAGGCCCAGACCGAGGACGAATGGGACCAGAGCCACCCCGCGCGGCCATTGGAAATCCGGAGCATGAACGGTCAGAATGACTCCCAAGCCAATGCTGAGCACCCCAAGCAGGATCTGTCCCAAATAGGCGCGCGCGGCCGGAGAGAGATCGAAAATCTCAGTCTCCTGGCTGGCCGCGTCGGGGACGAGCGGACCGCGGGCCGCCGGTTCCTGGATCAACCGGGCGGTCTGCGGCTCCGCGCCGGCCGGTGAGGGAGGGACGAGGATGGTCGCCTGGCATTGCTGGCACTTGACCCGTTGACCGTACAACGACTCATCGCCCGCGTTGATGGCATGACAGTGAGGACATTCGAATCGGATCGGATTCATGACGCTTTGGTGGGTTGGCTCAGGTCGAGAGCAGTTCGCTGACCGGGGACAGCGAGGGAACGTGGTCGCAAACGACTTTGATCGAGACGAGGATCGGCACGGACAGGAGGGCTCCCGGCACGCCCCAAAGCCAGGTCCAGAAGATCAACGAAACAAAGATAACCACTGGATTGAGGGTGAACCGGCGCCCGAGCAGGACCGGCGTGATCAAGTTTGCCTCCACCAGGTGAAGCAGCAGGTACCAGACTGGCGGGAGGAGCCCTTTCCACAACGGGTCGAATGTCAGGAAACCGACCGTGGCGAGCAGGATGATTCCGGCGATCGGGCCGAAGTAGGGGACAAAATTCAGGACGGCCACCAGCATTCCCCACATGGCCGCATTGGGCACACTCATCACGTAAAGGCCGCCGCCCACCACGAAGCCCAAGCCGATGTTGATCACCGACACCGAGAACAGATACTTGGAAATGTTATGCTGGATTTCCCGGCTGATTTCGGCGGCGTTCTTCTTGTGCTGGACTGTCGGCATGACGCGAACCAGCTTCTGCGAGAACAGGTCTCGCGAGGCGAGGAGCAGATAGAGCACCACCAGCGTCTCCCCCGTCCCGGCGAGGAGACTTCCAGTCCAATTGATGAAGACGCTGGTGTCATGGCTGTCCTTGACCTCAACGGTGGGCGCCTGCATCTGTTCCGCCTCGGTCGCGCCGAGGTTGTTGACCGCGGCCGCCGCCTGACTGAAAAGGGCGATGCGCGGGATCTTTTTTTGAACCCGTTGCCGCAGATCGGCCATGTGTCGGGGCGCGTCATTCATCCACCTCATGGCGGGACGGCCCAGTGCAAAGAAACCAAACCCGACGGCGGCGACGAGCAGGCAAACCACGACCGCAGCGGAGAGCGCAGCCGGAATGTGGCACAGGGATGACCAGCGGATGAGCGGTTTCAGGGCCATCCCCGCCACCCCGGCCAGGACGACCGGCAGGACCACGGGGCGGGCGAAATAGAGGAAGGCAATCGCGCCGAGGACAATCAGGCCGATTTGCAGAACGGTCGTTTCTCGCAGCCGCAATCGAGGTCGATGGGGCGAGCGGTGATTCGCTGGCGGTCGTGGCGGCGACCGGCGCATCGACGGTCCCGGCTGACGAGTCGGCCGGTCCGCGCGACGTTGATCGTACACTTGGCGGTTGCATGCGGGGAAGGCGAACGGGAAGATTAGGCGGCGAGCCGATCTCCGGCTATGCGGTGTAACCCTACCGGGGTTGCTGGAGCCCGTGGAACACCCGGCGAAGGCTGCTGTATTTGAACAGCTCGGCGTAGCGCGCCCAGGCCACCACGGTGCGAAGAATCCGCGGCGGCTGTTCGCCGGGAAACGCGTGCGCCAGCCGGCTGAGGACCACGGCTTCATCCACCTCGTCGCCCGCGGACTGTTTCAGCGCCTGGACGATCAGGTCGAAGGCAAACAGACCGCGCAGGGTGGCGTTGAGCAGCTGTTTCCGGGTCGGGATGTCGGCGGCGAGAAACGCGCGGCCGCCGGCGGTCATGACAACCCGTCCGCCGGAGGTTGTGACCCAGCGGAACATCTCGGCGGCCTTCACCACGGGGAGGAGCTGGCTCAGTTCGATGTGCGCCTGCCGGGTCAGCTCAAACAGCTCCAGGCTGCCCTCATTCTCCAGCAGCTCGAGCAAGCCAATGGCGCTGCTGAGCGAGACGCCCGGGATCGACTGGACCGGCAGTCCACCCGTGCCGGCGACGTTCGCGGGGGCGGGTTCGGCCGGAAACACCGCCTGGGTGATGAGCGTGTGGATCTGTTGGATCAGGGCGAGGAATTCCGGGTGGTGTTCGTCGCGCGGATACGGCAGGGGGTTGTCGAACACGGCGCGAATGGCGCCCGGATGCGCGCCCATGACCACGAGGCGCGTCGCCATGAAGACTCCTTCGCTGATGCTGTGCGTCACCATGAGGATGGTGTTGATGGGGGTGGTCTTGCCGGTGTAGAGGTCGATGACCTCGTTGCGCAGCGTCTCGCTGGTCAGCACGTCGAGGGCGCTGAAGGGTTCGTCCATGCAAAGGATCTCCGGCTGAACGGCGAGCGCCCGGGCGAGCCCGACGCGCTGCTTCATGCCGCCGGACAGTTCCTTCGGAAACGCCTCCTCCGATCCGGCAAGCCCGACCGCAGCGATCACCGCGCGCACGCGTTGCTCGCGGTCGGCGGCGGTCAGCGGCAGATGCGACAGGCCGACGGCGACGTTCTGCTGCACGGTCAGCCAGGGAAACAGGGCGAAGTTCTGGAACACCAGCGCGGCCGACGGATTCAGCCCGACCTGCACCTGGCCGCGGTACAGGATCTGGCCCGAGGTTGGCGGTTCCAGCCCGATGATGGCGCGCAGCAGCGTCGATTTGCCGCAGCCCGAAGGTCCCAGGATGGCGACGACCTCGTGCTCGCGGATCTCGATGTTGATGTCATGGAGAACCTCGACGCTCCCGCCTCCCGCACCGGGAAAGGACTGGCAGACGTGTCGGACTTCCAGCAGGGACGTTGCCATGATCAGGTGTCCAGGGCAAAGCGGGTTTGCGCCAGATGATTGAGCGGGCGCCAGACGAGCCGGTTGAAGCCCACGACGGTCACCGCCATGATGCCCACCGCAGCGGCGAGGATATGAAATTCGCCGCGCTCGGTCGCCTGGCTGATCGCCGCGCCCAGCCCGGTCGTCATCAGCGTCTGGCCGCGATACTTCATGTATTCGGCGACGATGCTGGCGTTCCACGCGCCGCCCATCGCGGTGATCCAGCCGGTGAGCAGGCTCGGGAAGACTGCGGGCAAAATGAGCTGCTGCCAGCGGTGCCGCCAGGAGAATCGCGCCAGTTGCGATACCTCCCAGAGCTCGCGCGGGATCGCGCTGCTGCCCGCGATGACGTTGAAAAGAATATACCACTGGGTGCCCAACAACAGCAGCACGATCGAACTGGTCCCCAGGCCGGTGCCAAACGCCAGCATGGCCCCCACGACCACCGGAAAGATCATCGGGGCCGGGAAGCTTGCGGCCATCTGGATCACGGGCTGGAGGACGCGCGACCAGCGCGCATGACGGCCGATCATGACGCCGACGGGAATCGTCCAGAGCGAGGCGAGCCCGACCGCGACGACCACGCGCAGAAAGGTCGCCGCCGTGCTGCTGAGCAGCCGGAGCCACTCTCCTCCCGTGAGCGTCATCAGCACCGAGAAATACTTCACCGCGCCGACCAGCGCCGCCGCGCCGATGACAACGGCGAACAGCCGCCTGCCCCAGGACCGTGGGTTCGCCGAGCGGGAGACGGGAGCCTCCGGGCGGATGGTTGAAACGGCCCCGGAAGAGCCCATCCACCGCTGGAAGAAGCTCCATAGCTGCGACCCGGCCTGCCAGACTCGCGATCGCTGAATCCGTTCCCCAAGCCACGATCCGGAGTCGGCGGTCGTTTCCTCGTCGGAGAACCGGTGGGACCACGCCACCAGCGGACGCCAGACCACCTGGTCAACCAGCACAATCATGCCAAGCATCGACAGGACGCCGAGCAGCTGCGCCCGCCGGTCGCCTCGCTCGATGGCGAGACTCATGTACGAACCGAGGCCCGGCAGCCGGAAATCGTGTTCCCCCAGCACAAACGCCTCGCTCACCATCAGAAAGAACCAGCCGCCGGCCATGGACATCATGCTGTTCCACAGCAACCCGATCGCGGCGAAGGACAGATCGAGCCGGAAGAACCGGTCCCACCACGACATCCGGGCGAGGCGGGCGACCGCGACCAGATCCGGGGGCTCCGATTTCAACGACGAGTAGAATGAAAACGTCATGTTCCACACCTGCCCGGTGAAAATCATGAGCACCGATGCGATTTCCAGGCCGACGTTCTGGTGCGGAAACAGGTAGACCAGCCCGAGCACGAATCCCGGCAGGAAACCCAGGACCGGGATGCTTTGGAGGATGTCGAGCAGCGGCAACATCACCCGCTCCGCCCCGGCGACCCGTGCCATCGCGAGGCCATAGACCATCGTGAAGAGGAAGGAAATGCCGTAGGCAATGACTCCGCGGGAGAGGCTGAACAGCGTGTAGAGCGGCAGATAGCGCGCCTCCAGGTGGATCTCCGGGACCTGGCGCAGCGGCCCGTTCCATTCGTGCGCCACGGTGACGAGCGCATAGATGAACGCGGCCACCAGCCCGGCGATCGCCAAATCAACCCAGCCAAAGGCATGCGGGGTGCGGATGAATTGTTTGCCAGTAACCACGGTGTTACACGCCACAAACGAGGCCTCGGGTACGAATGAACACTCCAACACTCAGAATGGGCCTCATTTTGCGTCATTCTACGCCGCCATCCGGGCAATTGACACGGGGTGTTACCCGCATCACCCGCGTGGGCCTTTCGCGCCAGTGGTAGGAAGCGAGGCTCTTCCTTCGCTGATAGCTTCGGCGGGAAAAGTTCTCGCGACACGGCCTTGGGACGCCTTGTGAAGGGAGGTTTCTCGGTAAGAATCGCCTGCAGGCAGTCCGAAGACGGTGTAGAATTCGGGCTGGCGCGGGACGTTCAGCCTTTGCACAGTCAGCCGGCAAGTAGCGAGGCAGCCCTCTTCGCCCAGGCGTCAGAGATCCTGGATCACTTTTGGGGGCCGCGCGGCGAGCAGGGCGACCGTCAGGGCCACCGGAGTATAGATCGCCCCCAGGCGGTCCCCCAGGCGGCGCAACCGCGGCCGCTTGGCCTCCGATTCGCGCATGACTTCCATGATCTTGGCGTAACGCGAATCGGCGGCGCGCTTTGTCGTCCGGACGGTTAGCGCCGATTCCCCGTTGATCGCGCCCGAGAGCACCGTCGCGCCGGAGGTCTTGGGAATCTGGAACGGTTCGCCCGTCAGGTAGGATTCGTCCATCACGCCGTGCCCGTCGAGCACCACGCCGTTAACCGGACAAATGTCGTGCGGATAGATCACGAGCGTGTCGCCCACGGCCACCTCATGCAGCGCCACGTCCACGATTTCGGATTCCCGTTTCCGGTGGGCGATTGAGGGCACGCGTTTGGCCAGCGCGGCCAGACGCGAGCCGCCGATTTCCAGGACCAGCTGCGCGCCGGCGCCGGCTCTGGTTCCTGCGTCATCGTGAACAGCGCTGGGTAGTCAAAGGGTCAAGCCGCGGACTCGCGCCGCGGCCCATAGGCGCTCCCCAACGGGGTCTTGGGAGTGAAAACGTCGATCATGGTGCAAATCGCCTCTGCAGCATTGGTGGTGAAGATCTCCCGTGCCTGATCGCTCATTTCGGGATTCTCGGAGTGAACCGCGAGTAGGATCTGGCCGTCCTTGATCTTTGCCTCAAAGCGTCGCGCCTCCACTTCGGGGACGTCGAAGTCCATCAGACCGCCGGCAATGCCGCCGACCGTCGCGCTGCCCAGGGCGGCGGCGATCGGTCCCGCGGCGATCAGCGGTCCGACGCCTGGAATGGCGAGAGACCTGATGCCTTCAATCCAGCTCAGCACGCCGCGAATCTCGCCGGCGGATTCGGCTGCCGGAGCCGGGGGTTTGGGCGCGCCACCGGGTCCGTCGCCGGCCCGCCCGTCGAGGAAAAGCACCGAGAGATCGCGGTTGGAGAAGGCTGCAGTCTTGAGATCGTGGATGATGCAGTCGGCCCGGCCCCGCGACGAGGCGATGCAGAAGACTGATCGTTTGGACATGGGACGAAAGTTCGTCCGGTGGATTCGAGAATGCTGAATTCAAGAGGATGCCGGACTCCTGAACCCTACTCCGATAGTCTGCCGGAGCATATGGGGTCTTGCCCTACGCGGCAGGGCGGACCTGCCGGCCTAACTCAAAGCCCGCACCAGAATTCAAGATGCGGTTTTGCTCGCGACGAGAGGAAACCTGTAGCCGGGGGCGCTGACCCCGGCGGATCTGGCCAAAACCTTGCGCAAAGGCCGGCCTCAGCGCGGCCGGCTACAACGTGGGTTGTTTCTTGAGAGCATGGCGGGCGCAGCCCGACACGCTGCTACAGCATCGGCGAGAGGGGCCGCAGCGCCGCCTCCGCAAATCTCCGGTGGAAGGGGCGGCGGGCAAAGACCGCCGGTTCGACTTCCTGACTGGCCGCGAAATCGTGCTCCAGGATGTGTGCCAGCGCGGCATTGTGCTCGGGCGAGCGGAAGAGGAGATTGAGCTCGAAGTTCAGGCGCATGGAACGGTAGTCGAGATTGGCCGACCCCACCATCGCCCAGTGCTCATCCGCCACCGCGATCTTGGCGTGATGCGTGCCCGCCGAGTATTCGAAGATGCGCACGCCGGCGGCCAGCAATTCGTCGTAGTAGGAGCGGCCGGCGATCACCAGCCACGGGTGGCTGTTCTTCTCCGCCACCAGCAGCCGGACGTCGACGCCGCGGTTGGCGGCAAGTTCCAGCGCCGCCAGCAGCACGTCGTCGGGCACGAAGTAGCCGGTGGCGATCCACACCCGGGAGGTGGCCTCATGGAGCAGGCTGACGATCGATTTGCTCATGGGCTCGTTCGCGCGATCGGCCCCGCCGACCACGACGTGCATCGGATACAACGGACGATGAACGGAAGCGGACTGTTCGGGAATCTTCTCTCCAGTGGCGAAGTACCAGTCGTCGGCAAACACTTCCTTTAATGCCTGGACCACCGCGCCAACGACCTCCACCTGCACATCGCGCCAGTGACCGACCGCGGGATCGAGCCCCTCGTGTTCCCGACCGATGTTCATGCCACCGACAAAGGCCACGGTGCCGTCGATGATCTGGAGTTTGCGGTGATTGCGCAAATTGAGCACGAAGCGGCCCCGCTTGGGATCGAGGCTTTGAAACCAGGCAAACCTGCCGCCGGCCCTCCGGAATTCATTCAGGTGCTTGCGACGCAAGCCGAACGAGCCCACGCCATCGAGGAGCAGGCGCACGGTGACACCGCGCTGCGCGGTCTCGGTTAGCAGGCGCAGAAACCTTA
>CAWDQK010000055.1:0-20074 GCA_963804395.1 uncultured Verrucomicrobiae bacterium | reverse complement strand
GGATTGCCCTCACGTGAGCAGGGAATCTGAGAGATACCGGCTTGGCCAGTTCATTTGGCGATTCGCTTCTCCCATTCGCCGGCGTGATCATTTGAATGAATGGATGCCCGTAGAGAAAGCCCGTGTGAGTTCCGTTGGCTTGGCGGACTGCCCTTCGAGCCACTCACGCCAAACTTCCTGTAAAGGGAAGTCCGGCCTCTGCCGGAACCACCTCAGGTTCCCAAACAGTTCCTGCGTGGTCTGTCCGTTGGGGGTCTTGATCGTAACCGCAGTCTCCCGATGCGCCTCGACCACCTGATCAAGCGACTTGAGGAGGCCCTCTTTTGCACGGGTTGCAGTGGATCTGTGGCGCAAGATCGGCGCGCAGTTGCGCCGGCCGTGTCCGTTCCTCAGGCCGAAACAGGCCAAATCCATCGCTAAGGGAGGCCGCAACGACTGTATCCGGTTCATCCAACCTAAAGACTGTGTCGCGGCACGCCGCGCCGAAACCGGCCGGGACAATGGCGGCCTGCCGTCAGGGGTTGGAGCGTCGATTTCCGCCTGAGCCGGAAAATGGCCCTGGCCATTTTCCCTCAGCCGCCCGGCGGAAGAAGTCCGGCGAGCGCTAAGCGCTGGCGCGGCGGGCGGTCTGCTGGGCGACGAATTCGCGGAAGATCTCCGCACGTTTCTCAACGCGCTGCTCTTCCCTGACCTCGTCCCACGACCGCTGCTTGTTATGTTCCTGCATCCGGCGGCGGACCTGTCGCAGGGCGAGATCCTGCAGCTGGCGGATTCGCTCGCGCGTGATGTTGAACCGGCGGCCCACCTCCTCGAGGGTCATCTCGCCGCCGCCATCGAGCCCAAAGCGCAGATTGAGAATCTCCGCCTCCCGCGGATCCAGTGATTTGACGATCGTGCGCAAGTCGTCGAACAGCGCCCGGTCCCGCAGATGTTCCTCGGGGCTGCGGGCGTTCTCATCACCCACGACGTCACCAAGGACCCGGGCATCGGCATCCTCGCCGATGGGCGCGTCGAGCGATGCCGGCCGCACGCTTACGGTTTTGAGCAGCGCGATTTTGTTGACCGGGACACCGATTTCGTAGGCGATCTCATCCGTGCTGGGCTCGCGGCCAAATTCCTCCAGGTAGCGGTTAACCACGCGCCGCATTTTGGCCACCCGGTCGATCAGATGCACGGGCAGCCGGATGGTCTTCGACTGGTTGGCTACCGCACGCTTCATCGACTGCTTGATCCACCAGGCAGCGTAGGTGCTGAGTTTTCCGCCCTTGCCCGGATCGAAGCGCTCCACCGCCTTGATCAGGCCGAGATTGCCTTCGCTGATGAGATCGAGCAGCGGCAGGCCCAGATGATTGTAATCATAGGCAATCTTTACCACCAGACGCAGGTTGGCCTTGATCATCTGATCGCGGGCCGCCTGGTCGCCGCGACGGATCCGCATCGCCAGCTGGACCTCCTCCGCCGCTGTCAGCAGCGGGGTGCGCCGGATTTCGTTCAGGTAGAGCTGTAGGGTGGAACGCTCATCGCGATGGTCCACCGCCCCGGGCAGCTCGCGGGCGTCCGGCGATGAATCCCCCACGTCCAGCTCCACCGCCTGAGGCTCGGCGTCACCCGGTGTCCTCCGGTGAAAACCGTTCGGCCAGCCCGGGAAGGGCCGTTCCGTGCGACGAACCCGGCGTCCGTCGGCCGGGGCGGAAGCGGCACCGTCGCGGCTGCCGGCGCTGAGAGGGAATGGATTGAATGACCTGGTTCGTTGCATGGGAGGAAATTAAACCCGCCGTCGTGCGACCACGTGGAGGACCAACACGCCGTGGCTTTTGCCAAAGGCGCGGCGGCGGGGTTGCGGCTGACCGCCCGGCTTAGCTGGCGCGGGCGGAAATGGAGCAGCACGTGAACCACGTCCAAACCGGCGGACCGAAGGGCCATTTGCACCGACTGACTCAGTTCGACGAGAGTCGGCGCGGATCATCCGGGCTGGGGCGGAACCGTGTTTGGGGGGCAGCAGGCTCACGGGAGTAAGGATACGCGATTTTCCCCTTTAACGATATACGGTGTTTTCCTACCACGGCCCGCGGCTTCGCTACGGAATCGCCGGGCTTGCTGCTCCACCAGCAATCGGCCGATGAACCCACCGTGCTTGCGGCGAGAACTTCACGATTGTAACGGTGCCGCGCTCTGCTAAAAACGCCTGCTGTTTCTCCTTGGTTGAAGACGGTACCCCTTCCATCGGCATGCGGCCCCTCACCATTCTGCTGGCTGAAGATCACGCTGTCGTCCGCGACGGCCTGCGGGCGTTTCTGCAAATCGTGGACGAATTCTCGGTGGTCGGCGAAGCGACCAACGGCCGGGAGGCGGTCGAGCTTGCCTGCAGGCTCCACCCGTCCGTGATCGTCATGGACGTGGCGATGCCCAAGCTCAATGGCTGCGAGGCCACCCGCCAGATCCTGCTCGACAATCCGTCCGCCAGGGTGCTGGCCCTGTCCGCCCGGAGCGACGACGAGTATGTTGCGCGGATGGTCGCCGCCGGCGCCCGGGGGTTCCTGGAGAAGCAAAGCTCAGGCGACGTTCTGCTCCGCGCCATCCGGGAGGTCAGTGAAGGACGCAATTTCTTCAGCCCCGGCATCACACGCCGTCTGGCACAGATCAGCCGCAAGGCCCGCGAGCAAGACCTCTCGTCCGGCCGGCTGCAGCAGGTCTTGACCCCGCGGGAGGAGGAGGTGCTGCAGCTGGTGGCCGAGGGCGCCCCCAACAAGCAGATCGCCGCCGAGCTCGGCATCAGCGCCAAGACCGTCAACAAGCACCGTCAGCAGTTGATGAACAAGCTCGGCATCCATGACACGGCCGGCCTGACCCGGTATGCGATTTCGTCGGGCACGATCGAATGCACCGTGTAACCAGGGTTGATTTCGCACGCCGCGCCTGCGGGGCCGGACGCGGGCGGGCGGGGGGCTCGCCTTTCAGCCCGGATGAGGGTCGATCATGAACGAGTCCGCTCACGACGGCGCCGCTCTCGATGCGGCCGAATCCGCGTGGCGGCAAAGCGCGGCCCGGTTCCGCGCCCTGACGGAGCACCTGGTCGATTGTATCACCGTGGTGGATGCAGCCGGTGTCATCCGCGACCAGAGCCCCAACAGTCATCGGGTGGTCGGATACGCCGCCGCCGACCTTGTCGGAAGGAATGTCCGCGAGTGGGTGCATCCCGACGATCTGGCGGCGGCCCAGGCCGCCGCCAGTGCGCTGGGCCCGCCCCAGGCTGCGGCCACGATTGAACTGCGGGCGCGCCACCATGACGGCTCGTGGCGGTGGCTCCACGTGACCGGCCTGAACCTGCTCAACGATCCTGCGGTCGCGGGCTTTCTCCTCACCTGGCGGGACGTCACCGAGCGCAAACAGGCCTACGAGCGGGTGGTCGCGGCCCAACAAGCGGCGCTCCGAGCCATGGAGGACGCCCTCGCCTCCCGCCAGCAGGCCGAGCGGGCCAGCGGCGAGCTGCAACGGGTTAATCGCACGCTCAAGGCGCTCAGCGACAGCAGCCAGGCGATGATGCGCGCCACCGACGAAGCCGGGTACCTGGGGGAGGTTTGCCAGATCCTCCAGCGGGATTGCGGATACGCGATGATCTGGATCGGATATGCCCAGCACGATGAGCACCAGACGATCCGGCCGGTGGCCCAAGCCGGCTTCGACGAAGGCTACATTGAAAAGCTGGATCTGACCTGGGCCGACTCCGAACGCGGTCGCGGCCCCACCGGGACCGCCATCCGGACGGGAAAGCCAGCCGGCTGCAGCAATATGCTGACCGACCCGAACTTCGCGCCCTGGCGGGACGAGGCCCTGAGACGCGGCTACGCTTCCTCGCTCTGCATTCCCCTGGTGGCCGAGGGCGGCTCCCTCGGATCGGTCACCATCTACTCCCGCGAGCCGGGCGCATTCTCTGCCGATGAAGTGAAGCTGCTCGCCGAGCTGGCCGACGACGTGGCCCACGGCATCATCTCGTTGCGGCTGCGCGCCGCCCACACGGAGGCGGCAAAGGCGCTGCGGGCGGAGCGCGACGCCGTCAAGGACCGCGAGGAGGAGCTGGCAGCCATCTATGAAAATGCCCCGTTGATCATGCTGCTGGTCGATGGCGAGCGCCGGGTCCAGAAGGCGAACCGCCAGGCGGAGGTGTTTGCCGGCGCCAGCCTGACGGATCTCCTGGGCCGCCGCGGAGGCGAGGCGCTGCGCTGCCTGCATCGCGCCGACCACGCCCGGGGCTGCGGGTTTCGGCCCGAGCTGCGACCACTGCAATCTGCGCCGCACCCTCCTGGACACGATTGAATCCGGGCGCGGCCATCACCAGGTGGAGGTGACGCTGGCGACGGGCAGCGACCCGGTGCCGCAGCACCACACCTTTCTGCTTTCGACGATGCGTCTTAACCTGCGGGGCAAGCCCATGGCCCTGGCGACCATGCAGGACATCACGTCCCGGAAGCAGGCGGAAGAGGCGCTCCAGCGCGCCCGCGCCGAACTGGAACTCCGCGTCGCCGACCGCACGGCGCGGTTGCGGGCGCTCGCGGCCGAGCTGACGCAATCGGAGGAGCGTGAACGACGGCGGATCGCCCAGATTCTCCACGATGACCTCCAGCAACTGCTGGTCGGCGCCAGACTGCGGCTTGAGGCCGTGCGCGGGCGGGTCATTCCCAAAGCCCTCGTGAATGAACTGCAGCGGATCGAGCGGCTGATCACCGAGTCGGGCGAGGTTGCGCGTGACTTGAGCCACGAATTGAGCCCGACCGTGCTGCATGAACACGGCTTTGGTCCAGGTCTGCAATGGTTGGGTTGCTGGATGCGGGAGAAGCACGGCCTGGTGGCGCGGATCAAAACGGACGCTGCCGCCGAAGGGCTGGAAGCGGACGTCAAGGTCCTGCTGTACCAGGCGGTCCGCGAATTGCTTTTCAACGTCGTCAAACATGCCGGCGTCAAACGTGCCAGTGTTTGCGCCAAGCCAGCAGCCGAGGGCTGGATCGAGATTCTTGTCAGCGACCAGGGCCGGGGGTTCGATCCGGCGCAATCCCGGGCCGGACGAAGCGCCAACGCGGGTTTCGGTCTGTTCGGCATCCGGGAGCGCCTCGCCTCGGTCGGCGGGCGGTTGGAGATCGAGAGCAAGCCCGGCCGTGGCTGCCGCTTCCGGCTGGTTGCCCCGCTGCAGAGTCCGCCCGGGACGGCATCCTCTCCGGGTGACCCGAAGCAGCCGGGCCGGAGCCGGCGTGCGAATCAAAAACGTCGTGGCGCAGCCCGGGACAAATCTCGCGTCGCGGCCCGACCCCAGCGCACCGCGATTCGCGTGCTGCTGGCGGATGACCACAAGATTGTGCGCGACGGCCTCGCTGGCATTCTCAACCACCAGACTGGAATCGAGGTGGTCGGGCTGGCCGCGGACGGCCAGGAGGCGCTTGCCTTGACCGCGAAGCTGCAGCCGCACGTGGTCGTGATGGATGTCAGCATGCCGCGTCTCGACGGGATTGCGGCGACGCGCCGCATCGCCGCCGCCTGGCCTCAGATCAGGGTGATCGGGCTGACGATGCATGCCGACGAGACCAGTCACAACGCCATGCGCGCGGCCGGCGCGATTGATTGCCTGGTCAAGACCGGCCCGACGGACGACCTGGTTGCCGCCATCCGCACCGTCACCGGTCCAGCCGGACCCTGGCCGGCGAAACCGGCCTGAGCAGACCGCCGCCACCCTGGGGCAGTTTCAATCGAAGCGTGGCTGCCGCCGGGCGGCCGCCTCGTTGAGCCGGCTGACACCACCGGCGTGGCCGAGCGATCACCATCTTCCTGGCACCTCGCTGGGCGGCAGCTGCCACAGATCGCGTGACAAATACGGTCGTCGTCCCAACCACTTTGTAACGTAATACGTGACATCGATCGGGTTCGTACTGGGCTTCTGCGTCGGCGCCGGTCGCGGTGCGCAGCAGCCCGGGGGACGGTGCGGTCCCGCCAGGCCCGGGGCCCTGGCAGATGCGAATATGCCGGGGACCATTCCGAGCCGGTCGGCGATGAACCTCTCGAACAAGCTTTCCGGGGAGGACGAAGCCGGATGCGGCTTCCCCGCGAACCTGTCCAAGCTTGCGCGCCGGAGGCAAATTGATTGCCTCGGCGGTGGCCATGGCAGAGGACGATCCAACCCGGCGGGCAACTGGCGAACACGAGGTCAATCCTGACGATGCGCCGACCGTGCGCGCCCTGGCGGAGAACGAGCGGGTGTTCGGGCGCTATTTGCTGGCGGTCATGGTCGGGCGCGGCGGCATGGGCGTGGTCTGGCGCGCGCATGACGAAAAGCTCGACCGCGAGGTGGCATTGAAATTCCTGCCGGAGGCGGTGCGGAGCGACCCGGAGGCGGTACGCGAGTTGAAGCGTGAAACCCGCCGCTGTTTGGAGCTGACGCACACCAACATCGTTCGGGTCTATGACTTCGTCGAGGATGGAACGATGGCGGCGATTGCGATGGAGTACGTCGAACGGATCGAGTCTGGCGGCCTGGAAGACGGCGCAATCCCAGGGCTGCGTCACGGTGGCGGAACTGTCGCCCCTGGTGGTGCAGCTTTGCTCCGCGCTCCAGTATGCGCACACCACCGCCCGCATCGTCCACCGCGACCTCAAGCCGGCCAATCTGCTCCTGACCCGCGATGGGCAGCTCAAGATCACTGATTTTGGCATCGCCCGGAGCCTCGTCGAGACCCAGGACACGCCTCACCGGAACCGACATCACGAGCGGAACGCCGGCCTATATGAGCCCTCAGCAACTCCTCGGCCAGCGCTCGGAGCCGGCGGACGACATCTATGCGCTGGGAGCAACGCTCTACGAGTTGCTGACGGGCAAGCCGCCCTTCTACACCGGGAGCCTGGCGGTGCAGATTCGCGAGATCCCGCCGCCGAGGCTCAACGAGCGGCGGCAGGAACTCGGAATCGAGGGAGAGCCCGTGCCGGCCGCGTGGGAAGAGACGATTCTTGCCTGTCTGGCCAAGAAGTCGGGCGAACGTCCAGCGACCGCCGCGAAGGTGCTCGAAAAGCTGGGCCTAGCTCCGGGCCTCAAAGCCAGCCCTCAGAGCAGCCCTCCGATGGCGCTGGCACGCACCCCGTCGAGGAAACGCCTTTGGCAGATCGTCGCCGGAGCTGCCCTGCTGGCGCTGATTGCTGCGGCTGGGTGGTTCTGGATCTGCTTGCCGGCCCAAGGTCGGAAGGCTGAGCTCGCGCAAAGGAACCACGCGGCCATCCTCGCGCGGATTGAAGGCACGCCTGATTCGGCGCCGCCCGCCACCGTCGCCGCAACCGACCAGGCGGTGAGGGATTATCTGGCCACCGCGCCGGCGGCTCTGAAGCCGGACGTGGCGGCCGCCTGGGCCGGCCAGCAGGCGGCGTGCGCGGCGTATCAAACTTCCAATGCGCCCGGAGACCTGACCGTCCGCACGACGCCCGTGGGCGCGGAAGTCCAGGTGGGAACTCTGCCTTGGAGCAAGTCGCCGCTGACGGTGAAGGATCAAAAAACCGGACGGTATCCGGTTCAGATCCGACTGAGCGGCTATGACGACTGGAACGGCGAAGCGGAGATCAAGGCGGGCGGATCGCCGGAATTGAGCGTGCCGCTGGTGCGAAGTCAGGGCGGATTGGTGGTTGAGACCGAACCGGCGGGCCTGCGTTTTCGCCTGCAGGGTCCCGACCATTCCGAAAGCGGAACCGCCGGTCCGCAACCGCACGAACTGCCAACGGGACGCTATCTTCTGACCGTGTCGCGCCGGGGTTTCGCCGACGTCACCCGCTATGTCGAAGTGAAGCCTCACTCAACCGCGGTCGAGAAGATCGTGGTTGGCAATGCGATTGCCGGCACGTGGACGTGGACGCTGCCGGGACGCGGGAGCGCTGCCGGCGGCACACTCACGCTGACCCTGGCCTACCGGGACGGCCGGCTCACCGGCAGCGCATCGAACGCCGGCCGATTGGCCGGGGCTGAGCCCGGTCTTTCCGACCTCGTGTTTGAGAACGACCGCCTCGCCTTCAGCCTGGTGCGCAACATTCAAGGATTTCGGATCGAGACCAAGTATTCCGGAAGGCTGGACGGAGATGTCATCCGGGGAATGGTCGAGACACCGGGCCGCGGCGGCCAGATGGTTCGCCGCGAATGGGAGGCGAGACGCGTCAAATAGTCCGCGGTGTATGTGGATTGCTGATCGGCCGTTGCACGCAGTCTAATCAGGCGAATCTTCCGGAAAACTCGGTTGATCTGCCCTGGTCCAGGAGATACGCTCGCATCCTCTCCCCGGCCCCTGCCGGTGACCTCGGTCCACCCGCGAAGCAGACAGCATCGTCCTGGTTTTCCCATGACAGCTGGCGCCTCGTCTGGGCCGCGGACTGACCGCCGACGGGCCGGGGTGAAATTACCCCGATGACTAAGCGATTGCTCGGATTCGCCGCGTGCACAGTGCTTTTTGCTGGGATCAGCGCCGGGCTTTGGTGGAGGATTCATGCGCGGCAACCGGAGACCGCAAAGCCCGGCCTCGGTCATCCATCGAAACCAGAGCTGCCTGCCGAACAGAATCGACCGGGCGTGGTTGTGCCCTCCCCTGCAACCGCCGGCGCGCCGGCCATGGCGGCAGACAATCTGCTGCAGCGCGTGGCGGTTGATCTGCTCGGTGGCACGCCGCAGCGGAATCGATCGGCGCTGGCCGGAGTCCACGCGCAGTTGCAGGGGCGGCCGCGTCAGGAGGCGGCGCAACAGTTGCTTGCATTCCTGCAATCGGGAACGGATGCGGGCACCGGTCTGCCGTTTGTGGTGGGCCGCGGAGGACAGCTGTCCGCAGCTCCGACCTTGCGGGTGGCGGCGTTGGACTGGTTGGGCGAGTTCGATCCTGCGACCGCTGCCGATGCGGCGAGGCAGATCATCGCCGGCAGCGACTCGGCGGATGAGTGGGCGGTTGCCCTGCGCAATTACTACCGGCAAAACCAGTCTGCGGACGCCTATTTCGTGGCGCAGGTTGAAGCGGCGTTCAGTCGGACCGACTGGTTGCAGAATCCGTCGGCCGGGCTCGCCGAGTCCCTCGATTTCCCGGTGGCGATCGGAGGGAGCGAGGGATTTGGCATCCTGCAAGGGTTGCTGCAAAAGTCCCCTGCGATGCGCTGGGCCACCCTTGCGGCCATGGATGCGTGGGTGATCGGAGGACGCGCCACAGCGATTCCGCTGCTGGCAGGCACGACGGCGACGGCCGGAGCGCTGGACGCGGGCAGCCAGGCGGCGCTGCTGTCCCGGGCGGACATCCGGGATGACGCCCAGCGTGCAGCAATCGAGTCCTACCTTTCAACAGGCAGCGTGCCGGACAAGGCCAAGTCGGAGTTTCTGCGGCAGTTCCCCAATCAGAACATGATTGTGGCCAATCATCTCGTGACCACAAGCCGTCCAATGACCCTGCAGGACAGCGCGCGGCTCGATCTGGCGGCACTGCAGTGGGTCGATGATCTGATCCAGAAGGGCACTCATCCGGAGCTGAGCCAGGCCCTGGCGGCCAGCCACGAGCGATTGGCAGGGTTCGTGGCGAGCGCCCGACGGGGAGGCCTATTATGAAACGCTGGCTGCCTGAATTGGCCGCGTTGCTGTTTCTGTCAGTCCCTTTTCTGCGGGCGGACTATGCCTCCGCACCGCTGGACCCGACCCTGATCCAGCAGCCGCCCTATCAATACGTCGGAATGATCATCAGCACCTGGGATCCACAAGATGTGTACCAGGGCAGCGGCGCGGTGGTGGGCAATCCAAAGATCGTGATCTCGTGCGCCCACCTCCCGTTCGATCCGACAACGCTGACCTGGTCGACCGACAACCAGTGGTATCGGGCTTTTGAAGGATCGATTTCACCCGGGTCGTCCGATGGACAGCCGCTCCGCGGGCATTGGAACTTCTCGAGCTACTCCAGCATGGTGTCGATGGACGGCGCCGACAGTCCGTACGCGTTCATGTATGATTTCACGGCTTATTACGCCTACGAAGACTTGGGGCCGGGGAACGCGGGATTCTGGTACAATGGCCAGGCCGCCCTGGTGACTCCCACGAGCAAGATCATCGTTGGCTATCCCTCCGGCCTGTATTCCGACAACGATCCGCGGCAGGGTGAAATGCACCAGGCTGGGCCCTTCAGCTGGGCGTTTACCCAGTTCTGGGGCGACTACAATGAAATCGAATCCGTCACGACGGGCGCGGGCAACAGCGGCGGTCCGGTGTTTGTGACCAATGAAGCCGCCATGGCTGATCCCGACCGAGGCCTGCGATTTGCGGCCGTGCTCCTGGCTGGTGGGACCAATTCGGCGGGTGCTTCGGTCTCCGGGGTGCTGGCCGTGAACGCGTCGGCGTGGGATCTGGTCAACGATTCCCTCAACGCCATCGGCGCCATCCCGCTCAACGACAACTGGGCGGCGGCGTTGGAGCTTTCCGGCGACACGGCGACCAGTACGGGGAGCAACCAATATGCAACCAAGGAACCGGGTGAACCATCACACGCCGGAAATGCCGGCGGCCATTCCCTCTGGTGGCGCTGGACGGCACCCGGGGACGGACCGGTGACGGTCGATACTTCGGGCAGCGGAATCGACACCCTTCTCGGCCTGTACACGGGCATCAACGTCGGGTCCCTAACCACGGTTGCATCAAATGATGACGCCAGCGCGACCGTCACCACCAGTGCGGTGACTTTCACGGCCGCGGCGGGCACGGAATACTGGATCGCGGTCGACGGCAAGAACGGCGCGACCGGCTTGATCACACTTCATGTAACCTTTGCGCCAACTGCGGCGCCGGCGAATGACGATTTTGCCAACGCCACGGCGATCTCCGGGCTTTCGGCCCAGGTCGTCGGCAACAATATCATGGCGACCAAGGAGCCCGGCGAGCCGGTCTTCACCGGCGGAGGAGTGCCCCAAGCCGGGGGAAAGTCGGTTTGGTGGAGATGGACGGCCCCGACCGACGGCTGGGTCTCCCTCACCACCGGCGGATCTGACTTCGACACACTCCTTTCGGTCTACACGGGGACCGCGGTAGATGCCCTCACCTGGGTGGCGGCCAACGACGATCCCATCGACACCTTCGATGATTCGAGCGACCTGGGTTTCTCCGCGACCGCGGGCACCACCTACTGGATCTCGGTCGACGGCTCTCAGGACCCGACTGGAGCCGTGTCGTCAGGCGAGATTTGCCTGAGTCTTAGTCTGGCACCCACGGTGCCAACAATTGTGGTCCAACCCTCCTCGCAGACCCCTAATCTCGGGGCCGTGGTGGTGCTGGGGATTGCCGTCCGCGGCCAGGACCCGCTCACGTATCAGTGGTATAAAGATGGTGTCCCCATTTCCGGCGCAACCGGGCAGACGTACGAGATCAGCTCATTCCAGGCATCCAACACCGGCATCTACACTGTCGTGGTCAACAACCACGGCGGCAGTGTCACGTCCGCTGACTCCACGTTGTCGCCGCGTGGCTATCCGGTCATCACCCGACAGCCACAGGGTCAGGTTGTCTGCGCCGGCGCGACCGTGACTTTCAGCGTCGTTGCCACGAGCGACACCGCACTCACCTATCAGTGGGCCAAAGATGGCGTCACCCTGGCCGATGGCGCAGAGATCAGCGGCGCAGCGACTGCGACCCTGACGATCAGCAACGCGCAGGCTGCCGACGCCGGCGGCTATTCGGCCTCGATCACCAATGCCACCGGAAGCGTGCCCTCTGCTTCGGTCAGCTTGACGGTGATCCCTGCCTTGCCGTCCGGTGGAGTCGTGGCGATGAGCGCCGGCACCGCCCATGCCCTCTTCATCGGATCCGACGGTGGCTTGTGGGCGGTCGGTGACAACTCTTATGGCCAGCTGGGCGACGGCACGGTGCTGTCGCGAAGCCGACCGGGGCAGGTGGCAACGGGGGTTGCCGCCGCCGCGGCCGGGTATCAGCACAGTCTTTTCCTGCAATCCGATGGAACACTGTGGGCCATGGGAAACAACTCCAACGGGCGGCTGGGCGATGGGACCACCGCGAATCGCGTCAATCCGGTGCAGGTGGCCAGCGGCGTCGTGGCGGCGTCCGCCGGGGGAGGTCACAGCCTGTTTATTACGTCCGACGGGGAACTCTGGGCCATGGGAGCCAATGCCAATGGGCAGCTCGGCGACGGCACCACCATCGACCGCCCGACGCCTGTGCCAGTTGCAGCCGGCGTCGTGGCGGCGTCTGCCGGGGGGAGTCACAGCTTGTTCATCAAGTATGATGGAACGCTGTGGGCCATGGGGAACAATGCTTCTGGCCAGCTAGGCGACGGCACGGCCACAAGCCGGACACTCCCCGTTCCGGTCGCCAACGGGGTCGCGGCCGCCTGCGCTGGTCCGATGACAGTCTGTTTGTCGGATCCGACGGCACACTCTGGGGAATGGGCAGCGCCTGGAACGGAAAACTCGGGGAATGGATCTATCCCTACCAGACCGCTCCCGTACAAATATCGGCCGCAGTCGCGGCGGCGGCCGCCGGGGTTAACCATAGTCTTTTCCTCAAGTCAGACGGCTCGCTTTGGGCAATGGGATCCAATTCCTTTGGCCAGCTGGGCGACGGAACGACGATGAGCCGGACAAGCCCGGAGCAAACCGCGCGCGGCGTCGTGTCGTGCGCGGCCGGAGCCGACGACAGTTACCTACTGCGCGCCGATGGCATGGTTTGTTCGATGGGTGTCAACAATTCCGGCCAACTGGGAGATGGGACGAACCTGCCTCGCACCAGCCCGGTTCTGGTCCTGGGAGGAACTGCGCAGCAACCAACCGCCCCCGCCGGGCTCGTCGCCAGCGCCGGAGCGGAGGCCGGAGTCGCAGGAATCACCCGCCTGTCGTGGAATCCCACCCTTGGCGCTGCCAGCTATGAGGTCTGGCGGAGTTCCACGGACGATTTCAGCACCGCGACGTTGATCGCGAGCAATGTTTTCGCGGGTGTCTTTTACGATCGAACCGGAACGGTGGGAGCAACCTACTACTATTGGATTGAGGCGTCGAACCAGGCCGGAACCAGTGCGGCAGGCAGTCCAGCCTCCGGATACAGCGTTCCGTGGATCGTCCCGGCGATCACCGCGCAGCCGGCGGATCAGACGGTCAACTGCGGTGAGCATGCCTCGTTCACGATCGCGGCAGGCGGCGACCCGGCACCAACGCTGCAATGGCAATCCGCTCCTGCCGGAAGCCCGGCTTGGAGCGATCTGGCGGAGAGCGAGATTTACGTCGGCGTGACCGGGGCCACTCTCACGGTCAATGGCCCGACGTATCCAATGAACGGAGACCAATTCCGCTGCGTGGCCTCCAATGGCGGCGGCCAGGCGGTCAGCCAAGCCGCCACTCTCACGGTGAACGCCGTGGCGGGCGTGATCAGCATCTCCTCCGGCAGCCAGCACAGCCTTTTTTTGCGGGCCGACGGTTCGCTTTGGGGCATGGGTTACAATACCGATGGAGAACTGGGTGACGGCACGCAAACCAACCGTTTGCGTCCGGCGCCGCTGGCCCGCGGCGTGGTCGCGGCGAGCGCGGGCGCGAACCACAGCCTGGTGTTGAGATCCGACGGCACACTCTGGGCCACTGGAGCCAATACCGCGGGTCAGCTTGGTGACGGCACGACCACCAGTTCCCTCATCCCGGTGCACGTGGCGGACAACGTGATGTCGGCATCGGCGGGCTCCTTTTACAGCGTGTTCGTAAAATCCGACGGCTCCCTGTGGACCGTGGGATCCAACACCACGGGACAGTTGGGTGACGGCGCGACGACGTTTTCAACGACCCCTCCCGTGCACGTGGCGGATGGAGTGGTGGCGGCCTCCGCAGGCGACCAACATTGTTTGTTCTGGAAACTGGATGGCACCCTGTGGGCCATGGGCGAGGACAGTTATGGTCAGCTGGGCGACGGCGGTTATGGCATCCAACTTGTTCCGGAGCAGGTGGCCAGCGGGGTCATCGCGGCAGCGGCCGGTGGCGCGCACAGTCTGTTTCTGAAGTCCGACGGCACCCTTTGGGCGATGGGAAGCGATTATCTTGGGCAACTGGGAGATGGTCAGGCGTTCACCGACGTGCAAATCCCCGAGCAGGTGGCCAGCGGGGTGGTCGCTCTCGCCGCCGGGGAGAACCATAGTCTGTTTGTAAAATCCGACGGCACCCTTTGGGCGATGGGGTGCAACTGGTACGGACAGTTGGGCGACGGCACCACCACGAATCAGCCGATCCCGGTACAGGTGGCGAGCGGGGTGATCGCAGCGTCAGCGCGGGGCAATCAAAGCCTGTTCGTCAAATCCGACGGCACGCTTTGGGCCATGGGGTCCAACTACGCTGGACAACTGGGAGATGGCACATTGACCGCCGCGCATGGTCCGGTGCAGGTCGGGGGCGGGCTGGATCAGGTCTGGAGCGCACCCACCGGCTTGACAGCTTCCCAGGGCACGGTTTCCTGCGCCGTCCGGTTGAACTGGAATCCCGTGGTTGGCGCCGCCGGCTATGAAGTCTGGCGCAGCACGACCGACACGATCACCGGGGCTTCGTTGATCGCCGGGAACGTGCCCAGCCCCATCTTCGGCGATTTCACGGCAGAAGGCGGCGTCTCCTATTTCTATTGGATCAGGGCCGTGAACCTTGCCGGCACCAGCGACTTCAGCGTATCCGGCTCGGGGGCGATCGCGTTGATCGCTCCGGCGGTGACGCTGCAGCCTGCAGCCCAGTCGCCGGTGTCCGGGCAGGCCGCATCATTCACCGCCGCCGCCAGCGGCTCTCCGGGGCCGTCGTATCAATGGCAGTTCTCGGTGGATGGAGGCAGCACCTGGAGCAACCTCTCCGATGACAGCACCGATTCAGGGACGGCCACGGCGACGCTGACGGTCAGCGGAACGACCCTGGCGATGCGCGGATCCCAGTATCGTTGTGTTGTCAGCAACAGCGTCGCCAGCGCGACCACGCAGCCCGCGATTCTGACCGTTGATCCCGCCCTGGTGGTGTCAACGCTGGCCGGCACGGCGTCCACTTCGGGAAGCGTCAACGGAACGGGCACGGCGGCGCAATTCAACAATCCGGCCGGCGTGGCGACCGACCGGGCGGGCAATCTGTTTCTGGCGGACAGCGGCAATCACACCATTCGCAAGGTGACTCCAGGTGGCGCGGTTACCACCCTGGCCGGCGCGGCGGGTCTCAGCGGCAGCAGCGACGGCGCTGGCAGCGCGGCGCGCTTCTATTTTCCCGATGACATCGCGATCGACATCGCGGGCAATCTTTACGTCACCGACACCGCCAATGGCACCATTCGCAAGGTGACGCCTGCCGGGGTCGTTTCCACTTTGGCGGGCGCCGCCGGCAGTTTTGGCAGCGCTGACGGTTTGGGCAGCGACGCCCGATTCAACACGCCGCAGGGGCTGGCCGTGGATCGACAGGGCAATGTCTATGTGGCGGACCATGGGATTCCCTTCTCGATCCGCAAGGTGACGCCACAGGGCCTGGTCACAACCATCCCTGGAATCCCGGCCTATTTCCCGAGCGGAATCGCCGTGGACGCTACGGGGAACATCTATCTGACCGACTTGAACGGTGGCTCGATTTTCAAGATCACGCCGGCGGGCGTGGCCACACGATTTGCCGGCGGAAGCTACTTGAACGCGGCCGACGGCAGGGGGACCGCGGCGGGATTCCACCTGCCTGGCGGGCTCGCCCTGGACCCCGCGGGTAATCTGTATGTGGCTGACACCGGAAATTTCCTTGTCCGGAAAGTGACTCCCTCCGGCGTCGTAACAACGGTGGCGGGGCTCGCCGCCACCACCGGGACAACCGACGGCACGGGCAGCGCGGCGCGGTTTTCCTGGCCGGTCGGCATCGCCGTTGACCGCGCCGGCACCATCTATGTCGCCGATACCCAGAATTCGACCCTTCGCAAGGGCGTGCTCGAAGGGATTCCGGTGTTTTCCGTACAGCCAGCCGACGAATCTGTGATCCTTGGGCAGGATGCCTCCTTTTCCGCGATGGCCAGCGGGAATGGAATGCTCGACTACCAATGGCAAGTGTCATCGGATGGCGGCGTCACCTGGAATGGTTTGGCCGACGGCAGCCTCTACGCCGGAGCGACCGCGACGACGCTCACGGTGAGCGACCCGACGGTCGCCATGGGCGGGGAACAATTCCGCTGCATTGCCAGCGATCCCACTGCGTTGAGCACGATCAGCGTTGCCGCGACGCTGACGGTCCAGTTCGTGCCTGCCGAACCGACCGTTGAGGCCGGGGAAGATGTAATCAGCGACGGGTTCGTGGCAACCTGGAGCAGCGTGAACGGGGCGACCGGCTATCAGCTGGACCTCTCGACCGACAGCTCCTTCAGCAGCTTTGCCAGCGGCTATCAGGGCCTCGACGTCGGCAATGTAACCAACGAGACCCTGCGCGGCCTGAGCCCGAACACGACTTACTACTTTCGCGTGCGTGCCTACAACAGCGCGGGCGTTGGCGCCAACTCCAGCACGATTACGGTGACGACGAGCGCGGCCATCGTCGTCACCACGCCCCTGAGCGTCAGCACGCTGGCGGGCCAGCCTTTGACCAGCGGCAACCGCGATGCCACCGGCGGCGCGGCCCGGTTCTATTACCCTTCCGGCATCGCCGCGGATAGGTCCGGCAATCTCTACCTGGCCGATACTGACAATCACACGATCCGCAAGATCGTCGCTTCGACCGGTGCGGTAACAACACTGGCCGGACTGGCAGGAGATTCCGGCAGTTCTGACGGCTCCGGCAGCGACGCTCGCTTCAACAGTCCCTCGGGCGTGGCGGTCGATGGCGCGGGCAACGTCTACGTCGCTGACACCCTGAACCACACGCTGCGAACGGTGACTCCGCTGGGCGTGGTCAGCACGCTCGCCGGATCGCCCGGGGCCGCCGGCAACACTGACGGCACGGGAAGCACCGCGCTCTTCCAAGGCCCGCAGGGCCTGGCGATCGACTCCGCCAGCAACCTCTATGTGGCCGACACCAACAACCACACGATCCGGAAGGTGGTGCCCTCCACCGGCGCCGTTACCACGGTGGCGGGTCTGGCCGGCAACGCCGGCAGCGCCGACGGTCCTGGCAGCAGCGCCCGGTTTAACTATCCGGCGGGTTTGGCGATCGACAGCGCCGCCAATCTCCACGTCGCCGACTCTGAGAATCACACCATCCGGGAGATATCGCCAACGGGCCTCGTCCGTACGCTGGCCGGTCTGGCCGGAGCCAGCGGTGGCGCCGACGGCGCCGGCAGCGACGCCCGCTTCGATTCTCCCGCGGCACTGGCCGTGGATTCGTCCGGGAATGTCTACGTGGCTGACACCGACAACTTCACGATCCGCGAGGTGGTGCCGTTCGACCGGGGCGGTGACAACCCTGGCCGGCCTCGCCGGGACCAGCGGGAGCGCGGATGGAGTCGGCTCGGCGGTCCGGTTCTTCCACCCCGCCGGCCTGGCAGTGGACGGCAGCAACAGTATCTACATATCTGATACAAACAACCACGTGGTCCGGGTCGGCCTGGTGCCGCTCGCCCCCGCGATCCAGACGCAGCCGCAAAGCCAGACCGTGACGGCAGGCGGCAGCGTCCAGTTCTCCGTCGCCGCCACGGGGCGCCCGGCCGTGACCTACCAGTGGTATCTCGGGAGCGCCGCAATCAACGGGGCGACGAGCAGCACGTTCAACGTGGCCGACGCCCAGCCGGGCGATGCGGGGAATTACTCCGTCGTGGTTTCCAATGTGATGGGCCGCGTGACCAGCAACCCGGCATCGCTGACCGTCAATTCCTCTGGCGGCGGAGGCGGTGGTGGCGGATCATCCGGCGGAGGCGACGGCGGTGGATCGTCCGGCGGAGGCGGAGGGGGTGCGCCCAGCCTCTGGTTCTTCGGCGCTCTGCTGCTGCTCGCGGCAGCCCGGTCCCTGCGGGACCACTTCTCACCTGTTTGAAATACCGGTTAAACCTGGTCGCAAAAGTTCCCTGCAGCCACTTCATCCCGACCGCGAGGTTCGGCTCGGTCAGCTCCACCGCCAGGTGAAATGGTTCCGCATGATCACGAAAGCATGCAGCCGCCATCCAAACCGGTCGCTGGCCTCCAGCAGCGTCTTCTCAAAGCTTCCCGCCGTTCCGGGCTTCCCAAACAAATCCCGCCGGTAGTTCCCCCGGTTGATCACGTGATAGCAGGCACCCGGAAACTCCAGCCTCAGTTTTCTCGCCATGCCGCCACTTCTCGTCTTGCAAAGCCTCTGTGTCAAGTGTCAACTCGTGACCCCTTAACGGCTCCTAATGGCTCCCAATGGCTCCCGTTCGCATTGTCCACTTCTCGTCTTGCAAAGCCTCTGTGTCAAGTGTCAACTCGTGACCCCCTAATGGCTCCCTACGGCCTCCGTCGTCCCTGTCTATCCTCCTTCACCGAAACCTTGATCTGAAAGTGTTACCTATGTACTGACACTAAGTGTTACCCATGTCCTGAACTGTTCCCTGACACTAAGGGACCGATCCGAGGGGGTCAGGCTTTGGGGTTTGGGGTTGGCGGCGGCGGCCGGAGCTCCAGCTGCAGACCACCCATCGCCTCGATACTCGAAGCTGTTCACCGACCCCATTCTGCCATTGGGCTGACGGCCGTCCACCGCAAATCATGCTCGACTGTCTGTTGAACGGCGCCCGCGCTCGGTCGGCGGGGTGGCAAACGCGGCGCGGTTATGCGGTGTCACCCGACAGACCGGTCGGCGGCGTCCAGGCGGTAGCAGACCTACCGCGCGGCCCACCACTGCTTCATGGTATCCATCGCGTGGTGGATGGCCGGAAACAGGTTGCGCAGCGCCTCGTGCACGTGCGGCACGTAGTGGTCGGCCAGCCAGACCGTGACGACGACGAAGCCGAGCCAGACCGAGGCATCGGCCAGCCAGAACACCGGCGGGGCATAGCGCTGCCCGCAGAAGGCGTGGTAGCACCAGGCATGGCGCATCGCCTTCAGCGGCCAGGCCACCACGTTGTAAACCACCAACAGCACGATCACCGCCACCCAGACCGGCACGCCCGCCGGCAGCGGCACGCCAAACACCGCGTCAGTCGTGACCAGCGAGACAAACGCGAAGAAGGCAATCAACGCCAGCACGGCCCGCAGGATCGACAGGATCGGAAAGATGATCCAAAGCACGAGCCCTGCGCCCGGACCGGGCACCCACGGTTGCGGCCAGTGGTGGACGCCCGCGCGCATCTCCTGCCAGAACATCCGCCGCCAGCCGCGCATCTCCCGCTTGAACTGCCGGCGCCAGGCGCGGTGCGCATGCCGGTCGCCGAAGGTCCTCATGCCTTCGTAATAACCCTCGCGAGCGCGGTGCACAAACTCCCGGGCCGTGAACGGGGTGCCGCAGGCCGCGGCCTTTTCGGCCGCGGTTTCGGCCGGCGGCACGACGAACGCCAACACCGCATAGGCCACCAGACCCGCGCCCAGCGTAAACACCGACAGCAACACAAAGACGAGGCGGACGACCGTGACGTCGAGACCGATGAACGCCGCGATTCCGTTGCACACCCCCGCAATCATCCCGCCGTCGCGGATCCGGTAGAGCCGGTGAATCGCAGGCGGTTTGGGTCGGTCCCGGCAGTTCCGGCCCCGGCCTGGCTTCCACTCCGGGAGGCCTCCGCGCTGCCCGCGCCGGCGGCACCGGACCCCCCCGGGACTGCGTCATTCGGCGCGTCCTCGACCGGACCCATCTCCTCGACGATCTGGGCGAGCTCCCGCGTTTCGACCACGGTCTTGTAGGTCCCCAGGACGGCGCGGCATTTGTCGGCAATCGCCTGCTCGATGTCGGCGATGATCTCGTCCTTGTCCGGGTTGGCCTCCAGGCGGCGGGCCGCTCCCTCGAGGTAGAGGCGCAGGGCGTCGTATCCGCCCTCCTCCAGTTGGAATGCGTTCCCGTTTAGATTGATGGTGATGACCTTGTTCATGGGGCGGTGGCGTTAGGGCGTGCTACCGGGGCGGTGGCTGGCCCAGGCCTTTCACGGTCGCGTTGATTCGTTGACAATACCAACCGAACCAGTAACAGGACA
>CAWDQK010000054.1:0-26722 GCA_963804395.1 uncultured Verrucomicrobiae bacterium | reverse complement strand
TTCCCGTTCATCTTTTCGTATGTGGCCGACCATTGGCAGTACCTGCCGTGCCTCGGGATCATCGCGCTGGCCACGGAAGGCGCGGCTGGACTGGCGCGACCCGTGGTGCAACGATGCTCCGGCGCGCGACGGGTTCTGGCTGGCTGCGCCTTCGCGGCGGCCGCCGCCGGCGGGCTCGCGATCTTGGGCATTCTCACCTGGCGCCAGTGCGGTCTCTATCGGGACGCCGACACCCTGTACGCCGACACCCTGGCCAAGAACCCGGGTTGCTGGATGGCTCACAACAATCGCGGGGCCGCCTGGGTGCAGCTGCCGGGCCGCCGGAACGACGCGATCGCGGAGTTTGAAGCGGCGCTGCATCTTAAGCCGGATTATGCGGAGGCCCACTGCAACCTTGGTGGCGCTTTGGCCGATCTGCCGGGGCGGCTGGCTGACGCGATCGCCCAGGACAAGGAGGCCTTGCGGCTCAATCCAAATCTGGTCGAGGCGCACAACAACCTCGGGTTTGCCCTGTCGAGGATGCCGGGCCGGCTGAATGACGCCGTGGCGGAGTTTGACGCCGCGCTGCGCTTGCAGCCGGACTATGCCGAGGCGCATAACAATCTGGGCCTCGCTTGGTCGAGGATGCCTGGGCGGCTGAACGACGCGATCAGCCAGTACGAAGCGGCGCTGCGCCTGCGACCGGGTTTTGCCGAGGCACACAACAATCTGGGTCTGGCCTTGTCGAAGATGCCGGACCGCCTCAACGAAACGATTGCTCACTATGAAGTCGCTCTCCGCTTGCAGCCGGATTATGCCGAGGCGCACAACAACCTGGGCAACGTCTGGTCGAGGATGCCGGGTCGGCAGAACGATGCTGTTGCCCAGTATGAAGCGGCGCTGCGCCTGCTACCGGATTATGCCGAGGCGCATTACAACCTGGGGGCCGTCTGGGCGCAGCTGCCGGGACGGCAGAACGACGCGATCATCCAGTATGAGGCGGCGCTGCGGCTGAAACCTGATCTGGTCGAAGCCCACTACAATCTGGGCAACCTGTTTTCAAGGATGCCGGGTCGGCAGAACGATGCCGTCGCCCGATATGAAGCGGCGCTGCGCGTGAAGCCCGATCATGTCGAGGCGCGCTACAACTTCGGTGTGGTCCTCGCACAGATCCCGGGGCGGCTGGGCGAGGCGGTCGTGCAGTTTGAAGCGGCGCTGCGGCTGCAGCCGGATTTTGCCCCGGGATGGCACGCTCTCGGAGTGGCCCGGTACGATTTGGGGAACCTGTCCGCGGCGGCCGCAGCCTTTCGCGAGGAACTGCGTCTGTCGCCGAACGATCCCGCGGCCCGGCAGGCGCTGGCGACGGTGCTGAAAATGGCCGAAGGCCATTGAGCCAATCACGGCGACGATGACGCCTCCAGCTCCTGAAGTTTGGGACCGACCAGTCCGCCCAGGTGATTGCCGGCGGCGAAGATGACCCAGCCGAAGCCGCTGATCGCCACCAGCAGGATCATGAAGGCCCAGAAATGGCGCGATTCGAAGCGGACGATCGACCGCGCATAGGCGAAGAAGGCGAACAGCGCCCCGATGATGATCACCGAGTCCACGCTGGCTCGCTGCCAGTAGCTCCCGCCGAGGTGCAGCCACATCCCGAATTCATCGAAGGTGAGCGCCATCGCGACGCCGTAGATCAGCGCGTTGACTTTAGCCGCCCGGCCTGCCGGGCGAGCAAACACGCTGTATCCACCTGCCGCGGCGAGCAGAAAGATCCCATAGTTCAAATGGTGAACATGGGTTCCCCGCATGAAGAAATAGAGATTCGGCATCTGATGCGCCATGATCAGAAACACGAAGGCCCGGGAGAGGATGAAGACCAGAATGAACCCAAACAACGCCAGGCGCGCCAACTGGTGCACGTGAACGTGGGGCTTCGGATGATCGTGGGCGGTAGGATGATCGGAGGCGGTGGGATGATCGGAGGCCATGGGCGAGGGGGGAGGATGGGGGAATTGAGGCGCGGAGCCGGGAGCGGGACGACGAACGGGCCCGGCGGCCGGGCACCCGGGAGCGCGCCGGGAAGAGGGGAGATCGACGCCAAGGCTAGTGGCGTTTAATGGCGACAATGGAGCCAATCCCCAGTCAGCCTTGGTGCAGGCCAGCGACGGCAACTTCTATGGCACGACCAGTTTCGGAGGTAGCAGCGGCAATGGCACCGTCTTCATGATGACACCGGCGGGTGTCTTGACCACCTTGGTTTCGTTTAATGGAGACAATGGGGGCGTTCCCGAAGCTGGCCTGTTGCAGGGCCGCGACGGCAACTTCTACGGCACAACCATCTTCGGAGGCACCGAGAACGCCGGCACCGTCTTCATGATGACTCCGGCAGGGGTCGAAACCGTTCTGTTTTCGTTCAACGGTGCAAACGGCAGCCATCCTTTCGCCCCGTTGATCCAGGGCATCGACGGCAATTTCTACGGCACGGCCGAAACAGGAGGGGCTTCCGACAGCGGCGTGGTTTTCGAGCTTATCGTGCCGCCGGCTGTGGCCGCACCGGTCTTCAGTCCGCCCGCGGGGACATACACGAGCGTGCAGGCGGTGGCGATCACGTCGGCGACAGGCGGCGCCACGATCCGCTACACGACCGATGGCAGCACACCGAGCGAGAACAACGGCATCCTCTACGCCGGCACTCCCGTGAGCATCGGCGCAACGACGGCGCTCAGGGCGATCGCATACAAATCCGGCTTCATCGACAGCGCGGTGACCAGCGGCCAATACACGATCAATCTGCCGGTCGCGGTCGCGCCGGTCTTCAGCCCTGCCGCGGGGACGTACACGAGCGCGCAGTCGGTGAAGATCACCTCGACCACGAGCGGCGCGACGATCCGCTACACGACCGATGGCAGTACGCCGAGCGAAACCAAGGGCACACTCTACTCCGGCACCGCGGTGAGCATCGGCGCGACCACGACGCTCAAGGCCATTGCCTACAAGTCCGGCTTCATCGACAGCGCGGTGACCAGCGGCCAATACACGATCAACCTGCCGGTGACAGCTGCGCCGGTCTTCAGCCCCGCCGCTGGCACCTATCAATCCACGCAGACGGTAAAGATCACTTCGACCACCAGTGGCGCGACGATTCGCTATACGACCGATGGCAGCACGCCGACCTCAACTCACGGCACCGTCTATTCCGGGCCGGTCAAGATCAGCGCTACCACGACGCTCAAAGCCATCGCGTACAAAACCGGCTGCCTCGACAGCGCCGTCGCCGCCGCCGCCTTCGTCATCCAGGCGGCACAAACGCTCAACCTGGAAGCGGAGAGCCTCGCGTTTGCCGCGAGCGGGGCGACGACCCTGGTTGTCACCGATGCTTGCGCCAGCGGCGGCAAATGGGTGGAACTGATGGCGGACGGCACGGGCGACTCGATTTCATTCACGCTCCACGCCGTGCCGGCCGAACTCTATCAGCTGAAATTGGGGTGGAAGGCCGACCGTGATCGCGGCGTTCTAAGTCTGAAGGTTGACGGAACGACCGTGGGAAGCACCGTGGATCAATACTGCCCCAGCTCCAGTTTTCAGACGACGCTGTTTGGTTCGGTGTACCTCTCCGCAGGCGACCACGTGGTGCAGTTGGTCGTCACCGGCAAAAACAAGGCCTCAAGCGGGTTCAAGCTCTCGGCGGACAAGTTCACCCTCGTGGGACAGTAGTCGGAAGCGGCCAGCACGCCCCCGGCTACAGGAAGCTCGCTGTAGCCGGCCGCGTTGAGGCCGGACAACGGCGAGATTTGTTCCCGCCGATGAGCGGTTTCAAAAGAAGTGTGGCCGCGAGCGTGAGCCTCTCGACTCGGGACGGGCGAGTGGACCCACCCTCCGCTCGCTCACGCTCGCAGCTACGGGTGCGTTCTATCTGCCCGAACCGTTTTCAGCATAAACTGAACCTCCGCTCGCTCACGTTCGCAGCTACGCTCGCGTTCCCCGCCCAGTTTCAGCCAGACCGCGCTAAAGCAAACCCCGCTTTGCCGTGCGTGCTGCGCGGAAATGCAGAGCGGGCCCCGCCCGAGGGCAGAGCCCGCATGCTGGATCCCTGCCGGCCAAGAAAAAGCCGGAGGGTCAAATCAGACCGGGGGGCTACTTCTTCTCCGGCATTTTCGCCGCCAGCTCCCGGACCGAACGGATCGTGAATGAGTAATCGATCCACAGCTCCACCTCGGATTCGGAGCAACTGCGCAGACGCATGGGGCCGGACAGCCCGCTCACCAGCACCTCGAAATCGGAGCCGAGACCTTTCTTCACCTGCTCGAGGTCCTCAAAGATCTTCGCGAGCACTTCCTTGCGATAGTCATTGGGCCGGTGGACAAAGAGTGCCACGGGACCGTCGATCACCTTGGTCCCGCCGCTCAGCGTGGAGCTGGAGACGAGACTTCGGACTTGTTTCACCCGCTCGTAAAGGCGCATCTCCGGATTCAACTCGGCAAACACCGCGAAGTTCGCAAACGAAGTCACGATATCGCCCTTGCCGATGATCGAGCGTTGCCGGTTGCCGCTGGCCAGCTGGACCTCCCGATTCTCGAAACGGAGTCCGGGGGTGCTCTTGATCAATTTGGCGAGGGCGTCCGCCGAGTCGGTGAGTTCCTGGTTCCGGCGATCCTGCTTGTCGGCCGAGTTGGAGAGCGCGAACTCGATCACCACGGCATCGGCAAGGTGATTGGCGCAGTGGGCGCGTTGCCGGTATTGGCGCCAAAATGCGGCTGAGAAATGATGCTGGATCGAGCCGGAGCATAACCCCGGTCTTCGCCCGTGCTGACGCAGAACGGACTCAAAACGACCACTTCGTCTCCTTCTTCCGAGGCCGGAGGGTCACTTTGCGCCCATAGGCCGGGCGGTAAACTTGAGACGAGCAACGGTATGATCAGCCACCGACAGCTGCTGGCCGGACGGCGCACGGGCGGCATGCCCGGGCGCAAGCCAGGATGTCGCGGTGAATCCGGAGTAGCCTCAGCGGGTTGGTTTGAGTCGGAGCGGAACAGGTGGGGAATGAATGCGGTTATCATGATGGGTTCTTGGTTGATCGTGATACAGGTCGTTGCATCGGCTCCATCATGCCCGCCGCGACGGAGAATGTCGTCAGGGCCACGTAAAAGGTTGTCAGAAGATTGTCATCGGCGTTCGCGCAGCAGGAACGGCTTGGCCGCTCGCTGGCGCTCGCAGCTACCGGTGCGTTGTATCTGCACGAAACGTCTTCAGCCGAAACGGAATTTCCGCTCGCTCACGCTCGCAGCTACGGGTGCGTTGTATCTGCACGAAACGTCTTCAGTCGAAACGGAATCTCCGCTCGCTGGCGCTCGCAGCTACACTCGCGTTCTCAGCTACAGTTCAAGCATAGGAGGCGCTCCCTGGCACATGCACCGGTGTCCTCAGGATTCTGGCGGACGCAGGCCGGCCAGAATCCTAGCCGACGTATTGATAGCCGATGCCGTGCACGGTCTTGATCAGGCGGGGCGGGCCGCTGCCTTCCACCTTCTTCCTGACCTGGGCGACGTGCTGGTCGAGCGTGCGGGTCGTGCCCAGGTAATTGATGCCCCAGACTTCGTTGAGCAGCTGGTCGCGGGACAGCACCTCGCCCTTGCAGCGGTGAAAGACCTCCAGCAGGTGCAGCTCCCGGGCGGTGAGCTCCTCGCTGGTGTTCCGGCGCGTGGCGGTGAATTTTTTCCGGTCAATCAGGGTTTCGCCGAAATAGAAAGTATCCGTGACCGGGGCGGGAACCGGGGTCCCCGGATCGGCCTGCCGGCGAAACGCGGCGTGCACCCGGGCCAGGATCTCACGCAGACCGAACGGCTTGGTGACGTAATCGTCGGCCCCGAGCTCCAACCCGAGCACCTTGTCGATTTCCTCGCCCTTGGCGGTCAGCATGATGACCGGCACCGTGCGGTTTTTCTCCCGGATCTTCCGGCACACATCGTAGCCGCTGAGGATCGGCAGCATGAGGTCGAGCAGGACGAGATCGAAGTTGCCCTCGTTAAACAGGCGGACCGCGTGGGCGCCGTCGGCGGCGCAGACGACGGCGTGACCGTCGGCAGTGATCGCTTCCTGCAGGGCGTCGCGAATCGCGGCGTCGTCTTCAACGATCAGGACTTTGCGTTGGTGCGTATTCATGGGGTCAAACTGCCTGGGGTTCGTGGCGCGGCAGGCGAATTTCGAAAGTGGCTCCGCGGTCCGAGGGGACCAGGGCGAGATCCGCGCCGACCTGGCGCAGCGTGCCGCGGGCGATGCTCAGGCCCAGTCCCACGCCGGGGTCCTTGTTGGTCAGGGTTTGTCCGCCCTGGACGAACGGCTCGAACAGCCGGCCGCGAATCGCGGCGGGGATCCCCGGTCCGCGATCGCTGACGCTCAGCAACACGGCATCCCGGCTGGAGGTGATGGTGATCTGCACGCTGCCGCCTTCGCGGGCGTATTTGACGGCGTTGTCGAGCAGGTTGAGCAGCGCCTGTTTCAAGATCGAAACGTCGCTGAGGACGAAGGCGGGCCCGGCGGGCGGATTCACTTCCGGAGTCAGGCCGGCGTCGCGGAGGGTGGCACCCATCTCGTCAACGGCCTCCTGCACGACGGCGCCCACGTCAACGGGTGCGCAGGCGATCTTCCGGCCGTTCCTGCCGAGGGCGTTGAACGCCAGGAGCCGTTCGATCAGCGCCCCCAGGCGCTGGCTTTCGCGGCTGATGGTGTGGGCAAACCGGGTGCGCTTCTCTTCCGGCAGGTCCGGTCCGGCCAGCATGTCCGCAAACATCCGGATCGAAGTCAGCGGCGTGCGCAGCTCGTGGGAGACGCGGGCGACAAACGTGATCTTGCGTTCGGCCTCGCGCGCTTCCCGCCGGGTGTGGAGGGTGAGCAGCGCCGCTCCGGCGAGGAAGATTCCGAACAGCAAGGCGATGATCAGGGCGGTCAGCCGGGCACTGCCAGCCTTCGCGAGAAACACATCTCCCTGTCCGATCGTAAGGGCATAGGCGGGCAGGCTATCGAGCGGTATCACCAACTGGTCCGGCTGGGCGGAGGCGTTGGGGCGCCGGACGGCGACCAGTCCAATCCGGGCATACGTGGTGTCCTTGAATTCCCCCTGCAGCCGGCGCACGATCGGGCGCACATCGATGAAGCACCCGCGCACGCTTTCGTTGGGCCCCGCCTGGTACCAGAAAACCCAGGGCGCCTCGGGATTCTGGTTGGATCCGGCCCAGCCGGCCCACGGATCAACGGGGCGGCCGGCATACTTGAGCATGTCGAGGTTCTCGTTCTGATAACCCAGCTCGCTCGCGGGCAGGGCCGGATTCTCGACCGTGCGATACACGACTGTGTGAAGGGATCCGAGGTCGAGCGGTTCCCGCGCGGTCGCGGTGGGATGGCTGGCGCGCCACTCGCGGAACTGCTGCCAGAGCAGCGCGAGTTCCCCGGGGGCGGGGCCGCCCGCCGGGACGGCGAAGCCGGCCGGGAAACCCCGTTCCGGCTCCCATTGGAATGTGCCCGCAATGATGGCATTGGCCTCGTTCCACTGGCGCAAGGCGTGGTCCAGTCCGTCGATGTGGAACGAAATCAGGGCTTCGACGGCAGTGCGGCGCGCCTCGTCGGCATAGGCCCGGGCGAGGTCCAGCGCCCCGGCCTTTTCCTGGCGCAGGGCGCGCTCGCTTTGTTCGACGATTTCCTGCCGAACCGAAGCATAGAGGCGGTAGACCGCCAACCCGGTCGCAAGGGCGGCCAGCGCAAAGACCGCCCACATGAGCGGCAGGTGCAATCGGCGGGGTAGCGGCGGAAGCATGACGTCGATGAAAGATTGCCGAGTGAATTGGCCGGGTTCGGCGTTGGTCGTGCGGTGTCTCAGCCCGCCCGATTGAGCCTGAAGGATCGTCGCGGCATGCGAGGATTTAGATGCACAGTAGTACAAGAAGGCGCAAAAACTGGATCTGGTTTTCGTGGATTCTCGTGCCTTTTAGTGGCCCGAATCTCCATCGAGGCGTCCTGGCGCAACCGCGGGAAGTTCTCTACAAGATAGAGGGTCTTGACAGATTGCATTGCCGGGAACGTGGGCGGAAGCTCCGCGTTCTGCGAAGTGCGAAAAGGGTTAAAGGTGGCTCTCATTGGCCGGCCTTCTGGTCGTCGGCGGTGGGCGTCTCGAACTGGTTGAACAAGCCGGAGCGGAGGATCTTCCGGTCTAGTTGATTCAGGCCGCGGGCCTGCACCTCGGCGAGGTAGGCTTCGAGTTGCGCGATCTTGGCCGCGATTTGCGGATCCTCCAGATCGTCATTGAGGCTTTGCGCATCATCCCGGGCGTTGCGGAGGGCACGCAGGGCGCGGCGGAAATCGCCCTTGTCGAGCTGTTCGATGGCCTCCTGCATGCCTTCGCTGATCAGCGCGCCGACGGAGACGCGAATGACGCCGGGATTGAGGGACGTGCGGACGGCGCGTTCGTCGGCTTCAAAGACGACGGAGAGCGCCTTCTCCTCGGAGTGGGACTTGCCCTCCGCCAGATCGTTCCAGCTCAGCCGGACGGTGGCGAGGGCGGCGGCGATCCGGATGGGCCGCTGCTTGGCCGACACCAGCACGCTCAGGTCCTGGTCGGCGAAAAGGTACGGGAAATGGTAGGTGACGGTTTGATTTTCGACATTCGCCTGTTTCCAGCCATAGGACTCCACGTCTTCGCAACTCGACCTGAACTCGATGGTCAGAATCGCATCGCGGGCGACCAGGGTCCGGAGCGGGGCGATTTCAGCCTGCAGCGCATCAGTCAGCTTGTCCGGCTGGTCGACGTAGCGGAAATGCCCGTTGCCGGAGCGGGCCAGCGTGGCGAGCAGATCCTCGTTGAAGTCCTGGCCGATGCCGATGGTCGAGAGGGTGAATCCCTCCCGGGCGAACACCTCGGCGAGTCGCGAAAAATCGTCGAATTCCCGCGGGCCTTTGGTCGGGCGGCCGTCGGTCACCAGGATCAGATGATTGATGGTTGAAGGCCCCGCGTAGCGACGAAGCTGCGCGGCGCCCTGGTTGAGCGCGTCGTAGAGGGCGGCGCCGCCAGCCGGCTCCAGCTTGGCCAGGACGGCGTCGATTTCTCCGAGATGATCGCGGCGTTTCGCATCGACCAGGGTTTCCACCTCGGATCCGAAGACGACCACGGAAACGACGTCGTGGTCCGAAAGGGAATTAAGTGCGGCGGACATCGCGCGACGCAGCGCCTGGATCGGCGCGCCGGCCATCGAGCCGGATCGGTCGAGCACAAAAGCAATGTTGCGCACGGTGGCCGCAGCCGCCCTGGCCGCGGGATCCGCCACGTGAACCTGGGCCTCCACGTAGATCTTGTTGTGGGAATTGGCGTGATAGAGCTCCCGGTCGGTCGCCGCATCGAGGGTGATCACGGGCTGGGCACGGATCGGGCCGCACGCCAGGACCGCCAGAAGAATGAGCAGCACGGTTCGCATCGAGGGGGAGCTTACACGAAATGCCGCCAGAATGGGTCATGGCGGTGTAAAACTTTGTCAACCAGATGTCAGGGACAGGCAAGCGCCAACCCAGATTGTGCAGATGTAGCCGGCCGCGCTGAGGCCGGCCTTCGCCAAGGCTACGGCACGGCGGGCCGGGGTCAGCCCGTTCGACAGGCTCAGGGCGAGCGCCCCCGGCTACAGTCCTGAGGCAGGCCTTCGCCAAGGCTACGGCACGGCGGGCCGGGGTCAGCCCGTTCGACAGGCTCAGGACGAGCGCCCCCGGCTACATAATGCAGGACGTCGAAAAACATCCACGTTAATTGCCGACTAAGCTTGTATTCGGAAGACTCGTGACGATGGTGGGGTATGATGAGCAAGGCCGCCGCACCCTCTGCCCCAGTCGCCGGCCCGTCCTGGCGCTGGCGGATCTGGATGGCACGGTGTGGAAGTGGTGCGCTGATCGCGGGGTTGCTGATGTTTTCCCCGGCCTGGCGTCCGGGTTTCGCCCTGCGCAGCGACCGCGCTTTCCTCGACGAGATCGAGCAGCGGGCATTCCGCTATTTTTGCGAACAGACGGATCCCACGACGGGGTTGACCCGCGACCGGGCGCCGTCCGACGGTTCGCCGAGCCTGGCTCCGGCCAGCATTGCGGCCTCGGGGTTTGCCCTGACCTGCTGGTGCATCGCCGCCGACCGCGGCTGGATCGATGGGGACACGGCGACGCAGCGCGTGCTGGCCGTGCTACGCTCGGTGGACCGGTCCGTGGCCCGGGAACACGGCTGGATCTATCATTTCATCGATGTGCACAGCGGCGCGCGGGTGTGGCGCAGCGAAGTGTCGACCATCGACACGGCGCTGTTTCTCCAGGGGGCGATCCTGGCGCGGGAATATCTCGACAATCCGGAAGTCAGTGTGCTGGTGGATCGAATCTATGGGCGGATCGACTGGACCTGGGCGCTCAATGGCGGCCGCACGCTTTCCCATGGCTGGCAACCCGAGACGGGATTTCTCTCCGATCGCTGGGACAGCTACAGCGAGTTGCTTGGAATGTACCTGCTCGGGATCGGATCGCCGATGCACGCACTGCCCGCGGCCAGCTGGAGCGCGTGGCGGCGGGAACCGGTGACGGTCTATGGCGCGCACCGGTTCATCAACTCGCCTGCCCTGTTCACGCATCAATATTCGCAGGCTTGGTTCGATTTCCGGGGAAAGCACGACCGGTATCTCGACTACTGGGAGAATTCGGTCAACGCCACGCTCGCCCAGCGGGAATGGTGTGCGGCGCTTTCAGGCAGATTCAGCCGCTGGTCGGATGATCTCTGGGGCCTGACCGCGTCGGACAGCGCGCATGGCTATGTCAATTGGGGCGGCCCGGAGGCCTCGACCGACCAGCTGGACGGCACGGTGGTTCCCTGCGCTCCGGGCGGCTCGTTGCCGTTCGCCCCGCAGGAATGCGTGCGGGCTCTGCGCCGGATGCTGGAGGTGGGCGGATCGCGGGTATGGGGCCGCTATGGCTTTGCCGACGCCTTCAATCCGCAGACGGGCTGGGTCTCGACCGATGTCATCGCGATCGACGCGGGTATCACGCTGGTGATGGCGGAAAACCTGCGCAGTGGGTTTTGCTGGAATTATTTCATGCGGGCGCCCGAAACGCGGCGCGCGCTGGCCCTGGCCGGCTTCGAGTCCGAATCTTCGGACCGTCCGTTCAACAGTCCCGTGCTCGCGAATGCGGTCCGCGAGGTCAGGCCGGTCCAGACAGTGGGCGGAAGTCGGGAGGCGGTGTTGCTTGAGACATTGCGCGGCACCGCCGCGGGCGGCCGACCGCCGGAATCCACGCGCCGAGGGCCGTTCGAGGAGTCGAAACCGGCATCGCCGCTGTCCGCCATACTCGGGGACAATGATTCGCTGCCGGGCGAGCTGCGGCAATGGGCGGGCCAGCGCACCGGCGCGTGACCCTCATCGATAATCCTGTCGCGGTTCCGCCGCCCGGGCGAACAACCAGGGAATGGCATCAAGCCGGTTTGGAGGCGCACGCTGAAGGCAACCGGCCCGGGGAGTGGAGAATTCTGGCTTGCCGTCCGGTTTTCTATAGACACCTATAGATCCATGCCAACGCTCTCGTTCCACGCCCCGGAAAGGCTGGCCCGCCAGGTGCGCGCCGCCGCCCGGAAGCGCGGCCTGCCGGTGTCCCGCTTCCTCAAGATTGCCGCGGAGAAGGAAACCGCGCCGGGCCGTCGCGGCCTCGGAGATTGGGTGAAAAAATACGCTGGCGTCGTCAAGGACGCTCCGCCTGATCTCTCTTCCCGTGAAGGCTACGGAGATCAGGCACATTCTTGACGCCGGCCCGATGGTCGGCGCTCTTTCGGCCAGGGACCAGTGGCATGACTGGAGCCGGCGGGTCCTCGCCCTGATCGACGAGCCTGTGGTCACGACTGAGATCGTGTTTGGCGAGGCCTGCCATTTGCTCAAGGCCCACCGCGCCGGTCTGTTCGCTGCCATCGAAGGCGCGCACGCCGGCCGGTTCATCTTGTTCCCCCAGTGGATTGAGCATGGTCCTCGGGCGCTGGAACTTCTTCAGAAGTATCCCCAGATGGATGCCGGTGATTGCTCCCTGGTTATTCTTTCCGAGCTTCTTCCCCGGGCGACAGTAATCACGACCGACACTGCGCATTTTCGTCAATACCGGCGCTTCCGCAATCAAACGCTGCCTCTGCTCACCCCGGACTGACACGAATCAACCCAGATTCTCAGCGCACGCCTCGGCCGTAGATCAAGACTCCTTTGTTGAAGACAAGGGTCGCATTGACAAAGCGACTGCTCCAATACGTCCAGGCGTCTGCATCAATCGACGGGGTCTTGTGGCCCGGCGGATAGCCGCGGGCCATCAACACCTGATCCTTCGTCATTCCGAGTTTCAACAGGCCGTTCTTGATGGCATCGGCGGTGGCCCGGCTGGACTTCCCGAGAGGAACCGGTTGCGGCGCGAGCATCTCCCGGGCGACGGTCGGCAGATCGCGATGGCTGAAACACTCGATGTTCTTGATCCTGATCACCTGGTTGCTGGGGAGCCGTAATACCAGGCTCTTGTCCTCGACGGCCACGAGGGTAACCCGGGTGTTGACCGGCACGAGCGTTCCCCGCCAATAGTTGGTGGTCTTGCAGACGCCTCGTTCGAATTTGAAGCAATACCGGGTGTAGTACGGCTGGCCGACGGTCGGGATCGGCTTGGATACGGCCGGGGCGACGTGGCCGGTCGAGGTGGCGGCGATGGCCAATGGACCCGTCACCGCGGAAAAGGCGATGCACAACCAACACAGACCATGGCTGGGAATTCTCATAAGGATGGATGATTCTGGACTGAGATTCGCGATCACGACCGGACGGCGGCCCGAACGAGCGACGGGCTCCAACCAAAGGGGCGGCAGAATCCTGGAGAAGAGACTTGCTCTCCGCAATCCTTTCTCGCCTCAAACCAACGGGTGCATCTGCCGATTGACGGTAAGGCAGCCAGCTCGGCGATTCCGCAGCGGATCCGCGTGCCGAGCCGGAGCTTCAGCCTCATCGACAAAGTCTATGCGGCGAAGACCCTGGAGACGGCTTGGGAAAAAGTGCGGTCCAACGCAGGTGGCAGCGGCGTGGACGGCATCACGGTGGAGCGCTTCGCCAAAGACTGCCCACGCGGGCTGCTCGCCCTCAAAGAGCAACTCCAAGGAGCGCATCGCGGATGGCCGTGTGTTGGCACTGATCCGAAGCTACCTCAAACAAGGGATGATGGAGGGTCTGAGACACTACGCGGCGGGAGAAGAGGGCACTCCGCAAGGGGCTGTGTTCAGCCCGTTGCTGGCCAATGTCTATCTCCATCCACTGGATCAGCTCATGGCCGGTAACGGCTACGAAATGGTGCGCTACTCCGACGACTTCGTCATCTTGTGTCGAATCCGGGAGACAGCCGAAGCCGCCTTGGCCCAGGTGCAAGCCTGGGTCACGCAAAACGGCCTCACGCTGCATCCCACCAAAACGCGCATCATCGATGCCGCCCAGCCGGGCGGCTTCGATTTCCGCGGGTATCACTTCGAGCGAGGCTATCGCTGGCCGCGGAAGAAGTCGCAAGACAAGCTCAAAGCGCGTCTGCGCGAACTGACGCCGCGGCGAACCTGTGGGGGTCTCGATCGAAACCTTCCTTGATGCGCTCAACGAGGTGCTGCGCGGCTGGCACGGCTACTTCCAGCACAGTCACTGGACGACGTTTCCAACGTTGGACAGCAATGTGCGGGGGCGGCTGCGCGCGATCCTCCGCAACCGGCACGGCCGACGGGGCCGTGGTCGCGGATCAGATCACCAACGCTGGCCCCACTACTGCTTCGCCAAGCTGGATTTGTTCAGTCTCACGCAAGCCCGCGCCGAAGCGCTCTTTAGCCTCCGTTATGGAGCCACTCACTGACTGAAGAGCCGGATGCGGGAAATCCGCCCGTCCGGTTCGGAGGGAGGGGCCGGTTTCATCCCGGCTCCTGCCCCTATTGCCCGGCAGGTGGAAACTCAAGTGTCGCGGATTCCTTGGAATCCGGGGTTCCACCACGACACACCCAGCGAGGCGGAGCCGCAACCAACGTGGCACGGGTCTCCCGACCCGTGGTCCGGAAAACACGGGTCGGGAGACCCGTGCCACCTGGAGGATCGTCGCGGCATGCGAGGATTTTGATGCACAGTAGTACGAATGCTGCGTGGTCCCCAGGTTAATCGGTTTCCTCTCGCGCAGCCGAACCCGTCAGATGCCCAACCGAAAAAGGATATTCTCCTTTTGAACCAAATTTGCACTTGCGCGGATGGGCGTTGTGGGCGAGACTTGCGCCATCCGACTCTTTCCCATACGAAACTCCAGACCCGTACACCTCGCACTATGAAAAAGTCCCTGATCACCCTTGCTGTGGCGGCCTTGTTTGGCTTGACCAGCACATTCCTCGTGGCGGAAGAAGCTCCTTCTACTGCCACCATCGTTAAGCTAACCGGTTCAGTAAAGGTCCAGCTTCCCGGTGCAGCCGCGGCTGTTGTCGTCAACGTAGGGGACAAGATTCCCCAGGGCTCGATCATCACCACCGGGCCTGGCGCAGAAGTATTTGTGCAGCCGTTCGAGGGGACGGTCTCCGTGGTGAAGGAGAATGCTACGGTCGTGGTGGAGAAGCTGTCGCTTTCCACTCAAGATGGCGTGGTCAAGAAGCAGAGCGCCTTGCTGAATCTGAAGGCCGGCAACCTCGTCTCGATCATCGATCCCGCAAAGCGCGCGATCAACGATTATTCGGTTCGCACGCCGGTGGGCGTGGCCGCTGCCCGTGGCACCGAGTTTGCAATTTCGGTCGATGGCGCTGCGGTCAACATCGCTTCGACCTCTAGTTCCGTGACGTTTTCGACGGGCACCAATACCTATACCATTACAGCCGGCATGGTGTCGATCAACGGTGCAGCGGGAGTCCCGCTGGCTTCGATTTCGAGCTCAAATCCTGGAGTGGCCCGACTCATTGGCCAGTCGGTTGGCGCCTTTGCCACGTCCTTGGCGAGCAATCTTCAGGGCCTCAGTGCGGATTCAGCGACGACGCTGGCTTCGCAGATCGCGGGCGTAGCTGCCGCGGCGGCGCCCAGCCAGGCAGCCACATACAATGCCCAGATCGTTAGTGCGATTGCCTCTTCCTCCAGTTTCGCGGGCACGAATGCGAGCAATGCGATCGCCTCGGTAACTGCGGCCTCGGCATCATCTGCCGGCAGCCAATATGCCTCTGCTATTGCAGGCCAGGCGGCTGCGGCTGCTCCTTCGCAGGCTGGCACAATTGCTGCGTCTGTGGCGCAGGCGGTCCCTGGTTCAAGCGATGCAGTGAACCAGGCCGTTGCGACTGCTACGAACCAGAGGCTGGATACTGTTGCTGCGGCAGCTACAGCTGCCTCCGGCCAGACGACTCAAGCTGTCGCACAGACCGCGGCGACCGTTACCGCCACCGTCACGCCGGTTGATACCAGCGTAGTGAGCGGAAGCCATTAGTCCGAACTGCTGGTCTCGCACGAGTCGGTTCTTTGAACGCCGCCCGGTCTGTCCGGGTGGCGTTTTTGTTTAGGTCCAGGTCTTGCGTTCCGCAAACCCGGGGCGCCGGTCTGCGACCGGCGGACGGCAAAAGAAGACTGCAAGTCCCGTATCGGTAGTGTAGGACAGCGTCACGAGGATCCAGTCCCGCAGATCGGGCGGCAGCAGCATTGGGGTCTCGCGGTCCACGGTCACATGACGGGGCGGCCCTGCCTCTCTGATGCAAGGCCCACGCCAAAGTTCAAAACTTCTCCTCAGAATCAGAAGAAACCTCCCCCTCCGCACCAAACGGCGTCCGACGTCTATTTAGCAGGAGCATGGAGGGCGAAGCCCGACAGGCTCCTGAGGGCAGCCTACTCCGGACGCAGGCGCCTGATGGCGGCGAGTTGGGCGGGCGAGAGGAGACGCCGCGGCACGCGCCGGGCGGCTTCGGTCATCAGGAAATCCCAATCCTCTTCCGTCGGCGGTCCGTAGGGCTGCCACGCCTGGTGATGACCCCGCTTGCGGCTCCACGTTACGGCGCCGCCAAAGACCGTGGCCCGCACCTGGTACCTCCGACCATCAGCATCCCTGGCCCACCAGCCAAATTCCGAGTTCATGGCGCGGGTGCCAGCTTCGGCACGATCGTTGACGAATCCGGCAATCCGTCACCGGTCGGAGCGAGGGCAAATGACGCCACCACGCGGCCGAGATAGAACTCGCCACCGGAGCAACCCACCTGGCGCACGACGATCTGTTCCGCCGAGACATCGGTGGCATAACAACCAAAAGGCGGCTGGAATGAACCGGTGTTGATGATCACGGCGCCCGAGCGCATCCAGACCCCCGGCCAGTGCGTATGGCCGACGATTACGAAACGGATCCCTGGCCGGTATTCCCCGGCGAACGCCACCGCCCGGTCTGGCAACTGCTGCCAGGCCCGGAGCATGGCCCATGAGCGGCGGGGTGGCCAGAAGATGCGCGCCGTCCGCACCAGCCGGCCCCACGGGTGGCGGGGGTGGGGATCTTCGATCAAGACCATCCTGGCGCAGGCACGCTTGGCCGCCGCGAGGCGTTCATCCGGCGCACCCCGCTCGGACGGCGACAGGGCGGCCAGTTCCTGGCGGTAGAACTCCCGGATCTGCGGGAGTTCCCGGCTCCACGGAACTAGATCCTCGAACAGCACCTCACCGTGAGTGATGAAAACGAGGCCCCCAAGGAGTTCGAGACGGTGAATGGCGGAAACGTCCGGGTCATGATTCCCGGTTACTACAATGCAGCGGGGTGCCTCGTTGCGCGTGAATCCGAGGAACTCCCCGCGCCGGGCCTCGGACTCGCTCGCAATCGGACTGCGCCGCGTCTCCAGGCTGTCGCCATTGAAGATGATCCGGTCGGCCCCGGCAAACAGCGGGCACAGCGCCGGGAGCGAGCGCACCCGGCTCGCGGGATCGCCATAATGGAGATCAGAGAAAACACGTGTGACTTCGACAACCACGGCTGACTAACACAACGAACTTGCCCGGCGCGGCAATGCTTTATCGAAGGTCAAGGGCGTGGCCATCGGTTCTGTCGATGCCGGGGTCGGCCCGTTCGACAGGCTCAGGCCAGGGCTCCCCCGGCTACAGACCACCGGCTCGTGTTGTCGCCGGCCGCGTTCAGCGCCGGCGAAAAGGCCGGGGTCATCGCCCCCGGCTACAGCTTTACCAGCGCCGATGCGAAGGTCTTCCTGTAGCCGGCCGCGCTGAGGCCGGCAAAAAGGCCGGGGTCATCGCCCCCGGCTACAGCTTTACCAGCGCCGATGCGAAGGTCTTCCTGTAGCCGGCCGCGCTGAGGCCGGCAAAAAGGCCGGGGTCATCGCCCCCGGCTACAGCTTTACCAGCGCCGATGCGAAGGTCTTCCTGTAGCCGGCCGCGCTGAGGCCGGCAAAAAGGCCGGGGTCATCGCCCCCGGCTACAGCTTTACCAGCGCCGATGCGAAGGTCTTCCTGTAGCCGGCCGCGCTGAGGCCGGCAAAAAGGCCGGGGTCATCGCCCCCGGCTACAGCTTTACCAGCGCCGATGCGAAGGTCTTCCTGTAGCCGGCCGCGCTGAGGCCGGCATACGTTCAGCGCCGGGATCGAAGCCGGTCTATTTGGTGGCGAAGCTGACCGTGATCGTTTGGATCGACGAATTCGCGACGTCTCCTGAAAGGCCCAAGGTGATTGGGGTCAGGATTACATTCGGTCCTCCGTTGACGTCTCCTTTGACCGTAAATCCAATCCGCACATCCAGACTGCCCAGCACGAGAGGGACAGGATCACTTCGCGCTTTCTGCACTCCTTCGGCCGCGCTGAGAATCGCATTCTCGAGGTCCTCGGCGAGGGAGGGAACACCGGTCTTCTTTGGGAGACCGGGCTGAGGTGGCACCAAAACAAGGTCAATCTGCTGGGTGCTCGCAGTTTCAACCGAGTCCCCCAGGCCGATCACCCATAATTTGAGGGTCAGCCCGTCCTTCTTGGTGGCCACGGTCTGGAGCGAAAGCTTAACCTGTCTCATGGGCGGGAATTGCCTGGCGGCCAGGTTCGTTTGGACGACAGCCAGCGCTGCCTGGACCTGGCTGATTACATCTTCGATGGCCACGGCCTGGGCTGCCGGAGGCACCTTCGGTTGTCCGGTGCAAACACATCCGGAGACGACCGCCGCCAGGCACAATACTGACAACGCAACGACGCGGCATATGGTATTCATGGAAAACAGGACTTCAGATTCCAGATAACAAAAAAGCGTGAACCGGAAATTACTAACCGTCAATCCGGCAATTCATGCGCCCACCCGATGGAATGACGAGAGGCAGCGCCCGCCGCCCATGTTTCATCGACGCTCGCGCCCTCGGCCACCATTCAGGTTGATCCGCTCGGACGCTCAGGGCTGCGTCATGCGTTGCGGATCAAGCGCGCGGTCCACGGTGGCGGCGTCTAGCAGCTTTCGCTCCAGCACGACCTCCCGCAACGTCCGGCCCGTTGCCAGGGCGTCCTTGGCGACGGCTGCCGCCTGGTCATAGCCAATGAGGGGATTGAGCGCCGTGACCAGCATGAGCGAGCGTTCCGCCAGTTCGGCGCAGCGCGCCCGGTCGCCCTCGATGCCCTGAACACAGGCGTCGGCGAAGACCCGCGCTCCGTTCGCGAGACAATGAATCGCCTCGTGCAGGGCGTGGGCGATGAGCGGAATCGTCGCATTGAGTTCCAGTTGTCCGCCACAGCCGCACGTCGTCACGACCTGCGCGAGCCCTTGCGCGTAGACGCACACCTGCACGAGCATTTCGCTCATCACGGGATTCACCTTCCCAGGCATGATCGAACTGCCGGGCTGGGTGGCTGGCAGGTGGATCTCGTTGAGTCCGCACCGCGGACCGGAACCAAGGAGGCGGATGTCGCTCGCGATCTTCGTCAGGCTGGCGGCGATGGTGGCGAGATGGCCGGCCACTTCGACGGCGTCATCGCGCCCGGCCTGGGCCTCGAAATGATTGCGCGCCTCGACGACCTGGAGCCCGCACTGCTCGCGGAGAATCCGGCAGACCCGACCCGCGAATTCGGGGTGACCGTTGATGCCGGTGCCAACCGCGGTGCCGCCGATGGCGAGTTCCTGCAGCGCGGCCACCGCCCTGTCGGTGCGCTCCACCGCTTTTGCCGCCTGCCTGGCGTAGCCGGAAAACTCCTGCCCGAGCGTCAGCGGCGTGGCGTCCATCAGATGAGTGCGACCGATCTTCACGATCGTATCGAAGGCCCGGGACCTGTCCGCCAGCGCCCGCTGCAGATGATCGAGCGCGGGGCGGAGGTTGTCGCGGAGGGCCAGTGCGACACTCACGTGCAGCGCCGTCGGCATGATGTCGTTGGACGACTGGCCAAGGTTGACGTCGTCGTTCGGGTGCACCCGCGTTCTCGATCCGCCAGGCTGGCCGGCGAGCTGGCCGGCGCGGTTGGCGATCACCTCGTTGATGTTCGTGTTCGTCGATGTGCCTGACCCGGTCTGGAAGACGTCGACCGGAAATTGATCGCGCAGGCCGCCGGCGATGATCTCCCGCGCGACCCGCTGGATCAGGCGGCTTTTTTCAGGATCCAGCCGCCCAAGTTCCGCATTGGCGGCCGCGCAGGCGAGCTTGACGAGTCCCAGCCCGCGAATGAAAGCGTCGGGCATCGGGTGCCCGCTGATCGGGAAGTTGAGCACGGCGCGTTGGGTGGAGGCGCCGTACAGCGCCCCATCGGGCACCGGCATTTCGCCCATCGAGTCATGTTCGGTTCTCATGGCAGGTCAGCGTTCGTTGATTTTGGCGGCGAGAACCTGGTTGGCTGTGTTCTCCTTTACCGCGGCGATCATCTCGTTCATGCCCTCCTTGATTTCGCCGACCTGGGGATGAACCTCCTTGATGAGATCGTGTTCGACCCTGGAGAGCTTCTCAATCCGGCGGCCTTGTTCGCGCAGCTGGTCCATCAGGTGATTCTGCTTGGCTGAGATGCGGCCCATCCACCAAAAGCAAATCCCCCAGCACACTGTGCCGACGACTGACATCCAAAAAGCTGCGTTGGTTGGCCCCATGGGCTTTTAGCCTGAAGGAATGCAGGCCCGCCACAACCTTGGGGCCGGTAGGCGAACACCCCATCGGTTCACGATGGCATCCATTTGCGCCGGTGCAAATCGAAGCCAATATTGGTTACCATGAAAATCCTTGCCGCTCTCTCCGTCTCCGTAGCGTTTTGCACGCTTTCCCTTGGCGCCGCCCGCGTTCTGGCTGCAGCCGAAGCCGGACCCGTGACCGCCGCCATTGCCGTCATCCATCCGACGACTGGAAATGAAACTGCAGGGATCGTCACGTTTACCGTAGTCGATGGCGGGGTGAAGGTCATCGCGGATGTCACCGGACTGACCCCCGGCAAACATGGCTTCCATATCCACGAGTTTGGAGACATCAGCGACTCGGCCAAGGCATTGAGCACGGGAGGCCATTACGATCCCGACGGCACGCATCACCATGCGCTGGTCGGTGCGGACCGGCCCGACGCCATGCCTCATCACGCGGGAGACATGGGCAATCTGGTGGCGGACGGCGCCGGCAAGGCCCATCTCGAAGTCGTGCTGCAGGGAGTGAGCCTGATGGGGCCGGCAAATCCCATCGTCGGCCGGGCAGTGATCATTCACGCAAATTCCGATGACGGAGGCCAGCCGGTCGGAAATGCGGGCGGCCGGGTCGGCCAGGGCGTGATCGGAGTCGCCAGGGCGAAGTGATCCGCCGGAAAGAATTCATGTCGAACAAAACCGCATCAACTGATCATCCAATCCTGCAAGTACTCGCGGAACGGTGGAGCCCCTATGGCTTTGCCGACCGACCGGTGGCCGCGGCCGATCTCCAATCGTTGTTCGAGGCGGCGCGCTGGGCCGCGTCTTCCTATAACGAACAGCCCTGGAGCTATCTGCTCGCCACCCGGGAAGACCCGCCGGAGTTCGCCCGGCTTCTCTCCTGCCTCGTGGAGGCCAATCAGGCTTGGGCGAAGGCCGCCCCGGTGTTGGTGCTGGGAGTTGTGAATTTGCGATTTGTCCTGAACAGCAAGGACAACCGGGCCGCGGTCCACGACCTTGGTCTGGCTTCAGCCAATCTGGTGATTGAAGCGACCTCCCGCCATCTCTCGGCGCACCAGATGATCGGCATTCTCCCGGAGAAGGCCCGTGAGCTCTATCGGATTCCGGACCATTCCGAAGCCTGGACCGCCATTGCCATCGGCCACGCCGCCGACCCAGCCAGCCTGCCGGACGCCATCAAGCAGCGGGACCTTGCGCCCCGGGGACGAAAACACCTGAGTGAGTTTGTGTTCACCGGCCAATGTGGCCGGGCGGCGCCGTTCGCGGAGCGACCGCGGTAGGCCTACACCCCATGGGAAAACCGCGGCGCTTCGGGCAGACTGGTGACGAATCCACCGGATAATCCGGAGAGGCAGATGAGCGAATGCTCGAAACTTTGAACATGAAAAACCACGTCTATAAACTCATTGAGCTCACCGGCACCTCGACTACGACGATCGAGGACGCGATTGAGAAGGCCATTCAACGCGCCCACAAAACCATCAAGAACCTGTGCTGGTTCCAGGTCGTTGAAACGCGGGGCATGATCACCAAGGGAAAGGTGGATCACTGGCAGGTGACCATCAAAGTCGGTTTCACCGTCGAAGGCTGAGCACTAGGACGGGGGCGGGAAGCCTTCGATGATTTTGGAAAGCAGGGCGAAGCGGCGCGGCGGATTGAACCCGCGGCGTCCCGCCTGAAAGGAAGATCCACCAATGCCACTAGGCGACAAATCCAAGTACACTGACAAACAGAAGCGGCAGGCGGACCACATCGAGGCAGGCTACGAGAAGAAAGGTCTCAGCACAAAGACCGCCGAAGCCCGGGCTTGGGCCACCGTCAACAAGCTGTCCGGTGGCGGCAAGAAGAGCGGATCAGGCCGGAAGAGAAGCCAGCGAGGCGCCGCCTCAGACCAAGCTTGGGGCTTGATGTGATCATGGGGTTGAAGGCTCATCGAAGCCGGAACCAGCGCCTCGCTGAATGTCCGCTGCGCGGACAAGGCGACCGAGAGGACGAGCACCTCGCTGCATGGAAGAGACCGTTGCTCGAATACCTGACCTGATCGCAACATGTTTCGGAATTCAAGGACTCTAGAGCGGTTTCAGAAGGAGTGTGGCCGCGAGCGTGAGCGAGTGGACGCCCTTCCGCTCGCTCACGCTCGCAGCTACGGGTGCGTTTTGGGCGATCATTCAAATCAAGCCGCCCTAAACCGCCGATAACCGGCAGGAGTGGGCGCTGAAGCCCGCCCCGAAGCTGGCGAGCCAGAGGTCACCGTTGCCACCCGGGTGGTGGCGAAAGTATTCCTCAAGCACAAAAAGGATCGAGGGGCTGCTCATGTTGCCGTGGGCTTGGAGCACGGAGCGGCTCCCCGCCAGGGAATACCCCGGAAGGGCCGGCCCGATCGCGTCGAGCACATCGCGCCCGCCGGGATGCACGAGCACGGCTCCGGGGCGCGCACCGCGCTCTTCCGCAAAGAGGGTGGCGACCGCGGCTGCAGCCGCGCCCGGCACCGAACGGTCGAGGAGATTGCGCAGCTTGCCGTTGCGGGTCTCGAACCGGAGCAGGTCGCGTTTCTCCGGCAAATGGAGCGAATGGAATCCGTGGCATCTCAGGCCGGGCGCGCCCGGCCGGCCGCGCCAAATCGTGGCGGCGGCGCCGTCACTGAACAGGCAGGCGCTCAACAGCACGCCCTCGTCATCGTCGAGATAGAATGCCGCGGAGCAGATCTCCACCGCCACGCACGCCACGACCGCCTCGGGCTGCGCAGCCACCAGGTGACTGGCGGCGCGCAGGGTGGGGATGGCCGCTCCGCAACCCAGGCCGACCAGGTCGTGCAGAATCGCGTCGCGGCGCAGGCCGAGCTGTTCCGCCACATAGCTGGTGACGCCGGGACACAGATAACCGGTGCAGGTGCACAGGAAAAGCGCGTCCAGCTGGTCGGGTCGAAGTTCCGCCTGGGCCAGCGCCCGGCTCAAGGCCGCGCCCGCGAGGCGCGGCGCCTCGCGACGAAAGGCCGCGTTCAGCTCATCCGGGGAAAGATCGAACGTCTTGGTAATGTCGTCTTGGGCGAAGTGGCGCGTCGCGATGCCGCAGTCTCCCGTCAGGACCGCGCGGAGGATGAGTTGCGAACGCCGGTTCAGGCGGTGCAGCGCCGGCGAGTTGCGGCTGATTTCCCAGCACTGCTGCTGCGTGAAGACGGTGGGCGGGACCGCGGTCGCGAGGGATTGAAGGAACATGTTGGGCGGGTTAGTGCGTCAGGTGGTAAAGCGGGCGGAAGGGAAGCAGCCGGGCGCGACTGGCGAGAATCAGCCAGCGCTGCAGGCGCGGATCGAGCAGAAACGGATGCAAGAGACCGGCCGCCGCCAGCCGCCGGCGAAAGCGATGGCGGATCGTTCGATTGACGGTCGCGACGGTGGCGGCCCAGGGCGACCTTCCCTGCGACCAGTCGGTGAGCGGGTCCAGGGCGAGCGCCGCGCTCTGCAGAGCCATGGCCATGCCGTTGCCGGTATATGGCGGCGGCTGCGCAAAATGATCGCCCAGGCTGATTCGGTCGGGTCGGGGCGGCTCGCCATCAAAGCTCACCCCGGCAACCGCGCAGCATGAAGCGTCGTCCACGTCCGCGGCCCGCAGGCGCCGGACGACGTCGGTCAAGCCGACCGCCTCCAAGTAGCGCAAGAGCAGGTCGGATCCGGGGGAACCCGGGCCGTCCGGGAAGATTGAACGGCGGGCGAACAGGCCGCAGACATTGACGGTGGCGTCTTCGATGGCCGAGAGCCCGACGTAGGCCTGGTCGGCGAGGTGAACCTCCAGGTCGCCGCTGAGGGGCAGGCGGCGGGCGTGCAGTTTCAGGCCGAACCAGCGGGAGGATTGGACTCGGCGGCCCGCGGCAAAGACGCGTCCCGCCGGCCCGGCGTCGAGGGCGATGCGCGCATGCACGCGCAGCTGGCCGCCCGCCGCCACGAAAGCTCCGGCGATGCGCGCATCGAGGCGATGGCGGCTGATCCCGAGCGCCGGATCGGGCAGCGCCTGGGTTTGCATCGAGCGGTCGCGCCGGTACCAGACGACCTCGCGCAGTCGCCGGGCGTCCGCGAGCAGTGGAGCCAGGCCGAGCCGCGCCACGGTGGGCGCATCCAGAGCGGCGATGAATTCTCCGCAGACGCGATGGCGCGGATAGTCGTGGGCCTCAAAGACCGTGGCCGGCACATTGCGGCGCCGCAACGCCAGGCCCAACGCGAGGCCGGCCAGGCCGCCGCCGACGATTTCGACCGGCTGAAAATCCCGGCCGGTCATCGCGGAGCCCGGACGCGATCACGGATCCTGACAGAGGCGGTAGTATGTGTCACCGCCGTAAAGGTGGTCTGTGAGGTGGCGGTCGTAGGGGTCGTTGCCCTCGAGGTCTGTGTCCAGCAGGAAGACCGGGATGATGTGACCGGCGGCCCCCAGTACATCGAAGCGCCAAGCGCAGATTCTGATTTCGCGCCCCTGCATGGAGAGGGTGACCACCTGCCCGTGCTGGGGAGGGTGGTTTGGGTGACCAGGGCACGTCTACTCTGCTGCTGTCCGACCGCGTCGAGGTGCTGGCGGAAGTATCCGCGGCGATGCACCAGCGAGACGGCGACCATGGGCGCGGCCACTGTCGGCAGCGGAGCGCAGGGTGTCGCCAGCCAGCATTCCAAGACCGCCGGAGTAGGTTGGCAACGCCGTAGAGAGAGCGATCTCCATGGAAAAATAGGCGATCCGGCGCGAGGAGAGGTCGGGGCTGTCAAGATCGAGTGCGCGGGAAGGGCAGGCGGCAGACTCATGAAGAGATTCGTCCTTTTGATTTAAATACTGCAAGTGCTGCAATATCCGGATTGGATGTCCGGATTCGAGACCGGGGCGCAATGAAAGTGCTTTTGTCTGTGCCGGGTACAACCTGTCTATCGGCGGAGTTGCCGCCGGCGGTAGCATTGTGAGGGCCGTTGGCTGGGATCACAAGCTCCAGTTTAGCAAACGCAAGCGGGGCGGATCGTGCATAGCGGCAAACGTCCGCCGGTCATGGGGCTGAGAGAGACCAACAAATTCCCTGTTGTGGCCTACCTGTCGAAGGACATGAAGCCGAACTTCATGACAAGCCCGGCGACTGCGGCCAGCGCCAGGGCCAGCGCTGTCCACGGGGCGGCGGAGCGAATGCGCTTGCGCAGGGCCTCGATGAGGAGAATCAGGACGAGGAGCGCGAGCATCAGGAAGACGCCGTCCCACTGGAAGCCGCGCGTGCCATCCGCCCACCTCGAGATGAACGAAGGAAAGCCAAAGATGGGCAGGACGCCGCCGGCGGCAAACAAAATCAGGAACAGCACAAACTGCAACAGCGTGAAGATCACTTTCTTGATCAAGGGGCTCCTCCTGATCGGTTTCGATGGACTCAGTTGTCGCACTTCGATCTTAGAACGTGCGGACTGAGGTTGCGAGGGGGGTGGGACGAGGGGCTTGGTGAACTGCGTCTGCTGCTTCTCGCGATGGCGTTCGAGGGCGAGTTCGATGAGGCGGTCGATGAGCTTCTTATAGGAGAGGCCGCTGGCCTGCCAGAGCTTGGGGTACATGGAGATGCTGGTGAAGCCGGGCATGGTGTTGATCTCGTTGATGAAGATGCGGGGCTTCCGATTTTTCCTTCCTTTCGCTTCGCCTGCCGGCTCCATCAGGAAATCGACGCGGGCCAGGCCGGCGCAGTCGCAGGCGCGGAAGGCGGCGATCGCCATCTCGCGGACCTGCTTCGCTTCGGCTTCGTCAGCTTGGCCGGGATGATGGGGACGGAGGGTTTTCGGGCGCGTCGGCGTACTTCGATTCGTAGTCGTAGAACTCCCTGTTGGGGACGATCTCGCCGACGACGGAGGCCTCGGGCGTGTCGTTGCCGAGGACGGCGACCTCGAGCTCGCGCGGCTTCACGCCGGCCGCCGACGCCCTGCTCGACGACCAGCTTGCGGTCGAAGTTGGCGGCGAGGTCCATGGCGGCGGCGAGCTCGCTTCGATCATGGACCTTGGAGATGCCGACCGAGCAGCCGAGGTTCGCGGGCTTGACGAAGACGCGGATAGGCAGGGACTTCTCGATGAGCCGGGTGCCGCGTTTGGGGTCGGCGCGCCACTCGCTGCGCAGCAGGGTGAGGTAGGGCGTCTGCGGCAGGCCGGCGGCGGCGAAGAGACGCTTCATGGCGTCCTTGTCCATCGCGGCGGAGGAGCCGAGGACTCCGGAGCCGACGTAGGCCATGTCGGCCAGTTCGAAGAGGCCCTGATCGTTCCGTCCTCGCCGAAGGTGCCGTGCAGGACGGGGAAGATGACGTTGATCGCGGCGGCGAGCGGGTTGACAGGCTGGCGAGCTCGGCGCCGGCGCTGAGGTCGAGCGGTCCGTGGCGCGGCGGGTCGGGTGTGGCGGGCGACTGCGGGATGTGGAGCGGCTCGCCGCTGCGCAGGACGGCGGCGGCAGTGGCGAACTCGGCGTCGGCTCCGCGACATGTCTTGCTTACGAGGCGCTGAGCAGCGGCGGCGCAGGGCCCGCCGAGCAGGCAGATGGGCTTCGGGGCGCTGAGCCAGTGGCCCTGCTTGTCGATGCCGATGGGGACGACCTCGTAGCGCTTGCGGTCGATGGCCTTGAGGATGGAGTTGGCGGAGAGCAGC
>CAWDQK010000053.1:0-26008 GCA_963804395.1 uncultured Verrucomicrobiae bacterium | reverse complement strand
GTGACAGTGACCCTGGCCGTGCCCGCCACCAATCTCCGGCGGTGGGACACGCACACCAAGACCTACATCGTTGACCCCGGCGACTACGAGCTTCTGATCGGCGCCTCGTCCGCCGACATCCGCCAGACCGCGACGATCCGTATCGTTCCATAGGCCGGACCGAAGAGACTGTTGGGCGCGGCGCCATTCAACTGTAGCCGGCCGCGCTGAGGCCGGCCTGCCGGGATTTCGAACGAACCTGCCGGGGGGCAGGCGCCCTTGGCTACAAGGCGGAAACGCCGTTCCGGCATTTGGCGGCAGCGTTCGCCGCAGGCGAACCTTCACAATCCAGCGCCCGCTGGATGTTGCCTATTCGTAGTCGTACAGCTTCGGATCGCGCGTGGGCGCGCCGCGGCGAAGACGGAAGCGGTGCCGGGGCTCCTTCGGATCAACCGGCGGTTTCGCATCGCCGCCCGGACCCATCTCCCCGTACGGATCGTCGGGATCGCCCCCATCGCCCTCGCCAAAGGCATCGCCCATCTGGGACTCCAGCGCATCGGGATCCGCGCCTTCCTCGAGCTTGCGCACCACCTCCTCCATTTCTCCGTCGAGCTTTTCCCCGGTGAGTTCGGACATGCGCCGCATCATTCGGCCCATGGCGCGCGGATCGTTCTCATCAACGTTGGCAAACTCCCCTTCCATGGCGGACATGGCCGCCTCCATTCGGGCGTCCTCCGCCGGGTCTCCTCCGGCGGCGCCACCCGCCGCCGCATCCTTGCCGGCAGGCTCCTTCTCCGCCGACTTTCGGTTCCGTCCCGTCACCGCAAAAGGCGATAGGATCTTTCGCATGGAGAACGCCGGATTGTCCGGGCATTTCGGAACCACCTGCCCCTGCGCGAGCGTCTTCGCGAAAAAGGTGTAGATCCGGTGATTGTCCGGGCAGTAGTACTCGTAAATGGGCATGCGCCACGTGTGTAATGAATCCGGCCTTTTTCGCAAGCCGCGGAAACACATCATTGGTGCGCTGGTGATGCGCCGCTCACGGACGACCTCGGATGCGGAATCCACTGAGCCGTGTCTATTCAATATGCCCCGTTCTCGCTCGTGAACAACAACGCCGTTCGGGTGATCGATGTAGGAGCCTGCTTGCAGGCGATTTCGTCCTCTGTAATCCTCCTTCGCCGGGCCTACGGAGGACAGGTCGCGAGTACCTGTCCGCCGTAGCTTCAGCGAAGGCGGAAGCTGGCTCCTACTATTTGCATAGATACGACTAAGTGCCCATTCGGTGCTTGCGAATCGGCGGAGTGCGTGATGCATGCCTGCTTCGTGAGATGCAACCGTCCGGGCAGGCAATTCCAGGGTTCAGCTGAATCGGAAGCAGCCGGGCTGTCCGCCGCGCCATGATGCAGGAAACGACATCGCCCTCCGGTCAGCCAAGATTCGCCCGTCCCTTCCGGGCGCTCGGCTGGGCCTTCCTCTTCGCCGTGCTGGCTTTCGCCTGGTTGCGATTCTCGGACAACACGGCGGACAACGATCTCTGGGGCCACGTTCTTTACGGCCAGCGCAACTGGAGCGCAGGCCGCATCGAGCGGACTGAAACACTTTCGTGGACCGCCGCCGGCGCACCCTGGATCAACCACGAGGTCGCCGCTGAAGTTGTGCTCGGCCTCGTGCACCGGCAGGCAGGCGGCAGCGGACTGTGGCTCTTCATGGTCGCGATGGCCGCGGTGACGACCGGCTGGGCGTTGCTGGCGGGCGGCGGAAGAAATCCGCTCCAGCGCTGGACCGCCCTCGCGCTCTTCGCCGCGTCGGTCAACTTTGTCGCGCTCGGCTACGCGGTCCGCCCGCAACTGTTCACAATGCTGGCCCTGGTGGCGTTGCTTGCGGCGCTCCGCCGCTTTCTCGACGGCCAGGTCCGCTGGGGATTCCTCGTGCCCCCGCTGTTCGCCTGCTGGGTCAACCTGCACGGCGGTTTCCTCGCCGGCTGGCTGCTGTTGCTCACCGCTTGCGCGCTGGAAATCACCGCCCGGCTCGGGTTGCTCCCAATTTCCGGCCCACGCAGCGGGCAAGCGGCCCGAGTCCCGGCCATCGCGCTGGTCGCCGTCGGCTCGACCCTGGCTCTGGCGTTGAATCCGTGGGGCTTTCATTTGATCGGATGGACGATTGAGACTCTGCGGCTGCCCCGGCCGCAGATCACCGAGTGGCAAATGATGCCGCTCTCCGCCGCTGGCGCGCCGTTCTACGTTATCCTGGCCGTTTCAACCGCAGCCTGGCTCGTCAGTCGGGAACCCCGAAGGGCGTGGGAAGCCGCGGCCCTCGCGCTGCTGGGCCTGATGTCAATCCTGCACCAGCGCCACGCCCCGCTCTTCGGCCTCGCCAATTTGATGCTCACTCCCCCGCACCTCGCCGACGCCGCCCGCCGGTTCGAGCCGCGGTGCTCGGGTCTCCTGGCTGCGGTCCGCCGCCCGCTGGCGCAAATTGCCGTCGGCGGAGCGCTCGGCGCTTCCGGGGTGGTCTGCCTGATCGCCAGCATCTCCCCGCCCCGCGAGCATCCATTCACGATTGAAGTGCCACGCGACACCTATCCGGTCGCGGCGATCAGCTTCATCCGCGCGCACCAACTGGCCGGCAATACCATCACGTTCTTCGACTGGGGCGAACAGGTGCTCTGGGAGCTGCCGGCAAATCCCGTCTCGTTCGACGGCCGGCTGGACACCGTCTACTCTAAGGAAATCATGGACGCTCACTGGCGCCTTTATGCCGGCCAGGCACCCGGCCCATCGCTCGATCTAACCCGCGCCGAGCTCGCCCTGCTGCCGACCGGATCCGCCGGAGTGTCCTGGCTGCGCAATGCCGGCTGGACACTCGTGTATCGCGATCCCCTCGCGTCGGTGCTGCTCAGGGACCCGGCGCATTATCCCCCGCTGGCGGCAACCGCCCTGCCCGTTTCCGGCAGCCTCCAAGCCGTCCAGGGCCGAGCACCCTTTCCGGACGCTCCGCCGCGCCTGCCCGGCCGGCCCCCGGTTTCGCGTTGATCGCGCCGGCCGGCCGCGCCACCCTTCCCGCCAGATGACAACGGGATCGAACGATGTTTCCGTGATCTCACGACCCTCGCGCGCACTGGCATGAGAAGCTCCGGCCAACCCCAAACCCCAAAGCCCGACCCTTTTCGGATCGTCTCGATCACCCACCCCCCTCCCGCGCTCCCGCACCGCCATGAATTCCCGGCTCCTCGCTCGCGTTGCGCACCTCTTCCTCCTCGCGGCCTGCACGTGTCTGTATGCCACCTCCCTCCAGGCCCAGGGAACCGGCTTCATCCAGGTCACTTGCGAACCCGGCGTGCAGGTGTTCCTCGATGGGCGGCTCCAGGGTATCACTAGGGCCGACCTGGGCCGAAACGCTGAAGGCGAAACGCTGAAGGCGAAACGCTGAAAGGGTCACGAGTTGACTCTTGACAAAAGCTCCGTTCGAGAACCGGTCGATTGTCTGGCCGGGTGCCATCCAGTCGGACTTGATCGTGAGCAACGCTCCGTCGGAATGATGACTCCTGCGATATCGCAATGGTGACCATTCCGATATGGGAAACGCTAAAAGGGTCACGAATTGACTCTTGACAGAAGTACCGGTCGAGAACCCGTCGCTTTTCGGCCGGGTGCCTCCAATCAGACTTGATTGTGAGTAGCGCGGCGTCGAAATGATGACTCCTGCGACATCGCAATGGGAAACGCTAAAAGGGTCACGAATTGACTCTTGACAGAAGTACCGGTCGAGAACCCGTCGCTTTTCGGAAACGCTGAAAGGGTCACGAGTTGACTCTTGACAGAAGTACCGTTCGAGAACCGGTCGCTTTTCGGCTGGGTGCCCTCCGTTCGGACCTGATCGTGAGCAACGCAGCGCCGGAATGATGACTCCAGCGACATCGCGATGGTGATCATCTCGCCAAAGGAAACGCTGAAAGGGGTCACGAGTTGACTATTGACAGGAGTACCGTTCGAGAACCGGTCGATTGTCTGGCCGGGCGGCCTCCGGTCGGACTTGATGGTGAGCGACGCTCCGTCAGGAAACGCTGAAAGGGTCACGAGGAAACGCTGAAAGGGGTCACGAGTTGACTATTGACAGGAGTACCGTTCGAGAACCGGTCGATTGTCTGGCCGGGCGGCCTCCGGTCGGACTTGATGGTGAGCGACGCTCCGTCGGCATGATGACTCCTGCGACAGCGCAAGGATGACCATTCCGAGATGGGCATCCGTATCCGGCCGGCGAACCCCTTTTCATGAGCCATGCGACAGCGTAATCTGTCGGCATGGCGAGCATCACGACAGAACTGGCCGAGACGGGCGCGAAGCGCGGCTGACGAGGTCTATGCCGTGGTCAACGCCGGCTTCGAGGTTCACGACGAAGGCACAAGACACAGGAAACGCTGAAAGGGGTCACGAGTTGACTATTGACAGGAGTACCGTTCGAGAACCGGTCGATTGTCTGGCCGGGCGGCCTCCGGTCGGACTTGATGGTGAGCGACGCTCCGTCGGCATGATGACTCCTGCGACAGCGCAAGGATGACCATTCCGAGATGGGCATCCGTATCCGGCCGGCGAACCCCTTTTCATGAGCCATGCGACAGCGTAATCTGTCGGCATGGCGAGCATCACGACAGAACTGGCCGAGACGGGCGCGAAGCGCGGCTGACGAGGTCTATGCCGTGGTCAACGCCGGCTTCGAGGTTCACGACGAAGGCACAAGACACGGAGGTCAGACCCGACCCCAGACATTTTAACCACGGCGTCGAAATGATGACTCCTGCGACATCGCAATGGGAAACGCTAAAAGGGTCACGAATTGACTCTTGACAGAAGTACCGGTCGAGAACCCGTCGCTTTTCGGCCGGGTGCCTCCAATCAGACTTGATTGTGAGTAGCGCGGCGTCGAAATGATGACTCCTGCGACATCGCAATGGTGACCATGCCGCCAAGGGCTTTTGACCGATTGCGGCGCCGGCTTCCAGCGCGCTGAGCTGAGGGCGCCTTTGCGTCAGAGAGGATTGGAAGGCCGGAGATCGGAATCCCCGGGGTGGTTTCACGCAGAGGCGCAAAGCCGCCAAGAAGGAAGAATCATTCGGGTCGCCGGTTCACGACCCGGTGAATCCCACCAACGACCGCCGCGATGTTTTCGCTGCGGAGCTGCTCCGAAAGCGTCAGCCTTTGCATTCTGCACTCGCCGACGCGATCGAATTCTCCCGGCGCACAGTTGCCAACGCCGGAGAAAAGTACAGAGTCGGAGCCATGCCAATGACCGTTGATCAAGTCCTCGCGGAAACAAGCTGCTGGCCCTCCGAGCAAATTGAGCAGCTGTTCGATCGTTTGCTGGCATCCAATTACCGCCTGCCCGATCCGAAAGTGGACGCGGCTTGGGCTGCCGAGATCAAACGCCGGATCGACGACATCGATAGCGGTCGCGAAGTCGGCATCCCCGGCGACGTCACGACCGCCAAAATCCGGAAGATTGTCGGCCTGTGAAGCCCTATCGCTTCCACCGGCAAGCCGACGCTGAATTTACCGAAGCCGCCGCACACTATGCGGCGATCAGCGCGGATCTGGGCCAGCGATTTTACGTCACGATCAACGAACTGCTGAACGAGATCTGCACCGCTCCCACGCGTTACCGGATGATCCTGCCTCCGGCGCGGCGGCACTTCCGCCTGCCGTTTCCCTACGCGGTGATCTATCTCGACCGGCCGGATTACGTGTGGGTCATCGCGGTGTCACCCTTCAAGAGGGAGCCGGGTTATTGGTGCGAGCGCCTGGTCTGAAAACTCCGCGCTTCTGTTTCGGCGAAAAGCAGGCCTGGTCTGAGATGTGCTGGACGGGCTCCTCGACACTCTTCCTTTATGGACCCTGCCGTCCCCAGACTTGCGCCCGGGCGGGACTGCCGCTCATCCTGACCACCCCGCCCTGTTTCAGCCATGCCACTTCCTGCCAACATCCTCGTCGTCGGTTCCGGTGGACGCGAACACGCCCTCGTCAAAGCCTGCCTCGGATCGCCGTCCCGGCCCCGGGTCATCGCCGCGCCGGGCAACGGCGGTATCGCCGGGGAGGCGCCCTGCTTCCCGGTTTCGGCCGAGAATGTCATCGGGATCGTCGCCCTGGCGCAGCGCGAGCACATTGACTTTGCGATCGTCGGCCCCGAGGTGCCGCTCTCGCTCGGCCTCGTCGACGCCCTCGCGGCCGCGGGCATTCCGGCCTACGGCCCCGGACGCGCGGGCGCGCGCCTCGAGGCCTCGAAGGTCTACACCAAGGAACTGCTGCTGAAATACGGCATCCCCACCGCGCCCGCCGCCGCGTTTTCCGAGGTCGGCCCCGCCCTGGATTATCTCCGCACGCGTCCGGTGCCGGTCGTCGTCAAGGCCGACGGCCTCGCCGCGGGCAAGGGAGTGATCGTCGCCCAGACTGCAGCCGAGGCGGAATCGGCTGTCCGCAGCATGATCGAGGAAGGGCAGTTCGGCGAGAGCGGCCGCCGCGTGCTGATCGAGGACTGCCTGTTTGGGGAGGAGACCTCGGTGCATCTCGTCGTCTCGGGCCGCGACTACGTTCTCCTGCCCATCGCGCAGGACCACAAGCGCGCTGGGGACAACGACACCGGGCCGAACACCGGCGGCATGGGAGCCTACTCCCCCGCTGACGTCGTCACCCCGGAACTGCTCGCGCGCATCGATCGCGAGATCTGCCGGCCCTCCGTTGATGCCATCGCCGCCGAGGGCATCGATTTCCGCGGAACCCTTTTCATCGGCCTCATGCTGACGCCCGGCGGCCCCCAGGTGCTCGAATACAACACCCGGTTCGGCGACCCGGAGACGCAGGTCATCCTGCCCCGCCTGGCCACGGATCCGCTGGCGCTCCTGTGGGCCGCAACCCAAGGACGTCTCAACGAAATCAATCTCCAGGTCAAAGCGGACTACACCGTCTGCGTCGTGGTCGCCGCCCGGGGCTATCCCGGCCACTACCCAAAGGGCGAGGCCATCACCCTGCCGTCGGCCCTGCCGCCCGCCACGTGGATCATCCACGCCGGCACCGCGCTCGACGAACGGCGCGGGCTCATCTCCTCCGGCGGCCGGGTGCTCGGGGTTTGCGCGCAAGCGGATTCACTGCGGGCCGCCGCCGCCCAGGCGTACGCCGTGTGCGCGGAGCTGCAGTTTGCCTCCAAGTACTTCCGCCACGACATCGGCGCGCGCCAGTTGAACCGGAAATGACGATCCCGTGTCACCTCCAAACCCACTGCGAATGAAATCGCGCCGGTTCACCCGCGTTCTCGCCCTTTGCGTATTGGGTTTTTCCCTACACGCGCCCTGCCCCGCGGCCTCCCCGGCGCCGCTCGATCTGGGCCGGCACCTGACCTACCTGCGCCTCCACGGCCTGCCCGACGACCTGCCGGCCCTCGCCGCCGTCTGGGGCCAGCCAGCGCTCATCGTCGATCTCCGCTATTCCTCCGGCGACGGCGCCAGCGGCCCGGCAGAGACCCTTCCGGTCCGCCCGGGGCGGAATCCGCTGTTTGTCCTGGTCGGACCCGCCACCCCGGCGGGCGCGCTCGCGCTGCTGCGCGCCCGGGCGCCGGCCCTGATCACGCTCGGCCTGGCCGCGCCGGGACTGACCCCGGACATCGCGCTGGCGGTCAAGCCGGAAGACGACCGCCGGGCGTTTGACGCGCTGGATTCCGGAACGCCGGTCAACCGATTGATCAACGAAAGCCCGTCCGGAAAACGGTTCGACGAGGCGGCCCTCGTCTCGGAGAAGAATCGCGATTCCAACGGCGGGGAAGACACCGACGCCCCGCCCGAGCCATCGCGGGACATCCCGCACGCCGGCCCGCGCCCGGCCGCCGCGTCGGAGACCCACGTCGCGCCCGCTACGGCGCCGAAGGAACCCATGGACTCCGTGCTCCAGCGCGCCGTCCAGCTGCACCGCGCGCTGCTGGCGCTCGGAAAGCTGCCGTCCGGCTGACCGGGCCGGCGTTGGCAGGATCCTGATCTGCCTTGTCATCGCGAGTTTAGCACAGCCATCCCTGACTGCATCGGTTGCAGGCTGGCTCGCGCCGTGGCGTCGGAGCTTGCTGCGCCCACTTCCGAGGGCGCGACCAGATCGCGCTCCTACGATGGAGGAACCGCATCGGCACGGCCGAGTTTGAATCCGGCCTGCCCGCCCGCGCCCACAAAAACGTTTCTGCCCTCGACAAGCGCACCCTGCGCCTGCTTATTCACGGTTTTCGCGCATGTCCGGCCCGGGCCAAATTCTCGTCATCTGCACGGCAAACATCTGCCGCAGCCCCATGGCCGCGGGACTCCTGCAACATTTCCTTGCCGGTCAGAGCGAACCGCTGAGATCGCTGCGCGTCGTCTCCGCCGGCATCGCCGCCCGCCGCGGCGATCCCGCCTCGGACAACGCCATGATTGCCATGAAAAAGGTCGGCATCGACCTCAGGAGTCACTCCAGCCAGCCGCTGACGCAGCGCCTGTTGGATGACGCTCTGATCGTCCTCTGCATGACCGAGTCCCACCGCGCGATGATCGAACTCCAGTTCGACCCGGTGCCGGAACATCTCTATCTGTTCCGCCAGTTCATGCCGCAGCCGGTCGATCCAGAAGTAGACGACCCCTACGGCGGACCGCTGAGCATCTATGAATCGTGCCGCGACAATCTCGTCGAGGCCGTGCCCAGCATCGTCAGCTTTCTTCGAACCATTGCTTCCTGATCCTTTCCCACATGTCGCTCAACGCCACTCCGCTCCGCCAGCTCGATCCCGAAGTTTATGCCGTCATCGCGGCGGAACTCGCCCGCGAGCAGAACCACATCGAGTTGATTGCCTCCGAGAACTTCACCTACCCCGCGGTCCTTGAAGCCCAGGGCAGCGTCCTGACCAACAAGTATGCCGAGGGCTATCCGGCCAGGCGCTGGTACGGAGGGTGCGAACAGGTCGACAAGGTTGAGGTGCTGGCCATCGAACGGGCCAAGCGGCTCTTCGGCGCCGAGCACGCCAACGTGCAGCCCCACTCCGGCTCCCAGGCCAACTTTGCCGTCTATACCTCGGTGCTGCAACCGGGCGACAAGGTGCTGGGAATGAACCTCAGTCACGGCGGCCATCTCACCCACGGCAATCCCGCCAATTTTTCGGGGAAGCTCTACCAATTCTGCCAGTACGGAGTCCGCGAGGACAACGGTCTCATCGACTACGACCAGCTCGCGGAGACGGCGCAGCGGGAGAAGCCCAGGATGATCACCGTGGGCGCCAGCGCCTACTCGCGCACGATCGACTTCGCGCGCATGGGCGAGATCGCGCACGGCGCCGGGGCCTTTCTGTTTGCCGACATCGCGCACATCGCCGGGCTGGTCGCCGCCGGTCTCCACCCTTCACCGGTGCCGCACGCCGATTTCGTCACCACCACCACGCACAAGACGCTGCGCGGTCCGCGGGGCGGCCTCGTGCTCTGCAAGGCCGTGCACGCCAAGGCGATCGATTCCGCCGTCTTTCCCGGCGGCCAGGGCGGACCGCTCATGCACGTCATCGCCGCCAAGGCGGTGTGCTTTGGCGAATGCCTCAAGCCCGAGTTCAAGACGTACTCGGCCCAGATCATCAGGAACTCCCAGGCCTTCGCCGCCGCCATGGCCTCCCGCGGCTACAAGATCGTCTCCGGCGGGACCGACAACCATCTCTTCCTCGTCGACCTCCGCACCACCCTGCCGGACCTCACCGCCAAGAAGGCCCAGGAAACCCTGGATCTGGCCAACATCACCTGCAACAAGAACACCGTGCCGTTTGAGACGCGCTCGCCGTTCCAGGCCTCCGGCATCCGCCTGGGCACGCCGGCCGTGACCACCCGCGGGCTGATGGAGGCCGACATGGATGAGATTGCCGGCTGCATCGACGATGTGCTGCGCGCCATCGGCACCGAGCGGCAGGACGCAACGATCGCCGCCACGAAGGAGCGGGTGATCAAGTTCATGGCTCGGTTCCCGCTGCCGTACCAGGCATGACCGGATGTTCCCCTCCCAGCATGACCCCGGGGCTCACGCTCGCGGCCACAGTTCTTATGAAGCTGCTCAAACCGTGACGTCCACCGATCAACGCGACTCCAAGCCGCTCTCGCTCGGGGTGATTTTCCTCACCCTGTACATCGACCTGATCGGATTCTCGATCTCCTTCCCGCTGATCCCGCGCCTGCTGACGTACTATCTCGATCGCGAGGGGCACGCCGGATTGCTCGGGTGGCTGCTGCGGCAGGTGGAGGCGCTGGCGCCTCCGTCGGGCCAGAATCCGCTGTTTGTCGCCGCGCTGCTGGGCGGCGTGCTCAGCGCGGCCTATTCGTTGCTGCAATTTCTGTTCGCTCCGTTTTGGGGCGCCCGTTCCGACCGGGTCGGCCGCCGTCCGGTGCTTTTGCTGACCGTCGCCGGCAATGCCCTCAGTTACCTGCTTTGGGCCTTCAGCGGCTCATTCTGGCTGTTCATTGTTTCCCGTCTCTTCGGCGGCGCGATGAGTGGCAACCTGTCGGTCGCGACCGCGGCCGTGGCCGACGTGACCACCCGGGAAAATCGAGCCAAGGGGATGGGACTTATTGGCGTGGCTTTCGGTCTCGGTTTCATCACCGGACCGGCGATCGGCGGAATCATCGGCGCGGTGGAGCCCAGTGCGCGCTGGGCGCAGTGGGGGATCAACCCGTTTTCCCTCGTGGCGTTCGTGGCCGCGGGCTGTTCGCTGCTCAATCTCCTCTGGATCGGACTGCGTTTTCGCGAAACCCTGGCTCCGGGCAGCCGCAGCGAGCCGGAGGTGGAACGCACCCTGCATCCGGTGCGCGCCCTGTTCGCCATGCACGACGCCGCCATCCGCCGCGCAAACCTCGTCTTTTTCATGGTCGCGCTCGTCTTCAGCGGCTACGAGATCACATTCACCTTTCTCGTCACCGAGCGTCTGCACTACACCATCCACCAGATCGCCTATGCCCTGGTGTTCGGAGGTGTCATCTCGATTCTCACCCAGGGATTGCTGGTGCGGCGCCTGGTGCCGCGGTTTGGCGAAAAGCTCGGGGCACTTGGTGGCGTGACGTTGACCGCGGCCGGTTTTTGCCTGTTGGGCTTCGCTCAGACGGCAGGGCTGCTCTATCTGGCAATCGGGCTCGTCTCGATCGGTTTCGGGTTTCTACAACGCTTCCTTCTCATCGCTCCTGTCGCTCTACAGCGGGGCGCACGAACAGGGCAAGGTGCTCGGTGTCTTCCGCTCGCTCGGCTCGCTCGCCCGGGCCATCGGCCCGTTGATCGCTGGCGTTATCTTCTGGTGGTATGGCTCGCTCTTCACCTATCTGATCAGCGCCGCCCTGCTCGTGGTGCCGGTTGTTGCCGGCCTGCGTCTTCCCCAGCCGGAGAAATGAGCCCGCAGTTTCACTTCTGCCCACCGGTACCATCCGCCCAAACCCGCCCGGCTGCTCGCGCCGTCGCGGTCCGTTTTCCGGCGCTGGCCCTGTTCGCCTGCGCGTGGCTGCTGCTCAGCGGCTGCTCCACCTTCCGCAAGCCCCCACGCCACACCAGCCTGGAGACGGCGCGCACCATCCTTCCCGCCACCATCGTCTCGAACTTCCTCGTCATCGAGGTGCCGGTCGACAAGCACATCACCGACCATTTCATCGTTGACACCGGTTCGTCGGTCACCCTCGTCACGCCGGACCTCGCGAGACGCTTCGGCGGGAAGACGCCGGCCAACTCGGCGCCGATGCGGGTGCTCGGCGCCAACGGCCAGGTCAAGCTGCTCGACCCGGTGGTGCTGAAACACCTGCAGCTCGGTTCGGCGCGATTTGAAGGCGTCCGGGCGCTCACCCACGACCTGGAGGACCTGTCGAATCACCTCGGAGTGAAGATCGACGGCGTGCTCGGCTTTCCCCTGTTCCGCGACACCCTGCTGACGCTCGACTACCTCCAGTCGCAGATCATCATCACGCCCCACGGCGTTCCTGTTGCGCTGCCCGGCGTCACCATTCCATTCAACAACGAGCAGAACACGCCGCTGATTCCCATCCAGCTCGGCGCCGAGTCGCTGATCGCCCTGGTCGACTCGGGGAGCGATGCGGCCGTGAGCCTGAACACCGTCGGGCTCCATCCCACCTTTCAATCCGCCCCCCGGCCCGGGGTGCTCATGGCGACGCTCACGGGCGACCGCCTCGGCATGATCGGGCGCCTTGACGGCACGCTCACGGTCGGCGCCTACGTGGTCGAGAATCCCATTATCAACGTGACCGACGAGCTGTCGTCCATCGGCAGCGGCCTGCTCCGCAGCTTCACCGTCACCTTCGACCAGAAGCGCAACCAGGTGACGTTCTTCCGGCCAACGTATGACATCATCCACGTTCCGCCGGTCCGCAGCACCGGACTGAGCTTCACCAAGATCCCCGCCTACTGGCGCGTCGCGGCGGTGGTCGCCGGATCGGCCGGCGACCAGCTCGGGGTCCAGGCCGGCGACCTCTGCACGCGCATCAATGACGAGCCCGTCGCCGCGTGGCCCTATGAGCGCTATTCCGAGCTCATTCGAACGGCGGCCCGCGTCACCTACACGTTCATCAGCGGCAAGGACGCGCAGCAGGTGACGCTCCCGGTCTTCGCCCTGGTGCCCTGACGGACCAGACATGAAGCTGGGCACCTCGGTTTCAAACGGCTGGCCGGCAGTCCGTCTGCAGATGGGAGTTGCGGGCGCCGACAGCCAGCGTGCGCGGCGGTTCCGCCTCGGCGGAGCGCCAGACAAGCGGGCATCCAAGTCTGCATTGTCAAGAATTCACACATGAGCAAATCCGACTCCTTTCCTGCGCCCACGCTCAGGACAAGTAACGTGATGCGTTACAAAGAGGCGTCGCCGGCTCCCCATTTTGTAACGTATTGCGTTACATCGACGGTGTGGCGGGCCGCGGCTGAGACCGAAAGCAGAAAAAGGGGTCAGGCCCTGGGGTTTGGGGTTGGCGACCTCGATGAGGCGCCGCTGTATTTCACGGACCGCCTTGACGGCACCACGCAGGATCACGATCGCCCCGGCCCGCGTTGCCCATGATCGCTGCCCGGTCTCTTTCAACCAGCCGTAATCGGTCTGCCGGGTGGCACCGTGCCGCATCTGACACCCCGCCGACCAAGCGCGCGCGCGATTGACCGACAGTCGAGCACGCTTTGCGGTGGACGACCGGCCGGCGCGTGGCAGAATGGCGTCGGTGAACATCTCTGCGTATCGAGGCGACGGTTGGTTTGCAGCTCATGCTCCGTCCGACGCCGCCAACCCCAAACCCCAAGGCCTGACCCCGGATTGCATTTTCACATCGACTGACGCCGCCGGCAGCGCGTCATCCCACCTCGCGAAAGGCCCGCAACAATGAGAGTCGGAAGCACCACCTCCACCGGTTGGAAGGCAACAATCTCCGTCGCGATGTCCAACTACATCGAGGCGGGCTCGATCATCGCGATCGCCACCAGCCTCGGGTTCTGGCAGGCGGCCTTTCATCTCAACGACGTTGTCATCGGCGCGCTGGCCGCGTTCAGCGCGAATGCATTCGGCGCAGCCATCGGCGCGATCCTGGGCGGACCGCTCACCGACCGGTACGGCCGCAAGTTCATCTACACGTACGACCTGGTGCTCTACATGGCCGGGGTGCTGCTGGCCGTGTTCGCATTCAACGTCGCCGTGCTCTTCGTCGCCTTCCTGCTCACGGGGATCGCGGTCGGCGCCGGCGTTCCCGCCTCCTGGACCTACATCGCCGAACAGGCGCCGAGCGACTCGCGCGCCAAGCACGTGGGCACCGCGCAACTGGCGTGGTCGATCGGCCCGCTGGTCGGTTTCGCGCTGGCGGCAGCTTTGGCGCCGCTGGGCCTGATCGGCAGCCGGATCATCTTCGCGCATCTTTTCGTGGTGGCGTTCATCGTGTGGTGGATCCGCCAGGGCCTGCCCGAGTCGGCGATTTGGAAGCAGTCGATGAGCGAGGAGGCGCCGAGCGTCGCCGGCCGCGGCGTGCTCGCCCTGTTTTCGCGGAAGACCAACCTCACCGCTCTGCTCTTCCTGTTCGGCGTTTACGGATTCTGGAACCTTGTCGCCGGCCAGGCGGGCATCTTCATGCCGCGCGTTTATGCCGCCACCGGATTGCGCGACCCGGTGAGTCAGTACCTGCTGCAAGTGCTGGTGTGGGGCTGCACGGTCGCCGCCACCTACCTGGGCTTCATGCTCTTTGCGGACCGGATGTCGCGCCGCGCGCTTTACAGCTTCGGCGCGGCGCTGGGAATCGTCGGCTGGATCGTGCTGGTCTTCGCCCCGCCCGGCTGGTCTTCGCTCCTTGCCTTCGCCATCACCTGGGGAACGTCGGCGGGAATCGGCGCACAGGCGTTCTACGGACTCTGGACCGCCGAGCTGTTCGCGACTCCGTACCGCGCCAGCGCCCAGGGCGTGCTGTTCTTCGCCGCGCGCATCGCTGTGGGCCTGCTCAGTTTCGTGTTCCCCGTCTTGCTGACGGCGAAAGGCATTGGTCCGGTCGGAACGCTGCTGATTGGTTTCCTGACGCTCGCGATGATCATCGGCGCGATCTGGACGCCGGAGACCCGGGGAAAAACCCTTCAGCAGATCGAGGCCGAACGCTACGGCACGGGAGCGAAGGGCGCGGTCCCGCCCGCCCCACCGGCAACCGACGTGATCGGGGCCTAGGCAACAATTCCTCCTGACCCGACGGGGTGTGTTTTTTGGGGCCGATCGGGCAATCGACGTGATCGGGAAAACGCCAAAAAGGGAAAAAAGGGGCCTTGGGGTTTGGGGCTGGCGGAGAGGAACGGGTTCGACGAGCCGGGTCAGGGCGAGGAAGGCTGATTCAAGTCGCTTGATGCACCTTGTCCCCGGGGCCGGCCAGGCGGCGCTGCCGGCGCGGTTCGACTGAGCTCACCGCAGGCAGCGCCACTCTTCCGGTCAGCGGACATGCAGGCCAAGCCACTCCGCCAGAACACGGCGCTGAAGGCGCAGAAGCCACGCACCTGCCCCCGATCACCCAGCGTCCATCCGGCGGAGGAGAAACGCGCCCGCGCCGTCACACCCGCTCTCCCAGGGCCGGCTGTACCGGCTCCGCTCCAGCACAAACCCGCCCCGGGCGGCCTTGAGAAACGCCTCCACGACCTCCTCGTTCTCGTCCGGTTCGAGGCTGCACGTGCTGTAAACCAGCCGTCCTCCCGGCAGCACCAGCCGCGCCGCCGCGTTGAGCAACTCGAGCTGTTGCCCGGCATGCTGCGCGATGTCCGCCTCGCGCAGGCGCCATTTCACATCCACCCGGTGGCGCATCACGCCCGTGTTCGAACAGGGCACATCGAGCAGGACCGCCGGGAACCGGGCCGGCAGGTGATGCTCCTTGAGCAGCCGCGGAGAGAGTTTGAGCACGTCGGCCTGCACGAGCACCACGTCCGTCGTCCTTGCCTTGGCGAGGTTCTCCTTCAGGCGTTCAATCCGGCGGTCATCAGGCAGGTCCACTGCCACCACACAGCCCGCCTTGCCGGCCGAACCGGGACGCCGGGCCTGCCCTTCCAGCAGATCCGCCAGCAGAAGACTCTTGCCGCCCGGCGCAGCACAAAGATCGACCACGGTTTCCCCTGCCCTGGGGTCGAGCAGTTGGGGCGCGATCGACGTCGCGGGATCCTGGAGATAGAGTGCCCCTTCATCCAAAAGTCGCTCGATCGCCGGCCAATGGCCCGCTGGGACGAGATGAAACCCGGCCCAGGAAGTCGCCTGGAGGTAGTCTGGAGCACCGGCCCCCCCGCCCCCGCCCGCCTCTTCGCCGGAAACAACCGGTCCGCCTTCCGCCACCTGCGGCTTCGGCACACTTCCTTGTTTAGCCGGGTCAGGAAAACCGCGCCAGCGGGCGTAGACCGGCGGAGGCGTCTGGTTCCAAGCCAGCAACTGGCAGGTCGCGCCGGCCCCGAACTGCGCCAGCCACCGCCGCACCAGCCATTCCGGATGTGAAAAATACCGCGCCAGCTCCGTCGCGCCCGCCTCCGGCGACGGGCGGCCGCCATGCAGGTCAGGAGCGCCAATCAGCTTGCGGAGCACGGCGTTGACCAGCCGGGCTTCCGCCTGGCTCAGCACCAGCTTCGCCTTGCTGACCGCATGGTGCACAATCCGCGCCTCTTTTCCGTCATCGGCGGCAATCGCGCCCGCTTCAAGCAGCTCAAAGCCGGCAATCAGAAGCAGCGCCCGCAACCGGGCTCGCGGCGCCCTCGAAATCATCTTTTCCAGAACCCCATCCAGGCGTCCAAGATTCCGAATCGCCCCGAAGAAGAGATGCTGGCACCGAGCGCGTTCCTGCCGGTCTGAGGTGACTGCATCAGCCGCGCCAACCGGCTGCCCCGTGCGGCGTCCTTCCATCAGCGCCGGCCCCTTGCCCGAGGATCCGGCCGCCGCCCGCCCGCTTTCTTCCAACAGGGCGTCGGCTCTTCCGCGCTCCTTCAACCAGCGCTCGAGCAGCACGACTGACCGCGTCCAGGCGTCGGCTGACAGATGATTCGGCAAAGGCCTCATTCCCGCGATGTTAAGATACACAGTTTGACAAGCCATCCCATTCTCGACTCAACTTGTCGTTTTACGCCCGTAACATCGCACCTATGAATTCTGAAGCCGTTCAAGCGCTCATCGCAAAAAACCCGTCGCTCAAGGCGTCCAAGGCCAAACTCGAGGCCATGGAGCCAGGCGCTTATTGCGTCCATCGGAGCTGGGGGTTCGGCCAGATCCAGGAGTACGACGAAACCGATCAGAAACTGGTGATCGATTTCAAGGGCAAGGCGAAACACCGGATGGATCCGGCGTTTTGCGTCGCCACTCTCGACGTCCTGCCACCCAAACACATCCTGGTCCGCAAGGAGATCGAACCGGAGAAGATCGATGAGCTGGCTGACCAGAAGCCGGTCCAGCTGATCGTGGACACCCTGGCCGCCTTCCCGAACAAGGCCACCACGGCCATCGACCTTGAGATCATCCTCCAGCAGGCCCTGGGTGAGGAACGCTTCAAGAAATGGTGGTCCGCCACCAAGAAGCTGATCGCCCGGGACCCGCGGATCGCCGTGCCGGCCAAGAAGACCGAATGTTACGTCCTCCGCGACGAGCCGGTTGCCGCCGAAGACGAGATTGTCGAGCAATTCAACAACACCCGTTCCGCGCGGCGCCGCATCCAGCTGGCCGAGGAACTGATCACCGTCGCCGCCAAGAAGTCGGCCGCCGAGTTGCTTCCGGTCCTCACCGGCCTCGCCGACGCGATCAAGGACAGCAATCAGCTCCATCCGGCCGAGCGGCTGTTCGGAGCCGCCGTCCGTGACGAACTCGCCAAGGTCCTGGGAGCGGATGTCGCCGTGCTCAATCCCAGCCTCGGAGAGCTCGTTTCCGACACCCGCCGCCTGCCGGACATTGCCGAGAAGATTCCGGTTCATTTCCAGACGCGCTTCCTTGAACTCATCAAGGATGCCCATCCCCTGGACTGGAAGGATCTCGCCTTTCAGCTGCTCAAGACCAGCCAGGGCAAGTTTACCACGGAATGCATCAATTTTCTGGTGGAGAACGGCCATGCCGACGAACTCGCCGCCGTGCTGAAGCGCTGGCAGACCGAGCAGAATCTCCGCGCACCGGTGCTGCTCTGGGTCGTCAAGAACCGCCAGTCGAAGAAGTTCGCGAAACTCCTGAACGAGCTGATCACCCCCCGTCTGTTCAGCGCCATCTTCTTCGCCATCGATTACGAGGCGCTGCAGTCCGCCGGCACCCGGCGCATCCCGCTGGCCGAGATTCTCAGCGACGACCCGGACCTGATCTCCGATCTCCTGGCGACCGCGGACCCCGAGACGGCGCGGGACCTCGCCAACACCCTGCTGCTGAACCAGGGCTTCGAGGAGCTGACGAAAAAATCGCTGCTCGCCCGGTTCATCAAGATCTTCCCATCCATCCAATCCCTGGTGTCCGGGGAGAGCGACTCACCCAGCGAACAGCTGTTCGTTTCCCGCGGCAGCTACGACCGGAAGCGCCAGGAATACGAACTCATCGTCACGAAGCGAATTCCAGAAAACTCCCGCGCGATCGCGTCCGCCCGCGAACACGGCGATTTGCGGGAAAACGCCGAATACAAGATGGCCAAGCAGGACCAGCAACTGCTCATGGCCCAGAAGTCCCAGCTCGAACGGGATCTCGGACGCGCGCGGATCACCGACTTCACGGACGCCAGCATCGAACAGATCAGCGTCGGGAGCGTGGTGCACCTGCGCGACACGGTTTCAGGGGAAGCAGTGCGCTACAGCGTGCTGGGCCTGTGGGATGGCGATCCGGAGCATCAGATCATCTCCTACAAGACGCCGCTCGGGCTTGCACTGCTGGGAAAGAAATCCGGTGACCATGTCAAAGTGAAATCCGGCGGGACCGAGCATGACTACTCCGTGACGTCCATCAGCCGGTACGTTCACCTGCCGCCAGCCCCTGCCAGCTGACGCCGCCGGATGCCCTGGCCCGAAGGTCCCGCACCCGCCAATGGAGCATCTGCTGAAAGGCCTCGGCATCGGTTTCGCCATCGCCGCGCCCATCGGGCCCATCAATCTGCTTTGCCTGCGCCGTTCGCTGACGGAAGGCCGTCGCGTCGGCTTCGTTTCCGGTCTCGGAGCGGCGGCCGCGGACACCACCTACGCCGCGCTCGCGGCCGTCGGAGTCACGACCGTCATCAGCTTCGTCCTCGGACACAGCGTCTGGCTCCACCTGTTTGGCGGACTCTTTCTGGTCGTTCTCGGCGTGCTCACCATGCGCGCGGAGCCTCAACCGCGCACCGCGATAACGCAGTTGCGCGTTGGCCGCTTCCGCGGAGTGTTTTTCTCCACGTACATCCTGACGCTCACGAATCCGATGGTCCTCATCGCCTTCACCGGGGCCTTCGCCGCTTTCGGCCTGGACTGGCAGAGCGGCGGCGCGACTGATGTGCTGGAACTCATCGGCGGGGTTTTTGTCGGCTCATCGCTCTGGTGGCTGACGCTCACGATGCTCGCCGGGACGTTTCGCCACCATCTGGACGACGGCCGGCTGCGCTGGATCAACCGGATCGCCGGGGCGGTCATGGCCGGATGCGGCGTCTGGCAGCTCTGGCTGGCCGTCGCCTCCTGGCTGCGGCCGGCCTGAGGCGGCCCATTCAACAAGCCGCTTCCTTGCTCGCAAACATGATGCAGTCAGGTGATCGGTGTAGGAGCCTGCTGGCAGGCGATTCTCCTTTCGGAATCGCGAGCAAGCTCGCTCCTACAATCTGCGTCGATTCGCCTTGGACGGCCTCCTGCCAATCAACCCCGTGAACTCGTCCCTCGACACGCTGAAGCTGCTCTCCGACCCCACGCGGCTGCGGCTGCTGGCCCTGCTGATGCGCGAGGAACTCTCGGTGGCCGAGCTGCAGGAGATCCTCGGCATGGCGCAGTCGCGGATCTCCTCCCAGCTTGCGCAGCTCCGGCAGGCCGGATTCGTCGCCGACCGCCGCGAGGGCAAGAAGGCATTCTATTCGCTGCGGCTCAGCCTTCCGCCGCGCCAGATCGCATTGCTCAGGGCGGCCTCTGACGCAGTGACCGACACCCCGGAATTCACCGAGGACCGCGGCAATCTCGACCGCATCCTCCAGAAGCGCCGCCGGGTGTCCGAACAGTATTTCAACCTCATCGCCGGCCGCCTCGGGAAGGGCTACTGCCCCGGCCGCTCCTGGGAGGCCATCGGGCACCTCGCCCTCCGGCTCGTGCCACCAATCGTGGTGGCGGACCTCGGCGCCGGCGAAGGACTGATCTCGCAGCTCATCGCCCACCGGGCCCGGCAGGTGTGGTGCATCGACAATTCCCCGCGCATGGTCGAGGTCGGCACCGAGCTCGCCAAGAAGAACGGTCTAGCCAACCTCACCTACAAGCTCGGCGACATCGAAAGCGTGCCGCTGCCCGACCAGTCGGTCGACCTGGCGATCCTGAGCCAGGCGCTGCACCACGCGGTCCATCCGCAGGCCGCGGTCAACGAGGCGTTCCGCATTCTCCGCCCCGGCGGGCAGCTCGCCGTCCTCGACCTCAAGGAGCACTCGTTCGAGAAGGCGCGCGAGCTCTACGCCGACGTCTGGCTCGGGTTTAAGGAGAGCACGCTCCACGGTTTCCTCAAGCACGCCGGGTTCCAACAAGTCGAGGTCGCCGTCGTCTCGCGGGAGAGCGTCGAGCCCTGCTTCGAGACCCTGCTCGCCAGCGGAATCAAGGGTTCCTGACGCCGCCCGGCAGCCCCTGTAGCCGGAGGCGCCTTGGCCTGCCGTAGCCTCGCGCGAAGGCGGCTGACCCCGGCAGGCACCAGCAGCTGGCGGCGCCCCCGCCGCTGTCTCCGCCAACGCGGCCTGTACCCGTAGCTGCCAGCGCCAGCGAGAGCGGCCCTGCCCCTGGAGGGCCATGCGCTGTCAGCGCCGTTCTTCCCGTAGCTGCGAGCGTGAGCGAGCGGCCACCCATGGAGAGCCCGGCGCCGTTTGCGCCGTTTGTTCCCGTAGCTGCGAGCGTGAGCGAGCGGCCACCCATGGAGAGCCCGGCGCCGTTTGCGCCGTTTGTTCCCGTAGCTGCGAGCGCCAGCGAGCGGGTGGTTCGTTCACTCGCCGTTTCGACGGACGTAGGGACAGGCCCTGCATGGCGGACGTCATCATATCAACTAATTGGGATTAGCAGAGCCGGTGTTGGATGATGGAGAGGAAATTTTTATTTTGCATGATTAGCCCGGAAGAACGGTGATGCGGTTGTTCTTATTTCTTCTTATTTGTATTTTCATTTTTCAAGCACCGAGGTCAGGCGTTCCGCTGCCGGGTCCGGCCTCAGCCATCCCCCGTCGCGGCCGGCCGTCAGCGTCGCGATGAAACGAACCGATCATCCCATGAAGCCCTCCGGCTTGTCCTGCTTCTTGCTCCTCCGGCCGCTGTACCTCGCGGTGCGGCCCCGATCGACTGCCCGACACCTCGTCCCGCTGACCGCCGGACGGCCAACGCTGTTTGCTCCTCTCCTGCTGGCCGTGGCTCTTTCGGTCGCAGATGCCGCGCCCGCGGTGCCGACCGGGCTCAAGTCCTCGGCCGTCACGGCAACGTCCTTCACCCTCAAATGGGCGCTGCCGCCTGGGACCAAGGGCAGCACCGCCTCCTACGACGTCTTTCGCGACGGCGTGCTCGTCGGCTCGCCTGCCGCTGCGACTCTCGCGGTCTCCGGTCTGTCGCCGTTGACCCCGTACCGCATGACCGTCGACTCGAGGGATGCCGCCGGCAGTGTCTCCGCGCCCAGCGCCGCGCTCACGGTGACGACCGCGGCCGACACCACCAAGCCGTCGGCCCCGGCGGGCCTCAACGCATCTGGTGTCACCTCGACGGCCTTCACGGTGTCCTGGACGCCATCGACCGACGATGTCGGCGTGGTTGCATACAATATCTATCAAAGCGGCACCCTCGCCGGTTCATCCCAATCGACATCTTTTGATTTCACCGGTCTGGCGGCCGGCACCAAGTTCAAGATCACCGTCCGGGCCACGGACGCCGCGGGCAATCTCTCGAATGCCAGCGCCGCGCTGGCCGTGACGACCCTGCCGCCGCCGCCGAGCCCTCCGACCGGCCTGGTCGCCAGGTCAATCACGGCGTCGTCCTTCACGCTCAAGTGGACCCGCTCGACCGGGGGCACCGGCGGCATCGCCGGCTACGATGTCTACCGGAACGGCGTGCCGGTCGGCTCAACCGCCTCCACCTCTCTTGCGGTCTCAGGCCTGTCGCCGCTGACCTCCTACACCATGACCGTCAGCGCCCGCGACACGGCGGGCAACGCTTCGCTCGCCAGCGCGGCCCTCCCAGTGACCACCGCAGCCGACACCACCAGGCCGTCGGCCCCAACCGGCCTCAGCGCCGCCAGCACCACCTCGGCGTCGCTTACCTTGTCCTGGACCGCATCGACCGACAATGTTGGCGTGGTTGGCTACGACATCTACTTGAACGGAACCCTGGTCGGTACTTCGACGTCCACCTCCTTTAGCTTCACCGGCCTCGCGAGCGGCACGAAATATAAGATCACAGTGGTGGCCAGGGACGCCGCGGGCAATCGGTCGGCAATCAGTGAAAAACTGCAGGTGATCACCGCCATTCCGCCAACGGCACCGGCCGGCCTGGCAGCCGACAGCATGACTGCAAATTCCTTTACGCTGACTTGGGCGGCATCGAGCGGCGGCGGCGGCATCACCAACTATAGCGTCTACTGCAATGGAGCCCTGATCGGTTCGTCTGTGACGACAACGTTTGGGGTGGCCGGTCTGGCTCCGGCGACCACCTACAACATGACTGTGGTGGCATTCGACGGCGGCGGCACGGCCTCGCCGCCGAGCGCCCCGCTCCCCGTCACGACCAGCTCTGCACCCAATCATCCGCCGGCGGTCGCGCTCACGCAGCCACCGCCAAATAGCATTCTCACCTTGCCTGCCATGCTTAGTCTGTCCGCGACCGCGACGGATTCTGATGGCATCGTCGCCAACGTGGAATTCCTCCAGGGGACGACAAAGCTTGGCGATGGTGTGCTCACCGCGCCCAATACCTATTCGCTCGATGTCCCCGTGGTTTCGAATCCTGGAATCGCCTTCTTGACCGCGAGGGCGCACGACAACTCAGGTGCCTGGACCGATTCGGCGCCGGTGGGCGTGCAGTTGTTGCCCGGCCTGCCATACACCACGGATTTTGAGGCTTCCGAGGGATATCGCCTTGGGTCGATTGACGGCACCCTGGGCTGGGCTGTCACCAGTGGCAGCGCCGCTGTAGTTGACACGGCTGCCGCCCGGGGCGCGCAATGCGTCGCTTTGCAGGCCGGGCCAACCGCCGCCCAGGTCAACCAGGAATTCGGTCCCGGTTCGCCCAACCCGTCGGTTGTCTTCGTCGATTTCATGGTTCGGCCGGCTGCGGGCGTCGATCCGTTAAGTGGCACCGTGGTCGACGTCGATGCCGCGCGCATCGCCTTCGTTCAGATTGGCGGCACCGCCCAAATGCAGGTGCTCAACGGCAACGGCGCCGGAGGGGGCGCCTGGCGACCAGTCGGACCGCTGCTGCCGCTCGACGATGCCGGGATCGCCGCATCCTGGCACCGGGCCACGCTTCGCATCAACTATGCGGCCCGGGCCTGGGATTTCTATGTAGACGGAGCGATGGTGGCCAACGATCTGGCATTCCGCCTCAACACTGCCGGTTACCTGGCGTTCTTCACCGCCACGGGACAGACCGCAGCCACTGGCAGTTTTGACGACTTCTATGCCGGGGCGGAGAATCCCCTCTTCGTGGATGCCAACAACGACGGCATCGACGATGCTTGGGAAACCGCCCACGGCCTGAGCCTGTCGGTCGATGACCGTTATCTGAGCCCCTCCGGAAACGGTCGGACCGTAGTGCAGGACTACATCAGCGGGATTGACCCGAACGATTACTACGGAGGGGTTGCACCAGTCCTTACCTCGCTCGTACCCGCCAACGGCCTGCTTGATGCTCAGGGCACGATCGCTGTCCAAGTCACAACTCCCGGCGGCGCAGTTCTGGCCAACGCTCCGCTCACATTCACTATCACGACGGGCGCGGCCCTCCTCTCGCTGATGCCCGGCGACCCGGGCTCGGCCCAGACTACCGTGCTGACCAATGCCCAGGGTATCGCGCATGTGTATGAGGCCTTCCCGTCCGTCAACTCGTCTGCTGTCGTCGTCGCCACGGCCCAAAGCGGCAGCCAGATGACGAGCTTGTCCATCGCCATTGCTCCGTCCGTCGTCCTGCCGAAGCCGGCGGTGCGTCTGCACCTGGTTGCCGGTCTGGGGGTCGTCTCCGATGGTTTTGCCAATGTTAGCCAGTGGACCGACATCTCGGGGCTGGCCAACAACGCGCGCCAGGGGGATGTCAGCGCCGAACCCCGCCTGATGGCCGACGCGGTAAACGGATATCCCGCCGTGTCCTTTGATGGAGTGAACGACGTGTTGCGGCTGGCAGACGTCATGGCTGGGGCCACCGAGGGAGAGATCTTCATTGCCGCCCGGCTGGATGACTTCGCCAACGAATACAACGGTCTCTGCCAGTTCGGCATCGCGTATGGAACTTCGTATTCCAACGACATCGATGCCAGCCGGGGAACCGGCGTCATCTGGGACGATTTTGGCATCTGCGATGGAAACTACCTCCCGGGGCCGGGGGCGACCGTTCTGACGAACTGGCACATTTACAATGCCGCCGTTGACCAAAGCGGCCAGGATTTGCGGTTCAACGGCCTCCGTCTTGCGCGACGCACCTTCCCGCCGGAGTGGCCTGGGGTGGAATTCAGCCCGTTCCCGATGCTCGGCCTGGACGTCTGCAACGAGCATTTCCACGGCGAGATTGCCGAGGTGCTGGTCTATAGCCGGGTGCTAACCGATGCCGAGCGCGAAACGATCGGTCGGTATCTGACCGCCAAATACATCCCGCCGGCCATCACGATTCCCGCCCAGCCGTTGGTGACCTGCGTCGCGGATCTAGGCACCGAAGCGACTCTCACGTGGGCGTGTCCTTCGACCGAAAACCTGCACCTGGTCGCGACGATCGAACGCAAAACCGGCGGGGGCAGTTTCACCGCCATTGCGCAGGTCAGCGACACATCGGGCTACACGGATACCGGGCTGACAGCCGGCCAGACCTACACCTACCGCGTCCAGCTCGCCAGCTGGAAGGGATCGTCACCTTTCAGCGCCGAGTGCGTCGTGGTGCCCGAGCTCAGCGTCCGCGACACCACCCGTTACTACGGCGGACAGACTCCCAACATGATAATGGTCAACGGCAGCGGCCAGACGGGGGCGCCGGGCATGTTCTTGACCGCGCCGATTACCATCGATGTCACCGACGCCAGCGGTCACCTCCTGGCCAATGCACCCGTATTGGCCCAACTCACATGCGGCGCCGGCTCATTGTCGACCTCGTCTGACGGCTCCGCGCCGGGTTCGACCGTGCTGGTGACAACGGACCCCAATGGTCGCGCGACCGTCTACCTGCAAACCAACCCGAACGACTCCGCTTGCGGAGAAACCGTGACCCTGACGGCGGATGCAACCGTCCTGTCCGTGTCAGCAAATCCACCAGGTCCGCAAAACTATCTGCCGGTTGCCCTTCGGCCGGATGACTTTAACGCCACGCAGTTGACCCCGGTGAAGATCTCCCCGTGCGGACAAGTTCTTCTGAGAACCAGGATCCCCTCCGGTTTTCTGAACGGCAGCTATGTGCTTCCATCTGCCATCGGCTATCGCTGGCATTTTGGCCATTTCCAGGGGTTGGACTGGCCCGCGTGGGGCGACTACAACAATTATTACGTCGGCGGCCGGCCGCCCTATTGGAATCCTGCCCAGGACAGCGTCCTGATGGATATCAACGACTCGGGAACAATTGTCGGAACGGTCGCCAACAGCATCAAACTGTCAACCTATTTTGGGGACAGATATTACTCCCAACCCACCTGCTGGCCAGCCGGCACCGGGGCGCCGCAGCTGATGCCCGTTGGCGCACCCGGTGGCTGGCAGGTCTACCAGCAGGAGACCTGCATGGGCCCGGGCCTATACTACGGGGATCTGTACTGTGGCGTCACCCAGGATTTCCCGGTTGCCGTCTCCAACATTGGGACCGTCTTCGGCACTTTCGTCGCCACCGGAAGGCACTTCACCGTCCTGATCGGCAACGACCCCAACATCATTTCATATGGGGAAACTGCCGGAGTTGACACCGTGATTGTCTGGCCGTCGCCGGCGGATTCGCCGGCCCTCCCCTATGCCACGGCCCCGTCCGTCCACGGTGAAGGTCTAGTTTGCGATCCAGAGGGGCGCCGGCTGCTGGTGGCTTCGCCAGATGGAAGCAAACTGCTCATGTCGGAGCTTTGGGGACAAGATTTCTGCTTGAACGAAAATGTGTTGGTTGGCTATGACTTTACGGCAAGCAACCTGTCACTGTCGGTGAACAACTCCGGACGCTTTCTCTACGGGGCCA
>CAWDQK010000052.1:0-26487 GCA_963804395.1 uncultured Verrucomicrobiae bacterium | reverse complement strand
TTTTTTTGGCGGGGGGGGGGGCCTTCGCCGACGTATTGCTAAAGGCGCGCGGGACGGCGGGGCTTGGCGCCTGGAGTTCGTCCCGCGGGATCCGGTCCTGGCCCGGGCGCTGGGGACGATCCTGGTCTGGGGCGAAGCGGCGCGCGTGCAGCGGATGGAATTCCGGCACTCGCCCAAGCAGCGGGTGGAGATCCTGGTCGAAAGGGCGCGGTACGGTGCGAGCTTCACGCCCGAGGAAGAGCAGCGCTATTTCCGCTGATCCGGCATGCCAGCGACGCGCCAGAAGCTCTTTGCCCGGCTGCTGCTCGGCCTGGGAGTTGTCTCGGGCCTGCTCTGGCTGGCGCGGCTCGACTATGCCCGCAAGATCTCGTCCGATGTGCTTGACCTGATCCCGGCGGACGAGCGTTCGCCGGAACTGTCGATGGTGCGCACCCTCGCGGGCGAACGTCAGGCGCGCGTTGCGCTCTTCGCCCTGCAGGTGCCGGGTTTGCCTGGGGAATCGGCCGCCGGGCTCGCGGACCGGCGCGACCGGGCCGCCGGGGCGTTCATGGCGACGCTGGGCCGTTCGCCCGCGTTTGCCGAGGTGATGGCAATCGGGGACCCGGCGGCGCGCGACGCCCTGGGCGGATACGTGTTTCGTGAACGATTCGATCTGCTGTTCCCCTCCTGGCTCGCGGCCCGCGCGAGCGAGCATGCGGCGCAGGGCGGCGGGGCGGCGTTGAGCCCCTGGCTGGCCGAGCGGACGGCGGCTGAGTTGGAGAACTACATGGCCAAACCGGAAGCGCTGGCCTTTCAAGCCCTGGTGCCGGCCGATCCGCTCCTGCTCGTGCCCCGCTTTGCGGAACGAATGCAGAGTTTCTCCGGTCTCGCCGGGCACCCTGCCGGAACGGACGGCCCGGTGTTGATCTGGGCCCGGACGACCGGCTCGCCGCTGCAGGCGGAAGGGCAGGAGCCGGTGTTTGCCGCGGTGCAGGAGGCACTGGCGGCGGCCCGGGCGGTGGCTCCGCCGGCCGATCTCCGCTGGACGGCGATCAGCCGGTTTGCGGCGGAGAGCCGGCGGCGCATCGAGCGGGAACTGTCGGTGCTCAACCTGATTTCGCTGCTGGCCGTCTGCGCGGTGGCGGCGATCAGCGTGAAGCGTGTGTTCAAGTCGTTGAACCTGCTCCCGGTGATCCTGTGTGCGCTGCTCGGCGCCTGGGTTGCGACCACGCTTGTGTTCGAGCGCGTGCACGTGCTGGTGTTCGTCGTCGGATCGCTGCTCGGGGGCGTGGCGATCGACTATGGTTTCTATCTTTACCTCCAGCCGCCGCTCCGGCCCGGGGAACCATATCGGGAGAAGGTGGGGCGGCTGCTGAAGCCGCTGCTGGCGAGCGCGCTCACCACGGTGATCGGATTCTCGCTGTTGTTGTTTTCGGAGCTGCCGCTGATCCGGCAGCTGGGCGTTTTTGTCAGTGCGGGACTCCTTTGCGCCCTGGCCTCGGCGCTGCTCTGGTTCGCTCAGGTGGACGAGCCGTTTCTGCAGACCCGGCCGTTCATCGGGAAGCGGATGGCGGCCGATGCCCCGGGATGGTGGCGCCAGCTGCGGTGGCTGCTGGCGGCGGGGGCGGTGGTGGCGCTGGTGGGTCCGTGGCGGCTGCACTGGCATGATGATATCCGCGAGCTCGAGATTCCGGCGCCGGAGTTGCGCGCGGAGGACGCCGGGTTGCGGGCGCTTTTGGGCGAGAGCACCGTCCAGACGATCTACCTGACCCGCGGAGCAACCGCGGCGGGCGCCCGGGCGGCCCTGGCCCGGTTTCTGGCCTGGCAGGACGCGGCCTTTCCCGGCTCGGCGGCGGCCTCGGTCGGGTTGCTGCTGCCGACCCCGGAGGACCTGGCCGCGGTTCCCGGGCGACTTCCTGAACTGGAGGATTTCGAGGCGCAGCTGCAGGCGGCGCTGGCCCGCCATGGCTTTGACTCCGGGGAATTCGCGCCCTTCTTTTCCGCCTGGCGCGAGTGGCGGCAGCTGCCCGCGCGACCCACCGAGGAGGATCTCACCCGGCGGCTGGCGGCCGGGCTGCGCGGGCCGCTGGGACTCATGATGTCCGTGGAGCCGGGCACGTGCTGGTTTGCGACCATCGCGAACCACGGGCCGGGCGCGAGTCCGCCCGCGGAAACGGCGACGGTGGAGGCCGCGCAGCTCCAGTCACTCAATGTCCTGTTCGCGCGGTACCGCGTGTCGGCGCTGCGCCTGAGCGCGCTGGGGCTGGGCCTCGTCGGGCTGAGTGTGTTCGTGCTCTACCATCCGCGGCGGGGCATCCGGATCTTCGCGCTGCCGTGCGGGTCGTGCCTGTTCGCCTTCGGCGTGTTCGGACTGGCGGGGCAGACGATGAACCTGTTCCATCTGCTGGGCGCGTTCCTCGGCGTGTGCTTGAGTCATAACTACGCGATCTTCTCGGCGGAGAACGCGGCGCGGGGCGAGACTCCGCCGCCCTCGATCCGGCTGTCGGCGCTGTGCACGGCGGCCTCGTTCGGGGTCCTCGCGCTGAGCCATATTCCGGTGGTGTCGGCGCTCGGTTCGACGGTGGCGCTGATCGTGCTGACGGCGCTCGCGATGGTGGAGCTGGCGCCGTTCCCGTCTCCGCCGGCGACGACGGGGCGGGGTGTTCGCGGGCCGCCGTAGCGCGGGCTTCCAGCCTGCTCCGCATCGATCCTGTTGTAGCGCAGGCTTCCAGCGTGCCTTGGGCTTTTCCGCGGTGGCACCCATCTGCGCGCTCTGCGCAATCTACCGGTTCAGCTCCGATCCGGGTCAACCACAGATGGCGCAGATTCTCGCAGATCCCGAGCCAGCGGCCGGCCGCTCCCGTGGCCGCGAGCGCCAGCGAGCGGTTCCGGGATTGGTCCATTTTAGCCACAGAATGCTCACAAAGGGTACGATGCCACCACATAGGTAACAGATAGAGGGCGACCCGGAAGGGGTCAGGCTTTGGGTTTTGGGGTTGGCGGGGGCGGGCTGGATGAGCAGCGTTTCAGGACGAGGAAGGCTGGTTCGAGCGGCCTGATCCGGCGTGGTTTCCCTCAAATCGCGCCAAGAGTGGGTCGTCCGTGCAGGCATTGCGCGGCGAGGGCGCCGCGCCCATGTTGGTTCCCGTTCGGCCCGTCGCGCCGGCCATTGCGCAAGGTTCCGGCGCGGCGCATGTCGCGGCCAATGGTTTGGCCCGGCACGCCGCCTGCCGGAGTCAGCCCGTTCGACTGGCTCATCCGTTCGACAGACTCAGGATGACCCTGAGCGGAGTCGAATGGGTCAGGGCAGGCGCCCCCGGCTACAACGCGGGCTATTTCCTGGGAGCAGGCGGAGGAAGATCGCTCCTGGAGTCCTTGATCCGCGAAACGTGTTGCGATCAGGGCAAGTTTTCGTTCGGCGACTCTTCTTCTGCTTCAAGGTCCGATCCCATGGATTGGTCTGGTCCGCGCAGCGGACCTCAGCGATGCGTTGGCGCAAACCCCAGACAGCCTCCGGTCTCCCGATCGCATCAAGACCCAAGTCTGGCCAGAGGCGGCGCCTCGCTAGTTCTTGACGCCCGTGTATTCGCTGAAGAGCCCGAGCTGCCGGCCGCGGTTCACCTCGGCGAACCCGGCGGTCTTCAAGGCGGCGACCACGGTCTCGGGTGGCACGCAGGCGTCCATCGTCTCCCAGAAATACGACATCATCTTCTCCGCGTCGCGGCTGCGGGTGATCATCCGGGTGAGGAACGGGTAGATCCGCCCGAAATAGAGGCGGAAGCACCACGCTCCCATGCGGTGGGGCGGCTTGGTCACCTCGAGAATCAGCACCTTCCCGCCCGGCCGGAGCACGCGGTGAAATTCGCCGAACGCTTCTTCGAGGCTGGCGACGTGCCGCAGGGCATATCCCATGGTGAGAAAGTCGAACGAGTTATCCGGGAAGGGAAGCGCCTCGGCCCGGCCCGGCACGAACCGGGCAGCCAGCCGGGCGCGGGCGACGGCCAGCATGCCCTCGCTCGGATCGAGGCAGGTGATCGTGTCCGCCGAGCCGAGGATTTTTGCCGCCTCGACTGCCACCAATCCGGTGCCGCAGGCGACGTCGAGGACCTGCATCCCCGGCTTGAGTCCGTTGCGCTGCTGGGTCCACCGGCGGTAGCGCGCGCCGCTGTGGAGGAATCCCCAGTCCACGACGCGGTCATAGTGCTTCGCCCCGTCATCAAAGAGCTTCCGCACGAAATCCGGTTTCTCCGCGGAGGTGGCGTACCGGGCGGTGATGGGAGGGTGGGGAATCATGGCGGCGGGTCGGGGGCCGGACGGGCGCCGGACGGCGGGGTGCGAGGTACCCACGAATGTGGCACGCCAGAGAGAAAATCAAGGGGCAAAGTTTTGGTTGCATTCGTCAGAAGGCGACCTATACCCTCGCACCCTTTTCCATTACGCCTGCCTCCATTTCCGGAGTAACAGGGGGAACGAAACCATGAAGCAAACGTTTTCACTGACTGTCTCGCCTCGCGAAGGCACGGGTCGCAGCGCCTCCCGGCGGCTGCGCAAACAGGGCCGCATTCCGGCGATCCTCTATGGGAAGCATACTCCGCCGATGAAGTTGTCGGTGGACGCCCCGGAATTCTCGCGCCTGGCGAAATCGATCGGCGACAACGCCGCGCTCATCGAGCTGACGGGCGCCAAGGAGCAGGCGCTGTCAATTCTTCAGGAGGTGCAGCGCGACGCGATTACAGACCTGTATCTGCACGTCAACCTGCACGAGGTGAAGGCCGACGAGAAGATGGAGATCAATGTGCCGGTGCACACCTCCGGCGAATCGACCGGCGTCAAGAACGAGGCCGGGGTCCTCGAGGCGACGTCGCACACGCTGCGCATCCGCTGCCTTCCGAAGGACCTGCCGGCATTCATTGACGTCGATGTGACCGAGTTGCACGTCGGCCAGACCATCCACATTCGCGAACTGAAGGGCGTTCCCGGCGTCGTTTTCCTGGGCGACAAGAACCAGCCGGTCGTATCCTGCGTCCAGCCGGTCGAGGAAATTGTCGAGGCGGTGGTCGAGACCGCGGTGCCCGCCGAGGGTGTTCCGGTCGAGGGTGCGCCAGCCGAAGGCGCGGCCGCTGCACCGGGCGCCGCTCCCGTTGCCGGAGCCGCTCCGGCCGCGGGCGCCAAGCCTGGGGCGCCGGTTGCCGGTGCCAAGCCGGGTGCTCCTGGCGCGGCGGGTGCCAAACCTGGTGCGCCGGCCGCGGCGGGCGCGAAGCCCGGTGGGCCGGCCGCGGCGGGCGCGAAGCCCGGTGCTCCGGCGGCCGCACCTGCGGCTGCGGCCAAGCCCGGCGCGGCCGACAAGAAGGCTGCGCACGGCAAGAAATAGTCCTTTCCCTTCCGCCCGGATGCCTGCGGCCGGGCGGGACGTTGTTCTTTGAGACATGTCCATTTTCATTGTGGCCGGCCTGGGCAATCCGGGGCGCGAGCATGCATCGACGCGCCACAACGCCGGCTTTGCGGTGGTTGAAGCGCTGGCCGCGCGCCATGGCCTTTCGTGGCGCACCCAGTCGCGTTTCGAGGCGAAGACCGGACGCTGGGACCGACCCGACGGCCGGACCGGCGTGCTGGCCAGGCCGCAGACCTTCATGAATGATAGCGGGCGCGCGGTCCGCGCCCTCGCCGATTTCTATCAGGTGCCTCCGGCCGGGATCATCGTGGTTTACGATGACCTCACGATCGAACTCGGCCGGATCAAGGTGAGCGTCCGCGGCAGCGCGGGCGGGCACAACGGGGTGGCCAGCCTGCTTGAACACCTCGGCAATGGATTCCCGCGCTACCGGATTGGGATTGGACCGAAGCACCCGCCGGAAATGGACCTCAAAGACTTCGTCTTGGGAAGATTCGCCCCCGAAGAACAAACAGTTTTCGATCAATTACTTTCCACCTACGTCAACGGCCTCGACCTGCTCATCGAGCGGGGACTGGAGACGGCCATGAATCAACTTAACCGCCGAAACGAACAAAATGAGCCAGACAAAACGCAACTACCACGCGACCTTCATCCTCGATAATCGCGGCAAGGAAGACACCATCGACCAGCTCATCGAGGGAGTGAAGAAAGAGATCGCCGCCGTGCAGGGCGAAGTCACCGCCGTGGAGAACCTGGGCAAGAAGGAATTCGCCCGGGTTACGGACGCCCGGTTTCCGGAGGCGGTCTATGTGCAGATCGATTTCTCCGGCCCCGTGGACAGTCCGCGTCATCTTCACGAGCGCCTGCGGCTCAACTCCAGCGTTTACCGCGCCCTCGTTCAGGCGGTTTGACCGCCTGCCGCGCGCACCCCCATGGCTTCTCTCAACAAAGTCTTTCTGATCGGCAATCTCACGCGTGACCCCGAGCTCCGGGTAACGCCAAAGGGAACTGCGCTCTGCCAGTTTGGGCTGGCGGTGAACCGCCAGTACAAGGACGACTCCGGCGCCACGCGCGACGAGACGGCGTTCATCGACATCGAGGCGTGGGGCAAGCAGGGCGAACTGGTCTCGAAATACCTGCAGAAAGGCAGCCCCGCCTTCATCGAGGGCCGGCTGCGCTTCGACTCGTGGGAGGACAAGCAGAGCGGTCAGAAGCGCAACAAACTCAAGGTTGTGCTCGAGAACGTGCAGTTCCTTTCCCGGGGCGGGGCTGGTGGCTCCGGCGCGGGCGCCGCGGAGCCAGGAGCGACCCCGGCCGCAGCCGGCGAAGAGGCGCCGGCCGAGCCAATTTCGCCTCCAGCCCGTCCGGCACCCCATCCGGCGTCGGGCGGTCCGCAGAAGGTGGAGGATGACGTGCCGTTTTGATTTTTCGGCTGCAGCGCGTTGACGCACCATTTAACGTCCAATCCAATCTTGTCATGGCTCATAACGAAGTATTGCTGATCAAACCCGTCGAAGGTCTTGGCGCCGAGGGCGACCAGGTCAAGGTGCGCGCCGGCTATGCGCGCAATTATCTCCTGCCGCGATCCATCGCGGTTCCGCTCACCACCTCCAATCGCAAGCAGATTGAAGCGCTCAAGAAGCGCCGGGGGGAACGCGAGGCCCAGGAGCTTTCCGGCTCCCAGGCGCTGGCGGCCCAGATTGAGAGGACCCGCATCGCGTTCGCGGTGAAGACCGGCGAAGGCGGGAAGATGTTCGGTGCTGTGACCACCAACGACATCCACGAGAAACTGGCGCAGGCGGGCCTGCAGATCGACAAGCGCAAGATCCTCCTGCACACGCCGGTGAAGGCGCTCGGCCAGCATTCCGTCAAGATCAAGCTGCACGCCGAGGTGTCGGTTGATCTGAACTTCGACGTGGTTTCGGAGAACCCGATTGTTCCGGCGGGAAACTGAGCGGGTGCCCGGGAACTCCGGCTGCGCCGCCCGGCGCAGTTCGTTTGTTTGGAAGCACCCAGCCGGCAGCGCACCGGCAGCTGGCGTCGGATGGTGAACCCGGTGTGGAAAACGTTTGATTGCTGCGGCGGCACTTCGCGAATTCTGTTCCTCCTTTTCCGTTTCGCATGGCTGAACCATTAAATGTTGCGTCCCCGCGCAGCCCGACCGGCGGCGGAGGCCAGGCGGCGGGCTTTGTCGGCCGCACGCCGCCGCACAGCCTGGAAGCCGAGGAATACCTGTTGTCCTGCTGCCTGCTGGACGGCGGCGACACCATTGCCCGCTGTCTCGAGGCGCGCCTGGCTCCCGAGGCGTTCTATTTCCCTCCGAACCGGGTCATTTTTGAGAAGCTCTGTGCCATCTACCAGAAGAATCCCCCGGTGGCGCTCGAGGTCTTGATCGAGGAGCTGCGGACCGCACAGCAACTCGATGCGGTGGGAGGCGTCCCGTACCTGATGCAGGTCAGCGCCCGCATTCCAACCACGGCCCAGGCGGTCTACTTTATTGAGAAGGTTCGCGAACTCTATCTCTTGCGCGAGCTGATCAAGGTCACGACCAGCACCGTCGAGCAGTGCTACGCTTATCAGGGCGGCCTGGAGGAGTTCATCGACCGGGTTGAGCAGGATGTTTTCCGCGTGACGCAGGACCGGATCTCCGATGCCGCGAAGCCGATGAAAGAGCCGGCGCACGAGGCGATGAGAGTCATCGACAAGCTGATGATGAAGAAGGGGGAGTTGACCGGGGTGGCTTCCGGATTCAAGGACCTCGATCAGCTGACGTTCGGATTCCAGAAGCAGGAGATGATCGTGCTGGCCGCCCGTCCATCGATGGGCAAGACTTCGCTGGCTCTGAACATCGCCGAGGCCGCCGTGCTGCCCAAGAAGGGCGATCCGGTGCCGACGTTGATCTTCTCCCTGGAAATGAGCGCGGCGCAACTGGCCCTGCGCATGCTTTGCTCACGCGCCAAGGTGAACATCAAGCTGTTGCGCGAGGGCATGCTTCCGAAACAGGGCCCGGAACAGCGGCGGCTGCTGGATGTTGCCGACGAACTTTCCAAATCGGCGCTCTTCATCGATGATTCAAGTCACCTGACCATCATGGAGCTTCGGGCCAAGGCGCGGCGGCTCTATTCGCGGCACAAGCTCGGGCTGATTGTAGTTGATTACCTTCAGCTGATCAGTTCGGCGGATCCGCAAACGCCCCGCGAACAGCAGGTCGCCGAAATTTCGCGCGGAATGAAGGCAATGGCGAAGGAACTTGATCTGCCCGTGCTTGTTCTAAGTCAGTTGAATCGCTCGTCGGAGAAGGAGAATCGCGCACCGCGCCTATCGGACCTGCGCGAATCCGGATCCATCGAGCAGGATGCCGATGTCGTGCTGATGCTTGCCCGCCCAAAAGACTCCGATGAACGATTTCAGACTGCCGCCGACGCTGCTGACTTAATTGTTGCCAAGCAGCGAAACGGACCGGTAGGAGAATTGAAGCTAACCTTCCTGAAGGACACCACCCGATTTGAAAACTACGCCCAATAGCCCAGGGCCGGCTCGCCTGCGTTTTGTCTTTTTCGCCCTGGCTTTCCTCATCGGTGCCCCACTGGAACGGGCCCAGACCGAAACGCCCGTCGCGGAAGCTGCTCCCCAACTGAAAGTTGCATCGGTTGCTTTCAAGTTCATCGGCATTGCGAATGTCAGCGAGCAGATTGTTCGCGCCAACGTCCAGATGCGTGCCGGGATCGACTACGATGAAGGAGCGATCGACCGCGACATCCGATCCCTTTATCGGACCGGCCTGTTCGAATTCATCGAGGTCAAGCGCGAGGAACTGCCTGGCAGGCAGGTCAATCTCGTGTTCGAAATCACACCCAAGTTCCGGATTCAGGAGGTCAAGTTCGATGGCAACAAGGAGTTTGAGAAATACCGGCTGGAGAAGGAGGTAAGCGTCAAGCCCAACAGTTCCCTGGACGAGCACATCATCAAGGTCGATGCCGAGAAACTGCACGATTTCTATCAGAAGAAGGGTTACAACCAAGTTCAGGTTACCTACAGCATCGAACGGGACCGGTTGAACCGGCTATGGGACGGTGATCTTCAAGATCCGCGAGGGCGAAAAGGTGCAGATTGACGATGTCGTCTTTGTGGGGAACAACCACGTCACGGCAAAGCGCCTCCGAAAGGAGATGGATACGAAGCGCTGGTGGATGTTCTCCTGGTTGACGGGAAGTGGCCGGTTCAAGGACGATGAGTTCGATGACGATGTTACCAAGCTGGTCGATTACTATCGGGACCATGGATTCCTGGATGTCGACATTCCGCAGGACCGGATTGTCTATACCTACCCCAAGCCGGGCTGGATGGTGATCACCATTCATATCGACGAAGGGCGGCAGTACCGCATTGGCGACATCACGATCACCGGCAGCAAGTTGTATGCCGAGGACATGCTCAAGCTGGTCCTGCGCCAGAAGAGCGGAATGGTCTTCCGCCCCTCCAAGTTGGATAAGGATGTCGAGATGTTGGAGGATTTCTACGGCCGCAGTGGATACCTCGAAACGCGGGTGCATCTCGTGCGCAAACCCAACGTCACAACGGGCAACATCGACATCGAATACCAGGTGGAGGAGAGCGACAAGTATTACGTCGAGTCGGTGAAGATTGAAGGAAACACCAAGACCAAGAGCCTGGTGGTGATCCGCGAACTGGTGCTGAGCCCGGGCGATGTGTTTGACACGTTGAGGATGAAGGCCAGCAAGCTGCGCCTGCAGAACACGAATTTCTTCGAGGACGTCAACCTTAGCCCGGAGAGCACGAACATCCCCGGACGGCGCAACCTGAAGATTTCCTTCAAGGAGGCGAAGACCGGCAACATGAGCTTCGGGGCCGGATACAGCTCGCTGGAACGGGCAACCTTTTTTGCCGAGCTCAGCCAGTCTAACTTCGATCTTTTCAACCCGGACACGTTTTTCCAGGGCGCCGGGCAAAAGTTCCGCCTGCGGTTTCAGATCGGATCCCTGTCCAGCGAGACCCTGCTTAATTTCGAGGAACCCTGGCTGTTCCAGAAACAGATCGCCGGCGGCTTTAACATCTACCGCCAGATGTCCAACTACACGAGCACGTATTATGAGGAAATCCGTGAGGGCGCCGAGGTCTACATGCGCAAGCACCTTTTTGAATACGTGGAGGGACGCCTCTCCCTGACGGACGAGGAGATCGAGATTGAGAACGTTGAGTCAACCGCGTCACCCATCATCCAGTCGCTCGCCGGCAAGAGCCGCACCGTCAAGATTGGCCTGCAGATGATCCGCGACGTCCGCGACAAGATCGTCAACAGCACGCGGGGCAACCGCATTCAGATCAATACGGAGATCGCCGGCGGAGTTCTGGGCGGAACCAACGACTATTATCGCGTCGAAGTGCGCGGATCGGAATTCGTCCCGGTCTTCCAGGCCCAGAACCAGGTGCTTTGCCTGATCCCGCGGTTTGGCGTGGTGGAGAATTACGGCAAGAGCAGTACGGTGGCGTATTATGACCGCTGGTTCCTCGGCGGACCCGATGATCTGCGCGGTTTCGAGTATCGCGAGGTTGGCCCGAAGGACGTCAACGGGGAACCGATCGGCGGCAAGACCTACGGCATGTTTACGGCGGAGTACCAGTTTGACCTTGTCAAACCCATCAGGTTCGCGCTTTTCTACGACACGGGCTTTGTCAATGCCGGCGCCTACGACTTCAATCCGTCACACTACAACGACGACTTTGGCTTCGGATTGCTGATGTTTGTGATGGGCGCCCCGTTGCGGCTCGATTATGGTATTCCCTTGACGCACGACAGTTTAAATCACAAGGGCAATCAGTTCAATTTCTCCTTCGGAACCCGCTTCTAACTCCAATCCAACGCCTCATTGGCACATCTTATGAACAGAACGTTGAAATCGTTTCTCACATTAACCGCCTTCGGAGCGGCTGCGCTCGGGCTCTCGGCCGAGCCAGCGCTCAAGATCGCCACCGTCGACATGGGCAAGCTCCTTGAAGGTTACTACAAGAGCGAGCAGGAGGTGGCGAAGCTGAAGACGAGCGGGCAGAAGGCGCAGGAGGAGCTCGAGCACATGGTCAAAGATATCAACCAGCTCGGGGAGCAGTACAAGGAGACCGTGGAGAAGGCGAAGAACAGCTTGCTGACGCCTGAGGCGCGGACCGCGGCCGAGGGCGATGCCGCCAAGATGATGGATGAGATCCAGCGGCGCCAGAACGATGCCCGGACGTACCAGGGCAATTCGGAACGCGTGCTCCAGCAGCAGCTGGCCAATGTTCGCGGCGTGCTCATCGAGGAAATTGGCAAGAAGGCCGCCGAGGTGGGGAAGAGCCACGGCGCCACGCTCGTCGTGGACGCGCACTCCGGCATTGTTTACTCGGATGCATCCTACGACATTACCGATGAGGTCATGGCCTTGATCAACAAGGACCGCCCGGTTGCTCCGCCCGCAGCTGCGCCGGCCGCGCCCTCTGCGGCCGCCGCTTCGCCGGCGCCTGCGACGTCCGCCGCCCCGACGGTCAGCGTCCCCGGACTGGCTCCGAAGAAATAAGGTTTGTCACGGGACGAAGTCCGGCTGAACCGACTTCTTGGAAACGCCCCGCCCGTCATGGGCGGGGTTTTTTCTTTGGTGAGCGCGGGAAATGTGCTTGCCTGTCCGGAGTCCGTCCCCCCGCCATGCAATTCTCGTATACCGCCGAGGAGATTGCCGCGATCGTCCAGCCCCGCGCCGCACGGGGCGCGACGACCGTCGCGATCCAGGGCATTTCTGCGCTCCGCACCGCCCGGTCCGGTGATCTCTCGTTCCTGGGCCATCCGAAATACAAGGCGGATCTCGACGCTACCCAGGCCTCCCTGGTCCTGGTTCCGCTGGATTACGTCGGCGAGCCGCGGCCCGGGCAGCTCTACTTCGCGGTTGACCAGCCCTCGGTGGCGCTGGCCCGGCTTTGCGCGCGGATTGAACAGGCGTTGCGTCTCCCTCCGGCCGCAGGCGTCCACCCTTCGGCGGTGGTAGCTGCGGACGCCCGGGTGGACGCGAGTGCCTCGGTCGGGCCGTTGTGCGTCATCGAATCCGGCGCGCGCATCGGAGCCCGCGTGGAACTGCAGGCGGCGGTGTATGTCGGGCGCGACGTTGTGATCGGCGAGGATTCCCAGTTGATGGCGGGGGTGAGGCTTTACGCGGGCTCGGAACTTGGACGCCGGGTGCGGCTGCATGCCAACACAGTGGTCGGCTCCGACGGATTTGGCTATGAGTTCGTCAGCGGGCGACACGAGAAGGTGCCGCAGATCGGCAAGGCGGTGATCGAAGACGACGTGGAAATCGGGGCCGGTTGCACGATCGACCGCGCCCGGTTCGGACGCACCGTCATCGGCGAGGGTACGAAGCTCGACAATCTGGTGCAGATCGGGCACAACGTGATCCTTGGGCGGCACTGCATTCTTTGCGCCCAGGTCGGCATTTCCGGCAGCGTCACGGTCGAGGATTATGTCGTGCTTGCCGGCCAGGCAGGGGTCGGAGGCCACGTTACGATCGGCCGCGGCGCCAGGGCGGGAGGCAAGGCGGGCATCACGGTTGACATTGCCGCGGGAAGTTCCGTGAACGGAAACCCCGCCATTCCCCTGATGCTGGAGCGCCGGATTGCCGTGCTCAAGCAGCGCCTGCCCGAGCTCTTTCACCGCGTGGACGCCCTGGAGGAGCAGGTCAAAGGATTCTCCGGCGCCAAATCCTGAGAATTGGCTTCCGCCGCCGCCGCTTCTGGCCAAGATGGCCCGCACCTTATGAGCGAAGTTCGGTTGAAAATATTCTCCGGAAACTCGAACCGGCCCCTGGCGGAGGAAATCTGCCGGCACATCGGCGTGCCGCTCGGGGAGGCGACCGTGACCAGCTTCCCCGATGGCGAGATCGTTCGTGAAGATCAACGAGAATGTCCGCGGCGCGGATGTCTATCATCATCCAGTCGACCTGTCCGCCGACGAATCATCACCTGATGGAGTTGCTCATCATGATCGATGCGGCCCGCCGCGCGTCGGCGCAGCGCATCACCGCGGTCATGCCGTTCTACGGCTACGCGCGCCAGGACCGCAAGGACCAGCCCCGCGTGCCGATCACCGCCAAGCTGGTGGCCAATCTGCTGGTCGCGGCGGGGGCCAACCGCATTCTCACGATGGATCTGCACAGCCAGCAGATCCAGGGCTTCTTCGACATCCCGGTCGATCATCTGTACGCCTCGCCGGTGTTCTACGACTACCTCATCAAGAACATGCCGCCGAGCCTCGTCGTCTGTTCGCCGGATGTGGGCGGCATGAAGATGGCGGCGGCCTACGCGGACATGCTCGGGGCCGGTCTTGGGCTCGTGGCCAAGAAGCGCAAGAGCGCGACCCAGGTCGAGGCGATCAATGTCGTGGGCGAGGTGAAGGGCTGCGACGTGCTCCTGGTTGACGACATCACCGAGACCGCCGGGACCCTGATCGCGGCCGCCCGGATTCTCCGGGACAACGGGGCGAGTCAGCGTGCGCGCCGCGGTCAGCCACTGCATTCTCAACGATCTGGCCTACGACCGGCTCAAGGGCGGATTGATCGACGAGCTTATCATCACGAACTCGATCCCCAACGATCCGCGCGGACTTCCGATCACCGCCCTGAGCATCGCCGGCCTGCTCGGCGACGCGATCCTGCGCATCAACAACAACGAGAGCGTCACCAGCCTCTTCAAGATCAAGGGATTTTGAGCGGATCCGGTTTGTGCGGCACCCGGCGGGTGGCTATTGTGTCCACTCGCGTCCTCCATTCATGAATGCAAAGACCCTCAGCCACGTTCTGGTGGCGATCTGCCTCGCCCTGTTTTTGGCCGGCGCCAAGGAAGTCCCGGCCCCCAAGGATCCGCCGCCGGCCAGGGACCTTCCGGCGCCCAAACCGGTGCTCAAGATCGACCGCTCGCCCGTCAACGACGGCAAGTCCGCCGTCGTGGTGAGCTACGCGGATGTGGTCGAACCCGTGCAACCGGCGGTGGTGTCCATTTACTCGAGCAAGACCGTGCGGCGCCATCTGCCGCCCTCGTTCCGGCAGTTTTTTGGTGATGATGGCGGGGACTCGCGGGAGGAGGGTCTGGGCTCCGGCGTCATCGTCTCGCCCAACGGCTACATCCTGACCAACAACCACGTCGTCGAGGGCGCGGACGAGCTGAAGGTGGCGCTGGCGGACGAACGCGAGTTCAAGGGCCGGATCATCGGCACGGACCCAAAGACGGACGTGGCGGTGATCAAGATCGAGGCGGACAACCTGCCCACGATCACGCTGGCCGACAGCGACCGGCTGCGGGTGGGCGATGTGGTGTTTGCCATCGGGAACCCGCTCGACATCGGGGAGACCGTGACCACCGGCATTGTATCCGCCAAGGGACGACGCGTCCATCTGCTGGACGACATTAACGGCTACGAGGATTTCATCCAGACCGATGCCGCCATCAATCTGGGAAACTCCGGCGGCGCGCTGGTCGACGCGAAGGGACGGCTGGTCGGCATCAACAGTGCCATGATGTCGACCAACAACGGCAGCATGGGGATCGGATTTGCGGTGCCCGTCAATCTGGCCGCCAGCGTGATGCAAAGCCTGATCGAGACCGGGACGGTGGCCCGGGGCTATCTCGGCGTGGGGGTGGATGTCCTCACGCCCGAACTCGCCGAGGCCATGGGGGTCGAGGGCAAGGGAATGGTGATCTCCGCCATCACCCCCGACAGCCCCGCCGCCCGGGCCGGCCTGAAGAAGGAGGACATCATTGTGGCGATCGGCGGCAAATCGGTGGATTCGTTTGACCAGCTGCGGCTGATCATCGCCCAGAATCCGCCCGGTTCCAAGGTGAAGCTGCGCTATTTGCGCGAAGGCAAGCCCGTCGACGTTGAAGTCACGCTGACGAAGCTGGCCGAGGACGCGGCGAAGCCCGACGAGTTTGTCACCGGCGTGGTCGTGGCCCAGGTGGACGATGAACAGCGCCGGACCTTCCGGCTGCCGGACGAGATCGAAGGATTGGTGGTGACGGAGGTGGCCGCCGATTCCCCCTTTCGCGATCGCTTCCACTCCGGAATGGTGATCGTGCAGCTCAATCGGACCCCGGTCGACGATGCGTCCGGCGCCCGGGCGCAGCTGCGGCCGGGCCGGAATTTCTGTCTGGTCTGGGACCGCGGCGGGTATCGGTACGTTCCGTTCAAGAACGGCGAGTGAGCGACCGGCAGGCGCGGGTTTCCCGGGGAGCGCGGCGCCGGCGGCGGCGCTATTTTGGCGGCGGCACGGCTGCGGCGGCCGCCGGAGGCGCGGGCGGAACCGCTGGCGCGGCGAGATGCTCGGCTTTCCAGCGCATGGCGGCGTAGATGCGGTTGCGGCCGCTGGGGTGGTCGAAGAAGATCATTTCCTCAACCGGTCCGGGGTTCAGCTTCCGGTACTCGGCGACCTCGAGGGCGACCTGCGCCATGCCGTCGGGCTGCCGGCTCGCGTTGAGTCCGAAGGTGTCGGCCTCCTCCTCCTGCAGGCGGGAAATGGTGTTCAAGACCGGCGTAAGCACAAAGAAGAACGCCGAGATGAGCAGCGCCGCGAGCGGCAGCACCGCGAGGTCGCCCACGCCGCGGACCTGCCACCGGTCGCCCCAGCGCCGCAGTCCCTGCTCCAGCCCCCAGCGCAGGAAGGCGAACCCGGCGACAATCACGAGCGTAAAGAACGCCAGGTCCAGATAAACGTGGTGCAGCACATAGTGTCCCATCTCGTGCCCCATCACCGCCTGAATCTGCTCCGGGGTCCCGCGGTTGAGCAGATTGTCGTTGAGGGTGATCCGCAGCGTTTGGCCAAGGCCGCTCACGTCTGCGCTGATGCGCGTGGTCTGGCGGGAGGCGTCGACAACGAAGACGTCCCGGGCCGGAATGCCGTTGGCGCGGGCCATGCTCAGGATCGAGCCCGCCAGTTGCGGGTTGTCCAGCCGCGTCACCGTGTTGAACACCGGCACCAGGTAGACCGGCCCGATCATCAGCCCGGCCGCGAGGAAAACCACGGCCACCGCCGCCCCCCAGATCCACCACGTGCGCATGAGCCGCCGCACGACGCCAAACAGCGCCATGGCGATGACCCCGCCGATCACCAGGCCCAGGAGCAGGCCCTTGACCTGGTCGGCGAACCAAGGGCCGAAGGCCTGCGTGGCCAGTCCGTACTGGTGCTCGCGGACGTATCCCTCGTAGACGGTGAGGGGAAAGCCGAGCACGGTGGTCACCAGCAGGAACTGGATCCAGTAAAGCATGGTCTGCAGCGGCCGGAAGCGGCTTAGCCGGCCGGCCAGGTCGCGCATCCGCGCCGACCAGCCCAGCTGGAGCAGCAGCAGCAGGATGGCCGACCCCGCCAGAAAGTCCCACAGCAGCAACCAGTATCCACCTTCAGCATACGCGTCGGAGCGCGCCCGCGCGTCCGGCGGCAGCAACGCCAGATAGGCGTCGGTCGCGGCCGCGGCGTCGAAATGCGCGGTATCCGCCGCGGCCGGCGGGACCGTGTGGATGGCGACCGGCGCGGCGACTGGCCCGGGGGCCTGAGAGGCGGACGCGGCGGCGGAGGCGCCGGCCTGCAGGAGCAGGAGCACCAGCCATCGGCGGCAGAACAGCGGTAGGGACGTCATGGTGAAGGGTCCCGGCGGCTGGGGCGGCGAGACGAGCCTCGCAGTCGGCTGGCAGAGAGACGTCCGCTCCGGTGGCCGGATTCCGTTGATGAGTGGAACGCCTTGTGTTCCCTTCGGCAAGCCCCGCATGCGAAGCAATCCGCTGGCGAGGAATCCGCTGGCGCGGATTCCTGACAGGACGCGCCGCAGGTCGCGTCCCCAGAAGGCGTTTACGGCGTGAATTCGGGAACGCGATTTTATCAAGACGCACCGCCAGCGTGCATTCTTACCAGCATGCCGGGCCGAAGCCTTGGCGCAGGCGGGTGCCTTTCGGCAGGAATCCGCGAACGCGGATTCCAAAAGGATGCGCCGCCGGGCGCATCCTCACCAGTGCCTTTCGGCGGATGGGTCGCGCGCGAGGAATCCGCTGGCGCGGATTCCTGACAGGACGCGCCGCAGGTCGCGTCCCCAGAAGGCGTTTACGGCGTGAATTCGGGAACGCGATTTTATCAAGACGCACCGCCAGCGGGCATTCTTACCAGCATGCCGGGCCGAAGCCTTGGCGCAGGCGGGTGCCTTTCGGCAGGAATCCGCGAACGCGGATTCCAAAAGGATGCGCCGCCGGGCGCATCCTCACCAGTGCCTTTCGGCGGATGGGTCGCGCGCGACTGTCGCCCCGCAACCCGCTGGAGGTCAAGTCCCGTGGCGGCTGCCAGGTCGGCAGCCAGGTCTTCCCCCACGGTTGGGACCCGGCGATTAATGTCGATCTCGTGTGAACCTGGAGCCAACAGACGGCGCCGCAATCGATTGCCGATAAGGTCGGCACCCCGGTCATTCAAGGCCGGCGGGACTGCCGACCTCCGGGAGGAGTGACCAGGATCATAAAGAGGGTAGGATCGTCTGCCAGCAGGCTTCCTACAGCTTGCGGAGAGCCGAATGGAGATCGCCTGCTGGCCCCGCCGCCGCGGAGGGGGCAAGGAGGCTCCTAAAGCTTGCGGACATGCAGATGCGGTGATGTCAGCAAACATACGCGACGATTTTTTCGGAGGTTACCATGGTGCCGGCGCAGCGGATGTCGCGCGCACAATTGAGACAGATCTTGTAGGCGACCAGGCGGTCCTCGGCCTCGTCGATCTTGTCCTTGAGCTCCTGCCAGAAGCGATCAAAGGCGTCTGCCTCCAGGCGGCATTCGAACACAGAATACTGGACGCGCACGCCCCAGTCCTCGCACACTTGCGCGACCTTATGGAGGCGTTTCTGGTCAGTGATGTCGTAGGCGATGAGGGTGAGCATCTGGTGTTGGCCGCAGCGGTGGCCGGTGAGGTCGCTGGCGGTGGGTTTCAGGGCAAAAGCCTCCTCCCACCAACCGGCGGTCGGGGGAGAATTGCGGCCGCCAGCGGGCGGACCGAGGGAGAGCTGGCCGGACGTCTCTCTGTTGGGCGTGTGTGGCGTTTCTGCCTTGGAGCAGCGGCGCACGGCGAGGGTGAAAGCGAAGGTGAAAGTGAGAGTGAAGGTGGGAGTAAGAGTGAAATGCGGAACGGTTTGCGCCGGCGAACGCCGGCTGAGGAATCCGCGCAGCGGATTCCTGATTCCTAGTTCATGAGAAAAGGCTCAAAGGCGTCGTTCGTGGCGAGAGTGCGCTTGAGGTTCTGGACCTGGCGTCGCAGTTCGCCGCGCAGGCTGGTGCGCGTGCCGTGCTGCTCGCTAGTGAATTCGCGTTCGAGCCGGCGCTCGTAGGCGGTGAAAAAACGCCGGCGTCCATCGAGGTTGAGGAAGCAGCCGCCGTCGCGACGCTCGAAATGCTCGGAGGACTTGAGGACGTCGTGGCCGAAAAGATCGAGCGCAAGTCCGTCGGCCACCGGGGCGCGGAACGGCTCGATTAGGTCGAGGGCGAGGGAGGGACGGCGGTCGTCGGGTTCGTGGAGGAAGCCGAGCGCCGGGTCGAGTCCGGCGGCGTGGAGCAGGGCTTCGCTTTCCGTGGCGAGGAGGGTGTAGGCGAAGGAGAGCACGGCGTTGGGCGGATCGAGCGGAGGGCGGCGGGAGCGTCCGGGGAAGGGCGTTTCGGGCGGAAAGAAGCGGCCAAGGATATCGAAGTAGCGGGCTGCTGCTGCGCCTTCGTAGCCGCGGAGCGCGTCGAGCGAAGGTGCGTCGAGGCAACGGCGACGGAGATGTTCGAGTTCGTCGAGGGCCGGGGTGATATCGCAGTCGTCACGATTGGATGCGAGGCGCTGGAGCACGCGGCGGCTGTTCTGGATCTTGGCTTCGACGAGAGTGGCGGCGACCGCGAGGGTGAAGCCGGCGTCGGCGACGCGCTGGTGTTGGGTATGCCGCACGAGGGCGGCGGGGGCGGGCGGCTGGCAGAGTCCGAGGACGGACTGGTTGCGGGCGAGGAAGATGACGGGGAGGGTGCTGGCGATAGGAACGGACGACGGCAGCGGCAGCGACAGCTGTCGCCGGCCTGGCGAAGATGGCGGGGTTGCGCAGGAGGTTGTAGAATTCGACGAGCATCAGCTCGCAGAGCACAACTTCCGCGCCCTCGGCTTCGAGCCGACCGACAAAGGCGCGGGCCGGCGAATGTTCGCGCGCGGCGGAGTTGGCGGCATAGCCGAGGATGTTGGTATCGAGCGAGATCATTGACGGGTGAGCGGCTTGGACCGATGGCGGCGGGACGGGGTGGAGATCTCGGGGGGCTGTTCGTTGGCGAGCAGGCGCCACTCCTCAACGGGGGCGAGGACTGGGCCGAGGTCGAGCGGCTCAGGCGGATGCCAGGGGGCGGAGGACCTTGGGGGATATTTGCCAATCCACTCGTCGTCGAATCCTGCGCGTTTCATCGCACAAATCGACTTTTCGCGGTGCTCAGGAATGGCCAGGCACTTCGTCGGCGGGTCGTGTAGGAAGGCGGCGAGCTTGCGTTTCCAGAAATCGGCGGGCGGGGTGGCGGCGGCAGGGGCGGTCGGGGCGGCGGGGTGGTCCATGGGAAGGAGGGAAGAGATTCAGTGGGGCCGGGGGCAGGACGCGAGGGCGTGCGGCCGGGCGAATCGAGTCGATTCGGTGCTCCGGGGAGGGGCGAGCCGGAGGAGGTCCGCGGAGGTCGGGGTACACAGAGCCCGCGTTTGCACGCTGCAGAAAATACCGCTCGATCCATTGCCTGTCGAGCGAGTTCTGCGGAGGAATCCGCGGACGCGGATCCCCATCGGATGCTCGCGGAGCGCGTATTGATCGCAGGGCGAAAAGCCTCAAACCCGGTGCGCCCCGTTCGCACGCCCGAGAGGCCCGATGTCACGTATTGCGTTGCAAATCACCCGCGCATTGCGCCGAGGCCCGATGTCATCGAATAAATGACAAATGGCCGGCCCGAGGGATGGGTTGAGCGAGGCGGGGTGAAGCGGGGCGGAACCGGGTCGCGGGATTCGATGGGTGCTGTGACCTTCACACTTACCTTCACTTCCACCCTCACTTTCACCTTCACTCCCGCCTCTACTCGGCCCGCAACGCAATCATCGGGTTGACCCGGGTGGCGCGGCGGGCGGGAACGATGGTGGCGACCAAGGCGACGCCTGCGAGCAACAGGGCCACGGAACTGTAGGTGAGCGGGTCGTACGGGCTGATGTCGAAAAGCTGGTTGGCGATGCCCTCGCGGAACAGGACCGCAATCGCGATCGCCAGACCGAGGCCGAGCCCCAGCCCGATCCCAAGCTGAACCGCCGACTGGTTGAGCACCATCCGGAGGATCCTGCTTCGATCGGCACCCAGGGCCATGCGAATGCCGAATTCCTGGGTGCGCTGGTTGACCGAGAACGACATGACGCCGTAGAGGCCGACCGAGGCGAGAATCACCGCAACCAGGCCGAACACGGTGAACATAGTGGCGACGACGCGGTTCACGCCCAGAAAGCTCTCCTGATTGTCCTTGGCCGTGCCGACAAAATAGAGCGGCAGGTTGGGATCGACCTTGTTGACTTCGCGCTGCAGGACGGGACCGAGGGTGGCGACGCGGCTTGCCGCCGGACCGGTCTGACGGTTCGGTCCGTTCGCTTCGCCATCGGTGGCGCCTCGCGGACGTACCACGATCGTCGCGAACTGCTGCGTGGCCGGGGTGGCCTGGGCCGGACCGAAGACCGTTGAGAAGTAGGGCACATAGAAGCCTGTGTCGTCGACGCCCGGAATATTGAACGGCGCCTGCATGCGCACGTTGGCGACGACGCCGACGATGGTGCGCCAGGGGCCGAAGAGCTGCCCGTTGTTGCCGACGGTCCGGAAGCGGCGTCCGATGGCGCTCTCCCGGCCAAGGTGTTTCCGGGCGAAGACGGAGTTGACGATCGCGACCGGCAGCTTGCCATCGCTGTCATCAAGCGAGAAGTCGCGTCCCTCAAGCATTCTCGCGTTCAGCGTGGCGAAGTATCCGTCGCGTAATTTGCTCGAAATTGGTGTTGGGGCGGTCCTCGTCGGTCTTGTACTCGCGCCCCTCGATCTCGATCCAGCTGTTGCCGGAAAAGGACATGCGGAAACGATTGGTCAGGGCCGCCCCTTCAAACTCCGGATCGCTGCGCAGTTCGCGCACGAGGCGGTCGAAGAACAGCTTCCGGGCCTCGGGGGTCGGGTAGTCGCCCTCCATGAGCGCCATGCGTGCGGAGAGCACGGCGCCGTTGTCGTAGCCCCAGTCGATGTGGTTGCGGCGCAGAATTGACTGCAGCTGGAGCAACGCGCCCACCAGCAGGAAGCAGGTGACGACGAGTTGCAGCACGACCAGGGCGCGCGTGATGAAGGAGACCGCCCAGCTGGTGTTGCCGCGGCCGGACTCCTTGAGCGCCTCGACGGCGTTGGCGCGCGAAGCCAGCCAGGCGGGAATGAATCCGGAGCCGAGGGCGGCGAAGACCGTGGCGGCGACCACGAAGGAGAGCACCCTGGCGTCGATGTCGAAGGTGATGTAGGCCGGGATCGGGTTCTCGGAAAGATGCAGCGCGGCGTTAAGGTAATCCGCGGCCCAGAAGGCGAGCAACACGCCGACGATCGCGCCGATGACCGCGAGCAGCAGACTTTCGGTGAGCATCTGCCGGATGAGCCGGATGCGAGTGGCGCCGAGCGAGGATCGAACGGCCAGTTCCTTGCTCCGCAGCGTCGCGCGCGCAAACTGCATGTTCATCACATTGACGCAGGCGATCAGGAGAATGCCGGTGCAAAAGGCCAGCATGGTCCAGAGCAGGCCCTGGATGTTCGGCGGAGTGAAGGTCTTGATGAGCGGCTGGACCAACCCGGTGTCGAATTTCTTGTTCGTGTCGGGAAAGGCGTGCGCCAGCTGGCGGGCGATTCCGGTCAGTTCGACGGTCGCCTGGTCGAACGCGATGCCGGGCTTGAGCAGGGCCAGCACGCCCGGGGTGTTGCCCTGGGCGTTCAGGTCATTGCGGGGCGTCGGCGGGTACTCGCTGTACAGAGGAACCCAGAGTTGTTCGTTCACTGGAAACGCCAATCCAGGCGGCATGACTCCGACGATCGTCGCCGGTTTGCCATTGATTCGCAGATTCTTCCCGATCACCTCCGGCTTCCCGCCAAAATCTCGCTGCCAGAGATCGTAGCCGATGATTGTGACCTTCTCGGCGCCGACGCGGTTGTCGGGGGCGGCGAAGTCCCGGCCCGCGAGCGGAGCCACGCCGAGGATGCGGAAGAAATCCGGGGTCACGTAGGCCCCCGTGTACCGCCGCGGATTGCCGTCCGCCGTCAAGTTGACCGTGGCGCCGCTGATGTAGGCGGCCATCAGATCAAACGATTTCTGCTGCTCGGCGATGGCCTCGTAGTCGAGGGTGAAGATCTGGCCGCCGAAGCCGTTGGCGTTGGCCGCCCGTTGGCTGACATCGATGATCTGGACCCCCGCCAGCCGGTCGGCGTTGGGGAAGGAGAAACCGCGCAGCATCGTGCCATTGATGACACTGTACATCGTGGCCACGGCGCAGATGCCAAGCGCGAGCACGGTGACCGCGAGAAAACAAAAGCCCTTTTCCTTGATCAGGACGCGGGCGCCAACACGCAAATCTTGCAGGAATGACTGGAAGAACATGGCGGGAACTTGGTCAGGTCCTGCCGGTGCGCGGCTCCGGCATCGCTTGAGGGATGCGCGGATTCCCGGCCGGCAGGCATGGGTGAAGATGAGGTGCGAAGAAACCGAAACTTTGAGCGGCACCGCTGGTGTGTCGCGGCGGACAGAATAGCTAATGCAAAAGGCGTGCCATGCTTATGAGGCTCATCCGAGCCATCTCATTGACAGTCCTTTAGGTCTTGGCCGATGCGTTCGGGGCGGCAGAAGTGTCCGTCTTTGGAACGACCGATTCCCAAAAATGGGAAGCTGCTGGTCTCGGTCGCATGCAGACAAATGGTGGGTGGAACCGTCGAGCATGGACCACGGAAGTTGGACATGCTCGCACCGCACTACTCGATGCTCGCTACTGGTGATTCATTCCGCGCGCAGGGCTTCGACCGGACTGATCAGGGTGGCGCGGCGCGCGGGCAGCCAGCAGGCGACCATGGTCGCGGTCAACAGCGCGAGTGCGACCAACCCGAACACAGTCGGATCGATCTTGGAAACATTGTAGAGCTGGCTGGCGATCAGAAACCCAACGCCCACGCTACAGACAGCGCCAATCCCCAGTCCGATGAGCACCAGTTTCAGGCCGCTCCGCATCACGAGCGCGACCACCTGGTTCGCGCCCGCGCCGAGTGCCATCCGAATCCCCATTTCCCGTGTCCGTTGCGTCACTGCATAGGCCATGACACCGTAGATGCCGACACAGGCCAGAATCAGCGCGGTGGCAGCGAAGACTCCGAGGAGGGTCAACATGATCCGGCGCGTCCGCAGCGTATTCGCCACTGACTGCTCCAGGGTTCCGAGATTCGCGATGGGTTGCTCCGGATCGACCCCTTGGATGGCGCCCCGGACCTGTGCCACCAGCGTGAGGGGCGGCACATGAGTTCGGACGACAATGCTCGTGTACCAGGGGAAATAGGCTTGGGGATAGTAAACCTGTGGCTGCGGCTCGACATCGAGCTGGAACTGACGGACGCTGCCCACCACGCCGACCACCTCCCAGGTGGCGTCTTTGAAATGCAAGAGGCGGCCGAGCGGATCCTCCTCGCCAAAGAACCGCCGGGCCAGAACGTCGTTAATGATCATAACCTTCGGCGCCTTCTCATCGTTGTCTGCCTCGGTGAAGAACCGGCCGCGCAGCAGCGGGATGCCCACAGTTTTGAAGAAATCGTTGGTCACGGAATCGAAGCCGGCAGCGAAGTCATTTCGGGTTTCCGGGCGGTCTTCGCGGCTGACCAGATCCCCGTAGCCAACGATTCCGTTCATCGGCGTGGAAGAGGCCATTCCCACGCTCGCGACGCCGGGGATCTGTGCGATGCGTTGCAGAATCTCGTGAACGAAGCGCACCCGGTGCCCCGTGGTGGGCGCCTTGCTGCCGGGTTGGGTGAGATCAAAGGTGAGCACGTTCCCGGGGGTGAATCCCGGGTTCGCATTCATTGCCTTGACGAAGCTGCGCAGCAGCAGCCCGGCCGAAACCAACAGGACGACTGTCAGCACGGTCTCGGAAACGATCAGCAACGATTGCAGGCGCGCACGCGAGCCGGTCGTCGATCCGCGCACGCCTTCCTTGAGGTGCTGGTTGAGGTCGGGCCGGGCCACGCTCACAGCCGGGAAGATGCCGAATAGCAATCCGGTGGCACAGGTCGTCGCGAGGGCGAAGACGAGGACGCGGGTGTCGATTGCGAAATCGACTCCGGTTCCCGCCTGGATGCCCGCAAACGTGACCAGGGGTTTGATTGCGAAATCACCGAGGAAGACTCCCGCGACACCTCCAGCCAGTGCCAGCAGAAGGCTTTCAGTCAGCAACTGCCGGATGATCCGGCCCGAGGTTGCGCCCAGAGCCACGCGCACGGCGATCTCACCCTGGCGGGTCGACGCCCTGGCGAGGAGCAGGTTGGCCACGTTGGCGCACGCGATGAGCAGAACCACCCCGACCGCCGTCAGCAACGTCAGGACATAGGGTCGCGAGTTGCCGAAGAGTGCCTCCTGCAGGGTCTGGAGACTCACGCTCCATTGCTCCTTGAATTTCGGGTAGGAAGCGCTGAGGGCGCGCTTGGCAGCGGCCAGTTCTTCCTGGGCCTGCCGCATGGTGGCACCGGCCTTCAGCCGGCCGATCACGGAGCAAACGTAGTTGTAGTCGCGCGATTGTTTGTAGGCATCGGCCCGGATGGTGGCGGGCGTGAGGAAGCTCGCGTTGGAGGCGACAAGTGCGCTGGGCGGAAGCACCCCGATGACCGTGTAACTCTCGCTGTCGAGCCGGATGACGCGGCCAACAATGCCGGGGTTGCCCTGAAAACGCGATTGCCAAAGCTCGGAGGTGAGGATGACGACGTGGCGGTCGCCGCCGGGGGCGTCGTCGGCCGGAGCAAAGCCGCGTCCGAGCACGGGATTGACCCGGAGCACCTTCAGATAGTCGGCGCTAACCTCGAGGCCGCTGATCCGGACCGGTTCTCCTTCTCCGGAAAGGTTCTTGTCGGCCCCATGCGCGGCCGCGATGGCCTCGAACCGGGTGGTGTGATCCTGCCAGTCCATGAAGACACCGCCGCAGGCAATGGCCAGTCCGCCGGTGTTTGGCGCCTCCCAGACCTGGACAATCCGGTTGGGATCCGGATAGGGCAGCGGTTTGAGCAGCAGGGCGTCGAGGATGCTGAAAATTGCGGTGTTGGCGCCGATGCCAAGCGCGAGCGTGAAAACGGCCACGACGACAAAGCCTGGCGACTTGGTGAACTGCCTCAGGGCGAATTTGAGGTCGGAGAGCATCAGAAGTGAAGGTGAGGGTGAAGGTGAGGGTGAAAGTGAGGGTGAAGGTGAGGGTGAAAGTGAGAGTGAAGGTGAGAGTGAAAGTGAGAGTGAAAGTGTGGGTGAAGAATCTGCAGTCAGCGGGCGAGCAGGCGAACGGGGAAAAGTGGGCTGAGCAGGGTAAATCTATCGGAGACGCGGCGCGACCGTCGTGCCTCCCGGATCAAGTAACCCCGCCGTGGAACAGTTCGCCAGGTCTGGTCGCTCCTCAACGCGTGTGTCATACTCACACCCTCATTCTCATTTTCACCTTCACTCTCACTTTCACTTTCACCCTCACTTCCACATGCTCCGTTACTTGTCCGCCAGCGTTATATGGTACCGCGCCAACGTGGTGCCGATTTGGCGGTCGTATTGCGCGACAGCATTGCGCTGGGCGGCGAGGGCCTGGTAGTAGCTCGTCTCCGCCTGGGCCAGCTGCGTCTGGTTCTGGACCACGTTGAACGTGCTGCTTTGACCGGCGCGGAGTTTCTTCAGTTCGGCTTCGGCGGTTTGCCGGGAGAGATCCATCGCGACCTTGGCGGCTTCAACGCTTTTCCGGGTCGTTACGACCTGATTTGCTGCCTGGGTGACACTCAAGGCGATGTCCTCTTTC
>CAWDQK010000051.1:0-60104 GCA_963804395.1 uncultured Verrucomicrobiae bacterium | reverse complement strand
GATTCGAGTGCGTCAGTTAAAACCAACATGAAGAAACGAATGAAAGAGTCGTATGGATATGGCTAACACCGGTCATTCCAGCCCCGAGTCATGCAGAGGCGGCCGTAAGGACGCTTTTGAAGCGTTGACAGGGGAAGATGTGGGCGAGCCATTGAGCCGCGAAATCGGTAAATCCGGTCTGCCGACGTTGTTCGAATAACGGAAGGCAATATGGAATTGGGCGACAAGGTGAGTCCAGTTTCAAGGCCGCGCGGTCTTAGACCCTCAGCACGCGTCGAAGCTTCATGGATGGGAACTGAGAGATCCCCAGATTCTACGGAGGGCATCGGCTCTTCGCAGCGCGCGGAAAAGGCCACAAGCCACACAGCCGCGATGAACGGTCTGGGGAAGTCGGACGAGTCCGTAGTATCAAAGAAACCTGCGAACGAGGACCTGCCCCTGTGGGCATGGGCCAAGGAGCAGGCGGAGAGAAGGGACTCGACCAAGAGGAACCCGGACCAGGATGGCACGTCCCGGACGCAGTGCCGGAATCATGGCGTGTCACCCGTCCTGGCCTGGGTGCGAGAGAAAGCAAGACAGGACAAGAAGGTGAAGTTCACATCGCTGTACCACCACTTGGATCCGGTGAGACTCAGGCATGCGTTCCTGCGGCTTGATCGATCAGCGGCTTCGGGAGTGGATGGCGAAGTATGGAAGGACTTCCATGAACACCAGGAAGTGCGGATCAAAAGCCTGTACGACCGGCTGCAAGCCGGGACCTATCGGGCCAAACCTGCGCGCCGGGTGTACATACCCAAACCGGATGGCCGGCAACGTCCCTTGGGGATCGCTGCTCTGGAGGACAAAATCGTCCAGGGCGCGGTAGTCGAGGTGTTGAATGCCATCTACGAGGAAGACTTCCTTGGCTTCTCCTACGGGTTCCGTCCGGGGCGTTCGCAGCACCGGGCATTGGACGCGTGGGCGGCAGCCTTGATGACAAGAAACGTGAACTGGGTGCTCGATCTGGATGTGCGCAGTTTCTTCGACCGGCTCAGTCAGACTTGGCTGGTCAAGTTCCTGCAACACCGGATCTCTGATACTCGGATGCTGCGCCTGATCCAGAAATGGCTAAAGGCAGGCGTCCTCGAAGACGGCGAGTGGAAAGCCGTTGAAACGGGAAGCCCTCAGGGGGCTACTGTGTCACCGTTACTGGCAAACGTGTACCTGCACTATGTGCTCGACCTGTGGGCCGAGCACTGGCGCAAGCACAACGCCACGGGTGATGTCGTCATCGTCCGTTTCGCGGATGATGGAGTCATTGGATTCGAGAAGGAAGCAGATGCTCGGGAATTCCTCGCACAGCTGCGAGAGCGGATGAAGAAGTTTGAACTGGAGCTTCATCCCGAGAAGACCCGGTTGGTTAGGTTCGGTCGGTTCGCCGGCCTGAACTGCCACAAGGAGGGAAAGCGTAAGCCCGAAACGATCGCGTTCCTCGGGTTCACGCATATCTGTGGTCGATCCAGCAAGGGAAGATTCATGCTGGTACGCCACACGATCGCCAAGCGCCTGAGGGCCAAACTCCAGGAGATCAAACGTGAGCTGAAAAGCCGGCGTCATGATCCCATCCCGGAGCAGGGTCGCTGGTTGCGGCAGGTCCTCTCTGGGCACTTCCAATACTATGGCGTCCCGACCAACTCGAAAGCCCTGGGGCAATTCCGGGAGGAGGTCACGCGGCATTGGCTGCGTTACCTTCGTCGCCGCAGTCAGCGGCATCGCCTGACGTGGGAGCGCATGAGGCGCTTCGCAACATTATGGCTCCCTCGGCCCCATATCTGTCACCCCTGGCCCTTGAATCGCTTCCTCGCCACTACTCAAAGGTAAGAGCCGTGTGCGGTAATCCCGCTCGCACGGATCCGTGCGGGGGGTCGGGCGCAAGCCCGATCCCTACCGCGACACCCCGTGTGGAGGCGTTACTCCAAAAGAAACATGTCTTTGGTGCGATCTAAGTCGGCGTGGATCATACGATTCCGAGTCAAGTCGATGACGATATGGCGCGGCCGGTCCGATTTTTCCTCACATCCGGGATTCAGGGACCACGTACGCCCCACCTTTACTCGCCATGACTGCGGCTCATGGACGTGACCAGAGAGCGCGAGACGCGGTCCCAATCCGGCTCTGCATTGTTCGCCAAAGATGGAGTCGCCAAATCCAGCTCCGCCACGGACGGTACCGGTAGGGACACGATCCGGCGGCGAATGGATCAGCCAGACCTCATCCGGCGACGCATTCGGCAAGAGGCCCTGCCACGGGATGCAGCGAAAACTGAATCCGCCGAATTCAAAACGGTCGCCATCGATCCAAAGGTCTTCGCGCCGCAGCGCCTGTAGCCAGGCAGCGTGATGCAATCGCAGGTCGGTGCCGGCCACGCTGTCATGATTGCCTGAACAAATAGCCAGAGGGCGTTCGATCTTTTGCAGATGCGCCATCACTCGCTCCAGCTGCCCGTCCGTGGAGCGGTACAGATTGAGATCGAGCAGATCCCCTGTTAGGCACACCAAATCGTAACGCGGACTCTCTTCCGCGAGCCAGCGATACCAGCGGTCATTCGCGTGTAAGTCAGTGCAATGGAGTATGTGCATCGAGGTGGTTCAAATGAGATCCGCCACAGGAACGTATCGGCTGCGACACCCCGCGGGGGGCCGGTGCTCGAGAAGCACTCCGGAGTACTCGCAATAGAACGCTGCGAATCGGTTCAGTTGCCGGTCGAGCATGGCGAGATCGCAGTAAGCTCCGGCGCCGTGGTAATCGAACATGCCACAGCCAAAGTTCATCCCGCAGCATGCGAGGTGATCGAGTTCAGCAATGCACGAGTAAGTGCCGGTACCGACCCGGAATGCCCCAATTGCAAAAGTCGTCCCAGCTGCCGGCAGACCTTCAAACTTTGGGACAAGGTAGAGGCGTAGGCTACGGGGAAAGCGTGGTGTGCCCAATGGCGCGCCTGGCACGGTTCCATCTTGGCTGCATGCCTGCTCGCCCTTTCACTTTTTCCGAGATCTCCCTCCTCGAATCCCGCCTCCTCGCGCAGCGCCGCTTGCGGGATAAGGGAATGTCTCCTCCCCGGATCGGCTCTGCAGTAGATCAGTACCTCGCTAAAGGGAAAAGCGATCGCCGAGCGCAATCGCTGGATGGAAATTGATCCCTACAGACTTCGAATCCCCATCCAGATCCCCGAAACAGGTTCCCTGTTGGCACTCTGGTTGTCACTGAGGTCACGATAGAAACTGAAAAGCCCGTAATCCATTGGATTAACAGGCCTTGCAAAAGTGGCGTCCCCACGGGGATTCGAACCCCGGTTCTCACCGTGAAAGGGTGGTGTCCTAACCGGGCTAGACGATGGGGACCCGGAATGCGAAGAGTGCGGCAACCTACGCCGCGGGCAGTCTCACGCAAGGTTTTTCTCCTAGGAGCGTGTCGGGCTCAGCCCACCCGCTCCTTACAAACGGCGGACGCCGTTTGGTGCGGAACGGCGAGGTTTCTTCCGATTGGCAGGACCAGGATTGAACTTCGGCGCGGACCGGCACCGAGTATCAGGTCTACGTGGGCCCTCCCGATGTCCGGTCCGAAGCCGGCCCCTGACGTCGGATCCACTCGCTGGCGCTCGTGGCCACGGCCCAAACGGCGCCGACGGCCTGCCATGCCGTAGCCTCGCGCGAAGGCTGGCGCAGCGTCCTCCACCTTTGGTTGCACCGCTTTGTGGTTAATCGAACTTCAGTTGCGGCGGAGCCGCTTCGGCAATTCATTCTTGCATCTCGCGATGATCCGACCGCTTCCCATTTCTCGTTTCGAAGTTGCCGCGCCGCGGACCGGCACTGAGTACCAAGTTTACGTGGCTGCGCCAGATGCCCGGTCCGAGCCTGGTCCCTGGCCGGCGGTGGTCTTCATGGACGGTGACGATCAGTTTCGCTTTGCCGTTGACGCCTATCGCAGGTTGCGGGCCCGAGACGCCGTGCCGCCGCTCCTGCTGGTCGGCCTGGGGTACGGGGCGAGCTATACGAAGCCGGGAAACCGACGCCTGCGCGACTATACGCCAACCGCGATGCTGACCGAGCCGGAAAGCGGCGGGGCGGACGGATTCCTGGGCTTTTTGGAGAACACCTTGTGGCCCGGGATGAAGGCGCGCTTTCCGGTTCGCGATGACGCGCGCGGGCTAGCGGGTCACTCGCTCGGCTCGCTGCTGGTTCTGTACGCGTTGTTTCAGCGTGAACCATTCTTCAACCGCTTTCTCGCGAGCGCGCCGTCCGTGTGGTGGGACGACCGGTCGCTGCTTGCCCACGCCGACCGCCTGCAGCACGCGGGGGTGGCGCTCCCTGCGCGGGTCTTCCTCGCTGTCGGAGTCAACGACACGCCGTCGATGACCGGCGACCTGGATCTGCTCGAAAACCAGCTCGCGGTGCGGCCGTTCCCGCAACTCGAGGTGATCAGCCGGCGGTTTGCGGACCGCGACCACTACACGGTGCTGCCGGATGCATTCGGCGAGGGGCTGCGCGAACTGTTCGCATGAGCGTACGAGGCGCAGTGGAATCCACGGATTGGGCCAACGATCATCTGCGGTTGAACGGATCGGATCGGAACCGCGGATGGGGAGGGGATGTGGAACTCAGGAAATCAGGGGTATTGGCAGTGGAGCCAACGTCGCCACTGCCGGAACGGCGCTGACGGCGCCATCCGTGTGATCCGCGGTGGATGGAGATGGTTGCAGGCTGGAAGCCTTTGCTGCGGCCGGCAGACTGCAGATGGCCTGGGATCTGCGACGATCTGAGTTATCTGCGGCCAAGACGGATCGGCATTGGACCGCAGATCGCGAAGATGACACAGCGGTAAACAAGGGGCGTCCCACGAATGCACACGAATGGCCACGAATCTCTGCGCTTGGTCATTCGTGCCGATTCGTGTGCATTCGTGGGCAGAGAAAGGCCCGCGCGGTGAGGCGCGGGCCGAAACCCAAGCTACCCTGGACAAAGGGTCAGAAGGTGTAGGCGTAACTCACGCTCACGACCCCGCGGCCGACCGCCCCCGAATTCGAGAACTTCGGGTCGGTGCCCTGCTTGAAGAAGCTGCCCGTTCCCTTGGTGTAGGCGAAGCCGACGATGATCTTCGATTCCTTGGTGATCGTAAACGGAGCTGAGACCCCGACCAGGTAGTAGTTGCCCCAGTTCTTCACCTCGGGACTCGCATCCTTGACGGAATCCTTGATGATGTACGTGCCGCCGGTGGCGGTGAAGTCGAGTTCGCTGCCGATGTCCTTCAGTGGAACCGCGTAGGCGGCGGTGAGCTCATACGTCGGCCCTTTGAGGATCACATCGTAATAGAGCTTGGGCGTGAACGTGATCCCTGAAACCGTGTAGTTTAAGGCGACATTTGGCTCGAACGTCGTCTTGTAGAATCCGTTGCTCGTTTTCGCGTTGGGATAGTTATACCAGGTGAAACCAGGAGCGACGTTCAGCGAGTCGTTGATCACAAACTTGTAGGATCCATAAGGATCGATCTCGGGATCAGACTGTCCGGGCACCTTGTCTGAAATCGGAGTATTGGCCCAGACTCCGATCGCGAGGTTTCCCGAATCGACCTCCACCGACGGTTCGAATGAGGGACCCCCGAGGCGGTTGCCACGGAACATGTACTGTGAGACGAATGATGGCGTTACGACGACGGAAGTTCCATCGGCCCGGGCCGAGGCCACGAGCACGCCCAGAGCGGAGCAGAGCAATGAAGTTCTTAGGTTCATGATTGAATGTTAGGTGGTCTGCAGACTGGCCGTCTGCCGGCTTGTCCTGTAGCAGATGTCGGGCCAACATTTGGCGGGCCGCCACTTCAGACCAAACTCGGGCTTTGGCGCGCCTTGAGGGCCGGCTGGAGCAATCCCTGAACCCAGGCGCCCAGGATGGCAAATCGTTCGTGAAACACGACCAAAGCGGTTTGAATTGGACTGTGGAGGCAGCGATTGATCGACGTGACGGCCAAGGCGATGCTAGATGCAGGCTGGAACCATGCCGGAGATCGTCCTCGCCACGCTCAACGCCCGCTTTATTCACTCCTCGTTCGGCCTGCGCTGCCTGCGCGCGAATCTGGGCGAACTGCGGGGACTCTCCGCGCTGGCCGAGTTCACGGTCAACGAGCGGCCGCTGGACATTGCCGGGGCGATTCTGGCGCTGCAGCCGCGGATGCTCGGCCTCGGGGTCTACGTCTGGAACGTCGCGCCGCTGACCGAGCTGGTCGCCCTGCTCAAGCGGCTGCGCCCGGAGCTGCCGGTCCTCATCGGCGGGCCGGAGGTGAGCCATGAGTGTGACCAGCAGGAGATCGTCCGCCTGGTCGATCACGTCGTGACCGGTGAGGCCGACCTGGTGTTTCCGGAGGTGTGCCGGCAGATTCTCGCCGGGAGCCCGCCGGCGCAGAAGATCATCCCGGCCCCGGTGCCGGACCTTGCCCGGGTGGCGCTGCCTTACGAGGAATACACGGCGGAGGACTTCGCCCACCGGCTGATCTATGTCGAGGCCTCGCGCGGCTGCCCGTTTGAATGTGAGTTCTGCCTGTCCTCGCTCGACGTTCCGGTGCGCGCTTTTCCGCCCGGTCCGTTTCTGGCCGCCATGGAAGGCCTGCTGGCGCGCGGCGTCAGGCATTTCAAGTTTGTTGACCGGACCTTCAACCTGCACCTCGACACCAGCCGCCGGATCCTGGAGTTTTTCCTCGAACGGATGCAGCCGGATCTGTTCTTGCATTTCGAGATGATCCCCGACCGGCTGCCGGCGGGTTTGCGCGAATTGATTCAGCGGTTCCCGCCGGGCAGGCTGCAGTTCGAGGTCGGCGTCCAGACCTTCGACCCGGATGTGGCGGCGGCGATTCACCGCCGGCAGGATTACGGGCGGCTGGAAGACAATCTGCGCTTCCTGCGGGAGCACACGGGCGTGCATGTGCACGCGGACCTGATTGCCGGGCTGCCCGGAGAAACCCTGGAGAGCTTCGCTGCGGGCTTCGACCGGCTCGTGGCGCTCGAACCCCAGGAAATCCAGGTCGGGTTGCTCAAGCGGCTCCGAGGCACCCCGATTGTGCGCCACGATGCGGAGTGGGGGATGGTCTATTCGCCGTATCCGCCCTACGAGATTTTGCAAAACCGGCTGATCGACTTCGCCGAGATGCAACGCCTGCGACATTTCGCGCGCTATTGGGATCTGGTGGGCAACAGCGGACGATTTGCGCTCACGCTGCCGGAATTCTGGAGCGGCGGGGCCTCGCCGTTCCACGAGTTCATGCGGTTCAGCGACTGGTTCTACGCGCACGAGGGCCGGCACCATGGCATCGCGCTTCCGCATCTCATCGGGCAGGTGTTCCGGTTTCTGACGGAGGAGCGGTCGCGCCCTGCCGGCGCCGTGGCCGACAGCCTCTGGCGGGACGCCCGCCGCACCGGGCATGCGGAGTTGCCGGCCAGCGTTATCGCGCAGCTGCCGGCCGGCGCGGCGGCAGCGTCGTCGCAGCCGGGCCCGACGATGGACCGGACGACCCGCCGCCAGGCGCGCCATCGGGCGGGAAGGGCCTCCGCGGAGCCGACGGACGGGGCGCCGGAAGACGGACCCGGTTGAATCAAAGATGTAAATAAAGAATTAGAGTTGTTTTTGGAAACAGCGGGTCTTAAATCCGGACATGGCATGGCGAATCGATGGATTCCTGGTGCGGGGCGAGATCGACAACCGCGTTCGCGCGCCTGAAGCGTGCGGCGGGCCATCTTGATGACGCCCAGTTCGCCATTGAAGTCTGTGCGGAACAGAAGTTGACCGAATCCGTCTGGCTGGAGGATGTCCGGCGCGAGATATCCGCTCTGGCCGCCGAGGTGGACCTGATCATTGGCCAGCTGCGCGAGCGGCTGGGGCGGGGATGGGATTGAGTGCGGCGTGTCAGGCTCCCCCAATGGCCCCATTCAGGGATGGCAACCATGGTTTATGCTCGTTCCTGTGCGTGCGCCGCCGACCGGATTCGTGGGGCGATTGCCGCGGGAGAGCAGGGACGCCGTCCTGCAGAGTTGAGCAATTCGGCGGGGAATCGGGTCCTCTCCTGACTCCTGATGGGATCGCATAAAAGAATTAAATTCGAGAGTTGCAAAACGAAAAGTCGGAGCCATTCCTTGAGGAGAAATCCGGTGGCGGCCAGCGGGCAGGGCGGGCAAATCGGTCCGCCCGGCGCGGCGGCCACCAACATCCAACTTCCAATGACAACTGATCAAAACAAAACCAACGGAGAGAACGATGGCGCCGGCGACCACGAAACCCTGCGTCCGCAACCCGAGGCGAAGATTCGGCGTGGCGGCGGTAGCCCCGCTGTTTTCTCCCCCGGCACGGTCATCACGAAAGTCACCGCGGAGAATGTCGAAGAGTACCTCCGGCAGGTGGAGGCCTGGGAAAACGCGCCGCTCGTCACCCACCGCGAGTGGCTCAAACGGCGGGGCTGGCGGTTCCACGCACCGGAAAAGCTGTACGGACACGAGCTGGTGGAGGAATTGTGGCGGCTCATCCGGGCGCTTGCCGAGGCGCGCGTGTTCATCGAACATACCGACCACCTGAACGACGTGGCGCTCTACGAGCAGCTGTGGCGTGAGGTGCTTGAAGGCCAGCAGCCGGATGTTCCCCGCTCCGCAGCCGACGCCTGGCATTGGGACCTGGCAGAAGCGGGAGGCGAGCACGAAACCGAATGGCTGATGTATTATGCCGACGAGGACGAGCGGGAGGAATGGCACGAGATGTTCCCCGAGGTAACCCTGCCGGAGCACCGGGATCCGCCCTACGAGCGCGACCAGCTGCTGCCAAAGTGGCAGTGAGGTGCCGGTAGAGTTCCGCGAATCCTGCCGGGAGATTCGGAGCTTGCCCGATTTCCAGCCGGTCGGATACGAGTTGTAGGCCGTGATCTCGAACGTCTGCTCAACACAGATGCCAGGAATGATAGATGGTGATCGCGCAGGCCGGACCTTTGCGGTCTGGCCACTGGAACGGGCGCCGATGGGATGACAAGCGGCGGCTGGTAGAGGGCCGCTGTGCGCGGCATGTGCGCGGAGGAACTGCCATGATTCTCCCGGAACGTCTTCAGCTGGTCGTATAGGATGGAGAATCCATCGCCTTCAATCTCGAAATCGCGCAATGTTCCAAGCCAAGGAGCAAATTTCGGTTTCAGTCGGGGCGACAAATTATAGCCTTGCCCGGTTTTTTCTCCGGACGGATTCCACGCGGACCACGCTTTCGCCAACGTTTGGGGAAATGCCGCCAGAATCGACTCCATCACTTCGACGTCGCGCCAGTTCCCGAGGGACAGTGTCTTCAGAACCCACGGCTGCCGCACGATGCGTTCCACGCTGACAGGCTGGGTGGCTTCGTAGTCGATCCGGAAGCGGCCCAGCTCATTCGGTCCCGGGTCGTTGACCGGTGCCGAGAAGTAGAAGCGATGATTCGCCGGCGGTACGGCGTTCCGCGCGAAGAGCAGGCAGAAGGGAGCATCCATGCCATCCCAGACTGCGGTCTTTCTCAGGTTCGAGCCATTGATCAGGCCAGTGAGATGAATGCTCCGAAGTACGGTGTGCCAGGCACTAAAGCCCTTGCCGCTCGTGCGGCTGAAGATGCGTGGATGCAACGCGAAGGCGATCAGCCCGTCCGGCTTTGCCCACTCCATTGCGCGCCACAGAAACGGCAGGTCGGGATTCTTGTCAGGATTTTCGTAGTCGCCGGCGAGATCGGCGAATCCACGGGCGCGCAACACACGACGGCCGATTTCGGTGAATGCGTCGTTGTGGGTGGCAGTCGCGGAACGTTTGGGCCGTGGCTCGGCGGCAGCCGCGTTTTCGGGTTCGGCCTCGCGCAAGCGCGTCCAGGGTGGATTGCCGATGACAATGTCAAATGTTCCGTCCCGATCCACTGGTGCGCGAGGGCCGAGACTTCCGAGGGAGAAGCCACTGCTCTGACAAGTCGGTTCGGCGACGTTGAAAAGCACCCGCTCGCGGAGATTTGCGGGGAATTTGAGCGACTTTGGAGGACGCTGCGTGCCGTTGAGCTCGATGGCGGTGATATAGAGCGAAAGCGCAGCGAGCCGCAGGGCGGATTCACTTAATTCAAAGCCCCGGAGTTGTTGGTAAAGGACGCGTTGGATCGTCTTCGTGTCGGGGCGGACACCATCGCTTTGCCAACGCTCGCGGACGAGCCGGCGAAAGGTCAGCACGAGGAAGATGCCGGCCCCGCAGGAAGGATCGAGCACCTTGGCATTGGCCCGGCGCGCGGCAGGCGTGGCGCCGAAGGTTTGGTTGACCATCAGATCCGCAATGAGCCGTGGCGTGTAGTGAACGCTCGTAGCGCTGGCGCTCTGATCGTCCACGAGGTGACTGAAGTTCTCGTAGACCTGGCTCAGCACGCCAACGGGGATGTGCGCGAAATTGAAGTCGCTCCAGTCGAGCCCCAGTTCGGATTGGTGACCGTCACCGTTGGAGTGCCAGCCGTTAAGAATTGCGCGCAGGTGGTCGAAGAACTTTCCGTCGGTTTTTCGGGCGACATCAGCGTAGAACTTGCGGTAGCTGTCCTCGCGCGCCGATCGGTCGTTGGCGGGGATCGTGTCGTCGATGAGCGGGAGAAAGTCGCCATTGAACGTTTGGTCCAGCCATGCGGAGGTCTGGGCGGCCTTCTCCACGGATGAAAACGTATCTTTCAGGTTGTCGGGTTGAGATGCCCTACAGATCTCGGCGGTCTCCTCGGGCCGAACAATTTGACGGTCGATGAGAAAGCGGAAGAAGAGTGCGCGGCCGGCCAGCGAAAGAACGTTCAGCGGATCCAGTCTCTGCTGAGGAACAAACGTCTGTGTTGTTTGTGCAAGCAGGCGGAATATCTCGCGGAAAACATAGTCTGCGCCTTTGGGGGGGGCGCCATCCGAAAACGTACCGTGAACTAGGCTCTCGAAAAAGAGAGGCGCGTCGGAATCCCTAGCGTCGATGGTTCTGATCGGTGGCGTGATTCCGATGTTGTCTGTGCGAAAGCCGATGGGATAGATGTCAAGCGATCCAGGCGTGCAGACGGCCAGCCATGCCGAGTCGCTACGGTTGGCAAGAGCTTGTTGGATCTTTGCGAAATCGGCGGACGGCACCGGATGTTCCTCATCCGCCTCAACCACATAGAGGAGCGCATTCCCTTGATACTCGGCGACAGCAGCGAGCAATTTGGTCTTTCCAGCCGGAGTGCCGCTGCGCGGGAGCAGATCGAGATAGTCGAGCTGCCCGGGCGAATTGAGTGATTCATCGAGGAGGACAGGCGCACTGCAACCGTAGGCTTTGAGCCTTTCGGGCAGGGAGGTTTGTGCGCTCTGGATCCTGTCGGCTGCCACTTCCGCAAAATTGCATAAGAATCCGACCTGAACGCAAGCGTCCAGAATCATCAAAGACCGGGACGATCGGTGGACTCAGGGCGCCTTCCGTCGATCAACATCTGCTGGAAAATGGCGGCCGAATTGGCTCACCGATTTCCGCCGGTCGTTTCTGCCAGCAGCGGGACGAGCGTGGCAAGGTCCATCTCTCCGCTTGCGACCAACGACGGATTCGCCAGAGTGTCTCGCAGGGCGGCGGAAAACAGTCCCACCCAAGGCGGCCGCGCGCAGGCAGCGGCGTCGGGCGGCGCCGGCAGGCGGTGTTCCAGCGCGAGTGCGCAGCCGAGGGCGTGGAGTGTCTCGCGGGCAGGCGGGGTGGCTTCCTCAAGCAGGCCGGCGGAGAGCAGCGCCTGGGCGACCTTGAGCCTGCGGGCAGCGTGGGTGCGATGGGCCGCGACGCGCTGTTGCTCCTCGGGCGAGAGCACTGCGGCAGCCTCTGGCGCGGGATACAGGCGGCGCGTTGCGGCGGTGGTCAGCGCCACCAGGCCGCCCGCCGCCAGAGCCTCCAGCGCAGCTTGTGTGGCTCGATCCAGTACGAGCAGGCGCGGGGCTTCGGCCGGGGCATGCTTCCATGCGTCGGCGTGGAACGACTCAAACCGCGGGCGCCAGAGATCCGCTTCGCGTTCGAGCAGGGCGACGAGCACAGGCGCGCCGTCGGGCGCTGCCGGGTAGCGTTCTTCGCAGGCCACCAGTCGTTCTCCCGCCGCGGCGGCCACGGCCCGGGAAAAATCGGCGGCCGGATCGACGGGAGGGGTGGGCTTGGCGCGGGCCGCGGGAGTGATGCCGGCCAGCATCACCTGCTCAAGGCGGGCGAGCAGCGCCTGCCGGCCGGTGCGCAACTTGATCTCGGCAAGGTCGCCCAAACGGTCGAGCACGCCGTCGGCCAGACCGCGTTTGTCCGCGAGCGTTGCGAGCATGCGGTGCTCGATTGTGTCCTGCGCCACGAGGTTGAAGACGGTCACGGCGCGGACCTGGTGCTTGCGCCAGGCCCGCGCGATACGCTGTTCCAGGCGCGCCGGGTTCCACGGCAGATCGCAATTCACCACCACCGATGCGCTCTGGAGGTTGAGCCCGACGCCGCCGGAATCGGTGCTGAGGAAGACGCGGCAGGCGGGATCGGTCTTGAAGCGGTTGATTTCAACGCGGCGCCGTTGCTGCGGCACGGTGCCGGTGTGCCATGCGCAATCGAGGCCGAGGCGGCGGCACAGGTCGCGTGCGAGCTCCAGCATGCGCTCCCACTCGGAGAAGACGATGACCTTGACCTCGGGATTGTCGCGGCACTCGACCAGGATCGGCTCCAGTTCGCGCAGCTTCGGACACGTCCGGTCCGCGTCGTCGAGAATGTAATTGGTGTCGCAGATCATGCGCAGCATCGCGAGTTCGCGCATGAGCTTGTCCTGCTCGGCCGGCAGGAGCGGGCGGCGTTTGGCCCGCGCCGCGAGCTGGGAGACGATCTGCTCGTGGCTGGCGTAGGTCTCCCGCTGGGCATCCGAAAGCGGCACGAGGCGGACATGGTCGGTGCGGGCCGGCAGCTCGGTCTCGACCTCCAGCTTGCGCCGGCGGAGCATGAGCGGGCGCAGGCGCTCGTGCAGTTGATCCAGGTTTCGATAGCCCGCCGGGCGGCCATTCTCGTCAAACGTGTAGAACTCGCGATTGAAACGGAACAGCGGGCCGAAGACCGCTGGATCGAGAAAATCGACGATCGAGTACAGCTCGTCGATCCGGTTCTCGATGGGCGTGCCGGTGAGCACGAAAGCGTAGCGGCTTCGCAGGCGTTTCACCGCCTGCGCGGTCTTGGTGGTCCAGTTCTTGATCCGCTGGGCCTCGTCGAGGACCACGATGTCGGGTTGGAGACGCGCGTTGAGGTCGAGCGCATCGGCCACGACCTGCTCGTAATTGCAGAGCGTGAAGAACGGCGCCCGGGCGGCTTCGTAACACGCGAGCCGGGGGATGCGTCCACCGTAAACGATTTGGAGGGAGAACGTGGTGAACCGCCGGATTTGTTCCTCCCATTCCGTCTTGAGCGAGGCCGGCGTGACGACGAGCACGCGGCGCGCGCAACCGAGCCGGTGCAACAGCGCGCACGCGGCGATCGCCTGGATGGTCTTGCCGAGGCCCATTTCGTCGGCGAGCAACGCGCGCTCGGTGAAGGCCAGGTGGAGCATGCCCTCGCGTTGATACGGAAAAAGCGGCACGAGCGTCTCGTGCGCGGGCCATTCCCCCGATTGAACCTTCGTCTCGTAGTCACGACGCAGCGTGCGCCGCTCGACAGCCCGGCGGCGGGACGCCAGCCAGGGCTCGACCTCAAGGGCGAGGCGCACCCGGCTCAATGGCTGGCGTTGGAGGCGTTCGGCAAATTCCTCTGGTGTTGCGCCGATCAGGCGGCCGGCGGCGTCAAATAGCGGCTGGATGGCGAGTGGCAGGCGCTCTTGGTTGCGTTCGACGGCGAGCGTGGCGCCATCGGGCGCGGGCGTGACGTCCACCCAGGGCGAACCGTCTTGTGTGCTGCGCAGCCACGCGGTCCGGCGGGCGCGTTGGGCATGTGCGAGTACGGCCTCGACATGTTTGCAGGTGCCGAGGCCGTTGATGCGGAAATCCACGCAAGTGCAGGCGGCGACCGGTGGCTCGCCGAAAGCACGCAGTTCCACCGTGTAGGCGCGACCGCTGCGGGAAACGACTTCGTAGCGGCCAAAAACGCTGGGGCTCTCATCGGCGAACCGCACGCGCGGCTGTTCCTCCGTCGCACGCTGCCGGCGCCGCAGGCGCTCGTGCTCGTCGGTAGTGCGCCAGTCTTGCGCGGGCGGAACCTGGAGAGTTGGGTTGGCGGCGGCGGGCTGGGACGGCATGGCGGCGTTATTGTGGGAAACCCGGCGCGTGTCGATCACGCGGAGAACCGCCAATCCGACTCCGATGCGGGAAGGTGATCGGCCCCTGGCTGGAGCGGCCAACGCATGCGCGCGACCCCGTCCGCCCTAGTTCAGCTTCTCGTCGAGGAGCGCGAAGAGCGTCTTTTCGTCGATGCGTTCCTGCTTCATCGAATCCCGCTCGCGGAGCGTGAAGGTGTCGCCCGGCTTCTCGATCGTATCGAAGTCGATGGTGACGCACCACGGCGTGCCGGCCTCGTCCTGCCGGCGGTAGCGCTTCCCAATGTTGCCGCCGTCGTCATAGCTCACGGCGTAGCGGCGCTGCAGCTTGGCGTGGAGCTGCCGGGCGCGACCGACGAGCGCCTCCTTGTTCTTCAGCAGCGGAAGCACGGCGACCTTGCAGGGCGCGAGGCGCGGATGCAGGCGCAGCACCGTGCGCTTCTCCAGCCTGCCCTTCTCATCCGGCGCCTCGTCCTCGGCGTAGGCGGCGCAGAGCACGGCCAGCAGGATGCGGTTGACGCCGACGGCCGGCTCGATGACGTGGGGCACGATGCGGGACTTGGCGGCCTCGTCGAAAAAGACCTGCGGCACGCCAGAGAACTTCTGGTGCTGCTGGAGATCGTAGTCGGAGCGGGCGGCAATGCCCCACAACTCCTGCACGCCGAACGGATAGTTGAACATGATGTCAACGGTGCGGCGGCTGTAGAACGCGAGTTTCGCCTTCGGGTGTTCGTAGAGCGAGAGGGAGGATTCCGGGAGCCCGATGGACTTGAGCCAGTCCTGGCACCATTTCAGCCACGCCTCGTGGCAGGCGAGCCAGTCGGCCTCGGGGTGGATGAAATACTCCATCTCCATCTGTTCGAACTCGCGGGAGCGGAAAATGAAATTGCGCGGCGTGATCTCGTTGCGAAACGACTTGCCGATCTGGGCGATGCCGAAGGGCAGCTTCACGCGGGTGGTGTCGATCACGTTCTTGAAATCAACAAACATGCCCTGCGCCGTTTCGGGTCGGAGGTAGGCGACCGACGAGGCGTTGCGCATCGCGCCGACGTTGGTCTCGAACATCATGTTAAAGGCGCGCGGAGGCGTGAGGCTGCCCGGCTCGCCGGTGGCGGGCGAGGGGATGAGCGCATATTCCTCCGGCTTGGCCTCGGTGAAGTCCTTGGCCACGACCGGTTCGAGTCTGCCCCTGACCGCTTTCTTCCGTTTCAGGGCCTCGGCTTTCTCCTGTAACTCCTCGGCAGTGCGCTCGCTTTCGAGCGCGGAAACGTAACCGATCGTCTCAGGACCATCTTGGTCTAGTCGATTCAATGCCGGCGCAGCTTTCTGGTCTTCGTAAAGAAGTTGGTCAGCTAGCTTGGCGCCCTCCTCTTCTGTCGTTGGTCCATGTGCGACCTTGACCGCAGCGAAAAACAGCTGATCCGCGCGGTAACGCTGTTTGGAGACTTTGCAGTCGACCAGCGGATCGGTGAAGCCGGCGACATGGCCGGAGGCCTCCCAGACCTTCGGATGCATGATGATCGACGATTCAAGGCCGACGATGTCGTCGCGGCGGTGGACCATGTCCTGCCACCAGGCGTTGCGGATGTTGCGCTTGAGCTCCGCGCCCAGGGGGCCGTAATCGAAAAAGCCGTTGAGGCCGCCATAGATTTCGGACGACGGGTAGATGAAGCCGCGGCGCTTGCAGAGCGAAACGAGCGCATCCATGGCGTTGGCGGAAGCAGGAGGCGTGGGCATAGGAGTTGAGAGTTAGCCCGGCGGGTGCGCCGCGGTCAATTCCAGGATGGGACGCCCCGGCGCGAGCCGGTTTCAGGTGGAATCTTCTTTCAGTCCCCCTTGATTTGCCGCAAGGCTTGGCGGACGCTCGATGGCTCTCTGCCGTTTCATGAAACCCCACGCCTGCCGCTGCTGGACGGTGGTCCTGCTGGCCGCCCTGGTCTTCCTGCCGCCCATAGGCGCGCAGGATGTCATCGTCGGCGAACCCGGTTGGTTTCAGGCTGATGGAATACCCGACCAGCAGCCGCGAACCGAACGGCAGGCGAGGCCCGAGTATCCCTGTGAGCTGCGCGACCCTGCTGCCGGCGAAACCGGTTACGTGATCGCGGTCCGCTATCTCGATGCCAAAGGACAAACCCGGGAATTGGATCTGGACAGCGCCTATCCCTGGTTCAAGGCGGCTGTCGAGAAGGGGATCGAGGGTTGGCAGATGGCTCCGGCCAGACGCGGCGGCCAGCCGGTGCCGTCCTGGTTCTGGCAGCCCATCATCTTCAATGCCAAGTCGGCCGGTCCGGACCAGCCCGAAGCCACCCCGCGCCTGCTCGCTGTGACTCCGGTGATTGTTCCGTCCGCAATCATGAAGAAGATGCAGGGCAAAACCACGGCCTGGGGCACGTTGAGCCTCGATGCTGCGGGCGTTCCTCAGAAGGTGGTGTTGGAGCCGGGCACTTCGGATCGACTCCTCCCTTTCGTTGAGGCGGCCTTGAGGCAATGGCGCGTTGCCCCCGCGCGCAAAGATGGCCAGCCGGTCGCAGCCGAGTTACGTGTGGCGTTTCTCGTCTATCCGCCGATGGCGCCAGTCCCGACGAACCTTTGCCCGCCCCGGGTTGACCCACGGTCGCAGAAGCAGCCAATCTATCCTCGCGCGATGGCGACAAGCGGCATTGAAGGCCGGGTGCTGGTGGTGTTTGTGGTGGACAAGGAGGGCAGGGTAAGGAATCCGGTGGTTGACAACTCCAACAATCCTGCTTTCGATGAACCAGCCATCGAATGCGTGCTGAAGTGGAAATTTGAGCCAGCGACGGTCGATGGCGAGCCGGTGAACACCCGGATGAGCGTGCCAATCATTTTCGGGTTCGACAGAGTCCACGGGCAGGAGGCGTACACCGTTGATTCACCCAGCTGGAAAGCGAAGGAACGCATGCCGGAGGAGCTTGTTTATGACGTAAACCCCAAGATCCTCGGCATCGTGAATCCGGTCTTCCCCTATGCGGCGCTGCGAGACGACAAGAAAGGCAGGGCAGCCGTGCTGCTCGCGATCAATCCCACCGGCAATGTGGTGCAGACAAAGGTCATCGAGGCCGCTCTGCCCGAGTTCGGTCTCGCCCTCGCTGCCGCAGCTGAGACGTTCAAGTTCGATCCTGCGCTCAAGAACGGGAATCGCGTTCGGGCGGTGCTCAAGATCGAGCAGGAGTTCAGCTCTCACGCCGAGAACAGAATCATCACTGATGACGACCTGGCCTTGCTCAGGCTCGAAAAGAAGAAGCCTGAATCGATCGTCGGTGCCAACAAGCTCGACGCTCCGCTGAGACCGCTTTCGCGCCGGTCCCCGGTTTTTCCGCTGGCGCTGCGCGGCAAGGCGGATCACGGCGAAGCCCGGATCGAGCTGTTGATTGACGAAAAAGGGCATCCCCGGCTGCCGAGGATTGCAGCGGCCAGCGATCCGGCTTTTGGTTATGCCGCGGTGCAGGCCGCGGCCCAGTGGCTGTTTGAACCGCCGATGTCCGGCGGCAAACCCGCGATCGTTCGCGTGATCGTACCATTTGCCTTCGAGATCAAACCGGCCACGACGGTGGCGCCCGCCGATGGGCCCGCCGCTCCAGCCGGCGCCGGACAGAATTGAGCGACGATTCTGTGAACTTCCGCCGACGGTTGACGCCCGGGGTGGCGGCGGGCAAGATGGTTGTTTACCGTCTTTCCCATGAAGTTCACTTTCACGCAGAAGGAATACCAGCGGCTGCTGGAGCTGACGCATCTGGGCATGTGGGTCGTGACCGGCTACCAGGGAGAGGAAACGGCGGCGGCAAAGCGGTATTTCGATCTCGATCAAAAGCTCCTCGAACTCGCTACACCGCTGGCCTGCGGCGAGCTGGTCGAGCAGCGGCCGGACGGGACCCTCCAGCCGTCGCCCAAGCTGGCGGACGACGAACAGGTGCGCGAGATCCAGGGCGATTTTACGAATGATGCCTTCTGGCATGAAATGGTCGCACGCCTCTCCGACCGCGACTATGCGTCGGAACAGGCGAAGCGCGCCCTTTCCGACACCCCGGGCGTGGAACCGCCGCCGACGCCGGAGGAGCGGATCAAGCAGTTGGAGGAGATCTACTGGGCCGAGTTCGAGAAGAACGATCTCGCCAACGTGATTGTGCTGCGGGGCGGAAACCGGGGTTAGACGGGCCCGATGCAGCCCCCACGGCAAAACGCGCGTTGTCTCAGGCGAGGAACAAGCTGTAGCCGGGGGCGCCGACCCCGGCAATTTCGTTCGAAAGGCACGGCCGGCCTCAACGCGGCCGGCTACAGCGCGACGGTGTTTCCCGCGAGCCGCCGATCGCAGACGGGCGCCACCGATGCTTGCGGCATTGCCGCGTTAAAATGAAAACCAACGATTCTTGGAGACTGGTGGGATTGCTCCTGGCGGGGGGATTGCTCGGCGGCAGGCTGGCAGCCGCCGAGCCGGTGATCGATCTCTGGCCCGAAGGGGTGCCCGGATTGCGGGCCGATGCCTCGGCGGAGAAGGTCGAGAATGAGCTCGTGAGCAACGTCCACCGGCCCACGCTCACCTGCTTTGCCGCGCCGGCCGGGCGGGCCACCGGGGCGGCGGTGATCATCTGCCCCGGCGGTGGCTACAGCGTCCTGGCCTGGGACAAGGAGGGCGTCGAGCCGGCGCGATGGCTCAATTCGCTGGGCCTCACGGCGTTCGTGCTCAAGTATCGTCTTTTCGAATACGGACAGCCGGCCCCGTTGCGGGATGTCCTGCGGGCGGTGCGGCTGGTCCGGTCGCGCGCCGCGGAGTACGGGATCAAGCCCGACCGGCTCGGGGTGATGGGTTTTTCGGCGGGAGGACACGTTGCCGCCTGTGCCGGCACGCTCTACGACCTGCCTGACGGGCGCACCGGGTCGGTGCTCGATGCGGTCAGCGCGCGCCCCGATTTCCTGCTCCTGGTTTATCCGGTCCTCACCATGAAGGATCCGTACACGCATGCCGGTTCGCGGAGCAACCTGCTCGGCTCCACGCCGTCGTTGGAACTGATCGAGCGCTATTCAACGGAGCTGCACGTGACCGGAAACACGCCGCCGGCGTTCCTGTTGACGACGTTTGAAGACGGAGTAGTGCCGGCCGAGAACTGCATTGCGTTCTTCGAGGCGATGCACCGGGCGGGCGTGCCGGCGGAGCTGCACGCCTATGAAAAGGGTCCCCACGGCTTCGGGCTGCGTCCGGGTGCCGGTCCGGTCTCGGAATGGCCCGCGGTCTGCGGGCCATGGCTGCGGCTTCACGGCTGGGCGGACTAACCGCGCGGCCGCCTCCGCCTTCCGCCGGGCCGGGCCTGACCCTTCAACCCGCGCCCGGCGCCTGAAGCGCGGGTTGTTGCAGCACGAAGTAGGGCTGGTCGGTCAGAGTCGCGCCGAGTCCGGGATACAGCCACGCCCGCCCGGATTCGTCGCTCAACTCGAAGTAATACTGCAAGGGATACGCCGCGCGGGTGTAGTGGGCTGGGATGACGCCCTCGGCGCGTTCCGGCCGCACCAGCATCGGTGCCGCCTGCCACGGCTCGGCTTGGTCGGTGTGGCGGTAGTGGAGCGAGATGGTCTTCGCGCGGCCGGCATCCCCCTCGGCGAACTCCAGCATCAGGGGCACGAGCTGGCCGCGGCGCCACGATGCCGGCGGGACATGGGTGACGGTGGCTCCCGGACGCTGGGGCCGTCCGAGCACGGCGGAGACGAGGACGGCGATCTTCTCCGGTGACACGGCAGGCGCAACCGGTGGCGGGGCAGGCTCGCTGGTCCGCTGCGTCATCGCGCGGATGTCCGCGTCGATCGCGGCGAGCCGGTCGAACCAGTGACCGCGCTGAAACCAGCTGTCACCATAGGTCAGGTCGGACACATAGGCCTTGGCGGTGACATCGACGATGCGGGCCCACGTGGCGCGCGCGGCGCGATAGGTCTGGATCGCGGCGTCCAACGCGGTGCGATCGCCGGTGCGCTCATACAGGGCGTAGAGCACGCCGGTGCGGAGCTTCTGGCCGAAGAACAATCCCAGGCCGATCTGAACATTGGTATCGATCACGAACCGGCGGAAATGCGGTTGGTGGCGGTCTTCCGTCTGCGTGTTGGCCCGGGCCAGGCTTTCCGCGGCGGTGCGCGAGAGATCCTCGAGCCATTGGGCAACTTCGACGGGCGAATATTTGCCGCTGACCGCACCGGCCAGCAGCTCGCCCGCGTGATCGTCGATGCGCGAGAAGAGCTGTGGATCGAGCGGACTCACGGTGCCGAACCGCCGCGGGATTGGGGTGTCCGAGTATGGCTCGGGCTGCGAGGCGTTGACGATCGACATGTTCACATACATCTCGGGCCAGTAGTTTTTGTTGGCAGCCGAGGGTGCATGGGCCGTGGTGAACAGCGGCAGGATGCGGCTGGCGTGGCCCAGGGCGCTTTCCGCAGCTTCGGCCGCCGGACCATGATCCTGCCGGAGTCTTCGCTGCCAGGTGTCCGGCGCGGCGTCAGGATTGAAGAGCAACCGGCCCCAAATGCGGTAGGTGTAGGCGTATTTCTCGAAATCGGCCGGCGCCGGCCGCAGCGAAGGGTCGGCGTAGCCGTCGCGGCCTCCGGGCAGCCCGGAACCTTCCCGCCCCTTGAACGACAGCGGATCGAAAATCTCGGCTCCCTGGCTCTCGCAGAAGCTGAAGGCACGGCTGTAGGCGGCGGCGAAGACCGGGTCGCCCCAGAGCAACACCCGTTGCGTGCCAGGCCAGACCCGATGGACAATCCCGTAGCGCCGGCCTTCTTTCAGCAGGTCGCCATAGCCGTAACGGAGGAAGCTGCGCGTGCCTACGCTCTCGACAAACAATCCGCCGCCCCGGTCCTGTTTCGGCAACTCGACCGGCCGGATCGCAGCCTGATGATAGGGCAGGCCCAGGTGTTCAGCCCAGAATTTGGGCGAGATCGTCACCGGCATTCTTGTAGCCAACGCCAGGTTGATCATGGCCGGGTTGACGCCCTCGGCGTGCAGGTCGATCTCAACCTGCCGCCCGCTCTGCACGCAGCCGTCGAAGATGGTCTTCCAGAATTCGTAGCTGCCCTCGGGTATGCCGCTCCCGCCGTGGAGGCGAAACGTCACGCCGCTGATGTTGGGGCATTCCTTCAGAAGCAGGGCCAGGGCGTCGCGGCAATAGGGCGCGTGGGCGCTGGCTGAGAGGCCCCAGATCCGGTGGTTGACCTCGGGGCTGTCGATCCACTGATAGGCGTGGGTCCACAATCCGAGGTGAAAATCCAGGCCGCGAGCCGCCGCCTCGTCGCTGATAAACCGCAACATCTCCAAATTGTGGCTGACCTCCTCCGCTGGCACGTTGCTTGCGCTGACCAGATAGCCCGGGACCGACAGCAGAAACGGGTAGGCGAAGTGGAAATAGGTGTCGCGCAGGTTGGTGGGCGAATCGTAGCCCAGCCCCAGCGCGAGGTTGAAGCGGTTGAAACGTTGCGCGGCGAGCATCGAGAGGTAGCGCTGCCAGAATCCACGGTCATTGAACCAGGGCTTGTCTTCGATACTGCTGGCGAATACCCGCATGATGCCGCGGACCGGGTTGGCCGGGCGTTCGAGGAACGGCAGCGGAGGATGCAACGGGATTTGCGGGTCGTCGGCCAGGGCGACGGCGTCGGCGATTTCCGTCAGGGCGTACGACAGCCCGCGGCTGTCGCTGCCGCTGGCGATCAGGGTCTCGCGTTGGCCCAGCTTGCCGGCGACAATCGTCAGCACCTCGGGCGCGGCGGGCGGCGTCACTCCGGCATCGCGCACCACTGCAGACGAGCCGCCCGTGGCGATGACACAGAGCTCGCCCGGGGCGGCTTCATCCAGCTGCTTGCAGACCCGGACGGTGAAATCGCGTGCCGCCAGCGCCTGGCGCAGCAGTTCCACGGCCCACTGCGCCGGTGGTGCGGAGGCGACGGGATCCGAGGGGTCGCAGATAATGGCCACGGCCCCGTTGCTGCGGCGAGCGGGAATCGCAGTCGCGGAGGCGCGGTTGGCCAGCGGGCCGCCGAGGAGGCATCCCGCCGTGACGGCTCCGGTCTGGATGAGAAATTCGCGCCGGTTCATTTTGCAGGTGTTCGAGGATTGGGCGAATCCCGGATCTTTGCCCGTTTCGAGCCTGAGGCTTCGGTTCGGGTTTGTCGATCTATCGGCGGCCGGCGTCGTGGCCCAGTTTGCCTTGTCGTCGCGAGTCCGGCCCGGCCGGACGCGGCGATTCAGCCCCTCGGCATGCTCGGCTCCTTGACCCATTCGACTCCGCCCGTTCGACAAGCTCAGGGTCCCGAGCGGAGTCGAGGGGCTCAGGGTCATCCTGAGCCTGCCTGCGGTGTCGGAGACCCTGAACCTGTCGAATGGGAGCCTGTCGAACCCGTCTAACGGCTGGATTGCTTCGTCAGGCGGTGGTCGGAATCATCCTGGAACCTGCCGCCTGCAGCCGCAGGCCCAGTTGGGCCGCCAGGAGCGCCAATGCGTAGAAAGCCGCCACCACCCACAGGGAATCATAAAATCCGGTATAAATGACGATGCCTTCAGCCAGGCCGCCCAACGCACCGCCGACCAGATTCCAGAGTTGCAGTTGCAGCACGGCGGACGATGACAGCCCGTCGAGGTAGCAGAGATAGATATAGCCGGCGAAAAATGTCGGGAGCAACAACACCGCCATAAAGACCGGCGCGGATGGAAACAGCCGTCCGTCGAGCGGGTGAAAAAGGCGCGCAGCGAGGAATCCCAGGGCGATGGTCGCAAACAGCAGCACCCAGGCTGCCGGCAGAGTGAGCGGCCGGCGGGAGGCCGCCAGCAGGGCACCGGCCAGCGAAGACAGGATGATCCCCGTGATCACCATCGCCTGGCTGATGTAAGTGGCCCCGAACCAGGGAGTCAGGGCCGAGATTGTGCGGATCTGGATGAAGAAGAACGCTGCACCGGAGAAAAATGCATACACAACCAAGGGTGCAGGCGCGGGAGTATCATTGACCAGGGGCGATGGCAGGCCATTACGACAGATGAAAAAGACCGCCAACAGCAATAGGCAAATCATATAAACCAATCGAAGGTATTCCTTGGGCATGCCAGCAAACTGGCTGTAGAAGAACGGCCAATCGTCGGTGGGAACAATCTCTTTGGATTCCCTGGCGAAACTCGGGCTGGCGTCGAAATACGGGACGGGCAATGGCTCGATCGTGCGCCCATGGCCGACGGCAAATGTCGTATTACATGCATCGGGCAGCGCGAATGCATGGACGTCGGCGCCCGTTGCCTCCTGAAGAAGATTAAACATGCGTTGGCGCAGCCACGAGGTGTACGTACCGAAACTGACAAATAACACGCCGTGGTCGCTCAACTTTGAGTACACCATCCGAAGGCCTTCCTTTGTGTATAGAAAGCTGTCCAGGCGGAACCGCGATTGATTGGAAGCATTGGTGTGTGAGTCGAGAAATGGGACATAGATACAATCGAACTTCTGGTCACAAGTATTGATGAATCGCCGGGCATCATTGACATATTTCGTTACTTCGGGGCGAAAATAACTTCGATCAGGGTCATAGCGTTCGCCGAGCTGGATGAATTGAGGATCGATTTCGACGGCAGTTACATTCCGGACGTGTTTGAATAGAGCTTCCCTGACGTCGTGCGTTCCGCCCCCGGAGCCAAGGATGAGGACGCGATCTTCCGGCTTGAAGCAGTCGAAGAGGGCGGACTGCAGCTTGTAGGAGGGGGATTGATGAACGGCGGATGCAGTCTGGAGCTGGATGCTGGAAATGAAGCCGCCGTTGGCGAACAGATTCAGCAGATTACCTGAGTAAGTCTTTTGGGTGCTGATCCTTTGATATGGGCTCCAGGTAAAATGAGCCGAATAGACCCAACTGAACGCCAGGCATGCCAGGATGGGCAGCACGGCCACGAAGACCCGCGCTCGCTCCACAGCGGGATCCCGTTCAAGCGCCATGATAGCGAGGAAGCCGGTCGTCCAGAGAACAAACAACACCCATTGCGACGGAAGAAACTGATTTTGCGCCGTAAAAACCAATGCTCCAAGAATTCCACCCCCGGCCATCAATAGATAACCTTTCTTTCGGTAATTGCCGATTACCATGTGCTCTCCCTGTTTTGCTCCTATCAACACCATCACCGGCGCGAGCGTCGTACACAGGATTAGAATTGCAAGTTGAAGGTCGAAATTGGCTGCGGTCGCGTTGTGATACCAGTCAAGAGAATCCCACTGGAATTCTCCCTGCATTTGTTGGAGAAGGAAGTGGCTTCCGAGCCACAAAATCGTGAAATAGTTCAGAAGAATAAACAATGGGATAAAGTAGGAGTATTTGGAAAGGCCACGGGCAAAGAATCCAGAGCTGAGCGAAAAAACGGCAACAATGAAAAACGTATTGCCATAATAGGCCGTTTCCCCGGCGGTGGTTGAGAACAGGCGGACAAATGCCAGTTGCGAGAACACGCCAAAAGCCGACCATAGGAGAATTAACATGGAGATAATTTAATAACCGAATGGGAGCCGCTGAAGTCAAGAATGGAGGCCCACGGATCGTGCGGCCAGTTTCTTTTTCCCGGCTCGGAGGGAAGATGAGGTTCACCGGAAGTCGTGCGAGGCCTCGGCGGGCAGATCGTCGCAGCGGAGGGCGCGAATCTCCTCCGCCTTGATGTGGATCACGCCGTCGTGCAGCTGGAGGCGTCCGGTGATGAGCAGCGCCGGCTCCTGCGTGATCGTGAGGCGTTTTTGTTCGAACAGCTGCGGTCGCACCACCGCGTTGGCCACTCCGGTCTCGTCCTCCAGGCTCACAAAAACGAATCCCTTGGCGGTGCCGGGGCGCTGACGGCAGATCACGCTGCCGCCGATCGTGACCCTGGTGCCGTCGCGGATGCCGGACAGGTCGGTTGCGCGCAGGACTCCGGGAATGGAGGCGCGGATCGCTTTCATCGGGTGTTCGCCAACCGTCAACGCCTGGGTGTGATAGTCGGCCGCGATGCGTTCGAGATGTGTCATCGCCTCGAGTGGGGAAAGTTCGGAGGCGTCTTCGGCGACGGCGCTGAAAAGATCATCGGGTTCAAGCGCGCCTTCCACCTGCCAGAGCGCGGCGCGGCGGTGTCCGGCGAGGGTGTTGAGCGCCCCGGCGGTGGCCAGCGCCCGGCGCTCCTCCGGATTGAAACCGGTGCGTTGCAGGAAATCCTCCATCGATGCAAAGGGCCGCCCGGCGCGCGCGGCGAGCATCGCCTGGACCGCAGTCTCGCGCAGCCCCTGCACGCGATGCAGGCCCACGCGGATCGCCTCGTCCGTCTCGACCGTCGTCAGCCATTGCGAAGCCACGACGCAGACCGGCCGGGCGCGCACACCGTGCCGCCGTGCGTCCTGGATGAGAGTTGCCACGCTGTAGAATCCCATCGGCTGGTTGTTGATGAGCCCGGCGTAGAATTCCGCTGGCCGGTGGACCTTCAGGTAGGAGCTCGCATAGGCGATCAACGCGAAGCTGAGCGCATGACTCTCCGGAAAACCGTAGAGGGCGAACGTCGCCAGGGCCTTGATGACCTCGTCAACCGCCGTTGGCGAAACCCCGTTGCGCGCCATCGCTTCGCGCAGCTTCGCCTGCATGCGTTCCATCCGGTCGGTCGAGCGCTTGAAACCGATGGCGCGCCGCAATTCGTCGGCCTCGGCGGCGGTGAAGTCTGCCAGCACCATGGCGATTCTGAGAATCTGCTCCTGGAACAGCGGGACGCCCAGGGTGCGCTCGAGGATCGGCCGGAGGCGTTCGTCGGGTGTAGGTGACCTCCTGGCGGCCCGCGCGGCGGGCCAGATAGGGATGGACCGCATCGCCGTGGATCGGACCAGGTCGGATGATCGCCACCTCGATGACGAGATCGTAAAAGGTGACCGGCTTCATGCGCGGCAGCGTGGCCATCTGGGCGCGCGATCTCGATCTGGAAGACGCCGATCGTGTCCGCCTTCTGGATCAGGTCGAAGGTGGCGGGATCGTCCTTCGGGAATGCGCGCGAGATCGACCGGCCGGCCGCGCGCCTGGCAGATCTCCACGGCATCCTGCAAGACGGCCATCATGCCGAGGCCGAGCAGATCGACCTTGATGATGCCCAGGTCCTCGCAATCGTCCTTGTCCCATTGCGCCACGACCCGGCCGGGCATCGAGGCGTTTTCGAGCGGCACGATCGAATCGAGCTGTCCCTGGCAGATGATCATGCCGCCGGAGTGCTGGCCGAGATGCCGCGGCAAGCCCGCGGAGCCGCCCGGCGATGGAGAGAAGCGCGGGCAACCGGGGATGCGTCGCCGGCAGTCCGGCGAGTTTGAGCTGCTCCGTCAGCTCGATGGTGTGCGGAAAATCGCCGTGGGCATAGAGGCTGGAGAACCGGTCCATGATGGTTTCGGGCAGGTTGAGCGCCTTGCCGATCTCCCGCATGGCGCTGCGCCCGCGGTAGGTGATGACGTTGGCCGTCATGGCCGCGCCGCGCGGGGCGTAGCGCCGGTAAACCTCCTGGATCACGCGCTCCCGGCGGTCGCCGCTGGGCAGGTCGAGATCGATATCCGGCCAGTCGGACCGGCCTTCGCTGAGAAATCGCTCGAAGAGCAGGTTGCCCGCCCACCGGGTCGATCGCCGTGATGCCGAGCGAATAGCAGACCGCGCTGTTGGCCGCCCAGCCGCGGCCCTGCACGAGGATGTTCTGTTCCCGGCAGAAATTGCAGATCTCCCAGACGATGAGGAAATATCCGGCAAAACCCAGCCGGGCGATGAGCGCCAGTTCGCGGTCGAGCTGCGCCCGCACTTCCGGCGAAATGCTTCCGTAACGCTGCTGCGCGCCGAACCAGGTGAGCTTCCGCAGAAACGTGTCCATCGTTTCTCCCGGAGGCACGGGATACGACGGGAATTCGTAGCCCAGATTCTCCAGCCCGAATTCAAGCTGTTCGGCGAACCGCGCCGTGTTGGCGACCGCCTCGGGAAGATCGGCGAACAATGCCTCCATCGCCGCGGCGGGCTTGAGCTGTCGTTCGGCATTGTGGGTGAGGAGTGTGCCGGCGACGTCGAGATGCGTGTGATGGCGGATGCAGGTGAAGACATCGAGCACCTCGCGGCCCTCCGGGTTCGCGTGCAACACGCCATTGGTCGCGATCAGGGGCAGGCGATGGGCGGCGGCCAGCTCCACCCGCAGGCGGTTTTCGCGCTCCTCGCCGCGGACGAAGTGCCGTTGGATTTCCACGCCCAGCCGATCGTGGCCAAAGATCGCCAGCAACCGGCGCAGCCCGGCATCGGCCCCCGCCGGCCCGGCGCTTCTCCACGCCTGCGAGACGGGTCCGTCCTCGTCGCCGGTGAGGGCGAAAAGGCCGGCTGAAGCCTCGGCGAGTTCCGGCCAGCGCACCCGGCTTTCGCCCTTGGGTGCCTGCAGCTTGGCCGTCGTGATCAGCCGGCAAAGCGCGCGATAGCCGTCCCGGTTCGCCACCAGCAGCGGGACCACCGACTCGTCCTCCATCGTGAGTTCCACGCCGACGATGGCACGCAGACCGGCTTCGCGTCCGGAGGTGTGCAGCCGGACCGAGCCGTAGAAACCGTCGCGGTCGCACAGCGCGAGGCTGCCGAGTTCCAGGCGCGCCGCCTCAGTCGCGAGCTCCTCGGGCGACGAACCCGCCCGCAGAAAACTGAAGGCGCTCCGGCAGTGCAGTTCAACGTAGGTCATGGGAAGCTCCGCTTGGAAACGCCAAAGGCCAAACCGCCAAATTCCAAATGGCAGCGCGCACGTTCAGCGCGGGACGATTTGGGATTTGGACCTTTGGATCTTGGGAAATAGCGCTGCGTTGTAGCCGGCCGCGCTGAGGCCGGCCTTGCCTTCGCCGAGCCTTCGGCAAGCAGGCCGGGGTCGAGACCCGTTCGACGGGTTCGACAGGCTCAGGATGACCCTGAGCGAAGTCGAATGGGTCAGGGCAAGCGCCCCCGGCTACAAACGTCGGCCCTGCCGGTCCGCTCGCCTTGTCCGCGCAGCGGACATTAGCGAGGCGCATTGTCTGACCTTTGTCAGCTCTCAGCCCCTGGGCGTCTCGGCGGAATAGCATGGTCTCAGATGGCGCCTCGCTGCTAGTCATACATGCCCTCCACCCACCAGCGCCCGGCGCGGCGGGTCAGGCGGAACAGGCCTCCACGCTCCAGCTCGACATCCCATTCCTCGACCGCCCAGTGTTCGGGTTTCCACCACTCGCCGGAGCGGCGCCAGGGTCCGCGGCGCCGTTTGACCTCACCGTTGACGATGGAACAGTGCACGGACGCCGGCCCGTGGGAGTTGACGATTACGCGCGCCTCTGCCGGCGGTCGGAAACGCCGGAGCGGAAGCCCCAGTGGAGGGAGGATCGGCGGCAAAGGCAACGGACCAACGGCGTCAACCGGTTTTTCCAGAGCAAACGCATCCGGCCGATGGGTTGTTTCCAATCGCGGCGTGCCGACGCGGCCGGTGCCAACCACTGCTTCCACCCGGGCCAGCGTTTCCGCAAATCCATGCGGGTCGCGCAGCCCGGTGTCGAAAAGTCCCTGCTGCCGCACCAGCGGCCGGGTCGGGGTGATCGCCAGCCCCACGCCCTTGATGGCCGAGTCCGTGTGGAGCGTTTCCAGGTGGGTGTGCAGCGCGCGGAACAGAATGTCGGGATCGCCGGTTGGCTCGGGCAACCGGAAACCACGCCGGTAACCGGTCTCGTCGGCCAACCGGAGTTCGAGTGCGATGTCGGCCGCCACGAGGCTGGCGTTGGCGAGCTGAAGCGCGAGGCGGTCGACAAACCGGCGGAGGATGAAGAGCAGCGGCTCGAGGGTTTCGATTTCATTCTCCAGGTCCATGGTCGCCTCGAAGGTTTCCCCGGCGGCGCAGGGTTCGATCGGCCGGTCGGTCTCGCCGGCGGCGCGTTCCCAGAGGTCGATGCCGGCCTGGCCGAGCCGGCGCCCGACCTCGGACTTTGACAGCGCAGTGAGGGCGCCGAGCGTGCGAATGCCCCAGCCTTCGAGAATCGCCGACAGATCGGGCGGAGGATCGACCATGGCGAGCGCCAGCGGTGCGAGAAAGCTCCGCTCATCCTCCACGGTGAAGACGGAGTCAATTGTAGCCGGCCGCGTTGAGGCCGGCCATGCCTCTCGAACGGAATTGCCGGGGTCGGCGCCCCCGGCTACAGGAGACAGGTCAATTGTAGCCGGCTGCGTTGAGGCCGGCCCTGCCTCTCGATCGGAATTGCCGGGGTCGGCGCCCCCGGCTACAGGAGACAGGTCAATTGTAGCCGGCCGCGTTGAGGCCGGCCCTGCCTCTCGATCGGAATTGCCGGGGTCGGCGCCCCCGGCTACAGGAGACAGGTCAATTGTAGCCGGCCGCGTTGAGGCCGGCCCTGCCTCTCGATCGGAATTGCCGGGGTCAGCGCCCCCGGCTACAGGAGACAGGTCAATTGTAGCCGGCCGCGTTGAGGCCGGCCCTGCCTCTCGATCGGAATTGCCGGGGTCAGCGCCCCCGGCTACAGGAGACAGGTCAATTGTAGCCGGCCGCGTTGAGGCCGGCCCTGCCTCTCGATCGGAATTGCCGGGGTCAGCGCCCCCGGCTACAGGAGACAGGTCAATTGTAGCCGGCCGCGTTGAGGCCGGCCCTGCCTCTCGATCGGAATTGCCGGGGTCAGCGCCCGGGAGATCCTGCCCGTGAACGAGAGCGGCGTCCGGTGACCGGTGTAGGAGCCTGCTTGCCCGTTCGACAGGCTCAGGGCCCCGAGCCGGTCGAGGGGCAGGCGATCCCTCCCTTGGCATCGCGAGCAAGCTCGCTCCTACAATTTGCATGGATGCGGCCACCCGCGCCGCGTAGAGCGCGAGCAGCGGGGTGCGCCCGATGCCGGCGGTGGCGTCCAGTCCCAGCAGCCGCAGCCGCTCCACGGCCGCACGACTGTGCGGGAGATGCGTGGGCGCGGCTTTTCCCGCAAAATCAATGGTGCAGACGCCCGCGGCCGTGCGTTCCACCCGGGGAGAAAGGGACCGGGCGACCGTGAGGAGCACAGCTTCCGCTTCTTGTTCGGCGGCGGCGGACCGCGGACGGAGCACGATGTCCGCGCAGCGGGCCATTGCCTGCGGCGCCGTCAGTCCGGGCATTACCCCGGCGGCCCGGGCGGGGGCGTTGGCTTGCACGACGGTGGCCTTCTTGAGGCGGTCATCGAGCAGCGCCGCGGGCTTGCCGGCGAGATTGGCCTCAGTGCGGAGGACTGCCTGCAGCGCGAAATCGGCGACCTGTAGAACTGCGTAGCTCACGCGATCCTCCGTTCCTCGTACACCCGGCTGCGCTGAATCCCGGCCGGCAATGCGGAGGCAAGCCGGGATTGTTCCTCATCAAAGACCGGAAGGATGAAGGCGCTGGCCAGATTGAACCGCAGCCGGGCGCTGCCGACGATCCCGAGCGGCGTTTGATTGCCATTTCCGATTTTCGATTTGCGGGTTTCGATTTCGCCCGCCGTTTCCCGGTTTCCCGGTATCCTTATTTCCCCGTTTCCCGATTTCGTGGTTTCGCGGTTTTCCGATCTCCCCGTTTCCTGGTTTCTCTGTTTCCGTGTTTCAAGATTTTCAGAAGTGAACACCACCAGTGCCATGTCGGTTCGCTCGAGGGCGCGTTGCAGGCGGTACCAAGTGGTTGCCGGCACCCCCCGCAAGGCGCGCCACTCGAGGCCGCGGAGATCCAGCATGACGAGGCCGAGATTGGCGTCCCGCACGAGGATGTCGGCGGCGTGCATCGCCTCGTCCAGGGTGCGGCAGCGGACCCAGACCAGATGCTCGAGCAGGAGCGGCTCGTGGGACTGGGGATCGAAGGCGTCGCGTGCGTCCACGAGCGCCGCCCGCATCCGCCGCGCCCGTGTGGCTGCGAGCAGGCTGGAAATCAGCAGTTGCCCGCCGGAGCTGGGCGCCAGCGCCACGACCTCGGTGATGCCGCCGAGCGGCAGACCCCCTCCGGCGACGTCATCGATCGCCGCGACCCCGGTGGGCAGGACCGCCGCCGGCCGCGGTGCCGCCTGCGGGAAGCGCTCGGTGAGCAGGAGCCGGAGCGCCGCGAGACTTTCGGGTGAGCCACGCATGACAGGAGCTGGGGCGATTTCACAAGAAGTGTGGCTGCGAGCGTGAGCGAGTGGACGTGCGCCGATGCCGCAACCAAACCCGGTGCTTTTTACAGGAGGCAACGGAGTGCATGGACGAAGGAAAAGAAACTCCCCTCAGTTCCCTCCGTTTTCCCTGGAAAAGCCATGGGGTGAGATCATCGCAGGGTTGCGCAGTTTGGCGGATTACGGTTTTCCTTTTTGGTCTCCGGTTTCGGAAGGCCCGGACGCAAGGTCCGGCCCTACATTTTCCGATTGTGTAGGGTCGCCGCTCGCCGGCGGACCAAGGTTTCCCGGTTTCCTGGTTTCACCGTTTCCCAGTTTTCATCGGTGGACCCGGACGTGGCCGACATAGACGCCCTGGATGATCAGTTCCTCCGTCGCCACGATCGGCTGGTACTTCGGATTCTCGGGCATCAGCACGGGTTTGCCCCGGTTGATCACGAGCCGTTTCAACGTGGCCTCGCCGTCGACCAGCGCGCCCACGATGTCCCGGTGCTTCGGCGGCCGGCAGGCCAGCACCACGAGATCGCCGTCCTGGATGCCGGCGCCCTCCATCGAGTCGCCGCGCACGCGCAGGCTGTAGACCTCCTCGCGCGGCCGGAGTTTGAAGACGGCCGGATCGATGGTGAGGTGTCCGTCGGCCAGCTGTTCGTTGGCGGAAGGCCGGCCGGCCGGGATGGTGCCGAAGATGGGGATGTCGAGCACCGCGGACCGGTGGGGGAGGATGAGCGAGCGCGCCCGGCCCGGGTGCTGCACCAGCGCGCCCTTTTTCTCCAGCGCGGCCAGATGGCAGTCGACCGCGTTGACGCTGGCGAAGCCGAAATGCGCCTGGATTTCGCGCTGCGACGGGCTGATCCCGTGCTCGCGCTGGCACGCCTGCACGTAGCTGAGAATCTCCTGCTGGCGTTTCGTGAGCATGACTGGACATTTGACCAGTATCCGCCTTTTCGCAAGCGGAAACACGCTGGGCGGTTCGAGTTGTAGGAGCCTGCTTGCAGGCGATTCAGGGGTAAGGATCGCCTTTCCCTCGGGTCCCTGAGCCTGTCGAACGGGCAAGCAGGCTCCTGCAATCCGATGAATCCAGCGCAAACTGGCGCCACAGGCACGGGCGTCCTGCCCATGAAATAGATCCGACGGTCGCACCGATTCCGCCCAAAGATCCCGGCTCATCGGTCGGCGGCGGAATTTTGTGGAAAGAGGATTCATTTCGCGCGAAGCTGGTGACGGTCAATTTTGCCCAGTGGCGCGCCCTGCGCCCCTGCCTTTAAACCGTGCCCGCCAACGCTCCAACCTCGCCTCCGATCCCGTCGGGCATCCGCGACAACCACCACCGGGGCGCGGTGGCTGATTTTCTCCGGCAGCAACTGAAACCCGGCGCCGATCTGGATCTGGTCACCGCCTATTTCACGGTCTTTGCCTACGACAAACTGCGCACCCACCTCGATAATCTCGGGCGCATCCGCCTCCTCTTTGGCGAAGCCGCCTTCATCAAGGATCTGGGTCCGGAGAAGACCGACAGCGCGGCCTACGTCCTCCGCGATGACGGTCTGGCGCTCGCTGGCGGCCTAAACCAACGCCACCTGGCCCAGGCCTGTGCCAAATGGATGCGTGACAAGGTTGATGTTCGCTCCGTCACCCGCACAGGTTTCCTTCACGGCAAGATGTCCCACATCCGCCGCGGCGAAGTCACCGCAGCCATCGTCGGCAGCTCTAATTTCACCACCCGCGGGCTCGGGCTCGCTGCCACCAACAATAACGTCGAACTCAACCTGATCGTCTCCGACGACCGCGATCGCGACGACCTTCATCGTTGGTTCGAAGAACTGTGGAACGACACCTCGCGGGTCGAAGACGTGAAGGCGCGCGTGCTCGACTACCTGCTCCAGGTCTATCGCGACCAACCGCCTGAGTTCGTCTATTTCAAGACGCTCTTCGAACTCTTCCACCGGTTTATCGAGGAAGGACAGTCGGTCGACGAAGCCCTGCGCCAGATCCGGCTCCCCGATACGGGCATCTGGAAGACCCTCTTCGAATTTCAAAAGGACGGCGCTCGTTCGGCTATCAACAAGCTTAAGCAACTTGGGGGCTGCATTCTCGCCGATAGCGTTGGTCTGGGTAAGACCTTCGAAGCCCTGGCGGTCATCAAGTACTTCGAACTGAAGAACGAGAAGGCGCTCGTGCTCTGCCCGAAGAAGCTCGCCGACAACTGGCTGCTGTACCGCCAGAACAGCGCGCTCAATCCGTTTGAAAAGGACCGGTTTCGTTTCGATGTGCTCCACCATACCGACCTGTCCCGCGAGAGCGGCTGGTCCAACGGCATCGATATCGGCCCGGGCTTCTATTGGGGCAACTACGACCTCGTCGTTATCGACGAGTCGCACAACTTCCGCAACAACTCAGTCGGTCCTCGCGGCGAGGATGACCAACCCGTCCGCCGCACCCGGTACGAGCGCCTGATCAACGACGTCATCAAGTCCGGCATCCGCACCAAGGTCCTCCTGCTCTCGGCCACGCCGGTCAACAACGAGCTGGCCGATCTGCGGAACCAGATCTCCTTCATCGCCGGCGGCGACGTGGCCCGCGACGACCCGGCCGACGCAGCATTCGCGAACAACCTCGGTATCCGCAGTCTGAAGACAACGACCCGCGACGCCCAGGCTCGTTTCACCGCCTGGACCAAACTGCCGCCCGCGCAGCGCGAGAAGAAGAACCTCATTCACGTCCTCGGCGGCGACTTCCTGAAACTGCTCGATGCGCTGACCATCGCGCGGTCCCGCCGGCACGTCACCCGCCATTATAAGGCGGAGATGGCCCGCCTCGGCGGCTTCCCGGTGCGCACTCCGCCCGACACGGTATATCCGGAAATCGATTCGGCCGGGAAATTCCCGGGGTACGACGTGATTGCCGGCCAGCTTGGCAAATACAAGCTCTGGCTCTTTCAGCCGGCCGCCCATCTCAAGGCGGATTTGTCGGCAGAGATGCGGAAGGCCTACGAGCGCCGGGTTGGCGGATTCACCCAGGAAGGCCGCGAACGCATCCTCACTGGCATGATGCGCGTGAGTTTTCTCAAGCGCCTCGAAAGCTCGGTTGACTCCTTCAGGATTTCACTGGAACGGACTCTGGCCAAGATCGACCGGCTTGAGGAGCGCATGGCCCGGTTCGAGCGCTTCCGGGACGAGAATCCCGACCTCGATTACGATGCGCTCACGCCAGACGAGGTGGACGATCCGGAACTGGCCGATGCGCTGCAGGTCGGCCAGAGCGCCAGGATCAAGATGGCCCACCTCGACTTGGACAGGTGGCGCGGGCATCTCGCCGAGGATCGGAAACAGCTCACCAGCCTGCTCGAACAGGCGAAGCCGGTCACGCCTGATCGCGACGCCAAGCTGGCCGAGCTGAAACGGCGCATCGCAGCCAAGGTTCAGGCGGCGCCCCTCGACAAAGACGGCCGGCCCAACCGCAAAGTGCTCGTCTTCACCGCATACGCAGACACCGCCCGTTACCTCTATGACCAGCTCCACGCCTGGGCGCGACAAGCGCTCGGCATCCATTCGTCGCTCGTCGTCGGCAGCGGCGAAAACGAGTCCACCTTCACGCTATCGCGCGACTTTGCCGCCCTTCTCGTCGATTTCTCACCGCGCTCCAAGCACCGGGCTGAGGCGCGCCCCGACGCCGGCGCCACTGAGGTCGACCTGCTCATCGCCTCGGACTGCATCTCTGAGGGCCAGAACCTCCAGGACTGCGATACCGTCATCAACTACGACATTCACTGGAACCCGGTGCGCATCATCCAGCGCTTCGGCCGCATCGATCGCATTGGCTCGCGCGCCCACGAGGTCCATCTCGTCAATTTCTGGCCGACCCCGCATCTTGACCGGTACATCAACCTGAAACTCCGCGTCGAAGCCCGCATGGCGCTCGTCGATCTCACCGCAACGCAGACTGACAACCCGCTCGACGACCAGCAGCTTGAGGACCTGATCACCGCCGACCTGCGCCTGCGTGACCGCCAGCTTGAACGCATGCGGAGCGAGGTGCTCGATCTGGAGGAACTCGACGACACGGTTACGCTTGCCGACTTTTCCCTCGACGATTTCCGGGTGGATCTTCTCAACTACCTGCGGGCTCACGAGGACGACCTGCGCGACGCGCCATCAGGTCTGTACGCGGTGGTTCCGCCGGCTTCCGACGTCCCGATGGCCCGGCCCGGGATAATCTTTTGTCTCAGGCATAAGGGCGGGGGAGCGGTCGCCGCCGAAAACGAAAAGGTGAACCCGCTCGCACCGCACTATCTCGTCTTCATCCATGCCGATGGCGAAGTGCGCCTCGCCTTCACCCAGGCCAAGACAGTTTTGAATCTCTTCCGCGAGTTGGCCCTCGGCAAGACCGAGCCGTACAGCGAGCTCTGCCGGCTCTTCGATCGCCAGACCGAACAGGGCGCCGACATGCGCGCCTACACCCGCCTGATCGGGCAGGCACTTGAGTCAATCACGGCGACCTTTCAGCAGCGCCTCGCCAGCGGTCTCCAGCACGGCCGCCAGTTCGTGCTCCCAACCGTTAACGAGCAGCCCCGGCCCGAGTCCGCCTTCGAACTCGTCACCTGGCTCGTGCTGCTGCCACCGAAGCCGGCCGGTGCCAAAGCAGGAGCTGCCAGATGAGCAATGGCAGAAGACGTATCTTCATCCTTCCTCCTTCATCCTTTCCGCTAATGTCCCCCCGCGAACAGCTCACCGCCAACCCTGATTACACCCGGTTCGTCGCCGAGCTTAAGGCACGGGTCGAGGCTGCCCGGATCTCGGCGGCTCGCGCGGTCAATCGCGAATTGGTCGCGCTCTATTGGGACATTGGCGGCGCCATCGTCAACAAGCAGAAAGCGCTTGGCTGGGGTGATTCTGTCGTGGAGCAGCTGGCCCGGGATTTACAGGCCGCCTTTCCCAACACACGGGGGTTTTCGGCCCAGAATCTGTGGCGAATGCAGCAACTCTATCTCTCGCACACCTCCCCGGAATTTCTCGCACAGGTTGTGAGAGAATTGGGCGGCGGTGAGACTCCTGAGAAACTCTCACAGGCTGTGAGAGAATGGGTGGCCGAGGTTCCATGGGGGCACCATGCCAACATCCTGGCAAAGTTGACCATTCCTGCCGCACGATTCTACTATCTGCGCGCGACGGCGCGCTTCGGCTGGAGTCGAAACGTTCTGCTGAACCAGATCAAGGCCGGCGCTTACGAGCGATCGCTCAAGGAAGGCAAGGCGCACAATTTTCCCGCTGTTCTTCCCGGGGCGCTCGCCGAGCAGGCCGAGGAGGCGCTCAAGAGCAGCTACAACCTCGAGTTTCTCGGCATCGGCCGGGCGGTGCGCGAGCGCGAGCTGGAGGACCGGCTCGTTGAGCGCCTGCGCGACTTCATCCTGGAGCTCGGCTACGGGTTTTGCTTCGTCGGCCGCCAGTATCGGCTCGCCCTCGGCAAGAAGGAATACTTCGTCGATCTGCTTTTTTATCACCGGTTCCTGAAGGCCCTGGTAGCCATCGATCTCAAGGTAGGGGCGTTCGAGCCGGAGTTTGCCGGCAAGATGGATTTCTACCTCAACCTCCTCAACGACCGGGAGCGTGCGCCCGACGACCGCCCGTCGATCGGCATTATCCTCTGCGCCGAGAAGGACAACCTGGAGGTTGAGTATGCGCTCAAGACCAAGGCCAACCCGATTGGCGTTGCGGAATACCAGCTCCAAACCCGGCTCTCGGCCGAATTCCGGGGCAAGCTTCCGACCGCGAAGCAGCTGGAAGACGCCCTGCGGCCCTCGATGGCGAAAGGATGAAGGTAGAAGGCAGAAGGATGAACGATGAATTATGAAGTGACAGAAGGTGAAGACCTGCGGGTTGAGGAAGGAGTATCCGATTTGGCTGATCGGACGAAGGCCTTCGCCTTGCGGGTGGTGCAACTGTTTGCCGCCTTGCCGCATAAGACGGAGGCCCAAGTATTGGGCAAGCAGCTCCTTCGGTCTGGCACTTCCGTCGGTGCGAACTACCGCGAGGCACGCCGTGCCCGGTCCAAACCCGAGTTCATCTCGAAGATCGGCGACTGTCTCAAGGAGCTGGACGAATCTGCCTACTGGCTCGACCTCCTTGTGGAGTCGGGTCTTGTCCCGGCATCGCAACTCGCGGCTCTACAGGACGAGTGCAATCAGCTCCTCGCGATTTTTACAACCATCGCGAAGAAAGCGAAGGCTTCATTGCCTTCATAATTCATCATTCCACCTTCATCCTTTCCGCCGCCTCCGCCTTCTCCCTTCAACCGTCATAATTCCACCTTCATCCTTTCCTCCGCCTCCGCCTTCTCCCTTCAACCGTCATAATTCCACCTTCATCCTTTCCGCCGCCTCCGCCTTCTCCCTTCAACCGTCATAATTCCTCCTTCATCCTTTCTGGCAATGTCCCTCCGCGAACAGCTCGCCGCCGCCCTGGCGGGCTTCTTGCCCTCCGAAGCTTCAGCGAAGGAGGGCGCCACCCGGCCCCTGCCGGATGCCGCGGCTGCGTTCTTTTTGCTGCTGGGCTACGGCAGCAAGCGCCAGATGCGCTGGCCTGCACGCACGGCATTCCTCGCCCAATTCGCCTCCGGCCAGACTGATTTCGCCGCCCGCTTTCCAGCCCTCGCCGCTTCCGGTGCCTCCCCGGTCTTCCTCCAACAGCTGACCGGTGACGAGATCGCCGGCAGCTCATCCGGCCAGCTGGACCTCCTGGCCTCCGACACCGCCGACCTGCGGCAAATCGACTCCTACCTTTTCCTCGCCTTTCCACTGCCGGCTGCCGCCTACACGCAAACCCAGCTCTCGGCATTCGCCCGTGCGCTCAACGCCCTTTTTGCCCAGCCGGTCCTCGTCCTCTTCCAACACGGCCAGCACCTCTCGCTGGCAATTACCTACCGGCGCCGCTCGAAAACCGATTCCTCCCGCGATGTCACCGACCGCAAGGTCACGTTCATCCGCGGCATCGCCGTCGCCCGGCCGCACCCGGGCCACCTCGCCATCCTGGAGGACTTCTCGCTCCCGGCCATCGCCCGCGCCCGCCAGCGCGACATCCGCACCTTCACCGACCTCGACGATGCCTGGCGCGATTCGATCTCCACTGAGCTGCTCACCAAGCGTTTCTACCGCGAGGTGGCCAACTGGTATTTCTGGGCCCGCGGGCAGGCGCGCTTTCCGAAGGACGCCCCGCTCGACGCCGAGGGCAAGCCCGCCCTGCCACTCATCCGCCTCCTCACGCGCCTGCTGTTCTGCTGGTTCCTCCGCGAGAAAACCAACCCGGGCACCGGCGAAACGCTCCTCCCCGACGAACTGTTCGACGAGCCGCGCATCCGCGAACTGCTCCAAGACGCTTCGCCCGCCGCCGGCACCTACTACCTGGCCATCCTTCAAAACCTCTTCTTCGCCACGCTCAACACGCGGATGGACCCGCCCGCCGGCCCCGCCACCCGCCGTTTTGTCGAGGAGACCGACCGGCACGAGAGCGACGACCACATGGTCCACCATTTCTGGCGGCATGCGAAGCTGCTCCGCGATGGCGCCGCCTTCGAACGCCTCTTTCGCCGCATCCCGTTCCTCAACGGCGGTCTTTTCGAATGCCTCGACGAGCGCGTGAAGCGCGGCCGTTCGACCTTCACCACGGAGGTGCGCATCGACGGATTCTCCGAGCTGGCGCGCAACCAGCCGCATCTCCCCAATTCCCTTTTCTTCGGACCGACGCAGAAAGACGTCGATCTTTCCGCGGCCTACGGCGACTCCGGCCGCAGCCATGAGACCGTCCGCCCGCTCCTCGAAATCTTCCGCCACTACAAGTTCACCCTCACTGAGAACACCCCGCTCGACGAGGAGGTCGCGCTCGATCCCGACCTGCTCGGCCACGTCTTTGAGAATCTGCTCGCCGCCTTCAATCCCGAGACGGGCACCATCGCCCGCAAGGCCACCGGCTCCTTCTACACGCCCGACATCGTCGTAGATTGGATGGTCGATCAGGCCCTGCTCGTTCACCTGGAGGAGCGCCTTCTCGCCGCGATCCCGTCCGCGCCAGAGGTGATCGGCCGTCTTCGCGACCTGCTCGCGTGGAAGGAGGATCCTGGACACACGTTCTCCGACCCGGAGGTGGACGCGTTGATCGATGCGATCCACATCCTGCGGGCCCTCGATCCCGCCTGCGGTTCCGGCGCCTTTCCGATGGGCCTGCTGCAGAAGCTCGTCATGGTCCTGCGCAAGCTCGACCCCGGCAACCAGCGCTGGCGCGCCCGCAATCTCGCCGACGCCGAGGCCATCTCCAGCGCGCCCGCCCGCGAGGCCGCGCTCGCCGCCATCGGGCGCGCCTTCGCCCACGACAACGACGACTACGGCCGCAAGCTGTACCTCATCGAGCGCTGTCTCTTCGGCGTGGACATCCAGCCCATCGCCACGCAGATCGCCAAGCTCCGCTTTTTCCTGTCCCTCGTCGTCGATCAGGCCATCGATCCAAAGGAGGAGAACTACGGCATCCTGCCGCTGCCCAATCTCGAAACCAAGCTCGTCGCCGCCAACACGCTGCTCGATCTCCAGCGCGGCCAGCTCGACCTCGACATGCACGGCACGCAGGAGAAACAGGACAGGCTGGAGCGCGTGCGCCACGAATATTTTACCGCCCGCAGCTACCAGCAGAAGAAGGAGCTGAAGGCCCGCGATGCCGCGCTGCGCGAGGAACTGGCCGACGCGCTGGCCTCCTCCGGCGAATGCTCCGCGGCCGACGCTCGCCGGCTCGCCGACTGGAATCCCTACAACCAGAACGCCTCGGCCCCATTCTTCGATCCCGGCTGGATGTTCGGCCTCTCGCGCCAACGCGGCTTCAACGGGTTCGATCTCGTCATCGGCAATCCGCCCTACGTCCGCCAGGAGGAGCTGAAGGCCGTGCTCGTCACCGACAGCCGCGGCCGGGAACGCCCGCTCAAGGATGCGCTCAAGGAGAACTACGCCTGCTTCGATGCCCGCGCCGACCTCTATGTTTTCTTCTATGAGCGCTCGTTCGGACTTCTGCGCATCGGCGGCGTGCTGAGCTTCATCTGCTCCAACAAATACTTCCGATCGAATTATGGTGAACGGCTGCGGACCTTCTTTCTTTACACGACGCGGCCGCGTGTGCTTCTCGACTTTGGCGACGCTCCTGTTTTCACCGCCATCGCTTATCCATCGATCCTCGTTGCACAGAAGACCCGGAAGCTTGAACGCATAAAAGAGCTCGACGAACTGACGAAGCAACCGGGCAATCTTCCTCCACCGGAATGGCACGCTCGTGCCCTCAACTTGTCTCCCGGCGGACGCATCGCCGATTTCCCAGAGATCTTCGAGAATCAGAGTTTTGCGATTGCCCAGCGCGATCTTCGGCCAGGCGGCTGGCAGATCGGGGCGCCGATTCAGATGCGACTAACGGACCGCCTGCTCACGCTGCAAAGTCTCAAGGACTATTGCTGCGGTCGGATTTACTGGGGTGTGAGATCAGGCCTAAACGAAGCCTTCTTCATTGACCGAGAAACGCGGGATCGACTGGTTGCGGAGCAAGAATCGTCGGCGGAACTGATCAAACCGCTCTTGCGCGGCCGGGACATCAAGCGGTGGCGGGTCGAGCCTCAGGATCTCTATGCCATCATCTTCCCGTTCGGGTTCCATCTTGAGCTGGCCCGTTTTCCGGCGATCCTGGGGCACCTGACGAAGTTCAAAAAGGAGCTGAAAGCCCGCGGCCAATGCACTTCCTCGCGCGGTGGCGGAAATGAAGGTCAACATCACTGGCTCGAACTCGACAACAACCCGAAGCCCGAGTTCTTGGCCGAGTTCGCCCAGCCGAAGATCATCGTCCCGGCGATCACCGGCACCGTAAACTATGCGCCGGATTTCGACGGCTACTATTGCAATAACAAGGCAACCATCTTTATCCCGCCGTCGGTGCCGTATGCTCTGGCTGTCGCGAATTCGCAGGTCTCATGGTGGTTCGCCCGCCAACGCTTTGCGACCAAGCAGGGCGGGTTCTACGACTTTGAACCGCGCTATTCCTCAACCACGCCAATCCCACCCGCCACGCTCGAGCAGACCCAACTCGTCGAACGCTTGAGCGAGTATCTGATCTGGCTGCATGGTCCCGAAGCGCCGGCGTCCTCCTCCGCCTCGCAGGCCGGGTTGATGAGCGCCTATTTCGAGCAATGGCTGAACGGACTGGTTTACGAGCTCTTCTTCGCTGATGAGCTCCATGCCCGCGGCCTGCGCCTATTCGACGCGACCGCCCGCCTCGCCCCGCCTGTGCTCGCGACCCTCGCGAAGCTCGACCGCCTGCCCGCCCTCCAGGAGCTGTTCGCCAAAGCCTACGCCACCACCGCCCCTCTCCGCGTTGCCCTTGACTGCCTCCAAACGCTCGACACGGTGCGCATGATCGAAGGCAAGGTTTGAATTCATCGCCCCCATTTATGAAACAGCTCGGCCAGCTTCACATCGAAGGTTTCCGCTCAATCAAGAACGCCGACATCGAGTTGCGGCCATTGAACGTGATGATCGGCGCCAACGGTGCGGGGAAATCCAACCTGATCGATTTCTTCCGCATGCTGAACTACGCCCTGACGCGGGGCTTTCAGGACCCCTACCAACAAGAGCGCGGCCCGGCCTCGGCCATCCTGCATTTCGGCCCGAAGCTCACCGGAGTGATTCGGGCGGAGCTGACCTTTCGTACCGAGTTCGGAACCAACTTCTACCGCTTCACTCTTGCAGACAGCGCCGGAGACCGGCTGACCTTCACCAAGGAGGAGGTGCAGTTTCACCACAAGGATGCGGTCCGTCCGAGCCTGCCGGTGCCGCTGATCCAGCATCCCAGCGACAACAGCGGACTCGCGGAGCTCTGGGCAGAAAACGACCCGACGGCGCGGTTCGCCAAGAAATTCCTCCAACGGTGCCGGGTTTACCAGTTTCACGACACGAGCCTGACTTCCCACCTGCGCGACTACACCCCGACCGACCAGAGCCACTATCTCTATGCGGGAGGGGGGGAATCTTTCCGCCGTACTGTTGTCCCTGCGGGAGGAGGCAAAGGAGGACTATGCAGCCATCGTGCGCACGCTTCAGGCCGTGCTGCCATGGTTTGAGGACTTCGTGCTGGAGACCGAAGGCAAGAAGGGCGTGCTGCTGCGTTGGCGGATGGCGGGGAGGGGCGATTATCTCTTTGGTCCGGGTCAGCTGTCAGACGGTTCGCTGCGCATCATGGCGCTGGTTTCGCTGCTGCTGCTGCCAGAAGGGATGTTTGTGGACCGGTTGATTCGAAATCATCTCATACTCCACGGGGTCAAGGTTGAGCGATCGATTCTTGCAGCCACCTCCATGGATCCCAGCGGTCGGCGGGGTGGCTTTGTGAATTGGGACGCAATTCAGTTCGATCTGCGACAGTTGTTTGCCTCAGATGCCGATCCGGACCTGCGCTTCACGACATTGCTGGATGTGTATGCCATGCCGTCGCAGGTGCTGGGGTTGGCCGGATTTAGCGCTCCAGTGACTGCGGGGGCCGACATCGAGGCGGTGGAAAGAGCCATCGAAACGATCTTTGGTGAACTGGGGAGCACTATGACGCTGTGAGGCGTGATTGTACGTCCACGCCCAACTCTTCACCCTCCCGTCGCGCGAAGTCGTCCGTCTGATCGAAGGCAATGCGGCGGCTTCCACTTCTGCAGAAACCTGCCCAACCGTCTGGTTGTTGGAGTAACGGCCCTTCCATAGGGTACCGCCGGAGCCGGACGCGGCTCCGCTACTGAATCGCCTGCGAGCAGGCTCCTACAATTCGCGGCATACCCCCGGGGTTCGTCGCACGGTGAGGAACCGACAAACACGACACCGGATTTGAGGTTGCGGGCGAAAGGGCCTACTTCTGCGGCATGGTTTCTCAGATCAGCGCAATCTCACGCCGCCGGCTCGGGATTCAGGGACCGGAGGTGACGGCCATCGGACTGGGTTGCATGGGCATGAGCGAGTTCTATGCGCCGGGCCGGATGGACGATCAGGAATCGATCCGCGCCATCCACCGCTACCTCGACGCCGGCGGCAATTTCCTGGACACCGCCGACATGTATGGCTCGGGGCGCAACGAAGAGCTGGTGGGCCGCGCGATCGCCGGCCGGCGCAACGCCGTGGTGCTGGCGACCAAGTTCGGCAACGTCCGCGGACCGAACGGTGAATTTCTCGGGGTGCGCGGGGATCCGGCCTATGTGCGCCAGTGCTGCGATGCCAGCCTCAAGCGGCTCAAGGTCGAGACCATCGATCTCTATTACCAGCACCGCGTCGATCCGAAGGTGCCGATCGAGGACACCGTGGGCGCGATGGCCGAGCTCGTGGCCGCCGGCAAGGTGAGGCACCTCGGATTGTCAGAGGCCGCGCCAGCGACGATCCGCCGCGCCGCCAGGGTGCATCCGATCGCCGCGTTGCAGACGGAGTATTCGCTGTGGAGCCGCGATCCGGAACGCGACATTCTGCCGACGTTGCGCGAATTTGGCATCGGCTTCGTCGCTTACAGCCCGCTCGGCCGCGGGTTCCTGACCGGGCGGTTCAAGAACTTCGAGGACCTGCCGGCCGATGACTACCGGCGGTTCCATCCGCGTTTTCAGGGCGGGAACTTCCTGAAGAACCTGGAACTGGTGGCGAAGATCGAGGAGCTGGCGCAAAGCCAAGGATGCACGGCCAGCCAGCTCGCGCTTGCCTGGGTCCTGGCCCAGGGGCAGGACATCGTGCCCATTCCCGGGACGAAACAGAGCCGGTACGTGGATGAGAATCTTGCCGCCCTTGACGTGGTCCTTGCGCCGGAGGTTTTGCGCGCGATCAACGCGGTGCTGCCGGCTGGCTCGGCCGCCGGCGACCGCTACAATCCGCAGGCGATGGCGGCAGTGAACCGATAGCAGCGAGGAGGCCGTGGGCCTCTTCGCTGCTATTTCAAAATGGCGGTGCCATTTTGCCGGGAACGGGCGGAGGGCGACGAGTCGATCCGAAGGTGGCCAAGTTCCAAGGAACCATCAGAGCCCAAAATTCCAAACGCCAAATCTCAAGGAAGAGCCAAAGGACAGGACACCAAAGTCTTAAAATGCGCTGGCGGGAACTGGGCTGATTGATTGGATTTTGGAGTTTGGGATTTGCTCCTCAGGCCGCACCGCAGCATTTCTTGTACTTCTTGCCGCTGCCGCACGGGCAGGGGTCGTTTCGGCCGACTTTCGGCTTCTCACGCCGGACGGTCTGGCCCTTCGGTTCGACCGCGCCGGTATAAACCCATCGGCCCTCCTCCCGCCCGAAGACTGCGGCCTCGACATGCTCGTGCACCTTGTCCTCCGTCCGGAAGCGGGCGGTGAACTCGACCAGTCCCTCGGTATCGTCGGGGCCGCCCTTCTCGGTGCGCGTGATGGCAAGCCCCAGCCATTCGGAGCCCTCGGCCCAGCGCTTCGCGTCGTCGAGCGAGAAGTCCGTACGCTGCGCGGAAGCCAGCGACCGTTCGAGATGGTCATAGGACCGCCGCACGTAGGCCGTGTAGCGCGAACGCATCAGCGCTTCCGCGGTCGCGGCCGGCGCGCCGTCGATGATCGGACCGCAGCATGATTCGTAGGAGGAGCCGGAACCGCAGGGACAATCAGCCATAAAGGGCCAGTTTCCATCGATCTGGATGCTCCGTGCAACTGCGAAACGTCAGTCCGCCTATTTCCTGGAGCGGTTTCATGACAAGTGTGGCCGCGAGCGTGAGCGAGTGGAGCCCACGGCATTTCCCATGCGTTGAGCGCCCGTTTCAAAAGAAGTGTGGGCGCGAGCGTGAGCCCCTCGACTTCGCTTGGGGCCCTGACCCATTCGACTCCGCTCAGGGTCATCCTGAGCCTGTCGAACGGATGAGCTTGTCGAACGGGCGAGTGGACGTACCCTCCGCTCGCTGGCGCTCGCAGCTACGTTTGCGTTCTCCTACAATTCCAGCTGCTCAGGTCCGGCGATCAGGAGCTCGAGAAGGACAATGTCGAGCCAGCGCCCGAATTTCATGCCGACCTGGTGCAGATGGCCGGCCCGGATGAAACCACAGGACTCGAGGAGCCCAATGCTTGCCTCCGATTCGGCGCAGCACACGCCCACCAGGGTGTGATGGCCGAGCCTGCCAGCGCGGGTTGTGAGTTCGCCGATGATCGTGCGCCCGATCCCGCGCCGGTGGAAATCCTCGCGGATGTAGACGGCAACTTCCGCGGTCTGGGCATAGGCGGCGCGAGCCCGAAATGTCGAGAGGGCGCCAAATCCGACGACGATCCCCTCGCACTCGGCGACGATGACCGGATGTTTGTCCAGATGCTCGTCGAACCAGGCGAGTCGCTGTTCGAGCGTCTTCGGTTCCGTGATGAATGTAGCGGTGGATTTCTCGATGTAGGGGTTGAGAATTGCGTTGATCGCGCCGGCATCGGCCCGGGTCGCAGAACGGACGAGACAAGTGCTCATGCCGGGCAGGATATGCAGCGGGAGGCGAAAATGATCAAGCAGGGCCCGCTGTGGTGCATCTCCCGATTGACGGTGGTTCCGAACGTAGCGCAGCCATCCCTGGCTGCATCGGTTGCCGCAAGCTCGGTGATTCCGTAGCGGAGCCGCGTGCCGAGCCGGAGCTTGCGCGAAGGCTGGCTCGCGCCGTGGCGGCGGAGCTGGCGTCTGGGTCGGGCGGCGCGGAACGTCTGGCATGCCGTAGCCTTGCGCGAAGGCTGGCTCGCGCCGCGGCGGCGGAGCTGGCCGCGCCGCTACCGTCAATCCGGAGATGTGCCCCTGGTTTGTAAGCGGTTCTTTTGTTCTGGCCCACTCCGGGGGTTTTCCGTAGAAACGACCTTTTTCCTCCCATGAAGCACTTCCTTAAGGAGACGGACTTCACGCCGCAAGAGGCGGCCGAGGTCTTTGCGCTGGCTCGGGAGCTCAAACGGAAGCGCGGCCGGAACAAGCCGGTCCTCGCAGGCCGGACCTGGGCTCTGATCTTTTCCAAGGCCAGCACGCGTACCCGCGTCTCTTTCGAGGTTGGCATCCACGAGCTGGGCGGCCACGCGCTCTTCCTGGACAAGAACGACCTGCATCTTGGGCGGAGCGAATCGATTGCCGACACGGCCCGGGTCCTGTCACGGTTTGTGCACGGCCTGGTGGTTCGGACCTATGCGCACAGTGACGTCGAGGAACTGGCCCGTCACGGTAGCATCCCGGTGATCAACGGCCTGACGGATCTGCTGCATCCCTGCCAGATCTATACCGACGCTTTTACGGCGGCGGAACGCTGGGCGGGGCCGAAAGGCGACCTGCTGGCGGCGCTGCGCGGCCGCAAGATCGCCTTCCTCGGAGACACCCGGTTCAACATGGCCAATTCGTGGATCCTGGGCGCCGCGTTTTTCGGCCTGACGATCGCGCTGGCTGGACCGAAGGCCTACGAACCGGGTCCACAGATCAAGGCGTTGCTCAAGGACGGCGGGCTCTCCTCCACCTTCAGCTTCACTACCGATCCGTTCGAGGCCGTGGCCGGGGCCGACATCGTTTATACTGATGTCTGGACCAGCATGGGCCTGGAGGGCGAGGCCAAGCGGCGGAATCGCGAGATGCGGCCGTATGCGGTGACGGGGAAGCTGTTCGCCGCCGCCAAGCCCGACGCGCTCTTCATGCATTGCCTGCCCGCCCACCCGGGCGAAGAGGTCGAGCAGGCCGTGCTGGACAATCCGCGCTCGATCATCTTCGACCAGGCGGAAAACCGGCTGCACGTGCAGAAGGCGATTCTCGCGAAGCTGTCGCTCGCGGCCACGTAGCGGCGCGGCCAGCCTTCGCGCAAGGCTACGGCATGGCAGGCCGGATTTTTCATGAACAACAGGGAATCTCCACTGAAAATCCGCCTGCCCTGCGGCAGGGCGACCGGGTCGCGGCTAGCCCCGACGAAGTCGGCCCCTGCGGGGCGAACATTTCACGCCTTCGCGAAATGTTCGGGCTAGAGTGCTAACGACAGGTAATCCCGCTGGTACTCACTCCGATTTCCGAGCCCTCGACCTACGCCGCCATCCTGGGTGTAGCGGTTCCGTGGTTTGCGGCGATTCGGCGGCGGGTAGGGTAGCCAGTACCCCAAGCCACTCGCTGGTGCCCGGGGGCATGGGCGTTTTGCGCTGGGCGTGATCTCCACTCGCTGGCGCTCGTGGCCACATAGCGGCGCGGTGTCCCGCGCCGCCGGAAGCTTCGTCGTAGGGGCGCGATCTTGTCGCGCCGTCGGAGGTGGGCGCAGCCAGCCTGCGCCCCAACAAGACGGAACCGGACGTGGTATCCGAGCTTTGATGGTTTCCGGGACCGCGCTTCGCTCGTGTTTTTTCTTTGCCCGGAGGGCGCTTTGGCCAACACTCGCCCTCCCATGAAAATCGTCCTCGCTTATTCGGGAGGGCTCGACACCTCTGTCATCGTCAAGTGGCTGAAGGAGACCTATGACGCGGAAATCGTCACGTTCTCCGCGGACATCGGCCAGGAGGAGGAGCTGAAAGGCCTCCCGCAAAAGGCCCGGAAGACCGGGGCTTCCCGCCATTACACGCTCGATCTGGTCGAGGAGTTCGCGCGCGACTTCATCTATCCGATGGTGCGCGCCAATGCGATTTACGAAGGCCAGTATTACCTCGGAACGTCGATCGCCCGCCCGCTGATCGCCAAGGCGCAGGTGGGGATCGCCAAAAAGGAGAAGGCCGATACCGTGGCGCACGGGGCGACCGGCAAGGGCAACGATCAGTGCCGGTTTGAGTTCACTTACATGGCGCTGGCGCCGGAGCTAGCGATTATTTCGCCCTGGAAGCTGGATGCATTCCGGCAGAAGTTTCCCGGCCGCGCCGAGATGATCGCCTACTGCGAGAAGAACAAGATCCCGGTCGAGGCGTCGCTCAAGAAGCCCTATTCGATGGATCGCAACCTGCTTCACATCTCGTACGAGGCGGGAATCCTCGAGGATCCGTGGTTTGATCCGACGACCGAGGACAACAAGGGTATGTTCAAGCTCTCCGTTTCGCCGGAAGACGCGCCGGACCGCGCCGAGTACGTGGAACTCGACTTCGACAAGGGCGACTGCGTGGCTGTGAACGGCAGGAAACTGACCCCCGCCGGCGTGCTCAAGGCGCTCAATGCCCTGGGCGGCAAGCACGGGATCGGCCGGGTCGACCTGGTCGAGAACCGTTTTGTGGGGATGAAATCCCGCGGGGTGTACGAGACGCCCGGCGGAACGATCCTCGTGCACGCGCACCGGCAGGTTGAATCGCTCACCCTGGATCGCGAAGTGATGCATTTGCGGGACTCGCTGATCCCCAAGTATGCCGAGCTCGTCTACTATGGATTCTGGTTCGCGCCCGAACGCGAGTGCCTGCAGGCCTTCGTGGACGAGAGCCAGAAGTTCGTGACCGGCACGGTGCGGCTCAAGCTCTACAAGGGCAACGTCATCACCTGCGGACGCAAGTCGAAGTATTCGCTTTACGATCCGCACATCGCCTCGATGGAGGGCGTGAAGAGCAGCTACAACCAGAACGACGCCACGGGCTTCATCCGGATCAACGGCCTCCGCCTCCGCGCACGTCTGGCCGCGCAGGGCGGCCCCAAGATCTGACACCGGGGCGCACAAGCGAATTGCGATTTCGAGCAACGTTATGCCAACCGCATGGCGGACGGTGTAGGAGCCTGCTTGCAGGCGATCCCCCTGTCAGACATCGCCTGCAAGCAGGCTCCTACACCAGACCCCCTGTCAGAGATCGCCTGCAAGCAGGCTCCTACGCCATACTCCCTGTCAGAGATCGCCTGCAAGCAGGCTCCTACAACCGGTTCTCCACCGGGATCGCCTGCGATCAGGCTCTGACGCCGAATCGAACTCTCCCATGAAACTCTCCCAGATCGCCGCCCAGCTCTACACCGTGCGCGGTTTCTGCCAGACGAGCGCCGGGCTGGCGGCGTCGGCCCGGAGAATCCGGTCGATCGGCTACGAGGCCGTGCAACTCAGCGGGCAGGGTCCGATCGCTTATCCTGAGATTGCAAAGATCATGGCCGGCGAGGGCCTCGTCGTTTGCGCCACGCACGAGCCGGGGGCGTTGATTCTCGACCAGCCGGACCAGGCCATCGAGAACCTGCGACAGCTCGGCTGCGGGATGACGGCGTTTCCCAATGGCGAGAAATTCGACCTGGAGGACGCCGACAGCATCAACACGCTGGTGCGCAAGCTTGACGCGGCTGGCGCCCGGTTCCGCGCGGCCGGCCTCACGCTGGGCTACCACAATCACGAGATCGAGTTCATCCGTTTCCAGGGAGCGCCGGCGCTCGACTACCTCTACGCCCACACTGATCCGCAGAATATTGCCGCCGAGCTCGACACGTATTGGGTGCATTTTGGCGGGGGCGATTGTGTCGAATGGTGCCGGAAGCTCAGGGGACGCCTGCCGTTCATCCACCTCAAGGACTATGCCATGGGACGCGACCGGAAGCCCTTTTTCGCCGAGATCGGCCAGGGAACGCTGCCCTGGGCACGCATTATCGCGGAAGCCGAACGGTCGGGATGCCGCTGGTTCATCGTGGAACAGGACACGTGCCCGCGGGATCCGTTCGACTCGCTCCGGATGAGCCTGGAATACCTCAAGTCCAACCTCGTAGCCTGATCTCCTGCTCTGTTGGGATGGGTATTTCACACTTCACTCGCGCGCATGCCTTCGCCCTTCAGCGAGCCAACCACACCAGGCGCCATGAAACCCAAGCCCTTCCTGCCTGACGATTTCCTGCTGACGACGAAATGGGCCCGCACGCTCTATTTCGAGCATGCCGCCGGCCAGCCCATTTTCGACTACCATTGCCACCTGCCGCCGGACGAGATCGCCGCCAACCGCCGGTTCGAGAATCTTTACCAGATCTGGCTGGGCGGCGACCACTACAAGTGGCGCGCCATGCGGTCCAACGGGGTTCCCGAGGATCTGATCACGCTCAAGCAGACGAGCGACTACAACAAGTTCATGGCGTACGCGCGCACCGTGCCGCACACGCTGCGCAACCCGCTGTACCACTGGTCCCACCTCGAGCTGCGCCGCTACTTTGGGATCAACGAGATCATCAATGAACAGACGGCGCCGAGGATTTGGGAGCAGGCCAACCGCAAGCTGGCCGGCCCGGAGCTTTCGGTGCACGGCATCCTGACGAAGTTCAAGGTCGCCGTCGTCTGCACGACCGACGATCCGGTCGACAGCCTCGAACATCATGTTGCGATTGCGAAGAGCGGCCTCGTCACGCGGGTCTATCCAACCTTCCGGCCGGACAAGGCGTTGCTGGTCAACCATCCCGCCGTCTTCAGCCCGTGGTGCGACCTGCTGGCGGAGCGCGCGGACGTCGACATCGACGATCTCGCTTCGTTGCTTGAGGCGCTCAAGTGCCGCCACGACTTCTTCCACTCGCTCGGGGGCCGGGTTTCGGATCACGGCCTGGAAAACATTCCGGACGCCGACTGCACCGAGTCCGAGGCGGCGGCCATTTTTGCGCAGGCCCGCGCCGGCCGCGCGGCCACGCCGGAGCAGACCGCCCAGTTCGTCTGGTTCCTGATGCTGTTTTTCGGCCGCCTTGACGCGGCGAAGGGGTGGACCAAGCAGCTCCATCTCGGCGCAATCCGCAACAACAACGCGCGCCTGCTGCAGCGCCTCGGCGCCGACGCCGGCGTGGATTCGATCGGCGACTTCCCGCAGGCCCGCGGCCTCGCCCGCTATCTCAACCGCCTCGACTCCGAGGGCTGTCTGCCAAAGACCGTCATCTACAATGTGAATCCGGCAGACAACTACGTTTTCGGAACGATGATCGGCAACGTGCAGGACGACCTGGTGCCCGGCAAGGTCCAGTTCGGATCCGGCTGGTGGTTCCTGGACCAGAAGGAAGGCATGGAGTGGCAGCTCAACGCCCTTTCGCAACTCGGTCTGCTCAGCCGGTTCGTCGGGATGCTGACAGATTCCCGCAGCTTTCTCAGCTATGTGCGGCACGAGTATTTCCGCCGGGTGCTTTGCGCCATGCTCGGCGCGGACGTCGAGGCCGGGCTCATCCCCGCCGACCGCCAGCTGGTCGGCGGCATGGTCGAAGACATCTGCTATCGCAACGCGGAGCGCTATTTCGGCCTCGAGGTCGGCCGGTTCGGCGGTTCTCCAACAGCGACGGCGAAAGGAGTCCCGGCCACCAAGAAGCCGGCCCGGCGGTAGCCTGCCTGAATTCAAGTAACGCCGGTTTCCGAACGGCGAGATCGCCGGCTATCGACCGGAGCCCCCGTCGACAGCGGTTGCGGTATCAACCGTGCTGGAGAATATGCGCTCCGGCACATTTTCGATCCAGACAGGCCCAAAGCGTAGGGTGAAATGGTCTTGGGACTTCGTGCGGCGCCGGAAACCTCGATCCCATTTTGTAACGTAATGCGTGACAAAGGGGATTCCTCGCCGCGCGCGGAACGAGAGGCAAGGGGAAGGTAGGCCGTGAAGACACCTAACGCGCCTGAGGCCCCCGTTTCGACGGGTCCGAGAATCATCGAAGCGCGAAACGATTTGGGCGGAGAGCAGACAGGGAAAAGACTCGCCGCCAGGGCGAAACCATGAAAACGCGACGGGGGCGTCGCGTCACAATGGACGATTGAGGCTAGAGCGGTTTCAGAACAAGTGTGGCCGCGAGCGTGAGCGAGTGGACGCCCTTTCCGCTCGCTCACGCTCGCAGCTACGTTTGCGTTCTCGGCTACAGTTCAAGTCAAAACGCTCCTAATCTGCGCCGCGCCGGAGCTCCGAGATCACATCGAGGAACTTCTCGCGGTTGAATTCGTTGATGGCGGCGATCGCGTTGTGGGCCTCGATGATGCGCTGCCGCTGTTGTTGCGCGCTGGTTGGAAGCAGCATTAGCGGACTCATGATCGCGGGCAGGGCTTGGGGCAGGGCGGAGATTCGGCGGAGGACATTCTCCATCGCCAGTTCCGCAAACAGCGCGCGGATCTCGGGCGGCAAATTCTGGATGGCAAAGGCAACGCGTGCCTGCTCCGCCTGCCCGGATGCCTCGTGGATGGTGCCCAGCAGGGTGCTGTCGAGAAACGTGCAGCCGGCGAAGTCCAGCACGATGCCGTTTCCGGCGGCGGTCTGATCACGGCAGGCATTGTGGAACGCTGTGGCGAGGGTCCACCCACACCGGCCCTGGAAGCTGAAGAACGTCGAGCCTCCGGCGCTGCCGGCGAGGATGCGGCCGCCATGGGCCGGCAGTGCCTGTGGCCGTGAGGCCGGTGCCGATTCATGGTCCAGTGTGCCGCCCGGGGCGCCTGCGGTAACTAAGACCAGCGTCACGTCATCTTCCTGCTCGGCGCCTCCGTCTAATCCGAGAGCCCGTTCACGGATTCGCATCAGGAGGCGCTGCCGGTCTCCGGGCGTATCGTCCAGCAGAGAAAGCACTGTCGCGGAATCGAGCGGTCTCCCGGAGGCTCCAGGGTCGGTGATCCCGTCGGTGTACAGCAGCAACTGGTCGCCGGGTGCCAGGCGCGTAGCGACCGCGGTATAGCGGGCGTCGTCGTCAAGTCCGAGCGCCGGCCCGGTCCGGCCGATGATTTCCTTCTCGCCCGTGGCGCGGCGCAGCAACAGCGGCGGGTGTCCGCCCGAGGCGACCAGCAGTTCCCCGGTCCGGAGGTTAAGCTGGCAAAGGACCGTGGTCAGAAAGAGCCCCGGCGCCGCGCATTCGCGCCGGATCGCGCGGTTGACCTCAGCCAGGGTCTGATCGGGCGGCAGCACCCGGTCGGTATGCAGGTCGTACAGGCGCAACCGCAGCTTGAACAGCACGGCCACCATGGCGGCGCTGACGCCGTGGCCCGCGGCGTCGGCCACATAAAATGCGGCGTGATCGTCGTCGATCCGCACCACGTCATAAATGTCCCCGCCCACCTTGTGGCTGGGACGGTAGTAGGCGTCGAAGGTGAATGCGCCAAGTTCCGGCACGCGCTGCGGCAGCAGGGCGCGCTGCACAAGTTCCGCCCGCACGAGATCCTGGGCAATGGTCTCGGCCTGTTCGGTCAGGAGACCAAAGGCCTCCTCGAGCTGGCCGACGCGTCCGCGAAGCTCCGCGTTGCGGCGTTCTAGCTCGGTCTGGAGGCGCGCCTGCTCCTCGACGAGCTTCCGTTGCCGGAGGGCGTTGCGGACGGCCACCAGGAATGATTCCATCTCGATGATGGGTTTGCTGATGAAATCGAATGCGCCGAGCTTCACCGCCTTCACGGCATCATCAAACGTCGCCTGTCCTGACAAAACGATCCAGGCCGGGCCGGGGCAGTTGGCCAGCGCCCATTGCATCAAGGTCAGGCCGTCAGTTCCCGGCAGGCGGATGTCGGTAATGACCACGCCGATTCCGCCGCGGCGCAGAATGGCCCGGGCGTATTCGGCATCGCGGGCCGTTTCCACCGCGGCATAACCTCCCTTCCGGAGCGCGAGCGACAGCAGGCGGCAGATCATGGGATCGTCGTCGATCACCAGGATGCGCGGCCCGGGGCGGTCATCCTTTAACGGCACGGCCGGCAACAATGGCGGCGCGGCGACGGGTGAATCTGGTTCCGGCATGGCTACAGGTTTTGCCTGTCGATGGCCGCAGGGCCGGGCAGGATGGGATCGAGGCGAACGACCTGATTCACCTAGCACGGGTACCGCCGATTATCAAGTGGCTGGCTGGCGGGAAGTTTCCTGGCGCAGTTTCAGGAGAAGTGTGGCAACGAGCGGCAGCGAGTGGTAAAACCTTCCGCTCGCTGGCGCTCGCAGCTACGCTTGCGTTCTCGGCTACAGTTTAACTTGAACCGCCCGAATGCGCCATCGCGACGCTGCTTGCCAGCAGAGCGCGAACGCGGGTGACGATCGCAATCGATTCAGCCGTTGCAGCTGGCCTGAGATCCCTTTGTCCGCGCAGCGGACATTTAGCGAGGCGCCGGCTCCAGCCCCGGTCAGCCTCCAGGATCCTTGTTCCTTCAAGACCCAAGCCTGGCCCAGGGTCGCGCTTCGCTAGAACAGCGACTTGGCCGCGACCCCAACCGCAGTGATCGGTCCCTGGTCGCTCATGCCGTTGACGGCCCGGTCAACCTTGTGCATGGTGCCCTGCACTTGGAGCAGGAGCGAGTCGTCGTTGATCAGCTTGCCGAGGGTTCCCTGGCCGCTGTTCAGCTTGTCGGAGACATTCTGGATATTCTTCAGTGTGAGCTTGATCTCGTTGCCGGTCTGCTCGTCGTAGAGCAGCGTGCCCAGCGCACCTTTGCCACTCTTGATCTGGTCGACGACTGACTGGGCACTGGAGACAAACGACCGGGCATCCGTGGCCGCGCCCTTGATCTCGTTGACCGAGGCGAGAAGATCGTCGTGCAGCTTGGTGTCGTTGATCAGTTTTCCGATGGTGCCGTCGCCGCTGCGGATCTTGTCGGTGATCTCCTTCAGATTCGAGATGGTCTCGGTGAGTTTCGGGCCGTTGTCGATGACCAGCTGGTCAATCCGCTTGAACAGACTGCCGCCCTCACCGCCGCCCATGTTCTTGCCGATGTCGGTGACGACCTGTTCCAGCCGGTCGCCGAGCGACCCCAGCTTCGCGATGACCTCGTTCATGTCAACCGTCTTCCTGGTCTTGATCTCATCGCCGGCGGCAAGGAACGGCACGCCGGCCGACCCCATCGAGATTTCGAGGTGGTTGGTGCCGAGCAGGCTGGACGTGGCGACCATGGCGACCGCGTCGTTGGGAATCTTGATGTCGGGCGAAATCTTGAGCACGGCTTCCGCCTGGCGGTCGGCCAGGCCGGTCTTGGCGACCGCGCCGATCCTTACACCAGCCATGAGGATATCGTCGCCGTCATGGAGGCCCTTCAGATTGTCAAAACGGGCGATGAGTGTATATCCCTGTTTCTTGAACACGTGGCCGCCGCTGAGTGATTCGAACGTGACCCAGATCAGAGCCAGGCCGAGCAGGAAGAAAAGTCCCACGCGGACAGTTTGCATGCGATTATTCATGGTCGTTCTCCAGTTGTTTAAATCGTGGATTCTTAAGATCGATGACAGGATTGAGGAAGTTCGCGATCGCGGGGTCGGCGGGGTTCTTGAAGTCGGCGACCTGGCCGGTGGCGCAAATCCGGCCATCCATGATGATCGCCATATGGTCGGCGATGGCAAAGGCGAGTTCGCGGTCGTGGGAAACCACCATCGTGGTGACGGCGGTCTGCTGCCGCAGCGTGGCAATGATCTCGGTGATTGTGGCTGACATCACCGGATCGAGCTCGGAGGTGGGCTCGTCGTAGAGCAGAAGCTGGGGTTCCATGACCAGGGCGCGGGCGATGGCCACGCGCTTCTTCATGCCGCCGGACAATTCGGCGGGAAACTGCTTCACCGCGTTTTCGAGGGAGAGGATCTGCAGCGCATGCATGACCCGCTCGCGGATCTGGGCCTCGTTCCCAAGCCGGTGTTCGCGTGGATAGAGCGCCAGATTGTCGTAGACTGTCATCGAATTGAACAGGGCGCCGGCCTGAAAGACGAGTGCCAGGCGCACCCGCCGGCGGGTCAGGGGATCGGCCGCGTCGAAATCTCCGATGAGCACCCTGCCGCTGGTGGGCTGCTCCAGGCCGGCAACGTGCTTGAGCAGGACGCTCTTGCCCGAGCCGCTGGGGCCCATGAGGACAAAGATCTCTCCGGGCTTCACCTGCAGGCTGATGTCCGTGAGCACGGGCACACCATCGAAGCTCTTGTTGAGCTTTTCGATCGTGACGCCAAACGTCTTGCTGGGAAAGGGAATGACGGAAACGGACATGGCGGGTCAGATTTGGGCCTTGGTGACGAAGTAATCGAGCACCAGGATGAGGATGAGCGACGTGACAACGGCCTTCGTCACTGCGGCGCCAATTTCGCGCGGTCCGCCGCGGGTGTTGAGTCCGATATTGCAGCAGACGAGCACGACCGTAACCCCGAAGACCTCCGCCTTGATGAGGCCGTCCCAGACGTCCTTCATCTCCATGAATCGTTTGAGCGCGGCAAAATAGGAGTCCGGCTCGACCGAGATGAAGCCGGTGTATTTGCAGACCAGGGCACCGCCGAACCAGCCGCAAAGATTGCCGATGATCGTGAGGATCGGCATCATGAACGAGACCGCGACCAACCGGGGCATCACCAGCATGCGTTCCGGCGGGATGTTCATGGTGACGAGGGCGTCCACCTCCTGGTACACCTTCATCGAAGCGAGCTCTGCGGTCATGGCCGAGCCGACCCGGCCGGTCACCAGGATCGCCACCATCATGGGGCCAAGTTCGCGGACCATCGACATGCCCACCAGGGTGCCGATCAACTGTTTCGCGCCGAAACTCTGCATGCTGTATCCGCTCTGCAGCGCGAGCACCGATCCGATGAAGAAGCAGAGGATGGTCACGATGGGCAGCGTGGTGTAGCCGATCACGTAACACTGCTCCATGATCCGCGGGAACTGCCGCGGCACCGTGTTCAGATACCGGCCGGCGCGTACGGCCAGCAGCACGGTGCTGCCGATGGCCTCGAAGATGACGTTGAGTTGTTTCATGGCGACGGAGCCGTGGGGGTCGTCTGGTCTCGTTTGGAGGAAAAATCGAACAGGAACAATCTCCATTTGCCACCGGAGGCGTCGCGCTTGAGGCCCACAAGGCCGCTCAGCAGCGAGAGCTTCCGGTTCCCGGATCCGGATTTGACGCTGAACAGCGGGCCCAGGTGAAACTCACGCTGTTGTGGAGAATGACGCCAGGTGACGGCACTCCAGAGCAACGAAGCCTGGGTGTCGTCGGGCGCAAACCGTTCATAGCGATAGATCGCGAAAAGTGGCGAGTAGGCGCGGCGCACCGGCTCGCTGTCCTGGAAGAACACCTCGAACGGGCTCAGAAGCTGGAACTGGCGGTGATTTGCGCCATCGTCCCAGTAGCTGAAGAACGGCCAGACATGAGTCTTCTGGGCCGGCGGGAGAGCTGGATTGCGGGCGCTGTGCTCGCGGAGCGACCAATAGAAGAAGTACAGGAACTGGGTCTTGGTCTGTGCGAGGCCGTCGTCCGTCCATTTCTCCTGGCGGAACAGCGGCCAGAGGATCCAGCGCTCGTCATCCCCCTTGATGACCGAATGCGTGTAGAAGGGCGCCCAGCGGTTGACCCGGCGGTCGTCGCCCCGGCCCTGGACAAGCAGCGGCCAGAACCAGTCGGTTTCATCATAGCGGTACGGCGCCGTGCGGTGGGTGTGGCCGAAGAACGGCCAGGCGTAGGTTTCGGTCAGGGAATCCGCGCTCTCGTCGCGCGCATAGAAGGGGAGCACGCCGAGGTTCACGTCCGGCTTCGGCTGCCAGAGCTTGGCCTCGTTCTTGTAGATGAACGGCCAGAGGTAGTATTGCTCGCGATAGGCGCCGGCCTTCGCCCGATAGCCCAGCAGCGGCCAGACCGTGAAACCGTGATTTCCATCCCCGTGGAGAATCTTGACGATCGGCCAGGGCACCGTGGTTGTCGTGACGCCATTGCGCTCGAACCGCCCGTACAGCGGGAAGAGCGTCCACGAGATTCGATGGTCGCCAAACCGGTTGATGACTTCGCCCTGGATTGGAAACAGCGCGTGATAGGAAGTGGCCGAATCGCCGGTGTCCTTGGAGAAATAGAACGGCCAGACGTCAAAGCTGCGCACCCGGTCGCCCGGGCGAGCCGATTTGCTGGGCTGGGTCGAAATGGCCAGATCGAGCAGGCTCCACCGGGAACTGTCTGCGTCGGCGCGCCGGGTCAGCAATGGATAGAGGAAATCAAACTCGCTGGTGTGGCCGGCCAAATCCTTGTCGAACACGAACAAGGGCCTGACGCCGCCGCTGACATGGCCGGCGGTTGTCTGGCTGAAGAACAGGGGACCCACCATCTGCCGGGACTCCTTCCGGTTCGCGGGCGAGCTGGTCCAAAGCGTCTGCTCGACCGTCAGCGGCCAGAAATTGTACTCATCATCCGCCGCCCCCGGGACACACCAAAGGCCCACCAGACCAAGAAGTGCGATGAGCCTGCGTGCGCGCATGAAATGTGGATTGAAGAAGGACAGACAGAGACAGAATATCGAACTATGGAACGCCGGCAACTGCCGGAGCCAGCGGAATTGAAATTGTCAGGCTACCCATTGATCCGTTACCTGCAATTTCTATGTTACTACCTGTGATCGGCGCGGAAGTTCCGTCGACCGGCCGGATTGGTATCGCCGGACGGCTGGTAGCGCCAGTCTCCGACTGGCGGAACCGCCGGACAAAGACCGGCGCTGCCTTTGGGTGCGGTATCGGCATGAGCAATATGCTCGAACGAAGAACGGAGAGAACCATTGCCTGATTGCTCTCAAAACAATTTGTTTGGTAGGCTTTTAATAGCTCCAAATACAACAAATTGTTTGAAGGTTTTCAAGGGCTTTTTTTTGCACAAATCTTTTTGCAGATTTTTTGCAAAAAATTTTGCCGGGGTTTTTTTTTTGCAAATAATTTTTTGCGATAGTTTTTCACATGTTTTTTGCAACAATTTACAAGGCAAGCCGCGGCCAAAGCCGCGAGGGGGATCGCTCTTCTTATCGCCTCGCAGTCTCTTCAACGCTGTTGATAGCCGCGTCGCCCCGCGGCTCCGGTTCACACGTCGTGCGTCTTCGGATCTCCTCCCAAACGTCGCCCTCACCATCCGCGCAAACGCCACCGAATCCACCAGGAACGCCACCGGCGTCAACACCAGGCTCCCATATCGCACAAACAGCAAATCCCAATGCTCCATCCCAGCTGGTGGGAAAAACCAGAGCGCCGCCACAAAACTCGCGCACGCCCCCGCATTCAGCGCCACATGCAGCGCAAAGAATGGCGCCACCCGCCGCCGGAACGCCCCCAGCCTCTTCGGGTACCTCTGCCACCAGCGCCCGCAAATGCTCCCCCATCACCTTCCGCGGCAGCAGCCGCTCCAGGCGCGCATTAAAAGCCTTCATCGCATCCGCCGACAGGAACCAGGATACCCGCCGCGGCCAGCAGCATCAAAAATGGGGGGAAAACATTGTATCGAAGAAGACATTATTATCACGCCCCCCGACATGATTCAACCCACTTTTTTCTTGCATTTTCAATTCGCGAATTTCGCGAATGAATTTATGGCCATTATTACAACTCCCTGAAAATCACAAAATATTTCCGAAATTTCCGTTATTCCGCCATCGCAATCCCCTTCTCCACAAACCCTCCCGCAAAATCAATCACGCACATCGCCCCATACCTCGCATGCGGCCCCACCGCCGCCCCCGCCACCTTATATTCGGGCCGAAAAATATTCCGCCGGTGCGTCCTCCCCGCCACCCCCTGGTCCACGATCAGCGTCACCACAATCCGGCGGATCCCCGTACCCATACGAAAATTCCCCAGCAATATGCTGCTTCAAGCAGACGACAATAACATCAACATCTGTTATTGCTCTGGCGGACAACCGGGTCTATTTCTCGCTTGCGCCGGTGATCGAGGGCAAGGTGGCGCTGCTGGCCCAATCGCCGTTTCTACGTCTGGCGCTCTCGTCGGACGTGATGCGTGGCCAATGGGCGACACGCGTGCTGGAGCCGACGAAACTGGGGGCCGAACTGACTTCGTCAGAGGACGCCGACGTGCTGGTGATGGAGAGCCATTACCTGCAGTCAGGGGACGCGCGCAAGCTGCTTTGGA
>CAWDQK010000050.1:0-79290 GCA_963804395.1 uncultured Verrucomicrobiae bacterium | reverse complement strand
TTAATAGTGCTAGTTGACAATCGTGGGCCTGACTGAAATGAACAAATGACAATAGGATATAGGAAGGGGGTTCATCGGAAATAATATTTTGTAATTTCAAAAGCGAAAAGAGCAACAACAACACAACACAGTGACAAGCCACTGGGAGAAAGCGCTTGATCTACATACCGGCGAGCGTGACGTTCATCTGTTTTAGCCTTTGATATACAGCGACAAGCCATTGGGAGCAAGCGTTTGACCTATATACCAGCGAGTGTGACATTCATCCGTTTTAGCCTATGATATACAGCGACAAGCCATCGGAAGAAAGCGCTTGACCTACATACCAGCGCTAGCGTGACATGCATCCGTTTTAGCTTTGATAAACAACGACAAGCCATTGGGAGAAAGCGCTTGACCTACATGTACATACCGGCGAGCATGACATTCATCTGTTTTAGCCTTTGATATACAGCGTACAGAGCAAGCCATTGGGAGAAAGCGTTTGACCTACATACCGGCGAGCGTGACGTTCATCTGCAGTTCGTCGTAGATCCAGGAACCGAGCAGCACGAGGCAGCTCTGTCGGTCAAACGGGAAGTAGGTCACGTCCACTGTGCAGGCGCTTTGCACTATGAGCGGCACGATCCACTGGACCCTACCGTCAGCGTGGAGCGTCGCGCGGCTCTCGTTGAGAGAAACGAACCCTTCACTCCCACTGTCCGCACTGAAAAGCATTAAAAAGCATTGAAGAGCCGTCTATCAAGTATGTCACGCGCTGCTTGGGCCATTTTTTGACTCTTCCTGACCATGTCACACTTCTACTGTCCGCATTGAAACGCATTTGAATTTTGCAAGGAAGCATCTTCGTAAAATTCAAATCGCATCAGTTTCTTATCAGTCGTATCAGTTTCTTGATACCGCGTGGGAGAGCCTTTAAAAGTATCAAACGACAAAAGCGACATGGATCTACACTCTGCGGCGTAAAAAACAGTTATGATTTGATGTGACGAGTTTTTCATGTGCGACTGAACTCACTCACGACCAGAGGGAGGGGAGGGGAAGAGCAATACGTAGTCAAAAGAGCACGAGAGATAACCACATTTGCTCGGACGCTACGGCCTTATTGTCAGCGTTGCGTCCCTAGCAACGAGCCGTCTCCACAACAGCTCCCTATGCGCACGCCGTTTCATCCAAGCGACCCGTCGTACAATGGGACAGCGGAACCGAGTCGATATCTTTTTATCGATATTCCCGCTGACCCGCTGTAAAATACTAAATCGTACCCTCTACTGCTCTGGATTCGCGATTTGTATACACGATTTCGTACTAGCTAGATACTGTGCAGCATGCATTTGGGGATTTGGGGTGGAAGGGGTTAGGGGCGCCCGGTGGCATATTAACATCTACAAATACAGCAGAGCAACAGTCTAAACTGTGTAAAACCTTAGCTCTTAAAACCATTGAAACGTTTTAACCCTAACCATAACCTTCACTTTTCGGAAATTTATGGAGAAATTTCCGAAATGACATTGGGTGTTGCTCTAATGATCTAATCAGCCAAATGTTTTGGTAGATGTAAATAGACCGCCCGGTAGGCTGAGATTTTTGTTTAATTTTTTTATTGGGGTTGACTAAGCCCCATGGATGGAGGATTTGGAGGAGCCCGGGGAGCAGTGGCGGTTCTAGGAATTTTTTTCTGGGGGGGGCTAAATCGGGCTAATATTTCATGGACGTATAGACGTCCAGCCTTGGGCCTCACGACCGGGGGGGGGGGGGGTGCTGTTGGAGATTTTCGGATGCTGCCATACACTTTTCACACATTTTGGCTAGCCTTTTTAGCCCTGCGGGCTACAAATCCCGGCCTGGGGGGGCTAAAACCACTTTTTTCTTCAAATACAATGTAAAAAACATAAAAACCTACAAATCTATGGGGGGGCTAAAACACCCTCTGGGGGGGCTGTAGCCCCATTTGCCCTATTGTAGAACCGCCCCTGCCGTGGGGCTGAGATTTTTGTTAATTTTTTGGGGGGCTATCCCCGTGGATGGTCATATCTCTCTTTGTTAATTCTTGTGATATTTTCATGGCGCCGTTTAATTCTTTTGTTCACACCGCCCAGTCTTTGTTTGTACCCCCGCCTTCCTCACCCGTTCGATCAATTCTACACGCTTATTAACAAAAGTTTCTCAATTCTTTTTTGAAATTTGTTTTAAATTTTAGACCTAAAGATTTAGTTCGTTGGGTTCGCTGATACTCAGGTCCCGGTCCAGCGGTTTAAACGCTCAAGCCTCTCATTGGACGCGGCGATCACTGCGTATCCAATACCGAAGCACCGGCCTACACCATGGGATTGCCGTATAAAGGTTTGTCTTCTTCTTTTTCTTATTGATCTCGTTCTTATTCTTGATGCTCTGCCAAACGGCTGTTTATGCAGTGTTTATTCCAGCCATCTCTGGGGGGGGGGGAAATTCCCCCCCCAGAATTTGAAATTCCCCCCCCAGAATTTGAAGAATTATCATTGTAGCCGTCTCTGGGGTGGGCATTTCCCCCCCCCAGAATCGGAAATTCCCCCCCCCCAGAATCGGAAATTCCCCCCCCCAGGCAACTGAGGGTAGAATAATCACTGGCTTTATGGCGCTTAATTATCGTCCATAGTAGGGTTCCATGTCAGTTCCTGAAACGACACTTCCTGAATCCATACCTAAACCTATCAATGGTGTTTCTTTTGATTCGCTAGATGTCACTCTAAATCAAACTCTAAACCTAACCTAACGAATCGTTTCAGGAACTGTCGTTTCAGGAAATGACGCGTCACCTCCTGTAACAAGCCCGAGCGTTTCTGAGGGTGCAATGCTTCCTATCTATCTGTTTATCTATCTATCTATCTATCGATCGCACGACAAATATTGCGAGGTGACACGACCTAAATCACCACAAGGGCGCTTTACAGAACTATTAATTCGAACGCAGCTGTACGATTAGCACTGTCACTCATAGACGATCCGGTCGTTTGGGCGGCCCTGCCCGCGCCTGCCCTGGACTTTCTCATCGCGCTCGCCCGGCAGATCGGGGCAACCACGGTCTTTGAGTTCGGGAGCGGCCGCAGCACGGCGGCCTTGCTGCAAGCGGGTCTGGCGGTCACCAGTCTGGAAGACTCCGGTCACTGGATGGCACAGACGGTTCAAGGCCTGCCGGCGGCGCTTCGCGTCCGACATACCGCGCTGGTGCGGCCCTTGCGCCTCCATTTCCACGGCTTGATTCCTTTGCTGGACTGGACGATCGATGCCGAGCTCGCCGGCCATCTCCAAGCGGCTGAGCTCATCTTGGTTGACGCTCCGTTCTACACGGCCTTTCGGGAGCGAACTCTCTGGACGGCCTTGAACCTGAATCCACAGGCGGTGGTGGTGCTTGACGATACGCGGGTTCCCACGCTCAGCCGCTTCTGCGACCGAATCGCTGCAGTCAACCCCGGTTTGCTCCATGCCCGGGTGCGCGTCGGCCACGGTCTTGACGTTTTTTCCGCCGCTTCGACCGCCGCTTTGAAGGTGAAGCACACCCCGTTGGAGATCGTCAAAGGTTGGAGGCGCTACGTGCTGGCCCGGAAATACGCCCCCTCCCTGTTCAGGAAGAATCGCGGCTAATCGCGAGGTCGGACGAACCGGCCGTCCACCGAGCCGGAAGGACGACGAAGGGTTTCCATGCGTGATCCGTTGAACCCAGAACCAGGCCGGCCTCCGGGTTGGCGTGATCGCCTGCTCACCCTGTTCCGCCGGCGCAACTGGCGGGGATTCGTGTCGCTCTACGACCTGCTCAAACCCCGCTCCGGACGCCGCCGCCTGCGGGTCGTGACCCGCTACGGCAGCCAGTTCTTCCTCACGCCCTGGGACAGCGTGGACAGTTATGTGATCAGCGAGGGTTTCTACGAGTCCGAGGTGCTGGAGGCGGTGCGGCCGGCGCTCGGTCCCGGCTCGGTCCTGTGGGTGGTCGGCGCCAACTTCGGCCTGCATGCCGTAACTGCCAAATGGATACATCCGGAGACGCAGGTCGTGGCCTTTGAGCCCTCGCCCGCGATGGCCGCGCGCCTCATCGAGCACGGCGAACTCAACCGGGTGGCCGTCGATCTGCACGCCTACGCGCTGTCCGACCGGTCCGGTGCGCTGCCGTTCCACGCCAACGCCTCGGGCAATCCGGGCATGTCAACGCTGCACCCGGTGGATGGTTTTGCCTATGACCAGCATTTCACCGTTGCCACGTATGCGGCGGCAGAAGTGATCCGCCGCGGCCTCGCGCCACCGCCCACCGCCATGATTGTCGATGTCGAGGGGGCGGAGACCGAGGTGCTCCGCGGCTTGGGACCGCTGCTCAAGGCAAAGGAACTGCAAGTGTTGGTGTTCGAGGCCCCCAACGGCTTTCTCACCACCCACCAACCCGCCGCCTTGTTCGACCTGGTGCAGGAGGCCGGGTTCGCGCTGCGAATCCTTGAACGCCGCGAGCACACCGCGCACGCCCTCTCCAATTTCGCGGCGGCCCGTCGCGAAGTGGCGCCTGGATGAGGGCTGGGCGCCCGTCTCCCGTCCGCAATCGCCAAAAAATCCACCATGAGCATGGCTGCAGCCTTCAAGCGGTATTTGAAGCGGTTCCTCGAAGCCCGCGGCTACGCTGTCTACAAACGACCCTACCTGCCAAAAGGCGCCGATGTCTTTGAATCGTTGCGCGCGCATTGGCCGTCATGGCAGCCGCAAGTGATTTTCGATGTCGGTGCCAACGTTGGACAGACTGTCGCACGTCTGCGTCCACTTTTTCCCAACTCCGAAATCTATTGCTTTGAACCCGTGCCTGAAAGCTACGCGCTGCTCCGGGGCAAAGTTGCGGACGATCCACTCGTGCATCCCCACTTGCTGGCACTGGCAGAACAGCCAGGCGAATCATGGATCCACGTTCATCCCAGCTCCGACCAAAGCTCGCTTAATCCCGCGCTGCTCGGACCGCTTTCTGCCACCCGGTCCAGATGCCGCGTGCAATTGGATACCGTCGCGGGCTTTTGCGCCCGAAATGGCATCCCGCGCGTCGGTCTGCTCAAGGTTGACGTCGAAGGCTACGAGCTTCCCGTTCTGCGCGGTGCCATACCGTTGTTCGCAGCCAACGCAGTCGATTTCATTGTTGCCGAGGCCGGCCTTCCACCAAGCAACCCCCGCTTTACCCCGCTGACCGGGCTGACTGAACTCCTGGAGCCAAACGGATTCCACCTCGTCGGCATCTACGAACAATACGGCTCGCGGTACTGCCAGACTGCCGAGTGGTGCAACGCCGCCTTTGCGCATGAACGACACCTCACTTCGGGCTCTGGCGCCTGAGTCCTCATGCAGGTCGGCGCCGTTTCTCCTGCGTGCATTGCCGATCCGAATGATCCCGCCGCTTGAAATCGGCCCAATCATTCCTGCCGGTCGCGGAAGCGACGCCGTCGGCGAAGCCACGGGAGCGCAATCCTGCCGGCAGCGCCCGAGAATGATTCCCCGGTCACGATGTTGGTCCCGCGCCGCTTGACCGGGCTGATTGGGGCGAGTTGGGGCCTGCTGCGGCACGGCCGTCCGCGCCGCGTTCTCCTGTTCGGCCCCCGCAGCCTGGGTGACGATCTCCTTTGCACGACCGTCTTGCATGAAGCGCGGCGGCGCGGGCAGCCGTTTGCCATGATGACCCGGCGCCCGGAACTTTTCCGTGGCAACTCCGACCCGTCAGCCATCCTTCCGGTTGATGATTACTATGCCCAGGCTCTCCGACGGCTCGGTTCGCGGGTCATTCAACCCTACTATGCCGGAAGCGACCCGACCAATCCACACCGGGATGTCTTTCAGCCGCGCCATCTTCTTGCCGAGATGTGCCGCTTGGCGGGCCTGAGGGGAGAAATCTCGGTTCGGCCATATCTGTCACTTTCGCCGGGGGAAGAGCAGAACGGGCGCCGGTTCCCGCGCCAGGTCGCCATCCAAAGCTCGTGCCTCTCCGCAGCCTTTCCGTTCACCACCAAGGAATGGGGCGCAGGGAGGTTTGCGGCTGCGGTCAAGCAGCTCGCGGGTGATTTCCAATTGATCCAACTCGGCGCGCCCGCTGATCCGCCCCTGCCGGTTGACCTGGATCTGCGCGGCCGCACAACTCTGCGCGAAGCCGCTGCCATCCTCGCGGCATCCGAAGTGTTCGTCGGGCTTGAAGGGTTTCTCACCCATCTGGCACGCGCCGTTGACTGCCCCGCAGTCGTGATCGTCGGCGGCCGGGTCCGGCCGGAAACGGCCGGCTACGCCTGCAACGTCAATCTTTTCCGCGCCGTTCAACTGCTCGCCCTGCGGCCTGCGCGACGGTTGCCCGCATGAGCTGAAATGCCTCGCCGAGATTCTGCCCGAATCGGTTGCTGAGGCCGTCCGTGAGCTGGCTTCGCGCCGGCGGCCCCGTCCGCTGCCGGCCGAAACCGCGCTGCTCCCATGAGCGCAGCGAAGATTCCCACCATCTCGGTCGTCATCCCGGTCTACAACCGCGGTGAGCTGATCCGCTACACCCTGGAGAGCGTGCGGCGCGCCGCCGACGGCTTGTCCGTCGAAGTTGTCGTCGTCGACGACGGCTCTGATCCGCCCGCGGCGGAGTCGATCGCCCGGCTGGGATTCTGTCCCGAAAAGATCCTCCGCCAGGCCAACCAGGGCCTGTTGTTTGCGCGCCTCGCCGGACTGGGCACGGCGACGGGACGGTACGTCCTGTTTCTCGACTCTGACGATTTGATCAGCCGCGACAAACTCCGCCTGCAGGTCACCGCCATGGAGGCGGCGCAGGCCGACGTGAGCTACACCGATACCGCCCGTTGCACCGTTGAAGGCGACTATGAATCGTTTGCTTTCACCGCTGACGAGCCCTGTGCGGAAACCGGGGTCGCGGCTGAATTCTTCGTCAATGTTCAACCCGCCCCGCACAGCCCCATGTTCCGGGCGGATTACCTGCGGCGGATTGTGGCGGAGGCATGTTTTCCCCCGTCGCCACTCTACAATCCAGTGGCCGAAATCTGGTTCTATCACAATGCTGCGCTCCGTGAGGCGCGGATTGTGAAGGTGCCGGGGCCGCACACGATCATCGGCCAGCATCCCGGCGTCCGGCTGACCAGCCACTGGGAGAACCTGGCAGTCGCCTCGCTGGCGGTCCAGGAGGCGTTCGCCCGGGCCTGTCCCGCAACGCCGGAGACGGCGGAGGTCCGCCAGTTGGTCGCGGACAAGGCGTTTGGCGCCTGGCGCCGCCTGCCTTCCGGGTTTTCCCCCGAATTCAACAGGCGACAAATGGCTATCTGGCGCCGCCTCCGCAGCGGTGGGGAGCTTGACCGGCTCGGGGGAAGGTTTTTTCAGCTCCTCGCCCGCGCCTGCGGTCCGGTCGCCGCTGCGCGGATCTTGAGCCTGCTGCAGTCGCGACCCTACGAGAAAGTGCGAACCATGGACGACACCCGGTTGCGCCAGTTACTCGCGGCGCTCCCCGAAGCCTGAACCGGCCATGCGACTGCCTTTCCCCCCGAACCCGCTCCCTCCCTCCTGGACGTGGCTGTTGCCTGGCACGTCGCGGCTTTTCGGCCCGCCGCGTCGCTGGGCGACGGTTGAGGAGTACGCTCGCCGAACGGGTCTGGAAACCTGGGTGGTCGAGCCGGCGGAAACAATCGCGGCTCCGCGGCCCAGAGTCTTCGGCGCGGTCGATGGAGCGTATCTGTCGTTCCATGATCAGATCCTGCCGCCCAAGATCGTGTTTCGGCTGCGCGATGGAGCCGTCTATGGACCCGACGGCCACATCGTTGCCCCCGACGATACCTTCTTGTGGGACACCGCCTGGCATCTCGGCCGCGATCCGGCCCGAACCTTCCGTGGCCGCAGCACCTATCGTCGGCGAAAAGCACGGCGGCGCCGGCGGCTTCGTGGCCGGACTGCCGTGCTGAGCTCGGATTGGGCCATTGGGGGGTTTGGACATTTTCTAACCGACGCGCTACCTCGCTGGCGGCTGCTGCTAGCCCGGGGCTACAGTGCCGGTGACTTCGATCATTTTGTCCTGTTCCATCCTGCCACGCCCGCCGTCCGTCGCCTCCTGGAGGCCGCGGGACTGCCAATCGATCGTTTGGTGCCCTATGATGAAAACGCGGACCTGGAATGCGAGGAGCTGATCGGGACAACGTTCCAGAACGCGGCTCCGGCGGCTTCGCCGGCTTCCACCGCCTGGCTCCGGAGCCTGATCCCAGCCGGCAGCCCGCACGGGCATGTCTATCTCACGCGGGCCGGCTACAGCCGGCATCCGGCCAATGCCGCCGAAATCGAGCGGGAACTCTCGCGCCGCGGCATCGCAATGATTCACGGCGAAGCCGGCGCCACGGTGCTCGACACCTGCGCCAACGCGAGGACGATCATCGGCGTGGAGGGAGCCAACTTGTTCAACCTCTGTTTTGCTCCCCCGGACGCTCGCGTGGTCGTGCTTTTGCCCGGTCCAGGCTATTTGCCTTATCTGCCCTGGCTTTGCCAAGCCAACGGTATGGACATGGCTGTCGTAGCGGCACGGGCAGACTCACCTTCGAACGCGCCGGTCTTCCCGGTCGAACAGGTCAACGCCGCGCTCGACTGGGCGATGGATGCGGCGAATCCGATTCGGCCGCCAGCGTGACTTGCGGACAAGTGCGATGACATTCGGCAGGCTTCTTTACCTTGGGTGGCACCAGCCGTGCGCCTGGCTGCATCGTTCGCGGCGAGAGGGTGGTCTTTTCGCTCAATGGAGGACCCGGCAGGGCCGGCTGCAGATGATCGCCGCCGCACGCTCCTTGCCGCCATTGCCGTCTCCACCATCTGACGCTCCCGAGGTGTGCTTCCTCACTGGCCGGCGGTTCTGGTTCCAGACGGCATTTTGTTTTTGGTCGCTCTGCCGTCATGCCGGTCGGCCGCTGCGGGCGGCATTCTATGACGACGGGACGTTAGACGATCCGCTGCGCGCCGAGTGTGTCCGTCTGTTTCCAGGCGCGCGCCTGTACGGCGCCCGCGAGATCAATGCGTCGCTCGAAGAGCATCTGCCGGTGGCGCGCTATCCAACGCTGCGCGCCCGGCGGCTCGTCTATCCGAACCTGCGCAAACTTACTGACGTTCACGCGGGCCGGACCGGCTGGCGGCTTGTGCTCGATTCGGACATGTTGTTCTTCCGCCGCCCGGATCTGATCCTCTCCTGGCTCGATGCGCCCGACCGGCCGCTGCACATGACCGATGTGCAGGACGCCTACGGTTACTCCCGGCCGCTCATGGAGTCGCTCGCCGGCGCACCCCTCCCGCAGCAACTCAACGTCGGCTTGTGCGGACTGCGGAGCGATGACATTGACTGGGATCGACTCGAATCCTGGTCCCGCTGTCTGCAGGACGCCGAGGGCACCAGCTATTACCAGGAACAGGCGCTCGTGGCGATGATGCTCGCCGGCCGCGGGCGCGTGGTGGCTCCGGCCCAGGATTATCTTCTGATGCCTTCAGAAGAGGAGGCGCGCCATCCCAAGGCCGTGATGCATCACTACGTGGATCTGTCCAAGCGCGGTTACTTCCGCCACGCCTGGCGAAACGTGCGTGGCCCAGGCGCATGATCCCAACGCTTGATCCAAGACGATATAGAACCGTCATCATCGCGTGGCTGGTTGCGGTGGGCCTGGCAACGATGCTTTACCGGCAGGGGCCCTTGCTGACTTTCGACGGATACTATTATTGCGAGTTTGCCAAACTCTACTCGACCAACTGGCCCCAGGCTTTCGGCAACCACTGGCCCTGCGGCTATTCGTTGCTCGGTGGCTTGCTCGGGCGGCTCGGGGTGCCGGCCTACCAGGCGCTCTGTCTGGTTTCTCTGCTCGCGTTGACGGTGCTGATCGTTCTAAGCCGGGGGTTTGCTGACGAACTGCCCCACGGCGCCCTCATCCTCACCTGCCTTGCGGCCACGCCCGTGGTTGGAGTGCAGTTGTTCGGCAATCTCACCGAACTCCCGTTTGCTGCCGCGCTGTTGGGCTTCGCGACCGCGCTGGCGGCGGGACGGACCTCCGCTGCATGGTGGTGTGCCGCCGCCTGTGCTCTGCTCGCCCTCTCAGTCCGTTACGCCGGAGTAATCGCTTTCCCTGTCCTATGGATCTGGCTGTTTGCCCAAATCCGCCGCCTGCGCGAAGGCGGCCTCCTTGGCCCCGCGGTGGCCGCTGCGGCCTGCTCCACCCTGCTCTCCGCTGGCCTGCTCCTGTGGAATCTCCACGCCACCGGGTTTCTGAGCGGCGCGCCGCGTGGCGCCGCTGAACGCCTCGGTCCAGCCGCCTGGCCGTCCCACGTGGCCGATCTTGGCTGGGCACCATGCTCGGCCTTGATGCTGGGAGGGCTGCGAGACCGTCTGGGCGGAGACAGTCCCATCGGATACGTGATGGGCATCGTCTCCAGCCTGGCGCTCGCCGGTCTCTGCGTCTGGGGGTTTGTCAAACCGCGATTTCCCTGGGTTCGCCCATTGGCCTTTGTGGCTTTCTCCTACAGTGCCGGTATGACGGTACTTCGCAGTGTCGGAACCTTCGACCTACTCTACAACGGCCGGGTGCTGTTGCCGGCGCTGTTTCCGCTGGGACTTGTTGCGTGCGCCCAGTTCTCCAGGCGCTGGCCCCGCTTGGTCGTCACCGGCTGCGTCCTGTTGCTGGCGACCGGAATCGTTTCCGGCGCTCGTGGATTAAGCCGGGAAATCGCGGGCGACGTCCGCGCTGCGGTGCCTCTGCTCCGCGACCGTCTGCGCACCGGCGACCGTGTGCAGATCAACGACCACGCATTCTCGCTCGCAGCCTGCGTACCGCAGCGCACCGTACTGGCCGGGCCGGAAACGTGGCGGACGGAGGACGCGCAGCGCTTTGTGGTGGTGGCGGCCGAAACGCTCGACCGCAGCGGCCATTCCAGCCACGTTTCCCCGGAATGGCGGGCTCTCGCGGGGCAGTTGGTTGCCCGGGGCTCCTACCGTTGGCTGCTTGATACTCCCGCGCTGATGGTGCTCGAACGCAACCCAGACCTGTAGTTCACCGACCGATGCCGCTTGTCTCCATCATCATCCCCTGTTACAACTCCGCTCCCTGGCTGGCGCAAACGCTGGAGTCGGCGCTGGCTCAAACGTGGCCGGATAAGGAGGTCATCTTTGTCAACGACGGATCCACCGATCACAGCCTGGCAATCGCCCGCTCTTTTGAATCGCGCGGCGTGCGCGTCCTCCGGCAGTCCAATCGCGGGGCCGCTGCCGCGCGCAACGCCGGCCTGGCCGCGGCGCGGGGCGACTACCTCCAGTTTCTCGATGCCGACGACCTTTTGAGCACCGACAAGATTGCCGCCCAGGTGCGGCTGCTCGAAAGCCGCGAGCCGGGTCACATCGCCAGCTGTCGTTGGGGCCGTTTTGTTTCCGATCCCTCGAGGGCGCGCTTCGTTGACGACGCCGTCTTCCACGACTTTCAGCCGATTGACTACTTAATCATCCATGCCGGAGAGAAACGCATGATGCACCCGGCTGCCTGGCTGGTGACGCGAAGCGCAGCCGAACGCGCCGGGCCATGGAACGAAACCCTGTCCCTCAATGATGACGGCGAGTACTTCGCCCGCGTCGTTCTGGCTTCGCGGGGTATCGCGTTCTCCGCAGCCGGGGCTTCACTCTATCGAAGCCAGCTTTCCGGCAGCCTCAGCCGACGGTGCGACCGTCGTGCGCTCGAATCCCTCGTCCGGTCGGTCGAATTGATCACCGACCACCTGCGGCGAGCCGAGGATTCTCCCCGAGTGAGCCGGGCACTTGCCAACTATTGGCAGTCCCTAGAATATGATACGTACCCCGACGCTCCAGACCTTAGCCGGCGAGCGGCCCGCGAAGCCGGGTTGTTCGGTGGGTTGACGATGCGCCCCGAAATGGGACCAAAACAACAGCTGCTCGCGCGTCTGGTCGGATGGAAACTGTCCTTCCGCATCGCTTGCTGGCTCCGCCGATGAATCCGTTGCTCGAGCGGTATCAGCAGCAGGTTGCGCGCTATGAGAATACGGCGCACTGCAATGATGCCGTGTTTGCCGAATTCACTGCGGACACTTGGGCCGATTTGCTGCTGGCAGATCATCGCCGCTATATTGAGGCTCAGAAACTCGGCTTCGGCGACCCTGCCTTTCACTCCATGTGGCAGATGCTGATGGCGGCAGCCCGCGATCGCTTTGGCAGCTATGATATGATCGAGATCGGCGTGTTCAAGGGACAGGTGGTTTCCCTTTGGGCACTGCTGGCAAAAACCCACGGCTGGCCGGTGCACATCCATGCCATCACCCCGTTCGAAGGTCAGCCCCTGCCCGGAGCCCGTTGGTGGCGTTCGCTGATGGTCCGGACCAATCCCCGGTTTCGCGAGCGTATTCGGAGCGGCGACTTTTATCCCAGTGATGATTATGAGCAGATCGTGCGCAGGCTGTTCACCCACTTTCAGCTGGATTTCGATCAGGTACGGTGGATTCGCGGTTACTCGCAATCCCCGGCCGTGCTCGACGCCGTGCGAGCCGACCGTTTCAACATCATCTATGTCAACGGCGGCCACACCTACGAAGCGGTGAGCGGTGACATCGCTGTTTTCGGGCCCAAAGTGGCAGCCGGAGGCTGGATGGTGATGGACGACGCGGCGTACGATCTTCCCGGGACTACGTTCTGGAAAGGTCACGAATCGGTCTCGCGGGCCTGCCGTCGTCTCCCCGAACTCGGATTCAAGAACATCCTGAATGTGGGGCACAATCGCATCTTTGAAAAAGGATGAGTCGTGGCTCGGATCCGCGTTTTTTTTCTGACCTGCCGCCGTCCGCACCTGTTGCGCCGCGCGCTGGGCAGCCTGCTGCGGCAATCACTGACCGACTGGGTCTGTGAATTGCATAACGACGCACCGGGCGATGATTCCCCTAGAATGATCCTGGAGGAAACCGCCCCTGCTGACCCGCGGATTCAATACCATCCTCATGCCCAGAACTGGGGAGCCGTCGCCTCGTTCAATTACGCCTTTGCGGGCGGCCCGGAGCCCTACGGGAGCATCCTCGAAGACGACAATTGGTGGGAGCCCGATCTCTTGAGCCGGACCCTCGCGGCCTTGGAATCGTATCCGTCTGCCGCCCTGGCCTGGGCCAACATGCGCTTCTGGCGGGAGGAACCCGACGGGCGGTGGACCGACACCGGCCGCAACATCTGGCAATGCTCCCCATCCCTGCCTCCGCGGTGCTTTGAGCGGCCCGTGGCTTTGCAGGCGGTTGATGCCCTGCACTCGAACGGCGCCATGGTGTACCGCGCACCGTTGTCTGCCCGGGCGCTGGTGCCTGCGCAGACGCCTTTCGACATCATCGAGTCCGTTCGCGAGCGATTGCTGCCCGGTAGTCTCGTGTTTGTTCCCGAGGTGCTGGCGAACTTCGCCGTTGGCCGCACGACAGCGCGTTCGGCGGAACCCTCCGCCTGGGTTCAGAGCCAATTGCTGGTGGCCGCCAGTTTCTTCATGCGCGCGCGCCTTTCCCCGGCAACGGCGGCCGCCCTCTGGAACCACCGCCGCCGACTTCGCCCCCGTTCCACGGATAGCCTCGTGCTCGCGGGCCTTTGCGGCGCGGCGCCGCACTCGCAGCTCCGCTGCTCCCGCCCGGGAGACTGGCTGCATTTTCTGCGGGGCGCCCTGCGACACGCGATCGTCTTGCGGCGCGGCGTGCGCTTCCGCGAGGACCACGCAGAGCTCTGGCGGGCATTGCAGAACGGCAACAGCCTAATCGTCGATGCGGAGCCCCTGGTTGCCAAGGAGCTTGCCGCGCCTTCGCAGTGAACGCCCGCATCCTGATCATCACCAACGGGCAGCTGTGCCGCAACCCGCGCCCTCTCAAGGAGGCGGAGACGCTGGGCCGCGCGGGCTATACTGTGACCGTGCTGGCGGTGCGCAACCATGCGGCTTCCGAGGTGCAGGATGAGATCTTGCTCAAGGGCGCTCCTTTCCGGCGCGAGGTGGTCGACATGATCCCAAGCCGGGGACTCGCGGGTCGTGCGGTCTTCCAGCGGCGGCTTTTGCTCTGGACCGCCCGCAAAGCCGCCAACCACGGCGTGGCCACCATCCAGGCGCTGGGTCCGGCCGGAGCGTTGCTGCGGAGCGCCCGGACGCTGCCGGCCGATCTGACCATCGTGCACAACGAGGTACCGCATTGGGTCGGCGTCCGGCTTATGCAGCAGGGACGTCGGGTCGCGGCTGACTTCGAAGACTGGCATTCCGAGGATCTCCTCCCCGAGGACCGGCTCGGACGCCCGCTCACCCGAATTCGTTCAGTGGAGCATGCGCTCATGACCCGGGCGGTGTACGTCACCACTACGTCGCACGCGCTGGCTGGGGCGTTGCAGGCGATATACGGTGGCCCCTGCCCCGAGGTGATCACCAATTCCTTCCCCCTGCAGCCGGATCCGCACACGGGTTCCCCTGGACAGCCCCCGGCCTTTTTCTGGTTCTCGCAGACCCTGGGCGCAGGGCGCGGACTTGAACTGTTTCTCGCGGCCTGGCGCCAGACCGGCCGGCCGAGCCGACTGGTTTTGCTCGGGCAGCCCGCTCCCGGTTTCGACCGTCGGTTGCTCTCCCGGCTGCCCAAGGACTGGCACCACCGGATCGACTTCTTGCCACTGGTTTCACCAGCAGACCTGCCCGGTTGCATCGCCCGACACGATGTGGGGCTGGCTCTTGAACAGCCATTCATCGTCAACCGGAATCTCACGATCACGAATAAGATTCTCCAGTATCTGAATGCCGGTCTGGCCGTCATCGCCAGCGACACCGCCGGCCAGCGCGAAGTGCTTGCGCAACAGCCTGAAGCCGGTGTCCTCGTGGAACTGCACGAAACCACCCGTCTTGCCGGGATTCTGGATCAACTGCTGGCGGACCAAGTGGCATTGGCCCGGCGTCAGGCTGCCGCCCGCGCGCTGGCAGAGAACGTTTACTGTTGGGAGCGGGAGGCCCCACGACTCCGGGCACTGGTCGAGCGGGCGCTCGCCTCAGGTTAGACTCCCACCATGCGCACGCTGCATCGCCTGGTTGTCCTCCTGACGTTCGGGCTGGCCCAAATCCCATGGGTCAAAAGCATCCTGAGACGCCTGGCCAACCGCTCGATCAGCCTGCTCCTGCGGCTGCGCAGCCGCAACTACGTACCATTGGACAGCGCGTTGACCCTGATCGTCGCCCCGCACCAGGACGACGGCACGCTCGGCTGCGGCGGTCTGATGACCCGCCTGCGGCTCGAGGGACAATCAGTTCACGTTGTCTACGTCACCGATGGAAGCGCGTCGCATCCGGAACACCCGACCCTCCGCCCCGAAAAACTCGCTGCTCTACGGATGCAGGAAGGCCGCGCCGCGCTCCGCCAGCTCGGCGTTGAAACACCGGCGATCCACGCGCTTGGCACTCGCGACGGAATGCTCAGCCATTTGTCCTGGGAGCAGTCGTCCGATTTCGTCTTCCGGTTTCGCCAGTTGTTGATCGAACTCCGGCCGGATGAGGTGTTCATTCCCTATCGCCTCGACGGCAGTTCGGAGCACGAGGCGGCATTCCGCCTGTTTCTCGACTCCCTGGACGTGATGGAGTCGCATCCGCGCGTCTTTGAATACGTCGTTTGGTCCTGGTGGAATCCACTACGGTTGCTCCGGCCGCTGCTCACGGCCCGTCGCGTCTGGCTGTTTCGTTTTCCCGGCTACGAAGCCATCAAGATCTCCGCCCTGCAATGCTACCGCTCGCAGTTCGAGCCGACCGCGCCCTGGACTAAGCCCGTGATCTCGCCCGAATTCGTGCACCTGTTTCACCAGCCCTTTGAATTCTATTTCGAGATCTGATTTGCCGGCCGAGACCCGCCGGCGGCGGCTCCTCATCATCTCGCCGCATTTTCCGCCGGTGAATGCCCCGGACATGCAACGGGTGCGCATGAGCCTTCCCTACTACGCGGCCAACGGGTGGGATCCGGTCGTGCTCGCGGTCCATCCCGACGACGTGGCGGCGACGCGCGAACCCGAATTGTGCGCCACCTATCCGGAGTCGATCCGGGTGGTCCTGGTGCGGGCATGGTCATCGCGGTGGACGCGGCTGCTCGGCGTGGGCAATCTCGGTTTGCGGGCCTGGTTTCCTTTGCTGGTGGCCGGCACCCGGCTGCTGCGCCGTGAAAAATTCGATCTCGTCCTCTTTTCCACGACCCAATTCATAACGTTAACGCTCGGCTCCTACTGGCGGCGCCGTTTCGGCTTGCCGTTCGTCATCGATCTTCAAGACCCTTGGCGGACCGACTACTATGAGCGGGCCGGCGCGCCGGTTCCGCCGGGCGGGAAGAAATACCTGCTGGCCCGTGTGCTCGCCCGGACATTTGAGCCGGGAACTTATCGCCAAGCCGGTGGTTTCATGAGCGTTTCAGCACGCTACCTGGCCGATCTGGCCCAACGATACCCTTGGTTTGCCGCGAAGCCCCAGGCGACCATCGGGTTCGGCGCGACAACGTCGGACTTCGAACTGCTCCGAACCCGGGCGGTGGCCGCGCCCGATGGCGCCCGCCGGCCGGGTGAGATCCGTCTTGTCTACACCGGCGCGGCCGGACCGATCATGCCGCACGCCCTCAACGTCCTTTTTGAGGCCCTGCACGGCTACCGTGAACGCGTCCCCGCGGCGTCGCGTTTCCGGTTCAGTTTTCTCGGCACGAGCTACGTCGCCAAGGGCAAAGGCCGTCACTCCGTCCTGCCGGTGGCCCAGGACCGGGGGGTGGACGACCTGGTTTCCGAAGTGCCCCACCGCATCGGCTATTTCGAGAGCCTGCAGGCGCTCGCCGAGGCCGATGCACTCCTTCTGCTCGGGTCAAGTGACCGTGCTTACTCTCCTTCAAAGCTCTATCCCTATTATCTCTCGGGCAGGCCCATCCTGAGCGTTGTCTTCCGGAACAGCTATCTCCTGGGCCTCCTGGCAGAACTGAACTGTTCGACGATTGCGGCCTTCGACCTCGAAACGTCGCATGATGACGCCTACGCGGAGATCCACCGCTTCTTTGATCTGGCGCTCGCCGGCTTCCCGGCCACAACGCAACCGCAGCGCAATGATGCGTTGTTCAACCGCAGCTATCTTGCAGAAACCCTGACCACCCGCCAATGCGCGCTGTTTGACCAGGTGGCACCTCGCTAGCCGATGGACAGTTCCAACGACACTTCCTCCCTGCAGGCCTCGCTCCGGCTCCATCGTTTCGGCCTGGCCGGTCTGATGGTGGCGTGCGGATGGCTATATATCCGTTCGCCGCTGACGGATCCACTCTTGGCCGGCATGGGCATTGCCATGGTGATTCTCGCCGCCTGGCCGATGCTGGAATGGGCGCGCAATCACCGTCCATGGTTCCCGGTGTTCGAGATCTTCATGTTTACCACGGTCAACTTCTACGCGCTGCCGCTCCTGGGCGGACATCCCGCCGTCTTTGTGTTCTCCGATGCCGTGACCTGGCACGCAGCCATCGGAATACTCGTTCTTCAGATTGCCGCCATCGCCGGGTTTAGTTTCACCCGCTGGCGGCCTGCCGCGCAGCCCTGGATAACCCAACCGCTGTTGTCCGACCGTCTGCTGCGGTGTGCCCAGACCGGGCTCTGGTTGAACACATTGTATCTGTCTGTGGCGACCTTCACCGATCTGCTCAGCGGCCAGTTTGAAGGAACTTTTCGCGCCATTTTTTTCGGTCTTGGTATCGTCGCCCTCTTCTTTGAATTTCGCCGCTGGGGTTCCGGCGGTCTTGCCGTTATGGACAAGATCATCATCTCCGCCAATCTGGCCGCGCAGATTATCCTCCTTCTCTCCCAACTCTATCTCATCAACGGCCTGTCGCTTTTTATTCTGGCGATGATCGGATACGTTACCGCCAGCCGGCGCGTGCCCGTTGTTGTCATCGCCGCGGTGGTGGGGTTGACCGCGGTGCTTCACAACGGCAAAAGCGCGATGCGTACGCTCTATTGGGAGCAGAATCTGCCGGCTCCCCGTCTGACCGAGCTGCCTGCGTTCTTCACGCAATGGTTTCAGTTTGGTCTGGCATCGAGTCACGAGGAGGCCGCCAAGAATCGCTCGCTGACCGCAAATCTGGTCGAGCGCGCGGCCCTCTTTCAAATGCTCTGCCTGGCAATTGACCAGGTCCCGGATCATGAGCCTTACCTCTACGGAGAATCATACCTCGACATTCCGGCCTTGTTGGTGCCGCGCTTCGTCTGGCCCAACAAGCCGTCCAGCCTCGAGGCAAATGTCCGCCTGGCGCTCTATTTTGGTCTCGTTGACGAGGAATCCGCCTCCAAGGTTTCCATCGCCTTCGGCCAGCCCGCCGAATCGTATGCAAACTTCGGATATCTCGGCCTGGCGCTCCTCGGCGCCGCCTTCGGAGCCGGCTACAGAGCCGTGTCCACCCTCTCGGTCGGCGCCTCCCAGCTCTCGGCGATCGGCCTGTTTGTGATTCTGCTCACGGCCTGGTCGTTCCAGGCGGAGATGGTGGCAGCAACCTGGCTCTCGTCGCTCTTTCAGGCCTCGATCGTCGTTCTGGGAATTCCTCTCGGGTTCCGGACCTTCTTTGGCTCAGTCTAGCAGCAGCCTGTCGGGCTTCGCCCTCCAAGCTGCTAAACAAACGGCGGACGCCGTTTGGTTGAAGAGCGAATCCTGCGGCGAAGCTGCTTAACGTTGGACGAGATGGTGCGTTCTACCCGTATGCTTGCAGGTTTTGTCGATTTGGACCGCCAAACGCCGATGTTTCTCCCCGGTCGAAAAATCGTATCGGCGGCGTAAAGATCCGGGCCCTACTGGATTCTTGTCCAGCCTCGGCCCCCACAAAACCATTTTTCAGATCTCACGTACTGCGATGCACAAGTTTGTCCCAAATGGCGGCAGCCATTTGCTTAGGAACATGGCGGGCGAAGCCCGACAGGTTCCTGGAACACCCAGACTCGCGGTTGTGCTCTCGCACCCCACGCAATACTACAGTCCGTGGTTCCGCTGGCTGCGCCTCCACACGCCCCTCCAATTCCGCGTTTTCTATCTGTGGGATTTTGGGGTGACCGCGCGAACCGATCCTCAATTCGGGACGAAGTTCGCCTGGGATGTTGACCTCCTGGAAGGATACGAGTCGGAGTTCGTCCCCAATTGCGCCCGCCGGCCCGGGACCGAATCGTTTTGGGGTCTCCGCAATCCGGCTCTGCCCGCCCGTCTGACCGCCTGGAGGCCCGATGCCGTCCTGCTCTTCGGATATCATTATGCCACGCACCTCTTGCTCATCGCGTGGTGCCGCCGACACAACCTGCCGCTCGTCTTCCGCGGCGACTCGCACCTGCTCGGCCAGCCGCGCCCGCCGGCGCTCAAACGTTTCTCCCTCCGCCTGCTCTACCGCCAGTTTGCCGCGGTGACCTATGTCGGCGCGGCCAACCGCGCCTACTTTGAGTCCTTTGGTGTGCCGGCGACCCGCTTGCATTTCTCGCCGCATGCCGTGGATCACGAACACTTCGATCCGGCAAAACCCGCTCACCGCGAGGCCGCCCGGAAACTGCGAGCCGAGCTTGGCCTGACCCCGGAACGCCGCGTTGTGCTCTTTGCCGGGAAGCTCATTCCGCGAAAACAACCGCTGGCGTTGCTGGACGCCTTCCTTGCCGCGTCCAGAACGGACACCACCCTGCTGTTTGTCGGAGACGGAGAGCAGAGGCCCCTGTTGCAGGCCCGGGCGGCCCTGAATCCTGTAGCCGATGTGCGCTTTCTCCCGTTTGCCAACCAGAGCGAGATGCCCGCCCGTTATCTGCTGGCTGATCTTTTCGTCCTGCCGTCGCGGGGCAACTCCGAGACCTGGGGATTAGCCGTGAACGAAGCGATGCGCATGGGACTTCCGTGCCTGGTCAGCGACCGGGTGGGCTGCCAGCGCGATCTGGTGACCGACGGCGACACCGGCTGGGTTTTCCGCGCCGACGACGCTGCGCACCTGCGCCAGAAGCTCGACGAGGCGCTCGCGGCCCTCCGCTCCGACGCCGGTCTTTTCAAGGAGCGCGTAGCGCGACGCATCGCCAGTTACACCTATGCGCAAACCACGGAGGGTTTGCTGAAAGCTGTGGCCGCAGTCAGCAAAGGCGCATTACACCCATGAGGATCAACATCGCGATGGGGTTCTTCCTGCCGGTGCCACCGGTTGCGGGCGGCGCCATGGAGAAGGCCTGGTTCCGTCTCGGTCGCGAATTCTCCGACGCCGGTCATACCGTAACCCTGCTGTCCCGACGCTGGCCAAAGTTTCCAGTCCGTGAGCAGATCGGTGGCATCCAGATGATTCGCGTGCCGGGCTTCAATCATACGCGGCGGCTCGTCTTCAACCTCCTGCTCGATGGACTATGGGGTTTGCGCCTGCTCCGGCATCTTCCCCCGGCCGACATCACCGCCTGCAACAACGTCACCCTGCCCATTCATCTGCCCTGGCTGCGGCCCGGGGCCGGACGCGTGGTCGTCGTGCTGGGCCGCATGCCGAAGGGCCAGATTCGCTTCTACCGCCGCGCCGCGCGGCTCGTGGCCACCAGCGATGCCGTGGCTGTGCGGGTGGCCCGGGAATGCCCGGCCCTGCAGGAGAGAACGCGTGTGATCCCCAACCCGATCGACTGGACGTTGCACGCCCGCTCGGCCGCGCAACGGGGCGATCCGGTGACCATCGGCTTCGTCGGCCGCCTTCATCCCGAGAAAGGCCTCGAAATTCTGCTCGACGCCGCGGTCCGTCTGGCGGCCGAGCCCGGCCTCCCTCGCTGGCAGGTGGTGATCCGGGGCCCGAGCGACGTCCATCGCGGCGGCGGGGGAGAAGCCTACCTGCGCCGTCTGCAGGTGGAATACGGACCGCGGCTCGCCGGACACCTGATTTGGGAGCCTCCAGTCTTCGACGAGACCGCGCTGGCGGCCTGCTACGGCCGGCTCCACATTTTCTGCTATCCGAGCCTCGCGGCCAAGGGAGAGGGATTGAGTGTTGCGCCGCTCGAAGCCATGGCGGCCGGCGCCGTGCCGGTGCTTTCGCGGCTCGACTGCTACCGTGACATGCTGCGCGAAGGGGAGGACGGATTCAGCTTTGACCACACCGGTCCGTCGCCTGCTGGCGAACTCGCCTCAATCCTGGTCCGCCTCGTCCGCGATCCGCTTCTTCGTCAGACCGTGGCTGCGCGGGCACAGTCCGAGGTCCGACGATTCGACTATTCGGTGGTCGCCCGCGACCTGCTTGGAGACTTCAGCCTGTTGACCCAGCCGACCTTGAAATCATGACCTCTGAAATCCCCGGGGCGCCCCCCGAACAGCCCTACCTTGGCCAGAACTGCGTGACTCCCTATCCCCGGCGCGAAGTGCTGTTGCGTTGGTTGTGGGCCGCCGTGGAGGCCACGCTATTCCGCTGGAGTCCGCGGCCCTGGCATTGGTGGCGCGCCTGGTTGTTGAAGGCCTTCGGAGCCGAAATTCCCGCACGCTGGCGCGTCGTGGTCTTCCCGTCGGCCCGGATCTATTTTCCCTGGAAGCTGACGCTGGCGCCGCGGTCCATGGTCGGCCGCCACGTCAATCTCTACAACCTGGCGCGCATCTCCCTCGGCTATGGGGCGAACATCAGCCAGAACTGCCATTTGTGCGCGGGAACCCACGATTATTCCCGCTGGGCCATGCCCGCGGTCGCCCAGCCGATCACCGTCGGGGCCAATGCCTGGATCGGCGCCGAGGTCTTTGTCGGGCCCGGAGTCACGATCGGGGAACTGTGCGTGGTCGGAGCGCGCTCGGTCGTGGTCAACGACCTGCCGCCCCGCATGGTCTGCGCCGGGCACCCGTGCCGGCCGATCAAGGAACGGCTCGATCCAAGCTGAAGGCCACAGGACAACTGACTACAGGACCACCGGACAACAAGACTACGGACCGCCGGACCAAGAAACTGCCAGATCAAGGACCAATGGACTACCGACTACGCGACCCCGGAAAAAACCACGGACCACCATGAGAGACTACACGAAGATTGAAGCTTGGAGATTAGCGGATGATCTGACGGTCGCAATCTACGAACAGACGCGCGCATTCCCGCGCGAGGAACTCTACGGTCTGACCAGCCAGATCCGCCGGGCGGCATATTCTGTTCCGGCTAACATTGTCGAGGGTTCATCCCGCGAGAGCAAACGAGACTATCTGCACTTTCTCTACATTGCCCGAGGTTCATTGTCGGAGACGCAGTACTTCGTCCACCTATCCCATAGGCTCGGCTATCTTTCCGAAGAAAAGACGGATAAATTGCACGACCAGACAAGACGAGCTTTCGCATGCCTTCATGGCTTGATTCAGCCAGTCGAAAAAGAGGCAGGAACTGCCCGCAAGATCATCGCAACCATGACCAGCTGGCTCGTCATTGGCATCGCGCGTCTGACTGCCGGTCCCGTGAATTTGTAGTCAGTTGTCCGAAGTCTGTAGTCCCGCGGTCCTGTGGTCCGGTAGTCCGTGGTCCAGTAGTCCCATAGTCCTGTGCGAATCTGCCAGATTGTTCCCAGCCTCGAGGAACGCCACGGCGGACCGAGCAAATCGGTGCGCCGCCTGGCGGAAGCTTTGGCCCGGTTGGGTCATGAAGTTGACCTGCTCGCCACCCAGCCAGGCTCCGCGAACAAATCCAGTGTGCAGGACGGACTTCGCGTGCTGCAGTTCCGCCGCGACCGCCCGGAGTTTCTCTGCGCCTCTTCCGGCCTCCGCGAACACCTCCTCCGGTACCGCTACGATTGTGTTCATCACCACGCTTTGTGGCTCCGCACGCTTCACTATGCGGGCTTGGGCGCGCGCCGAGCCGGCGCGCCGCTGGTGATCTCACCGCGCGGCATGCTGAGCGACTGGTCCTGGCGCCACCGGCGCTGGAAGAAGTGGCTCGCCTCCCGTCTCGTGCATCCCGGCGCATTCCGGGCGGCGCGGGGCTGGCATGCCACGAGCACGGCCGAAGTCGACGACATCCGCCGCCACGGTTTCCAGCAGCCGGTTTGCGTGGCACCAAACGGAGTGGAGCCACCGGACAGCGGCGAACGGCAGCGCGCCCGCGAAATCTGGTTTGGTCTCTGGCCGGCGGTCGCCACGCGACGCGTTGCGCTGTTCTATTCGCGCTTTCACCGGAAGAAGCGGCTGCTCGAACTCATCGATCTCTGGGCGAACGCCGCCCCCGGCGACTGGCTGCTGCTCATCGCCGGGATTCCGCAGGAATATTCGGTGGGCGAACTGAGCGCCTACGCGAATAGGCATTCCACCGGCGAACGCATTCGCGTGGTTGACGCCAGCAGCCAACCCCCGCCCTACGGAGTGGCATCGGTCTTTCTGCTGCCCTCCCACACCGAGAACTTTGGAATGGTGATCGCCGAAGCCATGGCCTGGGGCGTGCCGGCGCTGGTGACAGACACGACACCGTGGACGGCGATGGCGGAGCAACACGTCGGTTGGTGCGTGCCCTGGGCAAACTACGGAGATATCTTGCAGAAGGTCCTGATGGAACCGCGTGACAGCCTTGTGCAACGGGGCGGGCGCGCTCGCGACTGGGTGCTCGCCCATTGTTCCTGGGAGCAGACCGCCCGTCTGCTCGCCGAGTTCTACGAGCGCCTGAGGAAGCCGCCGCATGAGGTCTGATTTCTATCATTCGAAGATGCCTGACGGGGCGGCTGCCGCATCCAGGCAATTTTGCCGGAAGGAGACAAGCGAAGCCCGGCTTTGCCCGCGACGGGAGGAAACCCGTAGCCCGGGGGCGCCCTGGCCCGCCGCAGCCTCGCGCGAAGACGGCCGACCCCGGCGGGTCCGTACACGGTCAGGCGAAGGGGCAGCCGGCCTCAACGCGACCGGCTACAAAGCGGCGCTGCTTCCGGAACCGTACCGAATGGAACGGAACACATGAACGAAGTCCCGGTCACCCCAGGATCCGCCGGGCCTTCCGGCCGGAGGCTGGCCCCCGGCCCCGCCTGGTTGGAATTGCTGGCTCCAGTCCACGTCGCGAGCCTGCTGGTTTTCATCGCATGGGATTTTGGCGGCGGGACTGATCTTGCGCTGACCGTCATCCGCTGGTGGGGAAGCCTCGCGCCGGTGATTCTAGGCTATGTCTGTGTGCGGCGGTGGCTGCGCCGCGAGCAACTGCCTTCCGCGATCCACTGGCTCTGGCCGCTGGTGCTTTTCAACCTGCTGGTGATCGCCAGCGCGCAAAACCCCAGCTTCACCCGCTCAGTCATTGGCGGTGCTGCCGTGTTCATCAACCGCGGCGCCACGCCCGGCTGGCCCAGTTCCGCCCATCCGCTCCTATCGCTGCAGTCGCTCTGGCAGTTCGATGCGATCTATCTGACCTGCTTCAATCTGGCGGTGCTGGTAACCCGGCGTCGCGTCCTGCGCGGCCTTTTGTTCGTGCTGACGGTCAACGCGCTGTTGTTGGCAGTCATGGGTACGTTCCAGAAGCTGGGGCGGTCGCCGGGGCTCTATTTTGGACTGCAGCCCTCCCCGAACGAGCAGTTCTTCGCGACTTTCATCTACCACAATCACTGGGGCGCTTTTGTGCTGCTGGCAGTGTCCGCCGCACTCGGCCTGTCGTTCCATTTTGCCTGCCGGCCGAACACGGAGGACCGGCATTCGCCCGCGATCTTCGGACTGGTCGCAACCCTCTTCCTGGCCGCCGCCGTGCCGTTGAGCGCCTCGCGCTCCTGCAGCATCCTGGTCCTGGTGCTGCTGTCGGGTGCATTCCTCTGCTGGATCCGGTCCCTGAATCGCCGCGGGCACCCGGCGCGCCGTTCGAAACTCGCCGCCGCAATTCTGGCCATGGCCGTATTTCTCGGCGGCCTCGGCGGAATTTATCTTCTCGCGCGGCCGGTCATTGAGGCGCGCCTTGAAACCACGCGGGCGCAGATCGCCGACATGCGTCTGCGCGGCGACCTTGGCGCGCGCAAGCAACTCTATGCCGATGCCTGGCGCATGGCGTGCGAGAAGCCCTGGTTTGGCTGGGGACTGGGCTCGTTCGCCCTGGTCTTCCAGAGTTTCAACCAGCAACTGTCGGTGGAAGGATGGGTGCCGTTCTATGCCCAGGCCCATTCCGACTGGCTCCAGCTGCTGGCTGAGGTCGGCGTGATCGGGACCCTGCTGGTCGTTGCGCTGGGAGCGGTCCCGCTATTCGCCGTGCTGCGTCCGGGCCGGATCGGCGCGCTTCCGACCTGTTTGCTGGCCGGCTGCGCCTTGCTGGCAGTCTATGCCTCGGTGGAGTTTCCCTTCGCCAATCCGGCTGTGCTGATCGTCTTCTGGCTGTGTTTCTTCACGGCGGTCCGTTACCATCAGCTGACCATCACCCGGTCTGAAACCTCGCCTCGCTAGAATGTTCTCCGTCCTCATCCTGACGCTCAACGAAGAGGCCAAACTGCCTGCCTGCCTGGGTTCGCTCGGCGGCTGCGACGATCTTGTCGTCCTCGACTCGGGCTCGACTGACCACACGAGGGAGATCGCCCTGGCCAGAGGCGCCCGCGTGGTCGTCAACGCGTTCCAGGATTTTGCGCAGCAGCGGAATTTTGCGCACCGCTCCGTCGATTTCCACCATCCCTGGGTGTTTCATCTCGATGCCGACGAACAGCTGACCGGGGAACTGCGGGCCGAATGCGCCGCCTACGACGGCAATGAACCGGTTGACGGATGTTACGTGGCGCCGCGCATGCTGTGGGAGGGACGGTGGATCCGGCGCTGCACCGACTACCCGGCCTGGCAGGCGCGCTTTGTGAAGGCCCGGGGATTCGAGTTTGTCCAGGCAGGACACGGCCAGCGCGAAGCGCCGCAGATGCGCATGGGGCGCCTGCGTTCGAACTATCTGCACGATTTGTCCGCGAACGGCGCGGGTGGATGGCTGATGAAGCACCGCCGGTATGCCCGGCAAGAGGCCGAGGCGTTCCTCGCCGGCAACGACACGATCCGGTTGCAGTTGGCCGCGTTCCTGGCGGGGCCGCCCCTCGCCCGGCGCCGGGCGCTCAAACACCTCAGCTACCACCTGCCCGGCCGGCCCGCCCTGCGCTTCATCTACCAATACGTGCTCCGCGGGGGGGGGCTGGAAGGCGGGCCGGGCTACCGGTATTGCCGCCTGCTGGCCCGCTACGAGGCGTTTGCCAATTGGGAGATCCGGCGCCTGCGGGCCCGCCGATCCGCCAGAACCGCCCCATGATCCCGTCCGCGCCCCAGCCCCGGTTGCTGTTCGTCAACCGCTATTACTGGCCCGACGAGCCGGCCACCGCGCAGCTGCTCACCGATCTGGCGGAGGGGCTGGCCGCCCGCGGTCACCGGGTCTGCGTGATCGCCAGCCATGACGGCCTGCCGGCCACCCCTCGCCGTGAGGTCCGGCACGGCGTGGACATCCTCCGGGTGCCGGCGACCCGCTGGGGCCGCCGCGGACTGGTCGCCAAGGCGGTCGATTATGCCACCTTTGCCATCGCCAGCCGGCATGTATTGAGCAATCAGTTACAGACAGGGGACCGGATCGTCGCCCTGACCGACCCGCCGGCGCTCGCCCTGATTGCCGCCGCCGCCGCCCGCCGCCGCGGGGCGAGACTGGTGCACTGGCTGCAGGACATTCATCCGGAGATCACCCTCGCGCTCTCGGGCAGCCGGACGCTGGCGGCGTTCTGCCGGCCGTTGGTGCGCTGGCGCAATGCCGCCTGGCGGCGCGCGGAGGCATGCGTGGCGATCAGCGGCGAGATGGCCGCGCTGGTGACTGACAACGGCGTGCCGGCCGGCCGGGTGCGCGTCATTCCGAACTGGGCGCCGGGCGGCGAGGCGCTGGCGCCGATGCCGCCGGAGAAGGCCCTTTTCCGGCGCCAATGGGGACTGGAGGGCAAGTTTGTCGCCGCCTACTCCGGCAACCTCGGGCGGGTTCATGCACTCGAACCGTTACTGGCGGCGGCGGTGCTGCTGCGGGACGACCCCAGCATCGTGTTCCTCCTTATCGGATCCGGCGCACAGCGGGCAACCCTGGAGACCATGGTGCGGGCGCAGGGACTGACCAACGTGCAGTTCCGGCCGGCCCAGCCGCGCACCCTGCTGGCGGAAAGCCTCTCGGTGGGCAATGTCCACTTTGTGACCCAGCGTGCCGGCTGCGAGCGGCTCGTCTTTCCCAGCAAGCTGTACGGCATCCTGGCGGTCGGACGGCCGGTCGTGTACGTCGGCCCCCTGCAATGCGAACTCGCGCGCACCGTGACCAAGAACGGCGCGGGCGTAGCGGCGGACGCCAACGATCCCCGGCAAATTGCGGCGGTATTGCGCACCCTGCAGCGCGACGAGACCCAGCGCCGGCTGATGGGGCAGGCCGCCCTGCGCTGGCACCGGGAAACCGGAGGCCTGAAGGCGGCCGTTAACGCCTGGGAACAATTGCTGGCGGAAAAACCTGCGCCTAGTCATCCTGATTGATCCATGAGCCGCCGCCGCCTGGCATCCCTTTTTTTGCTCGCGCTCGATTTCACCTGCCTGGTCGTGATTTTTCACGTCGTCGGCTGGCTGCGCGGGTCGCCCTCGCCCGGCGCTTTCGACAACCCCGAGCTTCTGGTCCCATTCGCAGTGTTCGTCGTCGCCATCAACCTGATCGAAGGCTATTCAACCCGGACCGACATGCTCAGCCTGGCTTATACGAGCCAGCATGCCATTGCCCTCCTCGCCGGCATGGTCGTGATGCTTCTGATCACGTTTGTCTTCATCCGGGAGCAATACTCGCTGCAATCGTCCCGCGCCGTGGTGGTGCTCAGCTTTGTCGCCTTGATCCCGGTCACCCTGGTCTACCGGCGGTGGCTGGCCCTGCGCCTGGTCAACGCCCGCAAGCGACGGCCCATCATTTTTGTGGGCAGCGAGGCCAGTTGCGTGATGTTCAAGGAGTCGTGCGAGAACAACCACCTGGGACAGGAGGTTTTGTACGTGGCCACGGACACCGCGAGTCACGAAAGCGTTTCGCCCTGGGTCGGACTCGAAATGTACGCCGTCCCGCAGTTGTCGGCGGTGCTGGACCGGCTCGGCAACCAGGTTGAGGCGGTTGTGCTCCATGAAACCGGCCGGGACCTGCCTTTTGCGGTCGCCGAAAGACTCATGGAGCTGCATTTCTCCGGCGTCCGCACCTATACAGTGGAACTTTTCCACGAGACCTATTGGCGCAAGATTCCCCTCCACCACCTCGACCAACTGTGGCTGTTCCAGGAGGGATTCGATATCACCCGCGACCCGGTCTACGACCGGCTCAAACGGGTGAGCGATGTCGCCTTCGCCTTGACCGGGCTGACGCTGGCCCTGCCGGTACTGCTCGGCTGCGCCGCCGTGGTCTGGCTGGATGATCGCGGTCCGGTATTCTTTTCCCAGACCCGCGTCGGGAGGAACCGCCAGCGATTTCAGGTCTTCAAGTTCCGCACCATGCGCCCGGACACAGCGAGGGATGACCTCTATACGCGCACCAACGACAGCCGGATCACCCGGCCGGGCCGGGTTCTGCGCACCATGCGCCTCGATGAGTTGCCCCAGTTGTGGAACGTCCTGCGCGGCGACATGAGCCTGATCGGACCCCGGGCCGAATGGGCCAAACTCGTCGAGCGCTACGAAAAGGAGATCCCCTGCTACAATTTCCGGCATCTGGTGAAGCCCGGCATCACCGGCTGGGCCCAGGTGAACTACCCCTACGGCGCCAATATCGAGGACACGCTGCGCAAGCTGGAGTACGACCTCTATTACATCCGCCATTTCTCGTTCGTTCTCGACGCCTCCATCGTCCTGAAGACGATTTATGTCATGCTCGGAGGAAAAGGGCGCTGACTGATCCTGTCGATGGACTACGATTTCATCGTCATCGGCGGCGGAAGCGCCGGCTTCAACGCGGCGCGCGTCGCCGCAGCCCTCGGACAGAAGGTCGCGATCGTCGACGGCGCGAAGGACCTCGGGGGACTCTGCATTCTGCGCGGCTGCATGCCGTCAAAGACGCTGCTTTACAGCGCCGAAGTGCTCCACTGCGCCCGGATGGGCCGCGTTTTCGGGTTGAAGATTCCGCACGCTGCGGCGGACATGAAGGCGGTCCAGGCCCGCAAGCAACGCATCGTTGGTGATTTCGCCGGATATCGGGTGAAACAACTCACCTCGGGTGATTACGCCCTCTATCGCCAGCACGCCCGCTTTCTCGACCCGCAAACCCTGGAACTGGCCAACGGATCGCGCCTTGGCGGAAATCACTTTCTGATCGCCACGGGATCGAAGGTCAGCATTCCACCGGTGCCGGGACTTGCCGGTGTGCCGTTCTGGACCAGCGACGATGTGCTCGAACTCGACCATGTTCCGAAGTCCGTGATCGTGCTCGGCGGGGGCACCGTGGCTTGCGAACTGGCCCAATTCCTCCGCCGGATCGGCTCACGGGTCGTCATGGTCCAACGCAGCCCCCATCTCCTCCGCGAGCATTCACCGGAGGCTGCCAGCGTCGTCGAGCAGGCGTTCCTCGACGAGGGCATCGAGCTTTTCACCGCCACCCGGATCGACCGCATCTCCTGTGACCGGAGCGGATTTAGGGTGGCCTTTGACCACGGCGTGAAGAAGATTGCCCGCAGCGCCCGGTACCTCCTCAACGCTCTCGGCCGCGAGCCCAACATCGCCGGGCTCAACCTGGCGGCCGCGGGCGTGGCGCTCGCTCCCGGCGGTCGCGTCCGGGTCAACCGCTGGCAGCAAACGTCGCAGCCCCACATCTACGCCGCAGGGGACGTCTGCGGCCCGCACGAGATCGTGCACCTCGCCGTCGCCCAGGGCGAGCTGGCCGCCCGGCACGCCTCCGGCGTCAAGGGCCTCCGGCCAGTCGACGACTCACTTCTGCTCAATGCGGTATTCACCGACCCGCAGCTCGCCGCGATCGGATGGAGCGAAAGCCAGCTGCAGGCCCGGAAGCAGCCTTTTCTGAGCGCCTCGTATCCGTTCAACGATCATGGCAAATCGATCCTCATGGAAGCCAAATACGGCCAGGTGAAGGTCCTGGCCGAGCCGCAGCGCGGTCGCATCCTCGGCGCGGAGATCGTCGGCCGGGACGCCGCGGAGCTCATCCATTGCTTTAGCGGGCCGCTCGCCATGCGCGCCACGGTCTTCGACCTGCTGCGCGCACCCTGGTATCATCCGACGCTCGCCGAGATCATCACGTATCCGCTGGAAGAGATCGCGGAGCAGATCAAATGAACAAGATACGCACCGAGCCCGCACGCGGGGCAGTCGTCGATGGCTGGCGCGCACTCTCAATGCTCGGGGTCTGTTGGTGGCCCTGCGTTTGGATCGGCCACGCCTTCCATGCACACCTCGGCCGCAGCCTGAGTGCACACTATCTCACTTTCGTAGCAACCGTGGCGGTTTGCATGCCGCTCTCCTGGTTGACGTTTCGCTATTGCCAGGCGCGCTACTTCAGGCGAGCAGAGATCCTAACTATGGCGCCTGACGCCGCCCCATCCTGATCAAATCGCCCAGCTCAACCCGCTGCTCGTAGAGCGCCTTGCCGATGATGACGCCGCCCAGATTCGGGCGGCGTTTTTTCATTTCCAGCAAGGCCGCAACGTGTTCGCGCCGGCTCACGCCCCCGGACGCGATGACACGGCAGCCAACGGCGGCCAGCATCGCCTCTTGTGCAGGCAGATTGGGTCCGGCCAGCATCCCGTCGGTGCTGATGTCGGTGTGGATCAACGTCGCCACGCCCAGCGCGTCCATCCGCCGCGCCAGGGCCGTTGCGCCGGTGGCGGTTGTATCCACCCAGCCCTTGACCGCCACCTGGCCATTCTTCGCATCGATGCCGACAGCGATCCGGTCCCCGAAATCCAGCACCAGGTCCGCGACGAAAGCCTCGCTTTCCGCCGCCCGGGTGCCGATCACCACCCGGCTGACGCCCAGATCGAGCGCCTGCTCGACGGCCGCGCGGGTGCGCAACCCGCCTCCGAGCTGCACCTTGAGCCCGAGCGCGGCAATGGCGCGGACAGCGGGCAGGTTGCGCGGCTCGCCGGCAAATGCTCCATCGAGATCAACCACGTGCACCCAGGCGCTCCCCGCCGCCTGGAACCGCGCCGCCACCTCGGCCGGCACGTCCGCGTAGACCGTCTCCTGGTCGGCGCGTCCCTGGGTCAGCCGCACGCAACGCCCGCCTTTGATGTCGATGGCCGGATAAATGGTCATGGGGAAGCGACTGGTATTCTGGAAAGAATGACCTGCGCCAAGGCAAAACATCCTTGGATTTCTCCCCGGGATCCCCATACATTCCGCGGCCTTTGCCACCGCATCGGCCCAATATGCACCTGATCACCGCTCGCCGGCAGCTGAGCCCGAATGTCACCCGGCTCGAGGTCGCCGCTCCGCGCATCGCGCAGATCCGGCGCGCGGGCCAGTTTGTCATCGTGCGGCGTGGCCCGGGCGCCGAGCGCATCCCGCTGACGATCGCCGACGCCGACCCCGGGGCCGGCACGATCGCCCTGGTGATCCAGTCGGTGGGCAAGAGCACGCGCGAACTCGTGGCGTTGCCGCCGGGCGAGTCGATCCAGGACATTTCCGGGCCGCTCGGTGTGCCGACCGAGCTGCTCCCGGCCGGCAGAGCCTTGTGCATCGGCGGCGGCGTGGGGACCGCCGTGGTCCATCCGATCGCCCAGGCGCTCCAGCGCCAGGGCGTGCAGGTGGTGAGCGTCATCGGCGGACGCTCGCGGGAATGGGTCATTTTCGAGGACGAGCTTCGCCGGGTCGGAGAGGTGCTGGTCTGCACCGACGACGGCAGTTATGGCCGCAAGGGCTTTGTGACCGACGTGGCCCGCGATGTTCTTGCCACCGGCGGCGTCGACATCGTCTACGCGGTGGGTCCGGTGCCCATGATGCGCGCGGTGGCCGGTCTTACCCGCCCGCTCAAGGTGCGCACCATCGTCTCGCTCAATCCCGTGATGGTCGACGGCACAGGCATGTGTGGCGGCTGTCGGATCAGTGTCGGCGGTGAAACGAAGTTCGCCTGCGTTGACGGCCCGGAGTTTGATGCGCATCAGGTTGACTTTGATCTGCTGTGGGACCGCCTGGGCACCTACCGCACCTACGAACAGCAATCCCTCTCGCGCCACGAGGAGGGCTGCCGCGCCGGGCTGAGCCAATGAGCGTGCCACCCAAACCGTCAGCGAGAGAACGGCTGGCCATCCCGCGCCAGTCGATGCCCGAGCAGGATGCCGCGGATCGCAGCCGGAACTTCCGCGAGGTGAACTTTGGCTTTACCGATCAGCTGGCGATGCTGGAGGCCCAGCGCTGCATCCAGTGCAAGGAACCCAAATGCGTGACGGGCTGCCCGGTCCTGGTCAACATTCCCCGCTTCATCCGTTGCGTGGCCGAGGGTGACTTGGCCGCGGCGGCGGAGAGCCTCCTGGGCGACAATGCCCTGCCCGCCGTGACCGGCCGCGTCTGCCCCCAGGAGACGCAGTGTGAGATTGAATGTGTCCGCGGATTGAAAAGCTCACCCGTGGCGATCGGGCATCTCGAGCGGTTCGTCGCCGACTGGGCCCGAACGAAGGGCTGCACAACGGAAGTTGCGCCCAGGCCCGGCAGCGGGCGAAAGGTCGCCGTCGTGGGCGCGGGACCGGCCGGTCTGACGGCCGCCGGCGAACTGGTAAAATCCGGCCACGCCGTCACGGTTTACGAGGCCCTGCATCAACCGGGCGGCGTGCTGGTTTACGGAATCCCGGAGTTCCGCCTGCCCAAGAAGATCGTCGACCAGGAGGTCGGGCGGCTGCAACGGGCAGGAGTGAAGATCGAGTGCAATGTCGTCATCGGACGCACGTTCACACTCGGCGAGCTGCGCGAGCAGTTCGACGCCGTGTTCATCGCCAACGGCGCCGGCCTGCCGGTGTTCATGAATGTGCCGGGCGAGAACCTCAAGGGAGTCTACTCCGCCAACGAGTATCTCACCCGGGTGAATTTGATGGCGGCCTACGAGTTTCCCCGGGCCGACACTCCCGTGCTCCTCGGTTCACGGGTGGTCGTGATCGGCGGCGGCAACGTCGCCATGGATTCCGCCCGCACGGCCAAACGCCTGGGCGCCGCTGAATCGACCATCGTCTACCGCCGCACCCGTCAGGAAATGCCGGCGCGCGCCGAGGAGATTCATCACGCGGAACAGGAAGGCATCCGCTTCGAACTGCTGGGGGCGCAGGTGGAGGTGCTGGGCAATGCGCAACGCTGGGTCAACGGCCTGAAGTGCATCCGCATGCAGCTCGGCGCACCCGACGCCTCCGGCCGCCGGAGTCCGACGCCCGTCGCCGGCTCTGAATTCGTCCTCGATTGCGACATCGTGGTCGTGGCGGTCGGCACGCGGGCCAATCCGCTCCTGACCGCGACCTGCCCCGAGCTCGTGCTCAACCGGCGGGGCAACATCGCGGTGGATGCGAACGCGATGACGAGTCTTCCCGGTGTGTTTGCCGGCGGCGACATCGTGCGCGGCGCCGCCACCGTGATCCTGGCGATGGGCGACGGCAAACGGGCCGCCCGCGCAATCGATGCGTATCTGGCCGCCTTGGCCCCGGCAGTATCCTCCCGGAGCGGGGCTGACGGCGCGGTTCGGCCGGGCTCACCACAGGCCGCGCCCTCCAGCCAGGCAAACGGGAAACCGTAGCCGGGAACGCGAATGTGGCTGCGAGCGTAAGCGAGCGGAAAGGGCGTCCACTCCAGCCAGCCACACGGAACAACGTGGCCGGGAACGCGAATGTGGCTGCGAGCGTGAGCGAGCGGAAAGGGCGTCCACTCGCTCACGCTCGCGGCCACACCTTCTTCTAAAACCGCTCAGACGAAGCGGCGCGGCGTCCGGCGCCGCGAAAACCTAGGCGGCGTCAACCTTGTTCTCGCCGGGGGTCGCCACCTTCTTGAGAATCGGGCGGCGAAGGCCCTTCACAACCGCCTCATCAATCACGACCTCGGCGACATCGTCGCGCTGGGGCAGGTCAAACATGACTTCGAGCATCAGATTCTCCAGGATGGAGCGCAGGGCCCGCGCACCGGTCTTGAGATCGATCGCCTTCCGGGCAATCGCGTTGACGGCATCCCGCGTGAAGCGCAACTGCACGCCATCCATGGCGAACAGCTTGGAGTATTGCTTGACCATCGCATTCTTCGTCCGCAACAGGATGCGAACCAGATCCTCCTCCGTCAGCGGATCCAGCACCGAAACGATCGGCAGGCGGCCGATGAACTCGGGAATCATGCCGTAGCGCACCAGGTCCTCCGGCGCGATCATCCGCATCATCTCCTCCGGCGTGAGATTGTGGTCCTCGGGATTCACGTGGAATCCCATCGAACCCGATCCGACCCGTTTCTTCACGAACTGTTCGAGTCCGACAAAGGCGCCGCCGCAAATGAACAGGATGTTGGCCGTGTTGACCTGGATGTACTCCTGGTTGGGATGCTTGCGCCCGCCCTGCGGCGGAACGTTGCAGACTGTGCCCTCCAGGATCTTGAGCAGTGCCTGCTGCACGCCCTCACCCGAGACGTCGCGGGTGATGGAAACGTTTTCCGTGGTCCGCCGGATCTTGTCGATCTCGTCGATGTAGACGATGCCACACTCGGCCTTCTTGACGTCGTAGCTTGCCGCCTGCAGCAGCCGCAGCACCACGTTCTCCACGTCCTCGCCGACGTAGCCCGCCTCGGTCAAAGTCGTGGCGTCCGAAATCGCAAACGGTACGTCGAGGATGCGGGCCAGCGTCCGCGCGAGCAGCGTCTTGCCCGAGCCGGTCGGCCCCACGAACAGCACGTTGCTCTTCTCGACCTCGACATCGGTGAACTCCGGTGCCATCGCCACATTGGAGCGCGGCTGGCCGGCATCGAACATCAGGCGCTTGTAGTGATTGTAAACCGCAACCGACAGCACCTTCTTGGCGTGGTCCTGGCCGATCACAAAATCGTCGAGGGTCCGCTTGATCTCCGCCGGTTTGAGCAGGCGGAACGCGGGACGGCTTTCCGCGGCCGGCGCCTTGATTTCCCGGTCGATGATCGTCTTGCAGACATTGACGCACGAATCGCAGATATAGACGCCGGGACCGGCGATGATCTTCTTCACCTCCGCCTGCGATTTGCCGCAGAACGAACACAGGGTCATGCGGGAGGATTTTGCCATGCGGGGCGGAGTTAGGGTTGCAGGGGTTGACGCGGAGGCGGAAGTCGGCGGGAAATCGGACGGACCTCAGGCGGCCTGCACCGTTGCAAGCGTCTGCACTTCACGGGCTGAGGCAATCACGTGGTCAACGATGCCGTAGGCCTTGGCCTCCTCCGCGCTCATGTAGTAGTCGCGGTCGGAATCCTTGTCGATCTGCTCCGGAGTCTTCCCCGTGTGCCGGGCCAGCGCCTCGTTGAGCGTCCGGCGCCACCGCAGGATCTCCCGCGCCGCAATCGCGATGTCCGAGGCCTGGCCGCCGGCGCCGCCGGTCGGCTGGTGAATCATCACGCGGCTGTTGGGCAGGGCGAAGCGCTTGCCTTTCGCACCGGCGGCCACCAGCACCGTGGACATGCTGGCCGCCTGGCCGATGCAGTAGGTCGCAACATCGCACTGGAGGAAATTCATCGCGTCGTAGATCGCCATCCCGCCGGTCACCACGCCGCCCGGGGAGTTGATATACAGATGGATGTCCTTCTTGGCGTCCTCCATCTGCAGGAACAGAAACTGGGCGATCACGACATTCGCCACGCCGTCGTCAATTGGAGACCCAATGAAGATGATACGGTCCTTCAGCAAACGGGAGTAAATGTCCATGCTCCGCTCGCCGCGGCCGGTGTTTTCGATGATGAATGGGACGTAATAGCTCACGGGATCTTGAGTTTGCTCACAATTTCGGCGCTGCCGTCGTGAGGGTAGCCTTGCTCACCAGGAAATCAAGTGCCTTGTCGAATACGATCGCGGCTCTCAGGGACCGGAGCCGCTCGCGATCCTTGGTGAGCTCCTTGGCCACCTTGTCCGGCCGCTGGTTCGACCGCATCGCTTCGCGCAGGATCGCGTTGTCGATGTCGCGCTCGTCGACCTGGATCTTTTCCTTCTCGGCGACTTTCTCGACCAGGATCTGCTGCTTGACCCGGGCCACGGCGGCCCGGCGCGCATTCTCGTAGAGCTCCTTCTTGTTCTTTTCGAACTCCGCCTCCGGCACGCCGTGCCGGAGGTTTTCTTCCATGAACCGGCGCAGTACCTCCTGGGTCTCTGCAGCGATCATGCTTTCCGGCAGCGGAAACTCGATCCGTGACGCCAGCGCCTCACGCACCTGCAACCGCAGCGCCCGGCGATTTTCGAATTCCTTGCTCTGTTTCAAATTCTGGCTCACCCGCTGCCGAAGTCCTTCGAGGCTCTCCACCTGCTGGGTCTTGAAGAATTCCGCATCCAACGCCGGCAGCACGCGTTCACGCACCTCCTGCACGTCAACCGCGTAGACCGCCGCCTTGCCGCCCAGTTCGGGTGCGCCCGCAAACCCGGCCGGAAAGGTCACCGACACCTCCTTCTTGTCGCCCGCCTTAAGCCCCGCCAGCTGCGGTCCGAGGCCGGGGATCAAACCTTCCTGCTCCGCGTCCACTTCCTCCCAGGTCTGGGGCACCTTTCCGTAGATCTGTCTTTCCGGCACGAGTTCCGTGATCGGCCTCCCGTCAACTGTGCCCTCGTAGGCCAGCTTGACGTAATCTCCCTTTCGCGCCGGCCGTGCGGCCGCCTTAAAGTCGGCCCGCTCCTGACGCAGATTCTCAATCACCTTGTCGATCTCGGCCTCGGTTGGCTCGATGGGTTGGACGTGGATGGGGAGACCGACATACTCAGGCAGCTCGAACGGCGGCTGCACATCAATTGTGAAGGTAATCGCCGCCGACAGGCCGGGCTCGATCGTCCCTTCTTCAACTTTGACGATGTTGACGACCTCAAGCTTTGTCTTGTCGATTCCTCCGCGATACGCCTTTCCGGTCACCTTGCCCTTGAGTTCATCGAGGATCTCCTTCGAGAACCGCTTGACAACCAGTGACAATGGTGCGCGCCCCGGGCGGAATCCGGGCAGGCGGGCGAGCTTGGCAATTTCGCCCACCACGGCCTGATGCTCCGCGTTCACTTCGCTCTTGTCGAGGGTGACGACGAGGCTCTTGCGGGTTTCAGAGAGATCTTTGAGTTCGATGTTCACTTCGGCGGAAATAAAAAGGATGCGACCAACGGAATTGGTCACGGTACGGGATGGCCGAGCCGGCGGTCAATGCTGATTCGCGGAACGGGACGCCGTTCCGCTACCCTTCCAGACGGACGACCGTGCTCCCGCGGGCACACCCGTGTAGCGGCGCCGCGTCCGGCGCCGACCTCCTTGCGGAACGGAACGCCGTTCCGCTACATTCTCGAACGGGGCGCCGTTTTGCTACCCACACTCTCTCGTAGCGGCGCCGCGTCCGGCGCCGACTCGCCGTTCCGCTACGGCCTTGCGACGACTGGGCCCGCCGCCATGCTCGCCCGGATGCCCAGCCTGGATTCACTCGTTGCGACGCACCGGACGGTGCTGCTGATCGATTCCGCGTTGACGCGCATCCAGGTCGGGTTGTGGCAGCGTGATGGCGACCCAATCTGGAGCGTGTCGGACCAGGAGGCAGGGATCGCAATCTTTGCCTGCGCGGATCGCGTGCTCGCCCAGGCCCGAATCGAGATCACCGGCATCGGGGCGTTGGCATTTTGCGAAGGGCCCGGATCAATTCTCGGAATCCGGACGACGGCCATGGCGCTTCGGGTCTGGTCGGTCGCCGCGGGCCGCACGCTGCCGGCTTTCGCCTATCGCAGTCTCGAACTGGTGGCGGTCGATCTGCAACGGAGCGGCGCCCCGGCACCATTTGCGGTCGTGGCCGACGCCCGACGCGATTCCTGGCATTGGGTGGACGGTCCGGCGGGGGGGCCAGCCGGGCGCTTGCGCCGGGTCCCGCCTCAGGAACTGCTCGCCTTCCCCGGCGGAATCTACACGCCGGCCGGTTTTCGCGCCTGGACCCAGCCGCCACGCCCGATTTCCGCGGTTGACTACACCCTGCCCGACCTGTGGCTGCGCGAACGCACGGCTGACTTGCTGGAAGCGGCGCCACAGCCTGATGCCTTTCTTCACGAAGAGGCCTCCTACGTCACCTGGACTCCGCAGATTCACCGTGCGGGAACCAGCCCGGCGCAGACCAAGAACGAATCCTGACTGCCACTCCTGCCATGCAACCCGTCCCCCAACTCTCGCTCCGCTGCTGGGCAGAGATCGATCTCGCGGCCCTGGAGCGCAATCTGAGACTGATCCGCGCTTCGCTCCCGCCTCACATCAAGTACGTCGCAGTGGTCAAGGCTGACGCCTACGGTCATGGCCTGCACCAGACGGTCGCGCGCCTGATGCACGCGGGGGCCGACCTGTTCGCCGTGGCCAATGTGACCGAGGCGGCCGCCATTCGTGAGCTCGGACCCGGTTGGCCCGTGCTGGTGTTGAGCCCGTTGCTGCCCGAGGAGGACAAATATCTGCTGGAATACGACATTACCGCCGCCGTCTCCACCGCCGAGGAAATCGACCGTTTCGACGCGATCGGTCGCGCGGCTGGACGGACGGTCGCCATCCACTTGAAGATCGACACCGGGATGGGCCGGCTGGGCGTGTGGCATGAGGAGGCCCGCGGACTTTACGATTGCATCCGGAAGGCGGCCCATGTCCGCCTCGACGGCGCATTCACTCATTTTTCCAGCGCCGACGAGGATCCCGCCTTCACCGATGAACAGCGCCGGCGTTTTCTGGCGGCGCTGCGGACGTGCCCCGGTCTCGAACTCGACCGCCTGCTCGTGCACGCGGACAACAGCGCCGGCCTCGAAACGGCGCATGGCGAGCAGCCATTCAACGCTGTGCGCGTCGGCCTCCTTCAGTTCGGGATCCTGCCCCACCCCAACTCAATGCTGGGCCGCGTGCATACCGAGCCGGTGTTCAGCTTCCGGACGCGGGTCGGGGTCGTCAAACGGCTGCCGGCCGGGACCGACATCAGTTACGGGCGCACCCGGACGCTGACGCGCGACTCGACGGTCGCCGTGCTCTGCGCCGGCTATGGCGACGGGATCGCCCGCGCCTGCAGCAATCGCGCCTCCGTCTTGATTCGTGGACAGCGCTGCCCCGTGCTGGGGCGGGTGACGATGGACCAGACCATTGTCGATGTGACTGATGTGCCCGGCGTCGCATGCGGTGACGAAACCGTGCTCGTGGGCCGGCAGGCCGGCGCCGAGATCCGCATTGCGGAGTTCAGCGCCTGGTCCGATACGATCCCCTGGGAGACCCTCTGCTCAGTGACAAAACGGGTGCCGCGAATCTACCGCACCTCACTCGGCCTGTAGTTACTTTCCAATGCCAGATGCCTGGAAACCGATCGCGCGCAGCTGCGCCAGATCCAGGATGTTGCGTCCGTCAAAAAAGAAAGCCGGCTTGGGCATCGACTTGAAAATCCGGGCGAAATCCAGCTCCTTGAATTCGTCCCACTCGGTCAGCAGCACCACGGCGTGCGCCTGATCGCAGGCTTCATACGCATTTCCGACGATCGTCAGCCGGGGGTCCGTCCCCCCGTTCTCACCGGGAAACTCCCGGACAATGTCAGCCGGATCCACCTTGGGATCGTAAACCGAAATGCGCGCATGCTCCGCCAGCAGGTCGCGGCAGACCGTGATCGCCGGTGATTCGCGCGTGTCGTTGGTGTTCTTCTTGAACGCAAATCCCAGCACCGCGATCTTCTTCTCCGCCACCGTGGTGAACAACGCCCGGACAATGCGCGCCGTGAACCGCTGCTTCTGGTATTCGTTCATGCGCACGACCGATTCCCAGTAGGCGGCGACCTCCGGCAGCTTGAAGTGCCCGCACAGATACACGAGGTTCAGAATGTCCTTCTGAAAACACGAGCCTCCAAAGCCGATCGATGCCTGAAGAAACTTCGGGCCGATCCGGCTGTCGCGGCCGATCACGCGGGCCACCTCGTCCACATCCGCCCCGGTCGCCTCGCAGACCGCGGAGATCGAATTGATTGACGAGATGCGCTGGGCAAGAAACGCATTGGCCACCAGCTTCGACAACTCGGACGACCACAGGCTGGTCGTGATGATCCGGTCGCGCGGAACCCACGAGGCGTAGATCCCCGCCAGGGCCCTGACCGCCTCCTCGCCCTCGGGAGTGGGTTCGCCGCCAATGAGGACGCGATCGGGTTTCTGCAAGTCACTGATCGCCGTGCCCTCGGACAGAAACTCCGGATTCGAAAGCACCTGGAACCGGATCCCGCGGGCATTGGCCGCCAGGATCGCCAGGATCGATTCCGCGGTCTTCACGGGAATGGTCGATTTTTCGACGATGATCTTCGGTCCGTTGGCATGTTCCGCGATCGTCCGCGCCACGGACTCAATGTAGCTGAGATCCGCCGCCCGGCCCGCACCCAGCCCGTAGGTCTTCGTCGGCGTGTTGACGCAGACAAAGATCATGTCCGCCCGCTTGATCGCCGCGGCAACCTCCGTGGAAAACGTCAGGTTGCGCCCCCGCACTTCGCGAACGATCTCGTCAAGCCCGGGTTCATAGACCGGCAGCTTGTTCGAATTCCAGGCGGCAATGCGGGCCGCGTTCATGTCGACGACCGTCGCCACCACCCCGGGGCAATGCTGGGCGATGATTGCCATGGTTGTGCCACCGACGTAACCAGCACCGATACAGCAGATGTTCATAGCGCGGAGTTTCCGGCGAAGCTGGCGGCTTGCCCGTCAGAATCCAAGACTGATTTTCGCAATTTTGCCGCTCACCGGCGCCCGGCACCATGCGTCCGGGCGGAACGGAGCGTCCGATGTTGCGGCGCCGCGTGCCTAGCCGGAGCTTCAGCGAAGGCTGGCATCCGGCTCCGCGCGGAACGGGGCGCCGTTCCGCCACAAACCTTCCGTTCAGGCCGGCGACGGAGCCGGGGCCGGCGCATCGCCCGCGAGGCCCTCCGCCGGCTTTTCCGAAGGCTTCCGGCCCGGCACCTCGCCCGGTTTGGAAATGACCGGCGGCGCCACCAGGGAGCGGATCTCTCCGAATTCCAGGATTTCGAGCACGTGCTTCCCTTCAATCGTCTCGTACTGCAGCAGCGCCTCCGCGATCTTGTCCAGCGCCAGTCGTTTCTCGATGATGATGCTCTTGGCGCGATTGTACTGTTCGTCGACCAGCTTGTGAATCTCGGCGTCGATCAGCCGCGCCGTATCCTCGCTGAAATTCTCGCTCCGCGAGATCTCGCGGCCAAGGAACACCGTGTCATGGTTCTCGCCGTAGGCGATCGGGCCGAGCGGACTCATTCCCCAGTCGCACACCATGCTCCGGGCCAGCTTGGTGGCCTGCAGGATGTCGCTCGAAGCGCCGCTGGTGATATCCCCGAGCACCACCTCCTCTGCAATCCGGCCGCCATAAAGCGTCGCGAGCCGCGCGAGCATCCGGCGCCTCGCGTAGTTATAAATGTCCTTCCGCGGGATGTACATTGTACTGCCCAGCGACCGGCCGCGCGGAATGATGGTGACCTTGTGCACCGGCAGGTCGCCGTCGTCGGTCACGGCGCCGACCAGGGCATGCCCGGCTTCATGGTAGGCCACGATCTTCTTGTCCTCGTCGTCCATGATCCGCCGGCGTTCCCGCCCAAATTGCACCTTCTCCCGCGCATCCTCGATGTCATGCATGTCGATGCGCTTCTTGTTCCGCCGCGCCGCCAGGAGGGCGGATTCGTTGAGCAGGTTGGCCAGTTCAGCGCCGGACAATCCGGGCGTGCCGCGCGCCACGATGCTCAGGTCGACATCCTCGCCGATCGCGAGCTTGCGCGAATGGACCCGGAGAATCTGCTCGCGACCCACCAGATCGGGCAGGTCGATGAAAATCTGCCGGTCGAAGCGGCCCGGCCGCAGCAGGGCGCTGTCGAGCACGTCGGGACGGTTCGTGGCCGCAATGATGATGACTCCTTCCGTCGTGTCGAAGCCGTCCATCTCGGCCAGCATCGAGTTCAGCGTCTGTTCGCGCTCGTCGTTGCCGCCGCCCAGCCCGGCGCCACGCTGCCGGCCGACCGCGTCAATTTCATCAATGAAAATCAGGCACGGCGCATTCTTGCGTCCCTGCTCAAACATGTCCCGGACGCGGCTGGCGCCGACGCCGACAAACATTTCGACGAAGTCCGAGCCGCTGATGGAGAAAAACGGCACCTCGGCCTCGCCGGCAATCGCCTTGGCCAGGAGGGTCTTTCCGGTGCCGGGCGGGCCCACCATCAACACACCCTTGGGAATGCGTCCGCCGATCTTCTGAAACCGCTTGGGATCCTTGAGAAACTCGACCACTTCCGAAACCTCTTCCTTGGCCTCGTCGCAACCGGCGACGTCGGCAAAGGTGATCTTGTCCCGGTCCCGCGTGAGGAGCTTGGCCCGGCTCTTGCCGAAGCTGAGCGCCCCGCGCCCCGCCTGTTTCAACTGCCGCACGAACAGGAAATAGAGCAGCCCGATGACAATGACAAAAGGCAGAATCTGCGTCAGCACCTGCGTGGCGAAATTCGTCGCGGATACTTCCGTGAAGACCTTGGACTTCTGCAGGGTCTCCAGGCTGGCGTCGGTCAGCCGCCCGGCTGCGCGAAACGAGGTCATTTTGCCGTCGCCGCCAAACGGCATCAACATCTTCGCATCCTTCACGTCGCCGATGATCTCCTCCCAATCGCGCCCGCCCGAGGAGGGGTCCGGGCGGATCTTGCCACTGGCAACTTTGTCCGCAACGGAAAGGTCGACCACATCCTGAATCTTCAGGTCCACCGGCGAATTCACCCGGCCGGGATACTTGTTCAGCACCAGGAGAAGGATGCCGATGATCCCCAGCCAGATGAGCCACACCTTGGGCTGAAATCGGTCGGGTGGAAGGTTCTTGAGCGGGTTCCGCTTGGACTTGTTGTCGTTTTCGGACATTCGGGGAATTGGACCAGGGGTAAAGCGTGTGGGTTCCGGATGGAGAAGTCAATTGAAGCGCTTGGAAACCGCCCGTTCGAACCGCAGCCGGTCGCCGCGCATCACGGCAAACCCATCGCGCCCCAGACTGCGGCGGGTGACTCCGCCAGTCATCGCCGCGGTCAGTAAGTCTTCAAATCCCTGGCGGGACAGCTCGCCCGCCAGCGGTTGCCTGGCGAGCCAGCGGTGCAGCGCCCGGCGGACCAGCGCCCGCGGCCGGCCCTTGAGCACCGCAAGATTCAGCGTACCTGCCCGGCCCCAGGGCCGCAATTCCTCCAGCCAGGCCTCCAGCGCCGTGTCGTCCTCTTCGAGCCGCTCCCGGGCGAGCGCCGCCCCGGCCACCGCATCTCGCCCGGCGGCCTCCTGCCAGGCAGGCAAAACCTGATGACGGATCCGGTTCCTGAAATAGGCCGGGCCGGCGTTGCTCCGGTCCTCGCGCCAGCGCACGCCGCATTCGCGCAATCCCCGCACCACCTCCTGTTTCTTGACCGTCAGCAGGGGGCGCACGTGAACGTTGTCACCAACGCGTTGCACCGGTCTTGGCGCCGCGAGCCCGGCGGTGCCACTCCCGCGCGCCAGTCGCATCAACATCGTCTCGGCCACGTCGTCCTGTTGATGCCCCAGCCAGAGCGCCCGCGCGCCAGCCTTCCGCATCGCCCGCTCAAAAAAGGCGAACCGGGCCGTCCGCGCCTCGTCCTCGCTCGCTCCTCGGCGACGATTGCGCCAGCGACCGACGATGAGCCGCACGCCGATGGCGCGGCAGACGCGCCGGCAGAACCGCTCATCGGCATCCGCTGCCGCACCGCGGAGACGGTGATTGAAATGAAGCGCGACCATTCGCTTCCGGCGTTGCGGCCCGTGCGCGCAGAGCAACAGCAGCAGCGCCAGCGAGTCGGCCCCGCCGGAAAAAGCCACCGCCCACGGCCCCCGGGCCGGAGCCCGCCGGCTTTCCGCCCAGTCCATCACGGCCGGATGCAGGCGTTCCCGCGGGAATTGGTCCGCCAAAGCCGCAACCTTCCGGATCCAGGGACTGTCAATGGGTTCGCCTCCGACTGTCGGCGTACAATGAGTTGGCGTGTTCATCGATGGAACCGGGCCGCCAGGTAGCGCCAGTCTTCCGACTGGCGTCACGCCGGTCTCAGACCGGCTCCACACTCGGTGGCCCCAAAGCTGATACAGAATGTATCCGGGTCAGCCGACGCACCAGTCTTCGGCGCCGTCGACGCTCCGATCACCCGAAACTCAAGAACTCCTTCCCAAAGCAGGCCTGGAGGACCGCGGGAATGCGCACGCGTCCGTCCGCCTGCAGGTTGTTCTCCAAAATCGCCGAAAGGACACGCGGCACCGCCAGCCCGGAACCGTTGATCGTGTGCACCAATTCCGGCCGTCCTGTCTCCTTGGAACGAAACCGGATCTGCGCCCGACGGGCCTGGAAGGCCTCGAAATTCGAGCAGCTTGAGACCTCGAGCCACCGCTTCTGCCCCGCCGACCAGACTTCGAGATCGTATTTCTTCGCCTGCGCAAACCCCAGGTCGCCCCCACACATCAGCAACACATGATACGGCAGCTCCAGCTTCTGCAGGAGGCTTTCCGCGTGGGCTCGCAGACTCTCCAGCTCGGCATAGCTTCGCGCGGGATGCACCCATTTGAGCAGCTCGACCTTGTCGAACTGGTGCAGGCGGTTGAGCCCCCGGACGTCCTTGCCATAACTGCCGGCTTCGCGCCGGAAACAGGGGGTGTAGGCGCAGCGGCAGACCGGCAACGCTGCCTCGTCAAGAATCTCGTCGCGGAAAAAGTTTGTGACCGGCGTCTCCGCAGTCGGCACAAGGTAGAACTGATCCTCCACCGTCTGGTACATCATTCCTTCCTTGTCCGGCAGCTGGCCGACCGCGGTGGCGCTGGCGGCGTTGACCAACACCGGGGGATGCACCTCCTGGTAGCCGGCCTTGCCCGCCTCATCGAGGAAGAACTGGACCAGCGCGCGGACCAGCCGGGCGCCGTCGCCGACATAGAACGGAAATCCGGCACCGGTCACCTTGGCGCCGCGGGCAAAGTCGAACAGCCGGTCAAAACCCGCGATCTCCCAATGCGGCCGCGCCTGGGCGGAGGCCGCGCTGGTCGAACCGTGGGTTGCGCACACCACGTTCTGCTCGGCGGTGCGGCCCTCCGGCACGCTCTCATGCGGAATGTTGGGCAGGGCCAGCATCGCGGTACGCCACTTCGCCTCCGTCACGGCCAGGACCGCCTCCTTCTCCTTCACCTGCCCGGAGAGTCCCTTCATCTCCTGCACTTTCGCGAGGAATTCCATCGAGCCCTTCCGGAGCGCGGCCATCTCCGCGTTGGCCGACTTCTGCCTCGAACGAAGCGCCTCGACCTCGACCAGCTGCGCACGCCAGAGCGCGTCCAGCGTCAGCACCGGATCGAGGTCCACATCGAGATGTTTCCTGGCAATCGCCGCGCGGACCACCTCGGGTGATTCGCGAAGGAGTTTTGGATCAAGCATAGCCGCGCGAGTGTGGCGGCGCCGGCCCAGGAATAAAGCGCGAAGTTGTTGGCCTACTTCTTGTCCGATGGACTGAACACGCTCGTGAGCATCTCGTCAGACCAGCCTTTGCTCAGCACTTTATCCTGATCGCCTTTTCCCAGCTCGCTCTTGCCGAGGACAATCTCGGCATTGCGGGACGGTGGCTTTCCGTTTGCGAGCGGATTGCGCCGGGCATACGTGATCTCGCCCGGCGCCCGCCAGACTGGCGCCGCCATGAGATTATATTCCCCGGCCTTTTGCAGGACCCCGACGTCACCGGTTGCCAGCGTCAGCACGCCGACTTCCCCGTCGAATCCGCCGACGAGAATCTGCTTCTCGTCCGGGCTCGGCTCAAAAAACGTCAGGTTCTTCGGCAGGTTTGCCTCCTCTCCCCGCGGGACCAGGCGCCCGAGCGTCGTCTGGCGGAGCGGATCCAGGAAAAACAGTTTTTCCCGCTCCGCATCGACGTCTTTGGTGGCCACCGGCAGGCTGAATTCCACCGCGTTGAAAACGATCCGCCCGTCCTGCAGGCAACGCACGCGGGTGCGATTGAACACCAGGCCGGCCAGCTCGTCGGGCTTCTCCTGGAGCTTGATTTGCCCGCTATCGCCCAGCACCTCGCGCCGGACAAGGGTTGCGAGGCGGAGATCGTCCTTTTTCCCGCCTTCCGCCGCCTGTGCATAGACCAGCGACCGCGCGTCGGGTGTCCAATCGGGATACGCCGCCGTGCGCTCAGCAACGGTCTCCGTGCCGACCGCGTCAGCCAGGGTCAGGAGCAGGCGGCATTCATCGTCGTTGTCCGGCGTCAGATCCGTGGTGAACGCGATGGCCCGGCTTCCCGGCGACACGCGGAGATCCTCGATCTTCTCCAGACCCTCATGGAGCACGGTCCCGGGCCGGATCTGCTCTCCGTCGATGCGCGCGACCAGCAGATCGGCCACCTCAACCTCGCCGGACTTCAGGCCGTCCCAGTCGCCGGGGCTCAGCTTCGCCCGCAACGCGTCCCCATGGTGATCGCGCAGGAAGAGTTTCACGAGGGCTTGGCGCCCGCCCTTGCCAACCGGCATCGTCAAGACACCCCATTGCCCGCCGGCTTCCAGCTTGCTCCAGATTCCCTCCGCTTCCACCGCGATTGCCGAGGCGCGTTCGCTTCCGGCGACCCGGGCGACGGACGCCCAGTCGCCCGCCTTTCGCACGCGGGCCACGGCGAGCCGTTGCGAATCGCCGAACCACGCGACCTGATCGACGTCGGGCAGCAGGAGCGGCGTCAGCTTTCCCTCGGGATCGCAGAGGTGAAGCCCGTCTTTCGCGATCACGGCGGCGCGCTGGCCATTGGGTGACCAGACGAGATGCTGCTCCAAACAGCCGCCCAGCAGCGCGAGCAACAGCGCCGCAGGCACCACGGCGGTCTTTCGGATATCCATCGATCGCAAAACAGTCTTCATAAGCTTCCCTCCAGATGCGGCAATTTCACCAGCGAATCCCAATGCAGGCGGTGGCGTTCTGCCAGGTGGGCGGCCGCTCGCTCCGACTCGGCCGCCGCGAAGTTCGACCGGGACCAGAATCCATTCTGCCCCTCGGCCGAATCGCCAGCGTCGCCGGCGAGCAACGGGCGGACCGTGGCCGCCGCCACCGGCCGTTCCGCGGCAGGGTTGCCGGCGAACCGGCTGACCACACCGATTGTCAGGCCAAGGAGCAGGCACGCGGCGAGTTTGCTCAACTCCCACGCCACGGTCTTCCGGCGCTGCGCGCGCAGCGTCCTTCGCACGCGGTCCATCGGCGGAGAGAAGGCCGGCGCAGCGGGGTCGCCGACCGCGGTCCGCGCCAGCTGGACGGTCGAGGCCAGTCCGTCTGCCAGCCGGGCAACCTCCGGATTCTGCGTCAGATGGGCCTCGAGCAGTTCGACGGCTTCCGGCGAGAGGGCCCCCAGCGCCCGGTCGATCAACAGTGCTTCCAGGGTTTCAGTTTTCATGGGCGATCGGTGTTGAGAACTTGGCGCAGACGGAGAACGGCGTAATGCAGGCGCGACCGGACCGTCCCCACCGGGACTTCGAGCACCGCGGCGATTTCCTCATACGAGAGGTCCTGCTGCAGTTTGAGCAGCAATGCCTCGCGCTGCGGCGCGGGCAATTCCGCGATCGCCGCGCGCATTGATTCCAGGCGCGCGTCATCGCCGGCCACCGGCGCGATCTGCTGATCTGCCGGCACTCCTCCCGGCTCGGCGCGCCGCAGCGCATCGAGACCGACGTGGCGGGCAATTCCAAACAAATAGGCACGGCGGGAAACGGCCGCGTCGAGGCGCTCGCGATGTTTCAGCGCCCGCACAAACGTGTCCTGGAGCAGGTCCTCGGCCGCGCCGGCCAATGCCGGCTGATGGCGGAAAAAGGCCAGCAGGGCGGGCGCTGTTTCCCGATAAAACTGCTCCAATTGTTCGTTGTCGCGGTCCATCAGTTCGTCTTCCGAAGCAACCAGGGTTCGTTCTCCCTATACGTCGTGAATTGCCCACCATAAGTTCAAATCGCGCGTCCGCCGAGGGATTTCACGGACAGGAAGGGACATTCGGCGTCAGCCCGCATGCTTCTCGAAACCGCAGAGCCACGACCAGATCCAAACGATCTCACAGGAGGTGACTGAGGAAACGGAGAACATGAGCGAAGGACAGGAAGCTCCCGCCCAGTTCCCTCCGTTCTCTCAAGCAAATCGTCGCCGATTTGCCTGCCCGAAAGGACGCGCACCAGCGCGTATGGAGACTCCTAAGAAACAGCCCACGTTGTAGCCGGCCGCGTTGAGGCCGGCCTTGAGTTTTGACGTGCCGGGGTCAGCGCCCCCGGCTACAAGGTGTGCCGGGATCGACCGCCTCCGCGCGAAGCTACGGCGGGCCAGGGCGCCCCCGGCTACGGGTTTCTTCAGGTCGCGAGCAAAACCGCATTTTTGCATTTTGGGCTCCTGTGAAAAACCCAGGAGTCTGACGATCTACATCGCCGCCCGCCGCGACCACGGTGCCGCGGTGCCGGGCGCCGCCTGTCCGCGGCTGAGCGCATCGAGCCGCGCAAACCGCGTGTACACGTCCCGGGCGGTCAGCAAGCGCAGATCGCCCACCGGAGCCTGCACGACATGGTTGGTCGGGCTGCTGAGCGGATAAGGCCCGAACAGCCGTGGGTCCGTCGGTCCAAAGAGTCCCAGCGTCTTGACTCCGAGTGCGGCCGCAAGGTGCATTGGACCGCTGTCATTGCAGATCACCCAGTCCGCCCGCCGCACCAAGGCGGCCAGCGAAGCCAGACTCGTGTTGCCCGTGAGATTGAGGAACTGGCCTTCGGGAAAATTCTCCCGATAGGACAAGAGATTGTTGCCCGCCCAGAGAACCTTCCGCCCGCTTCCGTCGCGCAACAAGAGATCGGTCAGCTGGCGAAACCCATTCCAACGTTTCTCGTCCAGCCGGCTGTCCGGAAAAATGAGGATCGGTTTCTGTCCGCGGTTGCCTTCCACAAAACCGAGGTTCAGATCCGCGGCCTCGCGGAACCGCAATTCCCCGCGCAACTCCGCCTGCGCCTCCAGCACCGGGCAAAACTGGAGCAGAATCTCGAGGGCGTGGCTCTGCTTTCCCTCGGGCGGCAGCGGAATCTTCCGCCGGTAGAACAGCGTGGCGCCTTCGCGCGCGTCGCTGCGCCCGACCTTCAGCGGGGCGCGCGCCAGCCAGGTCATCAGCCCCGTGCGCAGCAGGCCCTGCATGTCGAAGACATAGTCGAACTGCGTCTGCCGCACCTCGCGCATGAGCTTGAGAAAACCGCGCAGCCCTTCGCTCCGGTGAAACAGGTAGGTCCGTTCGACCACTTCGCAATCGCGGACCAACGGTTCAAGAATGTCGCGCACAATCCACGAGATCCGGAGTTCGGGGCGCTGCGCCTTGAGCGATGCGGCGACCTGCAACCCGTGAACAATGTCGCCGAGCGGCGAGGGCTGGATGATGAGCAGATGTGGCATGGCGCGAAAAGAGGGAGTCGATCACCGGCAAGCGTTGCCCCAAAGACTCAAAAGCTCCAGGGGGAAACGCAAACGAGAATCACTCGCCTTCGCAATTCTTTCATTCCTGGCGGAGCGCCCGATCGATCTTCACCAAAACTTCATCCACCCGGATCAGCGCCATCGCGCGCGGGTCGTGGACGCGCGTGGCCCAGGGCATCCGAGCCGGATCGGCCCCGCACAGCGTGCGCACCGCTTCGTCGAAATGATCGACGCAGAATTCCGTCCTTCGATAGGGACCGGTGCGACCCGCCGGGGCCACCGCATAGAGGCCGACCACGGGGCGCCCAAATGCATTGGCGATGTGCACCGCGCCGCTGTCCGGCGCCAGCAGGAGCCGGCATCGGGCCAGGGTTGCGATCAATTGGGGGACGCTTGTGCGCCCGACCAGGTTGACCACGGGCACCTCGGCTTGAGCAACGAGCGCGTCTGCCACCATTCGCTCCCGGCCGGCCGGTCCGCCCAGGAGCACGACCGGGCCCAGACCGCCGGCGTGAGCCCACCGGAGCACCGCGGCGTAGCGATCGACCGGCCAGTCGCGTTCCGGTTTGCTGGCGCAGGGGCTCAAGGCAAAAAAGGGTTTCGCCGGAAGGATTTCACCCGCCCAGGCTTCCGCCTCCGCCTCCACGGGCAGCCGCCAAAGCACCTCAGGGTGGAGTTCCACGCCGAGCGCCTCGGCAAATTGCAGAAATCCGTTCACGAGGTGGGGTTTTGCCGGCGGAATGCGCTCACGAACAAACCAGCGATGGAAATCCTTGGCCCGGTCATTCCCGTACCCGATCTTTCGCCGGGCCCGGATGCACGGATAGATCCAGTTGGCCCTCCAGCTGGCCTGGAGGCAAAGCAGCACATCAAAGGTCCGATCCGCCAACTGGCGGCGCAGCGCCAGGTAATCGCGAATCCGCCGGGGCTTCTCAATCACTACAAACTCGATCCCCTCGGCCCGCAGGCCGGCAACCGCCTCGTAGGCTCCGCGTCCGATGATCCACGTGATCTTCGCCCGGGGCCAGCGCGCCTGCAGGGTCCGCACCAGCGGCAGGACCATCACCACGTCGCCCAAAGCGGACAGGCGCACGAGGCAAATGGAGGCCGGGGATCCCGGGGTGGTCATGGGAGGGACAAAAACAGACTTTGACGGCGGCGAGTCTCCGGCATTTGAGTTTACTGGCCACCAAAAAAGAAGAGCCGGACCGACGGCTCAGTTTCCCTGATGCAGTTGTTCCTCTCCAAGCTCGTGGGACGGATTTGCGCTCTCTGCCCGGAGAGCGTTCTTCGTCGTTTTTCCCGCTGGCTTGGACTCTTGCTCTATCTGCTCATTCCCCGCCGGCAGATCATGCTGCACAGCCTGGCCTGCGCTTTTCCGGAGAAGAGCCCCGCCTGGCGTCGCCAAATCGCCCGCACTAGTTGTATCCGGCTCATCGAGACCGGGCTGCTGTCGCTGGCCATGCCATTCCTGCGCGAAGATCGCATCCGGCGGATGGCCGGCGTGACACCCCGAACCGAAGCCTTTTTCGTGGAGCACCACCGGAATCCACATCCGGTGGTTTCTCGGCACCGTGCATCTGGCCTATTGGGAAGGTCTCACCTGGCTGCCTTTTCTCCGGCGCCCGCAACCGACGCCCGAGTTGCTCACGATCTATCGTCCGCTTCGCAACCCGGCCATGGACCAGTGGCTTCGCCAGACCCGGGAGCGATTTGGCGTGCGCCTCATGGCCCGCAACAGCGGCCTGCACGCCGCGCTGCACACGCTCCACCGGAACCAAGTCGTGACCCTGCTCTTCGACCAGAGCGCCAGTCTGCACGGCTATCTCACCCGCTTTCTGGGGCGCGAATGCTCGACCACCCCGCTCCCCGGAATGTTGGTGGAAAAATCCGGGGCGCGCGTCGCCCTGATCTACGCCCGCCGGACCGCCTTCTGGCGTTTCGACATCGATCTCATGGAAATCGTGCACGACGGCACGTCCAAGGGAGTCACGCTGGCCCTCAACCGGGAGTTCGAGCGCCTGCTCCGGACCGATGAGAACCTGTGCGCGTCCTGGCTCTGGCTGCACCGGCGCTGGCGGATCCTGGACCGCCCCGAGGACAAACGCCGCCTCGAGGCAAAACGCGGAGGGCTGATCGGATGACCATGCCCACTCCCCTGGTCCGGCCCGGGCTGGTCGAACGGTCGGACAAGATCCTGTTCATCACGCATCTGGCCCTGGGCGACTTCGCCTACCTGCAGAACTGTTTCCAGGCATTTGCCGAGGCGCACCCGCACCTCCGGATCCACCTTTGGGTCGATGAACTGCGCCGCACGTCGCAGCCGGCCAAATGGAAGCATCTGAAGAAATACGCGCTGTACGACTGGCTGGAGAATTGTCCCTTCATCGCCCGCGTCTACCGCGAAACCTACAGCCCCGCGCTGTTCCAGCAGTCGATCCGCGACGCCCGGCAACAGGACTACCCGCTGGTGGTTTCCCTGTGCACGTTGCGCACGCCGCGGTATGCCTCGCTGGCGCGGAGGCTTTGTCCGAACGGTTTCGTCGTGGGCATGCGGAGCCGGCAAAGCCTCCTCGCGCCGTGGCGGCGCCTGTCCTACCGGAAGTTGAACGCCGGCCTTGATCTGGAGGGAATATCCCGGCCCGGCCAGCATATCAGCGCAGCCTTTGCCCGCTGGTTTCAGTGCCTGTTCGGGCTCGAAATTGCGGAGTCGGCGCGCTTCCCGTTCGTGCAGATTCCGGCAGAGTGGGACCAGGATGCCGAACGCCAGCTGGCCGCCTGGCGATTCGATCCGGCGGGTCGAAACGGCGGCCGGCTCGTGTTCATCAACCCCTACGCCAAGACCCACAAGCGATGCTGGCCGCTGGCGCGAGTGGTCGAGCTGGTCCGCGCGCTCCGGCAACGCCCGGACTGGAGCAACTGTTGTTGTGTCATCAACGCGGTGCCGGAACAGATGAAAGAGGCCGCGCAATTCCTCCGCGCCGATGCCCTCGACCAGGTGCAAGTGTTCAGTGCGCAGGAGAATTTCTTCCAGCTGCCGGCGATCCTCAGCCGCTGCGATCTGGTGGTTTCGGTTGAAACGGCGGTGATGCATCTGGCCAATGCCGTGCACGTCCCGGTGATCGCCCTCATGCGCCAGAAGAATCCCGAATGGGTCCCGATCGACCGGGAGCACAGCACGGTTATTCTGACCACCAACCGCCGGGATTGGGTGCGCGCCATCACCGTTTCGCAGGTGCTGGCCGCCCTGCCGCCCGCCGTTGAGCCCCACCGCCGCTGAACCCGCTCCTTCCCACCGTGCGCCCCGCCAGACGCCTCGTCCGAGCCCGGGCCCTCGCTCCGCACTCCAGGACCGTTTGAATCGTTTCCCGTGGCCCTCCTCACCGTCAAGGATCTCACGTTTCATTTTCAATCCCGGCAGGGCTGCCTCCGGGTCGTGGAGAGCGTCGGCTTCGAAATCGCCCCCGGCGAGACACTGGGCATCGTCGGGGAATCCGGCTCTGGAAAATCGGTCACCTGCCTTTCCCTGCTCGGGTTGGTGCCGCGCCCACCGGGCCGTCTGGCCGCGGGCACGGCAATTTTCGATGGCATCGACCTTTTGAGCTGCCCGGCCCGGCAGCTGGCCTCGCTGCGCGGCCGGCGGATCTCGATGGTCTTTCAAGATCCCATGAGCTCCCTGAATCCCTGCCTGCGCGTGGGCGAGCAGGTCATCGAGCCCTTGTTGATTCACCGTCTTGCCGGTCGCAACGAAGCCTGGAAGCGCGGCATCGCCATGCTCGAAGCGGTCGGCATCAGCGACCCCGACAGACGCATGCGCCAGTATCCGCACGAATTCTCCGGCGGCATGCGCCAGCGGGCGATGATTGCGATGGCCTTGATCGCGCGGCCGGAGCTGCTGATCGCCGATGAGCCCACGACCGCGCTCGACGTCACCGTGCAGGCGCAGATCCTCGACCTGATCAGGCGGCTGCAGCGCGAACTCGGGATGGCGGTCATCTTCATCTCCCACGATCTGGCGGTTGTCGCGGGCTTGTGCGACCGCGTTCTGGTGATGTACGCCGGACGCGTCGTGGAGTCTGCCGACGTCCGTTCGCTGTTCCGCCAACCCCGCCATCCCTACACCCGCGCGCTGCAGCGCTCGATCCCCTCCACCCAGCCGAAAGGCGCGGACCTGTTCACGATCCCGGGTCTGCCGCCCGATCCCTCCCGCCCCACGGCCGGCTGCCCATTTGCCCCGCGGTGCGAATTCGCCGCCGACCGGTGCCGGAGCGATAACCCCAAGCTGCGGGAGCTTGCGCCGGGCCACGCCTCGGCCTGCCTGCGCGTCCAAGCCGGGGAGATTTGAATCGCAACCACGGATGGCCGGAATCATGTAGTCGGATTACCACCACGAAACACACAGAACACACGAAAGGAAAGGTTGGTTGGGATACAGTTCTCGACGGTTTGGGATCTGCGACTATCTGAGTTATCTGCGGTTGGAACGGATCGGATCTGAACCGCAGATCACGCACAGGACGCAGATGTACGGATGCGCAGCCCGTCCATCCGTGCAGATCCGTGCCATCCGTGGTTCCTTTGTTCTGCTCATGGTTGCCTCCATTACGGCGAAGGTCTATTGGGGCGTCCGTTGTATGCTTCGCCACCTCCGCGGCCTCCTGTAAAGACCACATGTCTGATCCGATCCTCGAACTCAAAGACGTCAGAACCTATTTCCCGGTCTCGCGCCGCCTGGTGTCCAGGAGCCCAGCCGGAATGGTGAGGGCCGTCAACGGCGTCAGCCTCACCTTGCAGCGCGGCGAGGTATTGGGATTGGTCGGCGAATCGGGTTGCGGAAAGTCAACGCTGGCCCGGACGATTCTCCGCCTCGTTCCCGCGACGAGCGGCACGATCATCCTCGAAGGCCGCAATCTCACCGCCGCCAAGGCCGCCGAATTGAAGACGGCACGCCGCGAACTGCAGATGGTCTTTCAGGATCCGTATGCCTCGCTCAATCCGCGTCTGACCGTCTTTGCAACGCTGGCCGAACCGTTGCTCGTACACCGCATCTGCCCCGCCTCCGAGGTCACGGCCCGCGTGGCCGAACTGATGCGCCTGGTGGGCCTGGAGCCCCGTTTCAACCGGAAGTATCCGCACGAATTCTCCGGTGGCCAGCGGCAGCGCATCGCCGTGGCGCGCGCGCTGGCGGTGCAACCGAAGGTCATCATTGCCGACGAACCCGTCTCGGCGCTCGATGTTTCCATCCAGGCGCAGATTCTGAACCTCCTTGCCCGGCTCGTGCGCGAGATGGACCTGAGCATGATCTTCATCGCCCATGACCTGTCGGTGGTGAAACATGTTTCCGACCGGGTTGCAGTCATGTATCTGGGCAAGATCGTCGAACTGGGTTCTGCGACCGACGTGATCGAACGCCCCCGCCATCCCTACACCCGGGCGCTGATCAGTGCCATTCCCCGACCGGACCCGGAGGCGGAGCGCAGCCGGCGGCCGGTGGTTCTGGCGGGCGATCCGCCAACACCGTTCCAGCCGCCGGCCGGGTGTTCGTTCTATCCGCGGTGCCAATTTGCGCAGGAGCGTTGCCGCCAGACGGTGCCGCCGTTGGAGCGCCTGCCCGACGGCCGCGACGTGGCCTGCATCCGGCTCGCAGAGATTTCCGAGGGCGGAATCACCTGAACCGTGGCCGGACTCACGCCGGTGGCTGCGAGCGTGAGCGAGCGGCCATTTGACCAGCCTTCAGAACGTAAAACCGGACGCGGAAGACGCCACGCCCCCGTGGCGTTGGCCAATAGATCGCCGAACTTCTGGAAGCGGGCTGCACCACGAAAGACACCAATTACACTGACGCACCGGTCGCGCCGCCGCCTGGCGTTGTAGGTCGGTAGCGTTGGGCTGCAAAGACCATGAAGATTTCTGCTGGCGGGCCCACCTTGGTGATTTTGAGAAGAGTCGGTCTTGCTTTGTTTATAGGCTCGTTGGGGATAGGCTCTGACCCTGCCCAACAAGCCCGCCGGGGAAAGACTCCGTCCGATCGATCCGGCAGGGGACAGGCCCTAGTCAAGAGGCTGGCCGGATAACCCCGTGGGGATAATTCCTTGGGGACAGACTCCCTCCCGAGATCTGGCCGTTGGGGACAGGCTCTAACCAGGCATCTTTTCTGCAACTGATAACGGAACCCTTGCGGCTGCGGTTCCCCGAATAGAAATAGAGGTGGAAAATTAATTTTTGACTAATTTTGCGTCTTGACCGGATTGGGCGGGTCATGCGCGAACCGCGGATCAAAGTACCCGCCGAGAAAGGGGAGGCGCTTTACCATTGCACCAGCCGGGTGGTGGGCGGGCAGCGGCTGCTGGATGCTCCGGCCCGGGAGGTGTTCCGGCGCCAGATGTGGACGCTGGTGGAGTACTGCGGCGTGGAGCTGGTGACCTATGACCTGCTCTCGAACCATGTGCATCTGTTGGTGCGGGTGCCTCAGAAGGCCCCCGTCTCCGATACCGAGCTGCTGCACCGCTTCGCCTTGCGCCATCCCGGTTCGGACCGCCGCCAGGCCCGATTGCTGAAAAGCGTCCAGGCGATGCTTGAACGCAACAACGACGCAGCCGAGGCGTGGCGGCAGCAGCAGCTGGCGATGATGGGCGACATCTCCCCGTTCATGCAACTGCTCAAGCAGGGCTTCACGGTCTGGTATAACCGCGCTCACCACCGGTTTGGAACGCTCTGGGCGGAGCGCTTCGGCTCGGAACTGGTGGAGCACGGTCGCGACGCCGCGGCGGTCGTGGCGGCCTACATTGACCTGAACTGCGTGCGTGCCGGCCTGGTGCGCGATCCGAAGGACTACCGCTTCTGCGGTTACGCGGAGGCGGTGGCGGGCAAGCTCCAGGCGCGACGCAGCCTGGCCTGGGCGCTCGGACTCGGGGACTGGACGGAGGCCCAAGCGGTTTACCGGCAGCGGCTGTTTGGCACCGCAGCCGCACCCCGGGAGGGGGCGGCCAGCGTGACGGCGCCGCAGCTTGAGGCAGTCATTGCAGCCCACGGACACCTGCCCCTGGCCGAGGTGCTGCGCTGCCGGATTCGTTATCTCAGCGCCGGGATGGTGCTGGGCGGGCGGGGGTTTGTGCAGCAGCAACTGGCGGCGCACCAGGCGCGGACGGGCCGGGGCAGCGGCCCCGAGCCCTGGCCGCTGCCCGCGTTCACCGACTGGGGCGAACTCGCGATTCGCCACCGGCTGCGCGGACCGGCATTTGGGTAGGCGCTTGCGCCCTTGGTCCGCAGCGGGGTTGGGCTCGGTTGGAGGGCTTCGGCTTCCGATCCGCGACGTATTTGTCGCTCGATGCTTGCCTCCCGCCCCGGTTTGGAGCTGCGGAGCGGCTCCAACGCCGGATTGCCCCGAAAAGAAGCGGGTCTCGCTTGGTCTGGCCCTAGCCCAAACGGGTGCATCGCGCCTGTCCCCGGCCCCACGGTACTTTCCCCACCAGAACGAACAATCAGGTAGAGTCTGTCCCCAACAACAATCGGGTGGAGCCTGTCCCCAACGGCGCGACGAGCATCGAGTCTGTCCCTGACGGCGACAACACTTGTTACGACCAGACTCGCACTTGCGTCAGGCAAATCTTCGCGTGCCCGCTGGCATCCGCCGCTCGCAACTTCCAGTGGATTCTGCTCGCCTCAAGGCGCGCCGCATTCGAACGAAGAACATCCGAATGCTGAAAATCAATTCAGCTCATTTCCGGCTGCTTGCCTCTCTCCACACCAACGATTCGATTTCCCATTCGCTTCAGAGATGCCCTACGGGAGAGACCTTCCACACCGCTCTTCCTGCGCTGCTAGCAGACCGTTCATTGCGACAATCCAAATGATTGGCCGTTCTCGCTGCCATTCCACCTTGCTTGGCCAACCCAGCCATTGGCACAGCCATACAACGCACGGCATGAGATGAATCGCGCCTTCACGGCCGCAGCCGTTTCTGCCTGTCCCTTGAGATCAGTTTCTGCGTGTCCCTTGAAAACACATTCCCCGGGTGCAGGCGCAAACCGCGCGCTTGCACTGCTCCGCGTGCCCGCTACTCCCTTCTGACAGCCCGCCGCCCACCCTCACTTTCACTCTCACTTCCCCGACAATGTCCTCCGAGCGCCAGACCCCGATGATGCAGCAATACTTCGAGGTCAAACGCGGCCTGCCGCCGGGCACGCTGCTGCTCTTCCGGCTGGGCGATTTCTTCGAGATGTTTCACGAGGACGCCGCGGAGGGTTCCCGGCTGCTGGGCCTCACGCTGACGAAGCGCCAGGACGCACCGATGGCCGGCATCCCCTATCACGCGCTGGACACCTACGTGACCAAGCTGCTCGCCGCGGGCCGGAAGGTGGCCATCTGCGACCAGCAGGAACCTCCGCAGCCCGGCAAGCTCGTCCGCCGCTCCCTGGTCCGCATTCTCAGCCCGGGCACCACGCTCGCCACCAACCAGCTCGATGCCGCGCGCAATCATTACCTGTGCGCCATCGTGCTCGAAGCGGGCGTCCTGCGCGCCGCCTGGCTCGATCTTTCAACCGGCGAATTTAGGATCGCCGCGGATCCGCATCCGGTAAACCTCCTGCCCGTGCTCACCGCGCTCGATCCACGCGAACTGCTGGTGCCCGAGGGCTCGATCGACCACTGGCGCTGCGCCCCGCACGAGCACGCGGCCGAGCATGCGCTCCAGGTGTTCGCCGCGAGCCGCGCGTGCACGGAGCTGCCGGCCTATTCTTTTGATTCTGCGGCCGGCGCGAAAACCGTCATGGAAACCCTGGGCGTGCTGAACCTGGAGGGTTTCGGACTCAGCCATACCCACCCGGGGCTGGGCCCTGCGGGCGCCGTGCTTGGCTACGCGACGGAGAATCTTTGCGCCAAGCCGGAGAACCTCCGCACCCTGCAGGAATACCGCAGCGCTCACACCCTGCTGGTCGATCCAGCCACCCTGCGCAACCTAGAGGTTTTCCAGGCGGCCCGCGGCGGCCGGGACGGTTCGCTGCTCAGCGCCATCAATCGCACGGCGACCGCCGCGGGCGCCCGCCTGCTCGAACAATGGCTCGCCGCTCCGCCGCTCGACCTGGAGGAGATCCGCAGCCGTCAGACGATCGTCGGTGAATTGCTCGCCCAGCCGATGCTTCTGGCGGAGCTGCACGGATTGCTGGGCGAGGTCCGGGACATCCCACGCATCCTCGGTCGCCTCCAGAACCGCCTGCGGACTCCGCGCGAGCTCGGCGGGATCAAGGACACGCTCGCCCAGCTGCCCGCGATCATCAATTGCCTCGAACGCATCCGGTCGGCGCCAGCTCCGGCAGTCGAACTCGCCAGCGCCCCCGAGAAGGCGATCAAACGCTTGCAGGCCCGGATCGCCGACCAGCCGGAGCTGCGCGACCTCCTCAGCCGCGCACTGGGCGACGAACTGTCCGGCGATCTCCAGGAAGGCGGCTACATCCGCGCCGGCTATGATGCCGAGGTCGACCGGCTGCGCGGCTTGACGCACGACAGCAAGACATGGCTGTCGGATCTCGAACGCCAGGAGCAGGAACGAACGGGCATCAAGAGCCTGAAGGTGCGGTTCAACTCGGTCTTCGGCTACTATCTCGAAGTGACCAAGGCCAACCTTCACCTGGTCCCGGCCGACTACATCCGCCGTCAAACGACCGTCGGAGGCGAGCGGTACGTGACCGAGGCGCTGAAGCAGAAGGAAAAGGAAATCCTGCACGCCGAGGAGAAGGTTGTGGCCCGCGAGCTGGATCTGTTTGGCGAACTGGTGGCGGCAGTCATTGCGCAGGCAACCGCGCTCCGGGAGACGGCCGATGCGCTCGCGGAACTCGACGTTCTCGCCGGCTGGGCGGAACTCGCCCGTGAATGGGACTACTGCCGCCCGGAACTGGATGAAAGCGATGCGATCGAGATTGTCGAAGGCCGCCATCCGGTGGTGGAACAGATGTTCAAGGCCCCGAACGCCTCGCCGGCGCTCGGAGGCCAGGCCTTTGTGCCGAATGACACCGGACTCGATTGCGGAGACGCGCAGATCCTGCTCGTGACCGGCCCGAACATGGCCGGCAAGTCGACGTACATCCGCCAGGTGGCCTTGATCACCCTGTTGGCGCAAATCGGCTGCTGGGTGCCGGCCAAGCGCTGCCGCGTCGGACTCGTCGACCGGATCTTCTCGCGGGTGGGCGCTAGCGACGACCTGGCGCGCGGGAACTCGACGTTCATGGTCGAAATGAACGAGACCGCCAACATCCTCAACCACTACACCGTGCGGAGCCTGATCATCCTGGACGAGATCGGGCGCGGGACATCCACGTACGATGGGCTGAGCATCGCCTGGGCCGTCGTCGAACATCTCCATCGCGATCCCGACCGCGGCCCCCGCACGCTGTTCGCCACCCACTACCAGGAGCTCACGCAGCTCGACAAGCACCTTCCGCGCCTGCGCAACTGCTCCGTCGCGGTCAAGGAGTGGAATGACGACATCGTGTTTGTCCGCCGCGTGGTGCCGGGGGCGGCCGACCGGAGCTACGGAATCCAGGTGGCCCGCCTCGCCGGGTTGCCCTTGAGCGTCATCGAGCGCGCTAAACTGATTCTCGGCAAGCTGGAGTCGGATGACACCGAGATCGAGCTTCCCGGTCCCGCCGCACGCCCGCGGAAGAAACTCACGGTCAAACCGGTGGATGACGGCCAGCTGAATCTGTTGTGATGACACGGGGCGGGCCCGGCGGGAGCTCCGACACGAGTCGCGAGTCCCTTCGGATCTCGCCCTCCAAGGGAAGCGACCCGCCGGCGTGGAGGACGAAGATCCCGCACCGCCGCGAACGCTACTGCTGCGGGTAGATCAATACCCGGTCGTGGACCAACAGCACGAGGTCCTTCCGGCCGTCGCCGGTCACATCCGCCACCATCGCCTCGCGGGGCTCCAACCCGGAGCCCTTGCGCCCTGCGAAATGCGCATCGGCCTCGAACACCTTGAAGTGCATCCGGCTGTGCCATTCGCCGTTTTCGCCAGCTCCCAGAACCTCGATCAAGTTCTGGTTGCCGTCGATGCAGATCAGCTCGGGACTTCCGCCAGTCGAAAACTGGCCGGCCAGAACGCCGGTGTAGCTCACGTCCGTGAGGTCGGTGGTGTACGTCTTGACTACCTTCGGGGCATGGTCCTGCTGACCAAGCGGCAGCCACCAGAAACGGTCCTTGCCGAAGAAGAACAGCTCCGTCTGTCCGTCGGGCTGGCGCCGCGCCTCCGCCCCGACAAGATCGATTCTCCCTGCCGGCACCGCTTCATCGAAGGCGTACACGCCGAGCGGCCCCGCCTTGAGCCGCTGGAAACCCTCCTGCTTCCGGTCATAGACCAGGATATCCGGCCGGCCCGGCTTGGCGGCGGGGAGCAGCAACGCACCCGCGGCTTCCGTCCCGCTTTCGCGGGTGTTGTACTGGTTGACCACCACCAGTTCGCCCTGGGAATTCATCCGCAACGCGCGCACGAAACCAGTGCCGGCAACCAGCATTTTCTCTTGCCCGTCGCCGTCCACGTCACCCAGCGTGAAGGCCGCCGGATCCAGATCGTTGACGAGACCCTTGCGAAATCCTCCGGCCGTGCTCGCCTCCTCGAATTGCAGACCCTCCTTCTGGATCAGGAGGCGCAGCGGTTCAAACGGCACAAAGACGGCGATGTCGGTCAGGCCATCCTGGTTCGCATCCACCAATCGCAAGGCGCGCGGGTCAGTCCTCAATCCGGGAAGTTCGACCGACTTGACCACCGCCGGAACACCGTTGGTGCGCATCCAGACGTCGATCAGCCGGCGGCCCCCCTCCTCGCGGGCCACGATCAGCGCCGGGGATCCGCCCGTCTTCAGCGGTCCGAACGCCACCGCGACCGGCCGGCCCTTGACCGGCAGGGGCTGTGGATAGCTCAGACGACCCTCCGAGTTGAGGTGAGTCATGCCCAGCGATTGCTCCTTGGGACTGGCGACGAACAAAGTCGCCTGGCGGTCCCCGTCCCACGTGCCGGCGGCCAGACTGCGGCCATCGGCCAGCGAGGGGAATTTCAGGGGCAACGCAAAGCCGCCCGACTTGCGCCGAAGGTAGAGCAGGATCTGCGCACCGTCCGGATCGGAAACCGCGACGTCTTCGCCACCGGAGCCGGTGAAATCGCCAATCGCGTAAGCGGCGGGAGTCTTGGCGCCGATTCGGGCCGAGAACACCCGCGGTCGCAGCGACCGGCCTTCCGCGCCCGCCGCGGCCCGCGCCAGGGAAAGTATCTCCAGCTGTCCGGTCTGCCGACGGATGCAGGCCAGCTGCGCCGAACCATTGCCTGATCGCAGCAATTCGACCGTGCCACGGACGGCGTCGATTTGATACGATTGTTCCGGGCCGAATCCACCCTCGGGCAGTTGCAGGCGAATCCGCAACGGGTCGCGCGCATCGGGAGCCAGGTAGAGGAGGTCGGGCCGGCCATCGCCGTTGACATCGAAGATGACCAGTCCGTAGCAATTCTCGTCCGCCAGCGGATAACTCTCAAGCGGACCAAACTTTCCCGGACTCGTTTGCCGGACGATGACCAGCTCCTTTTCTGCCAGTATCACGATGGCATTGCGGCCATCACCGGACAGATCGGCGATCTTCAGGCCGGAGGTCCATTGCAGCGGGGCAGGAGCATCGATCACGACCTTGTCACCCCAGCCGCCATCGGGCAGCTGAAAGCGGACGGTCAGCGTATCCGGATTTCCGGTATAGACGAGATCCGGCCGGCCGTCGCCATTGAGATCGCCGACCGCCAGATCATACATGGTGATGCCCGTCGTGAGACTGTCCTTCCGAAAACGGGCATCCTCCAACACCGGCTCCCACCGGTTGTCCGAGACGGCACGCCCGGGAGTCGGCGCCGGCTTGGATGGATCGAGCTGGTAGAGAAGATCGATCCGCGCGCGATCATTGTTGATCAGCAGAAGATCCTGTCTCCCGTCCCCGTCGAGATCCGCCGCTTGAAGCGCGCGGGTGTTCCAGTCCAGCTTGACCACCTCCGGGCCTCCCAGGGCGAAGCCACCGGGCTGCGGGGCGGGCTTGGCCGCAGAGGCGATAACAGCGCCGGCGGCCAGGAGCACCAGCGCGACCGACCTAACCCCCGACTTCATTGCGGATGGTCCATGCGGGCGACGCTGTAGAAACCGGTCGCATCATGGTAATTGGCACTGACGACGGGTCCCCAATACCGGGCGATGTCGTCGTCCGCCGGCTTCTGGCTGAGGTCGAGCGGGAACTTCCCGGTGTCAGCCGGCGGTTTGGGCGGCAGGGGTTCATCGGTCGGTCCGCCCCCCGGCCCGCCGGCCTGGCGGCGAGGCCGCGGGACCGGTGGGGCAATCGTGAGCCGTCCGTCTTTCACGCGCACCTGTCCGATCTGCATCGCCTGCGTGAATAACTTCAAATAGACGGGCGCCAGCTTCGACAGGTTGGCGTAGCTGTAGCTGATGGCCCCGTCAGGGAGCTGGGCCAGCGCCGCCTTCACTTCAGGATGCGACCAGAATGATGGCAGGGGCGACTGCAGGTTCTGGATCGCGGTTTCCACCAGATCCTCGCCGCCGATGCCGAGAACGAAATAGCGATCGGTGACGGCATACGTAAAGACCGGATTCGCCACCGCCCCGGGAGCAGCATACGGCCCCGCATTCTGCGCCGCGTTCGGCGCCCGCGGATTGATCATCGATTGAATCTTTGTCCCCAGGTATTCGTGCGACCGGAACATCTGGGCCGCAGCTGGCCCGAACAGGCCCGTCTTGATCGTCTCCAGCGTCGCTTCAAAGGTCTTCGCATCGCGGACCGAAAAAACCGTCAGCTGGCGGCTGGCGGGAGGCGCGTTGACCGCCCCCGTGTCTTCAAAACGGGCGGCCGCGAAGATCTCGTCGCCGAAGTTGCCAAAAAGGTCGCGCTTGAGCTCGATGCCGGTGCGTTTGTTCAGACTGCCGACTCCCTCCTGAAACTTGGCGTCGATCTCCGGACCCATTTCGTGCACCGTCTCTTCAATCGCCGCATACAGATCGGTCAAACGGAACCGGGCGGCCGACACCGAGGCCCAGTTGCCTGACAGGAACGTTGGCTCGGGCGGGGGTCCGTCGCCATAACACGAGAACACCCGCATGAGGCCATGGAGGCGGTCGTACGTCACGCCAAAGGTCATCAGGCTTTCCTGTTCGCCGATCCGGGCGTCCAGCGAGATGGTGCGCAACGCGTCGAGTCCGAGCGCCTTGATGATGCTGGCCGGGTTCGGTCCGGGGGCGTTCGGATTCTTCGCCGCCGGCCGGCGTGCAACCGCCGCCATCACCAGGGGCATGACATGTTCGACGTCAAGATGCACACGGATCTGCGCATCCGGCAGCCGTTTCACCTCCGCCTTGAATTCGTCGGTCTCCACATAGGGAGATTGGGCCCCGCCGCGTTTGTAGTCGGCGACGGCTTGTTGCACCGTGTGCTTGTCCGGGCTGAGCAGCAGGACATCCCCCGCCATCACCCAGCAAACCGCCTGGGCGCCGGTCTTGTCCTGGTCCTGGGTTTCGAGATGCAGTGTTTCTCCCTGAAACTCCTCGGTCCGTTCCGCCCGCCGGCTCTTCTGCCGGTCTTTTTCGATCAATTTCAATACCGGGTCGCGATTGTCACGCAATTCCACCGCCAGCAGCATCGCCGGCGGCGTTTTCCCGGTCTCGTCAGCGAGGGCGGCGGAAACATCCTGCACCGCAAACAACATCGATCCGAATCCCGCCACCAGTTCGTCCACGCCCTTCCCGGTTTCGGACCGGCAGCGCTCGTCCCACTCGTCGATTTTCATCACCTCGCGGATCGGGGCGAGGAATTTGATCATCTGCGGGTCATTCCAGGTGCGGCCAAAGGGACTCTTCTCCCAGTTCCGATGCAGCGTGCCGGGATCATCGAGCGTGATGAAGAAGACCGTGTTGGCCCCGACGAGGCGGTTGACCGGCGTGGCCGCGCGGAGGGAGGCGAGGCCGCCAAACAGGGCCGCCAGCGCGGTGGTGAGAATCGTGCGATGGTTCATCAGTGGTCAGGGTGAAGGGTTGGGGCGGGGCGCGGCGGCTCGAGGTAACGGTAACCGGCGTTGGGGTTGCGCGGATCAAAGGCAAAGGCGTCCCGGTTGCGAAGAAAATTCTTCAACACGGCGGACGGGATGGTGAATCCGAGTCCCTCGACGCCCACCGCCATGGCCTTCATGTCGGTGACGCCAACCACCTCGCCGCGCAGGTTGAAAAGCGGTCCGCCGGAATTGCCGGGATTGATCTGGGCCGTCGTCTGGATGAACAACTGGCCGTTCATCGCCCGGCTCTTGCGGCTGACAATTCCCTCCGACACCGTCCGTTCGAGTCCCAACGGGCTGCCGATTGCAAACACCGCCTGCCCTTCGCCCAGGGTGTTGGAATCCCCGACGGAAACGGTCGGAAGCGTGGCGCTGCCGGCATCTTCGATCTTCAGCAAGGCGAGATCGAGCCGGCTGTCCAGCGCCACAATGCGGATCTTGCTGTACTGTACGGTCTCCTGCTCGGTCCGCCCGCGCCGGTAGAGCACGACGACCAGCCGGTTCTCGCCGGCGACGACATGCTCGTTCGTGACGACGTAGCCCTGCGGATGAATGATGAAGCCGGAACCGAGCGCGGTCGGGGAGCGCACCTGGACCACGGCTTCGCCACAGCGATCGACGTTCTCCTTCACGGTCAGGACCGGCGCTCCGGTGCTGACGCGATAGAGGTCGGTCGTTTCCTCCGCGGCCGCCACCGGCGCATCGGCCTCGACCACCCGTTCGATCTCGTCGCGAGGCACGGTGATCACCGTAAAGCCAAGGTTGACGATCACATGGTCCGGCTTCGTGCTGATGATCTCGCCTTTGATCTCGGAGCCATTCTTCAGGTGCACCGTGCTCACCCCCAGCACCGGCGCCGCGCCGGCGCTCAACGCGATCACCAGGCGCAGCAGGACGCGGTGGAGAATCGTGCGCATCTTGGGGGTGCCGCCCATTCAGCGGCTGGACGGCCGGCGCAGAGCCCAGATTGCGCGCGCCACCCGGATGGTTTCCGCGAGCACCTCGGGGGTGACGGCCTGTTTGGGGTCGTCGCCAATGCCTTTTCCGGGCTGCACATGCGCTTCGATGCAGAGGCCGTCCGCGCCATAGGCCATCGCCGCCAGCGCGCAGGCCGGGACGTAGGAGGCCTTGCCCACGGAATGCGATGGATCGACCACCACGGGCGCCCAGGTGCGCTCTTTGAGGAGAGGCACAATCGATTCGTCCGGATAGTTGCGATAGCCGTCGAGGGCCGGGGCCGTGCCGCGGGGACAGAGAATGATGTTCGGATTCCCAAAATTGGCGATGTACTCGGCCGCGGAGATAAATTCATGCAGCGTTCCCATGTGCAGGCTGCGCTTGAGCAGGACGATTGTTTTGCGGCCGGCCACCGCGGCGCCAATCTGTCGGAGCAGCGAATAATTGAGCGCATTTCGGGCCCCCACCTGGAGCATCGGCACGCCGGCATCGAGCGCCAGCTTGAGCTGGTTCTCGTCCATCACCTCGGTGTCCACCGGCAGGCCAGTCCGCCGGGAAGCCTCCATGAGAACCTCGAGCGACGTGTCGTCACCCTGGAACGCATACGGATTGGTGCGCGGTTTCCAGACGCCGCCGCGCAAGACCTGGGCTCCCGCCTCCTTCACCGCCTGGGCCGTTTCGTAAAAATAGCCCGGGTTCTTTGGATCGATCGTGCACTGGCCGGCGATGAAGAGAGGCGCTTTGCCCAGAGTTACTCCGCCGATCGTGATCTGATGAGTCGACAGATCCGACCGCACGTCCATCAGCTTGAAGGGCGACTGGATGCGATCAATCCGCTCCACGTAGGGCAGGCCTTCCAGCCGGCTGATCATCAACTCGTCCCGCTCGTCGCCGACGATGGCGTAGATTGTGCGCACCGCGCCAACGATGGGCTGGATGCGGCAGCCGGACGATTCGACGATGTCGGTTATCTCCTGGAATTGCTCCGGGCTAAGGCGATTGGCTTTGGGCAGAATCATGAAGATGAAGGGCGGCTGATCCTAGGCTGTCCCAGCCTCCTGGCAACAGGAGAACGCGGGTTTCGGCGCCGCCACGATTCGCATTCAGACAGTTCGTAGCGCAGGCTTCCTGCCTGCAATGCAGCCGAGGCAGCCAGGGATGGCTGCGCTACGTTCGGAATCGCCGTCATTCGGGAGATGCACCCGCGTGTCCCAATCTCCCGGGTCGCGGCGCAAGCTTTCCCGGCTGCCGTGGCTCTCCCATCGTCTGGCGGCTTTGCGCCAACCAAGCCTGTCACCCAGCCGGCGGGGCAAACGCCACAATCTCGTTCTGCTCCCGGTGGTTGGTCCAGAAACGGGTGCCGTCGAACGCGAGCGCCCGCGCCGCAAACGGGATGCGGACCAGGTCCTCGATCTGCGGAGCCGCCGGGCGCGGGTCCACGCGCGTGAGCCAATAGTCGGTGGAGTCCTCGACATCGTTGGTGACGAGAAAAATGTAACCCTCGACGATCACCTGCCCGCAAATCCCGTGCGGAACGGTAATGACACGCTCGACCTGGCCCGCAGCGTCAAGCCGGAGCACCTTCATCGGATGCCACTGGCTCACGTACAACTGCCGGCCGTCCCAGCCGAGTTGGGAGCCGGTGTCGTCCGGGCACGGAATCCCAAAGTCTGCGTCAAAACCCTGCCCCGGAATGCAGCGCCGGATGATCCGGTTGTCATTATCAGTTTCGCCGCAGAGGACGCGGAGTTCGCCCGCAACGGCAGTCATGCCCCACGGGGTGCCGGGCGCCACCGTCTCCCAGTTGACCGTCCAGCTCGCCGGATTGATGCCGTAGATGCGCTTCGTCGCGCGCGATCCCATCCAGAGGATTGAGCCATCCCACGCGAGCGACTGCGGCTTGGGCGCCGGCGACGCCAAGCGCCTGAGTTCCTGAATGTCCTTCATCACCGGTTCTGTTAGTTACAGTCTGCCTTTAAGTCGAGCCTCAGGGAGCAACGGCTGTCGGAATGTCGGCCCCTTGTGCACCGCCGGCAGGAATCATTCCCATTTGTCGTAGTCGGCCTGAGAGCCAATCCATTCCCAGATGTCGTCGAGCGGCTTGGTCTCCCCGGCCTGATGGTGGTCGGACGCTGCCCCATTTAACGCCGCAAACTTGCTGGCTTTCGCGTCGCGCTTCATCCGGCGATCCCAATCGTCGTCGGTCCAGCCACAAAGTTCAGCGATGAGCGCAGCCCGTTTTTCGAGGGGAAGCTGCTCGATGGCCGCTTTGATTACCTGGACCGTGCGCATGGTGGAAACGATGCGAAGTCGAAGGGGAGAAACGGGGCGCGCCTGCGGTGTGGCGGGTCAGGGACGGGTTCTTTCCCCCAGACCGGACCAAGCAAAGGGATTAGCAGGTGGTCCTCGTACCGCCTTTTTGTCTGGCTCAGATTGTGAAATTCGGTAACCGAATTGAACAATGACTCCCCGCCTCTGCTTTCTGCCATTGCTGGCCATCGCTGTTTTTGGACTGGTGGCGGGCTGCAAGCCGAAGCTGGACAGCAGGGATCCCAGCGAAAGAATCCGTGCCGTTGCGGGACTCTCCGACCAGGCAGCCCTGGTCAGGGTCGCGATCGAAGACCCTGACCAGACCGTCGCGAGCGCCGCCTTTCTCAGGCTCACTGATGAAGCGGACCTGGCCAAGGTCGCCATTGAGGCACTCGCGCCGGACATCCGCATCGCTTCCGTCGGAAAACTGACCAATCAGTTTTCTCTGGCTGGGGTGGCGGTCGGGGGCCATTATGCGGAGGCTCGCCACGCCGCCTTCAAGAAGATCACCGACCGGTCGGTCCTCGGCCGGGTGGCGATCACGGGCCAGGATGCAGACATCCGCCGGGCCGCGACCGAACAGCTCACCGATCAGGGCATCCTGGGCAGGCTGGCTCTGATGTCCCAGGATGGCGAAATCCGCCGGACCGCCGTGGAAAAGCTCACGGATCCGGCGGTCCTGGCAAAGGTGGCGATCCAGGAAAATAACGTTGATGTCCGCCGCACGGTGGTCGCCAAGCTGGATGACCAAGGCATCCTGGCCAGGATTGCCGTCGAGGACATCGACTACGTGGTCCGCCGGGACGCCGTCGAGAAACTAACCAACCAGGTCGTCCTGGCCAAGGTCGCCGTGGCGGACAAAGAAGACGACGTCCGCCATGCGGCAGTCGCCAGACTCACCGACCAGGCTGTCCTCGCCAGGATCGCCGTTGAGGAGAAGGACGATGTGATCCGCCGCGCTGCAATCGACCGGCTCACCGATCAGGCCGTCCTGGCCAAGGTCGCCATCGCGGACAATGACGACGACGCCCGCCGCGCTGCAATCGAAAGGCTCACGGATCAGGCTGTCCTCGCCAAGGTCACCATCGAGGACCCGAACAATGATGTTCGCCACGCCGCCTTTGAAAGACTGTCCGATCAGGCCTCTCTGGTCAGGGTGGCGCTCGGGGCACGCGACGCTGAGATGCGCCATGCGGCGGTCGAGAAACTCACCGATCAGGCCGTCCTCGCCAAGATCGCGGTTGCGGACAAGGAAAAGCTCGTCCGCCGCACAGCCAAAGACCGGTTGGACAGTCTGCGGGTGAACGGGGCCAAGTGACGCCGGCGATCTAAACCGTAACGATGCAAAATGTAGGAGCCTGCTTGCAGGCGATTCCGAGGATAAAATCGCCTGCAAGCAGGCTCCTACATCGGTCACCGGACCGCGTTGTTGTTCACGAGCGAGAACGAGGCATATTGAATAGACACGGCTTAGGCGGGCGGCAATGGACTCGATCGATTGCGGAGCCAAGGCTGGGCCTGATCGCAGGCTGGCGCAGCTGACATCCGGCTGCTCAACGGTCCGCGCGCAGCAGAGCGCCGATTTCGAGCAAGCGCTCCAGCTGCGGCCCGGAGATCAGGCCGCGCGGATCAGGCGGAACATTCAACAGGTAATTCCCATGCCTGGCATTGCAGAGCTTCAGCCTGGCCACCACGTCGGCAGCGGCCTGCAGATCGGAGGGCTGCCGGACCTCGCGCCAGAACCAGCGGGCGCCGGTCTGGATCGTGTCGCACACTTCCGCAGGCCACCGGTTGCCCTCGGGCGGAAGCTGGTGCCGCCACGGGTACTCGTAACCGATCGCGTCGGAGGCCTGCAGACTGTCCGCATTGTTCCCGATGACGACGCAGTGCGGCGCGATCGATCTCACGTGTGCGAGAATCTCCGGCCACCGGGCGCCGGTGTACTTGTTCTCGTGTTGGTCAATCCACAGCAAATCGACCGGCGCATAGTTGGTCAGCATTTCAGCCAGCTGCTTTTTGATGAACCCGGCCATGTCGCCGGCCGCCTCGGGCGGCAGGCCGTGCAGGTCGGGCATGCCGGGCGGCGGCGCGTTGTGGTGCGCCTCGTCGGAGTAGTCGCCCGGGAAGCAATAGTAGAGCCCGACCTTCAGCCCGCGCGAGCGGCAGGCATCGACAAACTCGCGCACAATATCGCCCCGGCCGCCGCGGAACCGCTTGAATTTGGTAATATCGTGAGTGGTCAGCGCACTGTCGTAGAGCGCGATGCCCTCGGTGTGCTTCACGGTCAGCACCATGTACGTCATTCCGGCGGCCTTCGCCTCGTCCGCCCACTGGCCACAGTCCAGTTGGTCCGGGTGGAACAGTGCTGGATCCTCGTAGCCCCCGGCCCAGTCGAGGTCCGCCGCGGTGCCGAGATTGAAATGCACGAACATGCCGAAGCGCCAGGTCATGAAATCGCGTTGCGTCGGGCTCAGGACGGGCTCGGGAGGGCCCGCGGTCTGAGCGCCATCGGCGCCCAATATCGCCACCGCACCCAGGGCGGCGGACAGCACGAGTGCAAGAGGGATGGCTTTCATTTGACCCATGCATCCTGCAGACAGAGGCGCGTGAAGGCAACCTGGCAGCAGGCTTCCCGATGCCGGCAGGGAAAACGCGCGTCGGCAGGCAGCTGGAGCGCAGGCCAGCGCCGGCCTTTTGCACCCATCACTTCACGGGAGCCCAAAATGCAAGACTCGGTTTTGCTCGCAACGCGAGGAAACCTGTAGCCGGGGGCGCCTTGGCCTGAGCCGTTTCGACAAACTCAAGGCCCCGAGCCTGTCGAGGGGCTTGCCGAACGGGCCGACCCCGGCTCGTTTGTCGGCCGGCGTGCCGGGCCGTAGCCTCGTGCGAAGGCCGGCCTCAACGCGGCCGGCTACAACGTGGGCTGTTTCCCAGGAGGGACGCCCGTCCCTCCCGTCTGCCGCAGGGCTTCGTAGCAGGCGATTCCCACCGCCGTCGAGAGGTTCAGCGAGCGCAGGGCCGTGTTGGCGTGCGGAATGTTGATGCGCCACGCCTCGCCCACCGCCTGATGGAGCCATTCCGGACAGCCGGCGCCTTCGTTGCCGAAAAGCAGTCCGTCGCCGTCCTCAAACCGGACATCCCAAAACGCGCAGGTGGCCTTGGTCGTGAAGAGCCACAGCCGGGCAGGCCGCTCCGGACTGTGTTGGAACGCCTCCCAGTTCTCATGATGATGCACGTCCAGGGAACGCCAGTAATCCATGCCCGCCCGCTTCAGGTGACGGTCGGTGATGCGGAAGCCCAGGGGATGGATCAGGTGCAGCCGCGATCGTGTCACGGCACACAGCCGGCCAACGTTGCCCGTGTTCTGGGGGATCTGCGGCTCAAAGAGTACGATGTGGAGCATCCCCATCGCGTTATGCGCAAAGCGAAGCGGTCGCAAGCCCTCCCCATTCAGATGTCCGCGACCGACACCCGACCTGTGGCGCAGGCAGTGTGCTGGAGACGAGTCTGGCTTCGACGGCGCGGAATGCGTGCCATGCCCGATTGTTCCGTTTTTGCGTCCGCAGGAAGCGCTCGCGGCCCTGCCCCAGCTCGATCCCGGGATCACCGTGACTAATTTCTCGATCACGGAGATGAACGGCATCGACCTTCTTCACCAGGCCCACGCCGTCCACCCGGCGCTCAACGCGAGCATGATCACCGGGCACCAGATCGAACTCGGGTGGCAGGATCTGAGCGACCTCCCCGGCTTGCGCGCGATTCTCTTCAAGCCGGTCAGCTGGCGTGAACTCGCCAATCAGATCATCCAGTACTGGCCGGATGGAAATCCTCCCGAATTCAGGTCGGAGCTGCCCAGGCCAACGGGCGAGCAGCCTGTCGGTCTTCGCCCTCCTAGTGCTTGATTGCAGAAATATGCGCTATCTGGTGAGGCGCCGGGAGCAAGCGAGCAAGGCGGCCGGAGATGCGCATCTATTCGAGATGCGGAGTTTAGCCCAAGTCCGTCCCAAATGGCGCCAGCCATTTTCTCAGGAACATGGAGGGCGAAGCCCGACAGGTTCCTGCCTCAGCGGCGGAAGCGAAGCGCGCGATCCCGGTCGCGGAGCTCGGCGCGTTTCTTCAGGTCCTCGCGCTTGTCGAACTGCTTCTTTCCGGTGGCCAGCGCGATCTCCACCTTCACAAGCGCCTGCTTGAAATACAGGCGCAATGGCACGAGCGCCCGCCCGCCGGCATCGAGCGCCTGGGCAATCTTGCGGATTTCGCTCCGGTTGAGGAGCAGCTTGCGCTGGCGCCGCACCTCGTGGTTGTTGCTGGTGCCATATTCATAGGGATCAATGTGGGCGTTGCACAGCCACACCTCCCCGCCTTCTACGCGCGCGAAGGAATCGCTGATCTGGGCATGCCCCTGGCGGATCGACTTGACCTCCGTGCCGCGCAACGCGATGCCCGCCTCAAATCTGTCCTCGATGAAATAGTCCCGGCCCGCCTTGGCATTGCGGACCTCGGTGTAGCGATCGGGATCTTGGGACTGGGCGCACATGGATGTCTTCCGGCGATGCGCCTGGTTGGCGCCGGTGTTCGGCCGTTTTCCGCCCGCCCCCGGCGCGTCAGACTTCGGACAACTGGTGATTGATCTTCCCCTCGATGATCTCGCGCAGCGCAAGATCCTCGGGAGAGAGCTTCTCCAGCGACTCGACCAGCGGACGGCTGCCCCGCTTGAGCTGCTTCACGCGGCGCGACACCACGTTGATCAGGATGTTCGGATCGTTGATGATCTTCTGGGCTTCTTTGATGTAATCGTCACGCATGGCAGGGCGTTGTCGGTCGGCGGGAACGGCAATGGCTACGTGCCACCGCCCGGGGGTCAAGGGTTTTATTTGCGGATGGCCAGGAGGGAACGGGCACATCTGCCGATTGACGGTGGCGGCGCTGACAACTTGTCACATCGTGGCCTTGCGCGAAGACCGACACCTGTAGCCGGGGGCGCCGACCCCGGCATCGATTGAACCTATGGCCGGCCTCAACGCGGCCGGCTACAACACGGGCTGATCGTCTGTTGCCGGGGGCGCTGACCCCGGCATCCTTTCCAATTCTCTCATCCGGGCTGACCGATGTTCATCGATGGTTCACCGGCGCGGTTTCAGCCAGGAGTGAACCCGTCCGGATACTTGGGCTCGCCTCGGCCGGTGCCCGGGGTGTAGCCTGGGCGCATGCTGATCGCCTGGACTACCGTCGCCACGCCCGAGGACGCATCCCGGATCGCGCAGGAGGCAGTCGAAGCCCGCCTCGCCGCCTGCGTGCAGGTGGACGGACCGGTCACGTCCTGTTACCGCTGGAAAGGGCGGGTCGAATCTACGCCGGAGTACCGGCTGACCTTCAAGTTTCTTCCGGAGCAGGCAGGCGCGCTTGAAGCCTGGGTCACCGCCCACCATCCCTACGAGATCCCTGAATGGGTCGTGGTCGAGGCGGAGCACGTCTCGGAAAAATACTTGTCATGGGCCCGGGGCACCTCTACACCCGGCCCCTCCCAGAAATAGCAACCACCCGTCCGAATCCGTCATGTCCCAGCATAATAGCCTGCAATCCGCCAAAGGCGTCGCCGTGAAGCGCAATGTTCTCAAGCGCTTCGAGCGCGTCGATTTGCTCAAGAAGCGCGGCCAGTGGAAGGAAGGCCAGCGCATCGTCGGACTGAAGAAAACCAAGCCCGAGGTCTGAGCCGGTGGTTGCCGCCATAACCGGGGCAGGTTCGAAATCCTTCGACCTGCCCTTTTTGTTTCGCCGCCGATGAACGAAATGTTCCGTCAGCTGATCGCGTGGTACCTGCAATCGCTCGACAAGGGCGGCTACTTGCTCGTGGCACTGTTGATGGCGATCGAGAGTTCGATCGTGCCCCTGCCGAGTGAACTCGTCATTCCTCCGGCCGCCCATCTCGCCTACACGCAGGGCAAGATGAGCGTGGCGGGCGTGATCATCGCGGGCGCGCTCGGCTCCTGGATTGGCGCGGCGATCATGTACTGGGCCTCGCGTCTGGCCGGCAGGCCGCTCGTGATGCGCTATGGAAGGATCGTCCTGATCCCGCCCGAGAAAGTCGCCGCCGCAGAACGCTGGGCGGAACGCTATGGCGCATTCGGGATCTTTTTCTCGCGCCTGCTTCCCGTGGTGCGCCACCTGATCGGAATTCCGGCCGGCATCGTACGCCTGGATTTCCGGCTCTACTCGCTCTACACGCTCGCCGGCTCGACCGCGTGGTGCGCGGTGCTCGCCTGGATCGGCATCAAGGCCGGCCAGGACGAGGCGCTGATGCGGGGGGAGCTGCATCGGGTCACCCTCTGGGCGGCCGGCGCCTTCGCCGTGCTCGGCACGATGTACTATCTCTTCGTCCACCGGCAAATGAAGGCCGCCAGAGGTCAACGGGCCGGCGGTCCTCGCTGACGCAGAGCCCATTCAAAAGTTCAAGACTCCAATCTGGAGCAGCGAAAGACCTGCCGTACCGCGCCAAAACGGCGGACACCGTTGGTTTGGCAGCCCAAAATGCAAGACGCGGTTTTGCTCGCGACGAGAGGAAATCTGTAGCCGGGGGCGCAGACCCCGGCGGGGTGCAGCCGGCCTCAACGCGGCCGGCTACAACGTGGGCTTGTTTATTGAGAGAGCATGGAGGACGGAGTCCGACAGGCTCCTGCCTCATCCGGATTTGCACTCGACAGCCCGGCGCGACATTTCGAGACTCCGCCGTATCGTTGCGGGCATAGCACAATGGATAGTGCACCGGTCTCCGAAGCCGGTGATCTGGGTTCGATTCCCAGTGCCCGTACCACCTCAGGAGCCTCTCGGGCTCCGCCCTCCATGCTCCTGAATAAACGGCGGACGCCGTCGGAAAACATTGATTAAGCGAGGCGGGGCACTAGAATCCGAAAATTCAGCCCCCCGCTGTTTCAACCGGGTCAATGACCGGAACTCCGCCCATGCCAACGACCAGCAGATTGTGCTATGCCGCTGACGGCGGCAGGACGCGGGAATTGCCCCAGGTCCGGTTTCAGGCGGGGGTCGTTTTCCTGCAACTGAGCGCAGTCCATCTTGAAGCAGAAGGTGTTCAGCCGCGGTCAGCGGCAGAATGAATGGTTCGGCAAGAACACAGATGAAAGTTCATCTTGCGATTGTACTACTCCTGATAGGCGCAGTGTTGATCTCCGGCTGCGGCACAGTCGTTACATCAAGCGACATCGACAAAGAAGGATCGAAACATGGACTTGTTTACGGCGGCACGCGCGCTGATCTACGCGCCGTCTCCGACCCGGATTACATGCAGCACGTACCATTGGGCAAGTCACTAGCGGCTCTGGACGTACCTCTGAGCGCGGTGGCTGATACGATCGCTTTGCCCGTTACTCTTGCGATCGAGCAGTCCAGATCATCCGCGACAGACGCTCGCCTGGTTGGCACGTGGCATTCAGACGGAGAAAGAGCTTTGGCTGATTATCATCGCATCTATGACCACTATAACTTGTCGCAAGAGTGGACGATCAAGAACACTAATAATTTCGGGAAGAGAGTGATTACCTTTTCCGACCATCAGGTCTCAATCTCACTCGCGGAAGAGCATCGTTTGTACGCATTCAGCGTCGTCTCTCGCACTGCAGATCGGGTAGTCCTGCGCCTGACACCGTTGCCATCAGGTCGTGAGGAGCTTTTCCAAATGGACTTCAGTCAGGATGGAGGTTGGTCCACGTCGGATTTGGCACCTTTCGGGGACTTCTTCAAACGATAGACGTTAACAATATACAGAAAAAAAAGCCTAACCAGCGCTGCCAATTCGGCCGTCGGTCATGCCTCGTGCATGCGCGCGAGTCACGCCGGCCCGCCTCATGGCAGGCTGGTAGCGGTCGGCATAGCAAAAAATGAATGCGGAGAGAGCCAATGGAGATTCCAAGCGTCGGACGCTCGCTTTAACTGGTCTGCTCATCTGCGGTAGGATGGCTCTCGGGGGGTTTTTGCTCTATATCGCCGCTTCATCCCTACTCAAAGGGAAAGCCAGATTTTCGATCGATCATGGCACTGGGGCGACGTTCTCACGGATCGACGAACCAATCGGTTTCTGGTTGTCTACCTTATTCCCGCTTGTCTTTGGAATCTACTATTTGTCCACCGCATTTTGGATCATCCGCGTTTCGCATAGAAACGGATATGGCATTCCTCCAGATGCGGAGACTGTGAAAGCGTGGGCAGCAAAGCGGGATGCGGCGCTCGATGCTGCGTATCGAAAACAGGAATTAGAATCGTGTGATCGTCCTCCGAATTCGCGATAAATGAAAACAGATGTTTGCCGAACCAGCCGCCGCGAATGCCGGTCAGCGGCACGCCGGCTGCTGCCTCCTTCTCTGAAGCTGCTGAGGCCAAGAACGCACTCATCGCGCCGCGGGCCGGCGCTACAGGTAGGTAAACGTTCGACATGAAGATCCCCGAAACAAAGGAATGCCTGAAATGCGGGTGGCATGGGTCTCCCGACCCGTGACTTCAAAACACGGGTCGGGAGAACCGTGCCACTTTGGTTGCGCCGCTGCCGCGCAGGGAGATGTTCCGGCTAATATGGCACCATCCCTCGATAAGTCCCATTACTGTCCCCCGGCGGCATTTGATGATATTCCCCGGCTCTAGATACTGGATTCTACGAAGAAAGACCCAGCATGAGGCGCCGCGCATTAATCTTCGACGATCAGGCGGATTCCCGACGGCAGATGTGGGCAATCCTCAATCGTCGAGACTATGAGGTATTCTCCTATCTGAATCCGGGGGTCTGTCCGCTCAACGCCGTCCAGCAGTATCCCTGCCCGGAGGAAGCCATTTGCGCTGACCTGATTATTTCCGACATCCAGATGCTGCGGGCCAACGGCATCGATTTCGTCCAGCAGCTGATCGAGAAGAAGTGCAGGCTCCCGCATCTGGCGGTGATTTCAGAAAGCTGGACCGAACCGGACAGGCGACGGGCGAAGGAATTCGGATGCAAGGTTTTTGAGAAGCCGCTCGCCATCCTCAAGCTCATCGAATGGCTTGATGAGATTGAAGACTCCATTCCGCCCGGACGCCGTCTTTTCGATCTGCTTGCCTCATCCGGATTGCATGCGAATCCGTTCCTGGTTCCCGAACGGCCCTTCCTGCAATAAGCTGACGATCCGTTCAGGGGCGGGCCGCCAGCCGCCAGGAACAAGTCGCTCCGCAGCAGCCAAGCAAGACTGGACTGGCGCCGGTCAAATCAGGGCTGGGTTGCACGGATCTCCGGGCAGTTCCGCCGGCTGCTCTTGACCCTTCGCCAGCACTGCTTAGCCCTGGTCTCCATGCACCAACCAACTGGCGAGTCGTGGGATGAAACGCGGGTGAACGCTTCCGGCGGACCGGCGCGCCGGAGGAGAAGCGGCCACTAGGATCGGGAGAGGAAAAACGATGACCAAGCCGGATGATCGTGGCATCACCGTGCTGCTGATCGAGGACCATTCCCTGGTCCGGGGGCTGATCGCAAACCACGTGCGCAGCCACCTCAAGCGATGCGAGATCATCGAGGCCGATTCGCTGGCAAAGCTCGCCTCGTTTGCGGACAAGATCAGCGGAGTCAGGCTGGTCGTCGTCGATTTGGAGCTGGCGGATGGCAACGCCATCGAGTGGATCGAGGGCGCAACCAGCCAGTACCCGGATTTGCGGATCATTGTCCTGAGTTCGGTGAACCAGGACGTCATTCTTTATCGCGCGCTGCGCTGCGGCGTGGCCGGATTCGTGCACAAGAGCGACGATCTCAAGCTGCTGGAAACGGCGATCGACACGGTGCTGGGCGGGGCGGGCTTTCTGAGCCCGAAGATTCAACGCATGCGGGCGGCGATGTCGGCGCATCCGGATTTTTTCGCCAAGATCCTGAGCGAGCGCGAGCAGGCGGTCCTCCGCTGCGTCGCCCAGGGTCTCTCCGTACCGGAAACGGCCAGCATTCTGGGCATGAGCGAGAATGCGGTCTACAAGCACCACAACTCGCTCAAGGGAAAGCTGGGAATCCGCAACGACCAGGAATTGACGCTCTACGCGGTCCGCAAGGGCTTCGTCAACCCGGGCTCAAACCGCCCCATCAAGGAAATTCCCTGAGAATGGCCCCGGGGCGCAGGCGGCGCCATGGAGCCGCGACATTTTCATCGTGTTCTGGTTGGCAGTGTCCACACGCGCCGGGGCGCGTCCTTTCGGGCTGGCAAATCGGCGGCGATTTACTTGCGAGCCCAAAATGCAAAACTCGGTTTTGCTCGCGACGGGAGGAAACCTGTAGCCGGGGGCGCCGACCCCGGCGGGTTCGGCCGGCCTCAACGCGGCCGGCTACAGTGCGGGCTGTTTCTTAGGAACGCGCGGCCACACTCTTTCTGAAACCAGCTACCCGGGGGACATCGGCCGTTTGAGGCCGAGCTGATCCAGCGCATCGGCCACCAGCGTAAGCTCGTGCTCAACGGGTCCGCGCAGGCGGCCGGCATCGTCCCAACGCTCCTCCCGGGCGGCGGATTCCAGCAGCGCGAGCTGTTCAGCCAGCCCCGTTGCGTTGACGACGAGCGCCTGCCCGCGGAGGCTGTGAATCTCGTAGGCTGCGGTGGCTTCCTGCACATCCAAGGTGAAGACCACCCGTTCCCAGCGCTGCAACAGTGACGAACGATATTCAGCAATTACGGTGGCCGGCTCGCCAAACCGCTGCAGCGGGGTCACGTCGCAGACGCTGCGCGTGACGTCGAGGGACTGCTTGGCCCGCAGAGTCGATCCAAGGGCCTTGATGGCCGACTCCATCTTCCCCCGCGTCACGGGCTTGGTAACCACGCCGGCGATTCCCGCTTCGAAACAGGCGCGGATGCGATCCTGCGTGGCGTAGGCCGTGACTGCGATAATCGGCGGCTTGGGATCGGGAAGGCTGGCGAGGATGCGGCGGGCGACTTCCGGGCCCGGGATGTCCGGAAGCTCCCAATCAGTGAAGATAAGATCGTAATGGCCTTCGAGCGCCATGCTGATGGCGGTCTTGCCATCCGCCGCCCAGTCCACGGTGTAGCCCAGCTGACCGAAGGTGTGGCCAAGCACCAGGCGGTTGTACTGCTCGTCTTCCACCGCGAGCGCCCGGGACACCTTCATCGGCGGACGGCTGTTTCCGGACGCGAGAATCGGCTGCGGGTGGGCGGCCGGCTGGAGCGGCACGCGAAGCGTGAATTCCGTGACTCCTTCGCTGCTCTGAACCGTCAGGTCGCCCTTCATCGCCCGGGCAATGCGACGGCTCACCGTCAAACCGAGGCCGGCCCCCGGACTGCGGCTCGTCCGGGCCGCCGATCCCCGGTGGAAGGCCTCAAACAGCAAGGGAATCTCCTCCGCCGGGATCGTCGGCCCGGTGTTTCGGACCGTGACGATCAGGATTCGGGTGTCCTCCGAGGCGCTTGCGCGTTCAATT